>JADFXU010000049.1 GCA_015233365.1 Nitrospirota bacterium | reverse complement strand
CCCACTGACATCCCAGTCCGTGGTCTTATGCGGTATTAGCCCAAGTTTCCCTGAGTTGTCCCCCGCTCGAGGGTAGGTTGCCTACGTGTTACTCACCCGTCCGCCACTAAGTAAATAGTGTATTGCTACACTATTTACCCCGTTCGACTTGCATGTGTTAAGCACGCCGCCAGCGTTCGTTCTGAGCCAGGATCAAACTCTCAAAAGTTTTCCTGAATTTCAAAA
This sequence comes from Nitrospirota bacterium, assembly GCA_015233365.1. Taxonomy (GTDB): domain Bacteria; phylum Nitrospirota; class Thermodesulfovibrionia; order Thermodesulfovibrionales; family Dissulfurispiraceae; genus JADFXI01. Next base: position 5,714 of record JADFXU010000049.1, on the reverse strand, counting down.
AATCGAAGCTTTGTTACTGAAGCATTTTGTAGTTCATCACGCATGTATTTAGCAGTTATCAAAGAGCGAGTTAATAAATTAGCTTATTTAACCTTCTTTTGTCAAGGCTACAGCAGGCTCTTCGTGTTATAATAAGAAAATTGTTTAGGCTCGTGAATAAATAACTTGTGCATTCAGGCGCTCAGATTTGGGTCAGGTTTGGCTGCTCCGAGTGAACAAAACCGCAGTCGCAGCATAGCTGCGTCGAGGATTTTGTGATTGAGGATCGGTCAAAGATGACCTGAAGCTGGTATGCATCAATGTGCAAGTTATTTATTCACGAGCCTCAAGGGAGGCAATCATGTTAAGCATGAAATCAGTGGAGCCGGTTCAGGTTCAGATGCCATAAAGGTGTAAAATGTTTTACAAAATGCTGCAGCAACATAGACATCATGCTCACACCTTACGATATTGTAAGAATGAAAAAAAGAATGGGCATGTCTTCAGGTGATTTCCTGGACAAGTACACATACACAGAAATAGATGAAAAGACGTTGCACCCTTTCATATTCCTTAAAATGAATGGGGACGCTGACCGGAACTGCCCGTTCGTGACCCGTGAAGGATGCAATATTTATGCTGACAGGCCCGCAAACTGCAGGTACTACCCCGTGGGACAGGCATCACTGAAAAAAATGGACGATAAGGCCGATGAGGCCATCACCGAAGAGTTTTATTTCTTTGTAAAAGAAGAACACTGTCTGGGTTTTAAAGAGGACAAGGAATGGACTGTTAGGAGTTGGAGGGACGATCAGGGCGTCGATATCTATGATGATTTAAACCGGGGATGGAAAGAGATTCTCTTCAAGAGAAACCATCCGAGACATGTTCTTGATGACAAGAAGCAGAAGGCTTTTTATATGGCGTGTTACGATATGGACAGGTTCAGAAGGTTCGTCTTCGAGAGCAAATTCCTGGAGGCGTTCGATATCGATGACCAGAGACTCGAAAAAATCGGGAACGACGAGCTGGAGCTGATGAAATTAGGGTTCGATTATACAAAATACATCCTCATGATAGAGGAGACGTTGAAGAAGAAATAGCCCGGAAGATGTAAAAAATACTGTTTCTGCAAATAAAGGTGCAATCGGCATCGGCCCGATCGCGGTTATTGATCAGACGGTGAGATCACCTGAAACTCCGGAAGTAGCGCGGCCTATTACCCTTATTACAAAGGGCAACAAAGGAGAAGTACTATGAAATTGACAATGAGATTCTTGCTTCCGGTGTTTGGGGTCTTGTTGCTTGCGAATGCTGCCGCCGCGGCGGCTTCATGGACATCGGACGCGGCGACTTGCGCCGGCACCGAAGGTACTGTTGACGAAAGAATCGTGGCCTGCACACGCGCGATCACATCAGGACAGCTTTCTCCAGAAGAACTCGCGATATCTTACTACAATCGCGGCATTGAGTGGCGGGACAAAGGAGACTACGACAAGGCTATAGCGGACTACAGCGAAGCAATCCGCCGCAATCCGCAGTACGCCCTTGCTTACAACAACCGTGGCATTGCGTGGCGGGACAAAGGAGACTACGACAAGGCTATAGCGGACTACAGCGAAGCGATCCTCCTCAATCCGCAGTACGTCCTTGCTTACAACAACCGTGGCATTGCATGGCGGGACAAAGGAGACTACGACAAGGCTATAGCGGACTACAGCGAAGCGATCCTCCTCAATCCGGAGTACGCGCTTGCTTACAACAACCGTGGCATTGCCCGATTTAACAAAGGTGAGTTCTCTTCTGCGGCTTTAGATCTTGCGCAGTCTCAGCAACTTAAACCCAGTATATACACCGCTATCTGGTTGTATCTTGCCCGAGCGCGCAACAACAGCGATGGCGAGACAGAGCTGACATTGAACACCAAGGACATGGATGGGAAGAAATGGCCCGCCCCTGTGGCGGCGCTATATCTGGGCAAGTCTGACTCCACTACAGTCATCTCTCAGTCTGTCAACCCCGAACAGAAGAAATACAAAGAACAACTCTGCGAGGCCAATTTCTTCTTGGGAGAGTGGCACTTGCTGCACAACGAAACACAACAGGCCCGTATGCTTTTTACTAAGGCACAGAACGAGTGCCCTAAGACCTTTAGCGAGTATGGGAGTGCTGTTACGGAGTTGCAGCGGATAAAGTGATGAGGGATATTTAAGTATCTGTTATAAATTGAAGCCGATAATCTGATTTTGATAGTTACTTCCGGAACTAAACATTTTTGCTGAGATTTTCGAGGTGTTGGCTTTCAGGACTAGTCACCCCGGAGAAATCCGCTTCGTTGCCTCTTCCCCGCCCTTTAATTATAACGCCGTACGCTCATCCCTATAACGCGCTCTCAACTGTCCGCAGGCCGCCGAAATATCCTGCCCTTTGCTCTTTCTGATGATGGCAGTAATATGTGCATTCAACAGAATATTCTGAAATTCCAGCACACTCTTTTCATCAGGCCGTTCGAATTCCGAGCCGGGATAAGGGTTGAACGGGATGAGATTAACCTTTGACTGTATGCCTTTTAAAAGACGTATCAGCCTTTTAGCATCCTGGGGAGTGTCGTTGACGCCCTTCAAAAGCACATACTCGAAGGTGATCCTCCTTCCCCGTGGAAGAGGATATTCACGGCATGCCTCCAACAGCCTCTTGAGAGGATAAGTCCTGTTAACAGGCATAAGATAATCCCGAATTTCATCCGTAGTTGCATTCAGCGAGACGGCGAGTTTCACCTTGGGGGCTTTATTTGCAAGTTCAGAAAATTTGGGAGCGATCCCTGAGGTGGACAGAGTGATCCTTTTGGGAGATATTTTCATGTCGCCGGTAATCCTCCATAGGGCCTCTGTAACATTATCAAAATTTGCCAGGGGCTCTCCCATTCCCATAAAAACAATATTGGTAATCTTTCGCGGCCCGATCATCCGGCTCACGGAAATAATCTGGTCGACGATCTCATGGGGCAGGAGGTTCCGTTTGAGTGCCATTGTGCCGGTAAGGCAAAACCTGCAGCACATAGCACACCCTGCCTGAGAGGAGATGCAGATCGTCAGCCTGTCCTCATCCGGAATAAGCACGCTTTCAATACTTTCGCCGTCCTCAAGGCCGAAGAGGAACTTCTCAGTACCATCACCAGCCGACTTCCGGTCAAGCATCTCGAGATTGCTTATATACGCCTTCTCCGCAAGCCTTTCACGCAAGTCTTTCGAGAACTCGGTAATCTCCTGAATCGCTTCAACACGCCTTTCATACATCCAGTGCAGAAGCTGCTTTGCGCGAAATGCAGGCAGCCCTGATTCTTTCACGAAGGATGCCAGTTCCTGTTTTGAGAGGGCTTTGAGGTTTATTTTGGACATTACAGGGGAAGTTCTTCAGAGGGGGACCGATGTCCCCCTCTGTTTAAGCACGTTTACGTTCCCATTTCCCAGCTTTGCAGGTACTTCTTCTGCTCGGGGGTAAGGGTATCTATTGTCAGAGCCATTGCCTTTAATTTGAGGCGTGCTATTTCATTGTCTATCTTTTCAGGCACACTGTATACCTTTTTTTCGAGCTTCTTTGCATTTTTTACCATGAATTCTGCGCACAATGCCTGGTTTGCAAAGCTCATGTCCATTACTGCTGAAGGGTGCCCTTCTGCTGCAGCGAGATTGATAAGTCTGCCTTCACCGAGTAGATATATCCTCCTGCCGCTCCTGAGCGTGAACTCTTCCACGTAGTCCCTTATTATCCTTCTGGCTTTGGACATCGCGGCGAGACTTTCGATATCTATTTCCACATTGAAATGGCCTGTATTGCAAACGATGGCGCCATCCTTCATCAAGGGGAAACAGTTCTTTGAAATTACCTTGATGTCCCCGGTCGCAGTGCAGAAAATATCGCCAATCCTTGATGCCTCCCTGATAGGCATCAATTCAAAGCCGTCCATTGTTGCCTCAAGCGCCTTCAGGGGGTCAACTTCGGTAACAATGACCCTGGCGCCCATTCCCTTGGCCCTCATGGCAAGGCCTCTGCCGCACCAGCCGTAACCGGCCACTACAAATACAGAACCCGCGATGAGTCTGTTTGTCGATCTGATTATCCCATCCATAGTGCTCTGCCCTGTGCCGTACCTGTTGTCGAACAGGTGTTTTGTATAAGCATCATTGACTGCCACTATGGGATACCGGAGAGCGCCGTCCTTTGCCATTGCCTTCAACCGGATAACCCCGGTGGTCGTTTCTTCGGTGCCGCCGATAACTCCCTTTAGCAGGTGCGTCGCATCTTTGTGAAGCGTTGAGACCACATCTGCGCCGTCATCCATGGTTATTTGCGGCTTAAGGGCCAGGGCATCCTTGATGTGCTGGTAATAAGTCTTTGTGTCTTCCCCTTTTATCGAAAAAACAGAGATCCCTGAATGCTTGACAAGGGACGCAGCCACATCGTCCTGCGTACTAAGCGGGTTGGAAGCACAGAGCGCTATATCAGCGCCGCCCGCCTTAAGCGTCTCCATCAGGCTTGCCGTCTCTGTAGTGACATGCAGGCAGGCAACTACCTTCATCCCTTTGAGCGGCTTCTCCTTGCTGAACCGCTCGGTAATGCTCCTTAACACCGGCATCTCCTGGGCAGCCCACTCTATCCTGAGCTTCCCCTTTTTTGCAAGCCCGATGTCCTTTATATCATGCTTTGCCATTTATCCTCCTTTATATTCCAGCCTGTTTCTTAAGAGCTTCCGCCATATCGGTGTGCTCCCAGGTAAATTCCTTTTCAGTTCTGCCGAAATGACCGTAGGCAGCGGTTTTCTTGTAAATTGGCCTTCTCAGGGCAAGTTTATCAATGATGCCTTTCGGTGTCATATCAAAATTCTTGATAATAAGACGCGAAATCTCATCATCAGTGATCTTGCCGTCGCCAAAGGTATCTACAAATACCGATACAGGCTGCGGTACTCCTATCGCATAAGCGATCTGTATCTCGCAGCGTGAAGCAATGCCTGCGGCAACAATATTCTTGGCAATATACCGCGCCATGTATGAGGCGGAACGGTCGACTTTTGAGGGATCTTTGCCTGAGAAGCATCCGCCGCCGTGACTCCCTACTCCGCCATAGGTGTCGACTATGATCTTCCTGCCGGTCAGGCCTGTATCGCCCTGCGGCCCGCCGATAACAAACCGGCCCGTGGGGTTGATATGATAAACGACGCTCTCTTCATCGAGCAGCTCGGGAGGAATAACAGGCTTAATAATTTTCTCTATTATGTCTTCCCTCATCTCTTTCAGGGTTATATCGGGGCTGTGCTGCGAAGATATAACAACAGTGCGCACCTTGTATGGCCTTCCATCTTTGTATTCGATAGAAACCTGGGACTTGCCGTCAGGCCGCAGATAACTGAGCATGTCCTTTTTCCTTGCCTCTGCCAGCTTCCTTGTCAGCTTGTGCGCAAGCATTATAGTCATGGGCATAAGTTCAGGGGTCTCGTCACAGGCGTACCCGAACATCAATCCCTGATCGCCGGCACCGCCGGTATCAACACCCATGGCAATATCGAGAGACTGTTTATCGATAGCGGTGACAACAGCGCAGGTCTCGTAGTCAAAACCGTACTTCGCCCTTGTATAGCCGATGTCCCTGATTGTTTCCCTAACTATGTCAGGGATGTGAACATAGCAGTTTGTTGTAATTTCACCTGCCACAAATGCCATCCCGGTTGTCACGAG
>JADFXU010000048.1 GCA_015233365.1 Nitrospirota bacterium | reverse complement strand
GTTTTTATATCCTACCGTAGAGTCCAGCGTATTGATCGCCTTGTAGGTAACAGCAAGAGGCAGGCCTCCGATTACGAGGTAGAAGAGCGGGGCTATGAAACCATCAGAGAGGTTTTCGGCAAGGGTCTCCATCGTCGCTTTCAGAATCTCTTTACCGGAAAGAGTCTGCGTATCCCGTCCCACTATCATGCTCAGATTGCGCCGCGCCTTTTCAATGTCTCCTTCCCTTACAGGCCGGATAACTGCCTGCGAAGATACGATAAGCTCGCGGATCGCCAATGTCGTTGCCGTAAGATAGACAATTACGATCATCCCTGCTATTTTTCCCGCATTCCCGGCCAGCAGCCGTAAAAAAACAAGGATGAGCGCTGTTGTCAGGAATACAGGCACTGTAATCATCAGCACGAGAAGTATTCCGGCCACCTTTTCGCCTGAGGGAGAAACAGCATGGGTCCTCAAAAAACGTTCGGCCCGGCTGATGCCCTTGCCGATGGCCCTGACAGGATGAGGAAGCCATGGGGGGTCTCCGATCAGTGCATCCAGGGAGAAGGCGAGGAGAAGTTGCATGGGCCCTATCATAAGCCGGCCAGCCTTTCTATAAATTTCATATCAAGATGCTCTCTGACGATGTCCGCAAGTCTGTTAAGCGCGTTTTCCTTTATTTCTCCATAAGAACAGGTATCGTTCAGCGGCGGCAGCCCTTTCCGCACCCGGATAACGTTCAGGATGCCTCTCCTGAACAAATCGTTTTCAAAAATCCCGTGAAGATACGTCCCCAGACAGTTTTCCTTTTGTGACCCGTCAAAAACAGGTTCGGGATTCAGACCACAGCGTTCAGAGTTTGACGAATATCTAATAAGTTTAAACACCCCGATATCCCCTCTGCTCTCTCCCATGTGTATCTCATATCCCTGGAGGGGCGGCGAACCGGTGGGGCATATGCCTGGAATCAGGCACTCTGCTTCAACCCGGCACGTTGTTTTATTTCTTTCAAAAACAGTCTCAATGTCAAGCAATCCCAGTCCGTCAACTTCTTTATTGCTGCTTTCAACACCACGCGGGTCGAAAATCTTCTTGCCTAACATCTGGTAGCCGCCGCACATGCCTATAATCTGGATGCCCTTTGCATGGGCGCGTTTTATACCGGCATCAAGACCGTATTCCCTCAGCAGCAGGAGATCTTGCACAGTGTTCTTAGAACCGGGAATAATAACGATGTCCGCGTTTTCTATGTCAGCCGTATTTGCGGAGTAGATAAGTTCCACATCGGGTTCCTGGGGGAGCGGATCGAAATCGGTAAAATTAGACATATATTTGAGTCTTACCACTACAACTTTAATCTTATCGGAATTTGAAATTCGGTATTTGAAATTTGAACCTTTCCGGAGTCCCAGACCATCCTCTTCCGGCAGACCGATGTCATAAATATACGGCAGAACTCCGATGACAGGTTTCCCTGTTTTTTCATGTATCTGGTCGAGCCCCGGCCCGAGTATTGCCGGGTCTCCACGAAATTTATTTATAATAAATCCTTTGATAAAACTGCTTTGCCTGCCGAGAAGCTTGACCGTGCCGTACAGTGAAGCGAAAACCCCTCCCTTGTCTATATCGCCTACGAGGAGTACGGGGGCCTTCGCATATTTTGCAGCAGCCATATTGACGATATCGACGTCCATAAGGTTTATTTCCGCGGGGCTCCCGGCGCCCTCAAGAACAATCAGTTCATGGAGCCGCGCCAGGCGGTCGAAAGATTCTTTGACCGCCTCCCATGCTGTTTTCCTGAAGGCATAATATTCCTGCGCCTTCATGCAGGCATGGACTTTACCATGAATGATGACCTGAGACCCCGTCTCTCCGGACGCCTTCAGCAATATTGGATTCATATCGACTGTCGGTTCCACCCTTGCTGCTTCCGCCTGCAATACCTGGGCCCTTCCCATCTCACCGCCGTCCCGCGTTATCGCGGAATTGAGCGCCATATTCTGCGCCTTGAAAGGGGCGACATCGACTCCCTTGTCCCTGAAAATCCTGCACAGGGCAGCGGCAATGAGGCTTTTGCCTGCGCCTGAGCCTGTTCCCTGCACCATCAAAGCCCTAGCCAACCGGCCCTCCGTTAAGCAGTTTGATTACGGGATAACGTTCCCAGAATTCAATAATATTGACAGCAGCATAGTCCTGTTCGATCCTGAAAAAATTCTCGAGAGGGACGCCCATAAGATGGCAAAGGATAATTCTGTTTACTCCTCCGTGGGCGACAATTGCAATGCTGTCCGTCCCGGAGTGACCGCCTGAAGCGTTATGTTTATTGATTATGAGATCAAGTGCCCTGATTGTCCTGTCATATACCTCCAATGTGTTTTCGCCATTGACAGGACTATGAGTTAACGGATTGGACGCCCACGCTTCGAATTCAGCAGGGTACAACTCCTTTATTTCGTCAAACGTCATACCCTCCCATAAGCCGAAACTCCTCTCGCGGAGATCGTCGATAATAACCGGCTTCAGGCCATATGGCTCAGCAATGATTTCTGCGCTCTTTAGCGCCCTGCTCAGGCCGGAGCAGTAAACCGCGGACAGTTCCGCTTTTTTGGCTATAAAGGCCGACGCCTCCCTTATCTGAGCGACCCCGCGCCCGGACAGTGGTTCGTCGAGACTCCCTTTATAGCGTTTTGTCCCGCCTCCCGCAGTTTCCCCGTGCCTGATCAGGTAGAGTATTGTAACCATACCGGTACCACCGCCAATAAAAGTATTTCCGCAATTTCGCTGAGCGCCCCGAGATGGTCCCCGGTAAGGCCTCCGAACTTCTTCATGGCAAACCGCGCCGTCATAAGAGCAAGCATGTAGAGAACGAGGAAGAGCACGGCAAACAGCGCTATTGCCCAAGTATCGTAAGCCGGATAGAGATATAGTCCGGCAGCGCTCATATAAAGCGCAAGTACAAACAGTGAAGAAAAAATCACCTGTTTATAACCCACTCTGCCGATAAAGATGCTTCCGAGGCCGTCTTTTCGCGCTGGATGACCGTGAAACATGGCAATTACAGTCACCCACTTGGAGAAAACAGGCATGACGAAAAGAAACAAAAGCGCTGCCTGGACCGTAAAGGTGCGGAACAGCTGATTAAGCAGTACGAATTTCAAAAGGACTGTCATGACTAACGCAATCGCCCCGACTGCCCCTATTGAGCTGTCCTTCATCACCAAAAGCCGCTTTTCCCGGTCACGCTCCTTATCTCCCGTCGACTTGACAGCCAGCGCATCAAAGGTATCGATCAGGCCGTCCAGATCAAAACCGCCGTTGGACAGCAAAAGAACTACGATCACAAAACAGCTCGTTATCTCAACAGGAAATATTTTAATTCCCGCAAAAGCTGCCAGGGCCATCAAAATGCCCTGCAGCGCGCCCGCAAGAGGGAAAAAAGACGTGGAATGCGCCAACTCATCATCGGAACACACACCCTTCACCCTTACCGGTATAATTGTGAGAAACTGGATCGCGAGCAGCATCTGTTTCATTAATTGATTATCTCGTCAGACACGCCGGCATCGCCGAAGGTAGCCATTTCCCTGTAAATCTTGAGCCCGGCCTCTATGATAAGCATGGCGACCGCTGCCCCCGTGCCTTCGCCAAGCCTGAGATTCAGGTCGACAATGGGCTTGAGTCCCATGGCATCGAGCATTGCCTTGTGGCCCACTTCCACAGAATTATGGGCGGCAAACAGGTAGCCGCTCACCTTTGGCTCAATCGTAAAAGCAATCATGGCGCCTGCCGTCGAGATCAGTCCGTCAATTATTACAGGGACCCTGTTGGCCGCTGCCCCGAGTATCAACCCGGCAATGCCGCCGATCTCAGCTCCGCCGACTTTTGAAAGCACGTCTATCGCGTCTTTCGGATCCGGCGCATTTATCCTGATGCCCTTTTCGATTGTACTGATCTTCTTCCTGAGCGAATCATCACTGATACCAGTGCCTTTGCCGGTGACTGCTGCAACCTTTTTACCTGTAAGCACGGCTGCAATGGCGCTTGAGGGAGAGGTATTGCCGATGCCCATGTCCCCTGTGCCGAATATTTTATATCCTTTGATTGCATATCCCTCTGCCAGCGTAATGCCGGTTTCGATGCATTTGACGGCCTCTTCTTTTGTCATGGCAGGCCCTCTGGCAAAATTTCTTGTGCCTCTCACCACTTTCATTTTCATAAGTCCGTCAAGTTCTTTGAAATCATAATCAACTCCGATGTCCACCACAACCACTTCAGCCCCTGCGTGACGTGCAAGAACATTTATGCCTGCCCCGCCCCTGATAAAATTCAGGACCATTTGCGCGGTCACCTCTTTAGGATAGGCAGACACCCCTTCTTCAGTAACTCCATGGTCTCCGGCAAAAGTGAAGACCACTTTTTTGTCCAGGATAGGGGTTTTATTTTCGGTAATGGCGACAAGCCTGCGAGCAAATTCTTCCAGCCTGCCGAGGCTGCCCGGCGGCTTCGTGAGATTGTCGAGACGCTTCTGTGCAATCGCATACAATTCCTCGTTAATCTCTCCGATCTTATTGACCGTGCTGTTCAGCACATCCATATGCTTCCTCCTAAATACGACCTGATGGCACCCTTCACCTTTTACCCGCTGTCATGCTATTTCATCCGCAGCGGTAACCCCGCCGCTACAAAATACACTTCATCCGCCACTTCGGCAACTTTCCGGTTCAACGTGCCTGCAATGTCCCTGAATTCCCGTGCCAGCCTGTTATCGGGAACAATTCCAAGGCCAACCTCGTTGGAAACAACAAACACCGACGAAAGACAGCCGGAAAGGGCATCGATGAATGACCGCGATTTATTTTCAATATCGCACTTTCCGAGCATCAGATTAGTTACCCAAAGCGTAAGGCAGTCAATGACGAGGACATCATAATTGCCGTGGATTTCCGTAATCAGGGCCCCGATGTCTACCGGCTCCTCAAATGCCTGCCATTCTTTGGAACGAGCGGCCTTATGTCGTGCGACCCTCAGCTCCATCTCGTCATCAAGGGCCTGTGCCGTGGCAATAAACGCCTTCCTTCCAGGAACGCAGGATGCGGTTTTCAAAGCGAATTCGCTCTTGCCGCTCTTGGCCCCTCCGAGGATAAAAACGGTCTTTTTTTCGCCGGTCGCCATTTAATGTTTATCGGACCCCTTCATGTTGCCGGTAAACATATCTTTAAGTATATCATTCGCGCAAAACTTTCCGCACATGGTACAGGAGTGCTCGTTGCCGTTCCCCCGCCTGTTTTTTATTTCTTTCGCCCTCTCGGCATCGATGCACAAAGAGAACTGTTTCTGCCATTGCATGTCCCTCCGCGCCTTGGCCATTGCCTTGTCGGCATCCATGTTCTTGTGCTTTATCATATCGCCGACATGAGCAGCGATACGGGATGCGATGACCCCCTCACGCACATCTTCCGGAAAAGGAAGCCCCAGGTGCTCGGAAGGGGTAACATAGCAGATGAAATCGGCGCCGTATGCCGATGAAAGCGAAGCGCCTATTGCGGCAGTGATGTGGTCGTAGCCCGGCGCTATATCCGTTGTAATCGGACCCAGCATATAAAAAGGGGATTCGCCGCTCATCTTTTTTTCCATAATAATGTTCGCCTCTATCTCATTGATCGGCACATGGCCGGGACCTTCGACCATTGTTTGGCATCCCTGCTCCCTGCCCAGCTCCGCAAGTTCACAGTTTATGAGCAGTTCCTGAATCTGCACCCTGTCGGTTGAATCGTGTATGGCGCCTGCGCGAAACCCGTTGCCGAGGCTCAGCACCGTGTCATGCTTTTTAAGAATGTCCACCACCCTGTCGAAATGCTCATACAGGGGGTTTTCCTTATTATTGTGCTCCATCCATGCGACGAGATAAGAACCTCCCTTTGAAACAAGGCCTCCGTAACGGTAATGCTGCTTCCTGAGCATCTCAACCGTCTTTCTGTTTATGCCGCAGTGGATCGCCATAAAGGCCACTCCCTCCTCGCACTGCTTTTCCGTAATTTCAAAAAGGAGCTCTGCAGGCATATTGACAGCGGCCCCATACTTTTCAATAGCGATAGCAAAGGCCTCATACAGCGGCACCGTGCCTACCGGCAGGCTTATCGCATCCATCACCGCCTTCCTGATTCCCGGTATGTCCCCGCCAACACTCAGGTCCATCAGGGTGTCAGCGCCGTATTTTTCAGCTATCTCCGCTTTTTCCACTTCCATCCCGACATCCGCTATATCTGTGGATGACCCGATCGAGGCATTTACCTTTGTTCTCAATCCCTTG
>JADFXU010000047.1 GCA_015233365.1 Nitrospirota bacterium | reverse complement strand
TATCTACCTGCTCCTTTCTATTGAGAAGACGACCCCTGAACTCATCAGGCCCGGAACGGAAATCCCTGCAAGTGATCAGGTTGATTTTACCGTGCTCATGGCGCGTCTCGATGAAATATCCGGGTCGGCAAATGCGCTTATCAACGATGCCAGGAAAATATTGAGCAAAAAGAATATTGAGAACATTGAAAGATTAATTGAAGACACTGATCATGCCATAGCATCCAGTTCATCCAGCCTTGATAAAGTGGCAGTTGCACTGAAAAACACGACGGGCAAGCTTGATCTTGTGCTCACTGAAGTTGAGGGGTTGACTAGGGACAACAAAGGAGAAATCACTCTTCTTGTGAAAAAGGCCAGAGAGAATATGGAAAAAGCAGGAGAAATGATAAAGGCATTTGAGGAAACGGCGCGGTCTGTCGACAAAACATCACACTCTGCAGATCAGGCAATAGCCCTTCAGTCACAGAATGTCGATGCATTCATGACTATACTGACCAGGACAACAGAAGAACTCCATGAAGCTATTCAGGAGATCAATAATAAACCCTGGAGCATTATTTATAAAGAAGATCGGTAAGGGGGGATTAAGATGCTGAGGCGTTTTGCGATAATTATTTTTGCATGTTTTTTTGCTTCGTGTTCGATGCCTGAAACAAAAATATACAGCCTTTACCTCCCGCAGGAAAAGGACGCGAAAAACACAAAGGCTGTTTCATCGCTGACTATACGTCTCGACTCGCCGCGGTATCTTGCCCAGCCTTATATCGTAAGCAGGAACTCGCCTTACCAGCTTTCAATCTCCAGATATTCAAAATGGGACGCTGCGCCCTATGATCTTGTAAAAGAAGCATTCAGGGAAACTATCGGCGCTACGGGGCTTTTCAGGGAAATCAGGTTCTCCAATACCGGGTCGGGCGACTTTTATCAACTGGTTATTCACCTGAAAAAATTTGAAATGCTCGAAACCACGGAAGGCGCTTTTGGTGAAATCGAATTTGATGCGGTGCTCTTCTGTCCTGAAAGCAAAGAATTATTTCATCTTGCCGTTTCAAAAGAGAAAAAATTGGACGACAAGACTTTCGCAAGCCTTGCAAAAGCCCTCAGTAGCGGACTTGCCGAGGGGATAAACGACGTTAAATCCGGCATTGCGGGCGCGTTGCCGGCGCGCTGAAAGAACTGAGATGGTATCAACAAATCGTGGGTTTCAAAGGAAATCGATGAGTAATAGCAGATTCTTTGAAGTGTCTTCTTTAGTTCTATTTTGTCTTATTGGTGTTTTGTTGACAGGCTGCGGCACAACCACATTAAGTCTCAAGCCTGAATCTCAGGTCGATTTTGCGCAGTACAGGTCTCTGTCGATCCAGACTAAAACCTCTGATGGAGTACCCCTAACGGAGACGGCACAGGACCGTATCAAGGATTTTATCAAGACAGAGATAAATAGTGGTTGCTGTCCAAACCGGTTCGACAGTATTTATACTGATACAGCCCATCCTGACGGCTTGCTGCTCGTTCTGAATTTTACAAAATATGATGAAGGCGTTCGCTCTGCGCGTACAATGTTCGCAGGCAGAGGCGCAATGAAGATAAATGCTGAAGTTGAGGTCAAAGATGGGAAATCTGCAAAGACCATATGTGAAGGTGATGCAGGCAAGTCATTTTCGTGGGGCGGGCTGGTTGGAGCGGCGACCGGGATTGAAGACGTAGAAATAATGTTTGCAAAGGTTGTGAGCAGAGGGGTTGGCGAAATGTTGGTGAAAAAGCCAAAGAAAAAATCTAATTCTCCCAGCGCAGACCCGGCATCAGTGAAACAAACGGAATTAACTGCCATGCAAATTAACAAACAGGCCGTGGCTGAACAGTCACCGGTCATGACTGAAACACCGCAGGTGTCGGCAAATGCGGCATTGCCCGATATAAAAAAAATAGCCAGGGCACAACAAAAAGCAAAGATAGCTGAATACGAAGGCAAGCGCAGCAGGCTTATAGAGAACTTCAAAAATGCATTCACGAAAATACGTTGCGGACCTGTCGCAATTGATGCCACAGGAAAAAATATTACCTATAAACGCGGCCCTTATTCATATACTGCATCGAAGGACGGTGATATAGTAAGGGCCAAATTGACTGTATCAATATTAAGTCATGATGAAGAGAAAGTCGACACCGCTTTTTTCAAGTGGTTTGTAAAGGATATCTCCGCAAGGGCCGGAATTGTTTATCCAGGTTTGTTTACTGCATACACCGGGGCGAATGCCGCACAATGTTTTCTGTTACAGGCACAGAACGATATTAGTGAATATGTAAGACTGTTTTACATGTCTGCTGATCTGGGAGAAAAAGATCAAAGCGGGACAGAAAACTCACGTCAGGGAAACTGATTCGAGGTCTATGCCCAACAGCCTGATCTTCTGCTGCAGGTTTTGTCTGTGGATATTGAGGAGTCTTGCCGCTTCAGAGATATTTCCACCCGACTCGATCAGCGCGGCCATTATAATGCCCCTTTCAAACTGGGCCTTTGCGTCCTTAAGAGGCATCAGCGGTATCTTCTCCGCTGCATCACTGAGTTTCTTGCCTGTAAGTATATATTTGGGAAGATCGTCCTTCTGAATGACGGGTCCTGCAGTGAACGACATTGCAAATTCAACGGCATTTTCCAGTTCCCTGATATTGCCTGGAAAATGGTAATTCAGGAGCAGTTGCATAGCTTCTTTTGAAATGCCGGAAATATTCTTCTCAGCAGCTTTGTCCTTGTGTTTTTCGATGAAATGGTTGACAAGGAGCGGGATATCTTCCTTCCTGTTCCTCAACGGAGGCAATTCAATAGGCATGACATTAAGCCTGTAAAAGAGGTCTTCCCTGAATTTCTTTTCAATGATGGCCTTCTTTAAGTCAACGTTGGTTGCCGCAATCACCCTCACGTTTACAATGCGCGGCTGAGTATCGCCAACCCTGTTAAAATCACCGCCCTGCAGCACCTTGAGCAGCTTGACCTGCAGCATTGGGGCCAGTTCACTAATTTCATCCAGAAAAAGTGTCCCCTTATCAGCCTCTTCAATAAGCCCTTTTTTGTCAGCCGCCGCACCGGTAAATGCGCCTTTCACGTGGCCGAACAGCTCCGATTCAATCAGTCCGTCGGGAATTGCGCCGCAGTTCACAGTTATAAATTTCTTCCTGGCCCTTACGCTGTTACTGTGAATTGCCCTGGCAACGAGCTCTTTCCCTGTACCGCTTTCCCCGGTAACAAGGACATTGCTCTCGCTGGAAGCCGCGTGCCGCATGACTGTGTATACTTCATGCATCTCGGCGCTGTTGCCGATAATCGTCTGAAACGAGTAACGCGCCTCGATCTGGCTCCTTAGCGCGAGATTTTCACGGACAAGACGTTTTTTTTCGAGTGCCCTTCGTACCGGAATGCGCACTTCATCCGGAGTGAAAGGTTTCAGGATAAAATCATATATGCCTTTCTTAACTGCTTCGACGGCAGAGGGTATTGTCCCGTATGCCGTTATAATGATAAAAACACTGTCCCCGGTATCTTCTTTTACCGCCTCATAAAGCTCAAAGCCGCTCATTTCAGGCATCTTCAGGTCTGATATGACAAGATCATAATTCTGCTGTTTAATCAGATCGAAGGCCTTCAGGCTACTCGTGGTCGAAGCGGCCTCGATGCCTTCGGTTTCGAGTATGGCCTTTACAGCATCGCAGACGCTCTCTTCGTCATCAACTACAAGTGCATTGAATTTATCCATTTACAGGCAGCCTCACGATAAATGTCGATCCTTTTCCAACAGCGCTCTCGACGTCAATTTCGCCGCTGTGCTGCTTAATAATACCATAACTCACGGCAAGGCCAAGGCCCGTGCCTTTTATGGCATCTTTGGTAGTAAAGAAAGGATCGAAGATTTTGCCGGTGTTCTCCCTGGGAATGCCGCAGCCGGTATCACTAAAAAGAATCTCCACAAAACCGTCCTTTAATCTTGTAAGAACGTGTATTCCCCCGGGGGGTGTAATAGCATGCAGCGCGTTCAGCATCATATTCATCACTACCTGGCCGAGCCGCGCAGGATCCGCAGATATTTCCGGAAGACCATCGGAAAGGTCCGTTGTCAGTTCAATGTCCTTAAAGGCATCTCGCGCGACAAGGGAATCGATTATTTCCCTTACAGGCTGATTGACATCGGTTTTAACAAGTGTAACAGGCGTTTCCTTGGCAAAGCTCAAAAGCTGCCGGACTATATTACTTGCCCGAGCCGTCTCCTTTGCCATCATCTGCAAGCGCCCGCGGCGGGGGTCGTCCTCAGGCATCTGCTCCAGCATAAGATTCGAGAATGTGAGCACGGACGTAAGCGGGTTATTAATTTCATGGGCGATCCCGGCTGCGAGTATCCCTATCGAAGCCCTCTTCTCGGCCTCGACAAGTTGTGCCTGCTTCTCATGCAGTCTCTTGATCGTCAGCTCCAGGGAATTCATACTTTCTTTCAGTTTGCTTTCCATATCGTTGAATGAACATTCGAGCGACGCAAGCTCATCGTTGCCTTTTACTTCTATACATTTTGAAAAGTCTCCCATCGCAACATTTTTAGTCATCTCCTGCAGCTTGCGTATCGGTCCTGAAATGCTCATGACAAGCTCCCTGTTGACAAGGCTGCCCAGTATGACCACAGTGAGCAGGGCGGCCAGGAGCAGCCGCATTGTCATCTTGACCGTCCGGTCAATATGCTCTCTAGTATTCCTGGAGAGAGTTTCGGTCAGTGACTGCACCTCTCTCGCTTTCAGTCTCAGTTTATCAATACAAAACGCTTCATCCCTGAACAGTTCGTAAAGCCTGACCGCGTGCTCATGATATTTCACGGCAATTCCGTTCAAACCGGCATTGAGAAAGGCCTTTTCGAAGATCTGAAAAGTGTTCTTATCTTTATACAGCAACAGATTCTTCTCATATCTTCTTATTACCAGAAACTTATCGAGCATTCCGCCTGTCAGCCGCCGCTCGACAGCCCTCCCCTCATCCCTGAATGTCGTCAATTGTTCCGACTGCGACCTATAATTGCTTATCACTTTATTCAAAAAGACTTCATATTCCTTAATCGAATTGAACATAAGGTCATAACGGTCCCTGCCGATTTCATTAATGATTTCTTCCTGAGACGCCCCTGAGTTCTGTTTCAGCGTGACGAGATATCCCTTCAGTTCATTGATGCTGGTCTCATCTTTGTAAAGCAGAAAGTTCTTCTCGTACCTGCGCACCTCAAGAATGGTATTGTTAATGTTGTCCACTGTTTCGACGAGGTGCAGTTTCAGGGTAATAGAGAAAAGTTCTTTATAGGCAAAAATACTGAATGCGGTCGCCAGGCAAATAAAAAGGCCGAAACCAACATACAGTTTATTTCTAATCGTCATATCCGGTAATTGTAAACGAAAAGACCGGCGAGCGTCGAGCGTGCAGTGTCTAACGTAAAAGAAAAGGATTACTTTGACGCTCGACGCTCGACACTCGACGCTTCACGCGTTATACTTCCTTCTTGATCTTGGATTTTTTCATGTTGAGGCCCACTCCCTCGAATGTATAAAAAATACCATAGCCCCACCACATAGTGTAAAGCACATAAAACAGAAGCAGCCCTGTAAGCAGCACGGCATGCTCGCTCACTTTTTGAGCATCGATTTTATAAAAGTTATAGGCAGGCTCAATTGCTTTTTTGTTGACCTCTGAAACCGCCTTTGCCCCCTCAATATTCTTCTCTTTCTTCATCCCCTTCTCAATGGCCGACAGCGCCAGCCACCAGTCCTTCATAACTTTCATTTCATCATACCCGTAGCGCTCCGAAACAGCCTTGCCGTTGTTCTTGTACATTGCATCCGAATCCTTAAGCGCGCTTTTAAGCACAACACCAAGGTCTCCCCCCAACTTCAGCGTCGATTGCTTTATCTCAACCGTTGCCCCTGCCTGAGTGAAAAGCTTGGCCGTCCTGGCCGCATCATCAGCCTTTTCAAGTTTTACCGTGGCGGAAAACAGCTTCCCGGTAAAAGGCTCCACCTCTTTCGCTACCTTCGGTATAAAATATGAAGACCCTTTCGCCAGCATGTTAAAGCTCGCATCCGCGAACTGGAGCCCGTTTTTGCCGTTAAATACAGGTGAGAAAATAAGCATAAGAACAACCAAAAAAGATAATCCAAAAAGAAGTCCTGTCCAAAACCGTTTTCTATTCTTAATAAGCATGTTACACCTCCTCTTTGACCAGGGTGGCCTTGACATATTCATCCTCTTCGCCCCTGAGCTTACCGATATTCTTTACAAACATGCTGATCACCCAAATCGCAAAAAAACCCACCA
>JADFXU010000046.1 GCA_015233365.1 Nitrospirota bacterium | reverse complement strand
AAGGTCCGTGGTAGACCACCACGTCGATAGGCTGGAGGTGTAAGTACAGTAATGTATTCAGCTTACCAGTACTAATAGACCGTGTGCCTTGACCACTTTCTCTCTCTTCCTTCTGCGTTGTCAAATTAGAATCTGTGCATAAATACTTTGTTCTTTTGTGCGGGGATCCTAATATATCTTCCATAAGTGATAAATTTCGACGTATAATTTAAAGAAAGGGCGAAAAAAATATAATGCCCTTTCTTTAATTTTTTGTGTAAAAAGGGGCCTGACAGGATGAAAGAAAGAGACATATTCGAAGAGATAATAAACCTCGGCAAACGGCGTGGCGTCCTCACGTATGACGAGATAAATGAAGCGCTTCCGTCCGAATTTTTCTCCCCCGACGAACTTGAGGATCTCATGGATGTACTCAGCGACATGGGGGTAAAGGTCGTTGATTACGAAGAGTCGATTCTGGGGGAAGAGGAAGTAGAAGAGGAAGTTGAAGAATATGAGAGGGCTGAAGACCTTGTTCAGGCTTATTTTAACTCAATGGGGGATATCTCCATACTCACAAAGGATGAGGAAACCGATCTTGCAAAGAAGCTCGAACAGGGCAGGGATATCATAACCAAAATTATATCCACACTCCCAATTTTTGACAAAATAAAAAATACGATCGATATCGAAGACGAAGAAGGCGTTACCACAGAAGAAGAAAGAGCCGACGAGGCGCTTATAAAGACTCTGTCGAGGCTCGAAGAATTAATAGAAATGGCCGGCAGAACCGATAGCAAGGTAAAAAGGTACGGCACCCTGAAAGATTTCAGGGCATTCGTGAATGAGAAGAAAAAAAGAGGCCTGAACACAAAACGCTATGATGTGCTGCTTAAAGAGGCCCAGGCGGATTACAAGAAAATAGAATCGGAGATCGGCATAAAAATCGAAATCCTGAAAGATCTCTGGCTTAAGATATCCAAGGCAAGACACCTTGTCACAGAGGCAAAGAATGAACTCATCACGAGAAACCTCAGGCTGGTTGTCAACATAGCCAAAAATTATGTGGGCAGAGGCTTGCCGTTGCTTGACCTGATACAGGAAGGGAACATCGGCCTCATGAAGGCTGTCGATAAATTCAAATATGAGAAAGGGTTCAAATTCAGTACGTATGCGACATGGTGGATACGACAGGCCATAACCAGGGCGCTTATCGATCAGACAAAGACTATTCGCGTTCCGGTGCATATGATGGAATTTTACAACCGTGTAACAAAGGCCTCGAGAGAGCTTACGCAACAGCTTGGACGCGAGCCCACAAATGAGGAAATTGCAAAGAAACTTGTTGTCCCTGTGAGAAAGGTTGAAGAGGTATTCAGGGCCATACAAGACCCGATTGCGCTGCAGACGCCCATTGGCGATGAGGACACTGAGCTTGAAGATTTTATCGGGGACAAGACAAGCCCGTCACCATACTCGGACGCCGAACGCATAGAAACCTCGGAGCAGATACAGAGGGTTCTCAGGACTCTCACTCCAAAAGAGGAAACAGTGATAAGGATGCGGTTCGGTATCGGCGTAGACAGGGACCATACGCTCGAAGAGGTAGGCAGATACCTTTCAATAACAAGAGAGCGCGTACGCCAGATAGAGGCAAAAGCCCTCAGAAAACTGAAACACCCGAGCAGATTAAGAGCACTGAAAATACTTACCAGCTAAAAACCGGGCAAAAGGCTAAAGGCGAATGGCAAAAGGTTGAGGCCTTCACCTTTGGCCTTTAGCCAAACGCCTTAAGCCTCGACTTTAGTTTCCGAAAGAATCGCCCGGCCTTATCGCATCTCTTGACTTCCTGATCAATGCTGTCGAGGTTCTACTTTGCACATGAATAACCTGAATGACGCCGGCAGGAAAGTTTGGCTTTTCACCGGAAGCAACATCAAACAAGTCTCCGGCTGCCACACCGTCCGCCGCACCTTTATCCAGATATACTATATTGCCTCCGCCTGCAACTATTTTCTCATCAGTAAGCCCTACGATAACACCCTTTATGCCGGCTGGCTTCTGTCCGCGAAGTTTGACCTGAGCTACCGGATAATACTCACCGAGCAGATCGTTTAAATTAATCTCCTTAAAGGACTTGACAACCACAGCCTTTTCGTCGCCCCCTTCCTCTCCCGCAACTACAACGATTCCTTTAATCCTGACAAGATAGCCGACGAAACAGTGAGTAGCCGGATGGATTATCTTTTCGGGTCCATCTAAAACATAAAACATGGCGCCCTGAACAGCCGGAATATCAGTCCTAATGTAGACAGAGTCTCCCTGTCCCATTATATTCCTCCCGCCGGGCGACGCCGAGATTTTGCCCACACCCGGAACTTTGTCAACTATAGCACCGCTGAAAATGAGCATATCCTGAGAAACAGCCTGGCCGCCTTCAGCCATAAGCGCAGCGGGCATAAGACATAGCATGACAACTACACCCGCACATATAAAGTTACGGGTTAAATTCATAACCCTCCTGAAATACATTACCCCTTGCCTGCTCTATTAGTCATAGACTCACCAACTATTAACTGTTCGTCGCAGCAGCAATGGATTTTTTGATCACACCCATCAGCCGCTTGAGCAATTCAACGCTTATGCTTAGCGGGGGCATAATAACAATAACGTTGCCAAGAGGCCTTATCAGGACGCCTTCTTCCCTTGCCTTATAAGCAACTCTCCAGCCCACTTTCTCTTCCCAAGCATAAGGCTCCCCGGAAGATTTGTCCCTAACCAGTTCGATGCCGGCCATAAGACCCTTATTCCTCACATCCCCCACATGAGGCAGTTCAGAAACATCCGCCAACTCACTCTCCAGGAGTGCGATTGTATCCGTCATGTTCTGCAATGTGTGTTCCTTTTCAAAGATCCCGATGCTCGCAAGCGCAGCAGCACAGGCCAGCGGATTGCCGGTATAGGAATGGCCGTGAAAAAATGTCTTTAATTCACTGAACTCTCCAAGAAAGGCATTAAAGATTTCCTTGGTGGCAAGAGTCACTGCCAGCGGCAGATATCCATTGGTTAAGCCCTTAGAGATGCACATTATATCAGGGACCACAGCCTCATGCTCACAGGCAAACATCTTGCCGGTCCTTCCAAATCCCGTGGCAACTTCGTCGGCAATCAACAGCACATTATACCTATCGCACAGCGCCCTTACGCCTTTCAAATAGCCTTCGGGCCAAACAATCATCCCTCCAGCGGCCTGCACAAGAGGTTCAATTATAACGGCTGCGATCCCCGCAGCGTGTTTTCCCATAATGTTTTCAAGCTCATGAAGGCACTCCTGTCCGCACGATCCACCTGTTTTTCCGAATTCACACCTGTAGCAATAAGGAGCCGGCGCCTTGTAAGTCTTAAATAAAAGGGGGCCGAATGCGGCATGGAAGATATCGATTCCACCCACGCTGACCGCACCAAGGGTATCGCCGTGATAGCCATATTTCAAAGATAAAAAAGAGTTCCTGCCGCTTTCCCCTTTATGGACCCAGTATTGGTAAGCCATTTTCAGGGCGACCTCTACTGCTGTTGAGCCGTTGTCCGAATAAAAGACTTTGCATAAAGCCTTTGGAGCAATACCCGATAATTTTTCGGCTAGCCTAATGGAAGGGACATTCCCGAGACCGAGGAGAGTAGAATGAGCAATTTTACCAAGCTGATCCCTGATCGAATCATCGATTTCTTTTTTCCTGTGGCCGTGGATATTGACCCACAAGGACGATACTCCGTCAAGATACCACTTCCCGTAAACGTCCTTCAGGAAACAGTCTCTGCCTTCGGCAATAATTATCTGGTCTTCTTCAAGCCAGCCTTTCATCTGGGTGAACGGATGCCAAATATATTCCCTGTCGGATTCCTGAAGATGTTTTATTTCGTCGGGGTAACTCATGGCTGACATGATTTATTAGTATAACACAACGATCAACCGCAGCCGGAAGCATCCGTGCCAGTCTCAAAAAAGCAGTGCTGCTTCTTCATGACGCGATTAACCAAACCTTAACCTTCGTTTAATATTCCTGTAACACGAGCACTGCTAATATTCGTATTAACCAAATGAAAAAAATTCTGTTCATTTGCGGCTCTCTTAACCAGACGACCCAAATGCACCAGGTATCACGCCATCTTTCTGATTATGGCTGTTATTTCACTCCATACTACGGTGACGGAATCGTGAAGGTGCTTGCTCGCAGGGGGCTGCTGGATTTCACTGTTCTGGGTGGTTCGTTCAGACAAGGCACGGAGCGGTACCTGCAGGAACACCTATGCAACATAGATTATGGGGGAAAAGCGAACAACTACGATCTTGCCCTAACATGCAGCGACCTGATCGTCCAGAATAATATCCGGAACAAGAAGGTTATTCTCGTTCAGGAAGGAATGACTGACCCCGAAAATATTATTTATCACCTCGTCAAGGGGTTGGGGCTGCCCCGCTACTTTGCGAGTACGTCCATGACAGGCCTATCCAACGCCTACGAAAAATTCTGCGTCGCCTCCGAGGGCTACCGTGACCTGTTTATCAGAAAAGGAGTAAGGCCGGAAAAGATAGTGGTGACAGGCATCCCGAATTTCGATAATGTCCGGCAATACCTCAACAACGATTTCCCCTACAAGAACTTTGTACTTGTAGCAACTTCCGACACCCGGGAAACCTTAAAGTTCGACAATAGAAAGGCGTTTCTGAAAAAGGCCGCCGGCATCGCAGACGGCAGGCAACTGATCTTCAAGCTTCATCCAAATGAGAATTTCAGACGCTCGGCAAGAGAGATAGAAAGGTTCGCGCCCCGCTCTCTCGTTCTCACCGATGGCAATGCCCATCACATGGTCGCCAATTGTGATATTCTGATCACCCAGTATTCCTCCCTGGCGTTCACCGGCATTGCACTCGAAAAAGAGGTGCATTCCTATTTTGATGTCAATATGCTCCGGCAATTGACGCCTTTGCAGAACAAGGGCACCTCCAGCCAAAAGATCGCCGACGTGTGCAGGAGCTGTCTGCAATGAACATAATGACCATCATACAAACAAGGACCGGCTCGACAAGACTCCCTGGAAAGGTCCTGTTGCCGCTTGGCGGCAAGCCGCTCTTTGTCCGCATGGTGGAGCGCGTTAAACAGACATCCCTTGCCGGAAACATAGTTGTCGCTACTACCCGTGACGCAGAAGACGATATCATCGAACAGTTTTGCCTGAGAGAAGCCATTAAATGCTTCAGAGGACATCCCGTTGATCTCCTCGACCGGCATTTTCAGGCCGCCATTACTTTCGGCGCTGATGCCGTTGTAAAAATACCCTCCGACTGCCCGCTTATCGATGTCGGTGTAATCGACCAGGTTCTCGGTTTTTTCATTGAGCATCCAGGGGAATTCGATTACGTGAGCAACCTGCATCCCGCTACATATCCCGATGGGAACGATGTCGAGGTTTTTACCACAGATACACTTAAAACAGCATGGCTGCATGCCAGGAAAGGTTTCGAAAGAGAGCACACCACTCCGTATATGTGGGAAAACCCGGAGCGCTTCAAAATCGGCAACGTGCCTTGGGAGACGGGACTCGATTATTCGATGTCGCATCGCTGGGTGCTGGACTACATGGAAGACTATCAGGTCATAAGGACTGTGTATGACACCCTGTCGGATAATACCAGGTGTTTCGGCATTGCGGAGATTCTCGGCTTTTTAGAGAAAAACCCTGCCATAAGGAAACTCAACGAAAAATATACCGGCGTAAACTGGTACCGCAACCACCTCAGTGATTTGCGTACAATCAAGCCGGAACATACAAGATTCAGGGGAGCGGCATGAAAGAAGATCAGCTTTCACAATTAAAGAATATGGCCCTGAAAGTGCGGGAACACTGCATAAGAATGTCCGGTAACGGAGGGTCCTTTACAGGCTCGGCCCTGTCATGCGCCGATCTGCTCGTGTATCTGTACGGCAGCTATCTATCCTTCAATCCCGGCAACCCTTGCCGCGATTATTGTTTCCTGTCAAAAGGGCATGCGGTGCCGGCGCTTTACGGCACTCTTATAGAGATGGGTATTCTCCCTAAAGAAAGGCTTGCAGCCCATCTGTCCGTCAAAGACGACATTTACTGGCACCCCAATAAGAAAGTGCCTGGCGTAGACTTCCATTCAGGCTCGCTGGGACACCTGTTTTCAGTCGCTGCAGGCGTTGCCCTTGACTTCAAAATGAGAGGACAGGACAACAAGGTGGCTGTCATCCTTGGAGACGGCGAACTCAATGAAGGGTCCAACTGGGAGGCATGCCTGGTTGCGAGCGCCCATAAGCTTGATAATCTTATCGTCGTTATCGACCGGAACGGACTTCAGGCAAACAGGAAGACCGAGGACCTGATTCCTCTCGAACCTCTTGAAGCCAAATTCAGGGCCTTTGGCCTCGCCCCGGAAACAGTGGACGGGCATGATTTCGTGAAATTGGACGAACTTTTTTTGCGCATCCCCTT
>JADFXU010000045.1 GCA_015233365.1 Nitrospirota bacterium | reverse complement strand
CCTGTGAAGGGAAAGTATGTTAGGTCGCCCTTGATTAAGGAATGCCTGGCGAATATCGAATGTAAAGTTATCGATATCGTCCAAAAGCACAATATCGTTGTCCTCGAAGGTGTCGCTGCGTACTTTGACAGTTCACGAAAAGAGAAGAGAACTGTTCACGCAATTGGCGATGGAACCTTTATAGTGGATGGGCGTAGGTTAAATCGAAAGAAGATGATGTGGACGAAGATTCCAGCGGGATTCTAGTTCCTTGCTGAATTTGGGGGATACTGTTGCTACTTCCCTATAACCATTCATATGTAATGGCATCCAGCGGCTTGCCTATCGCTCGACTCACCAGAACTTAAGACTCCCAAAAGTAATGTATAATGATAGTCGACAATAACAATTAAAAAGGAGAGGTTTCATGTCTGAATTCAGGAACGTGACGGTAGTCAAGAAGGCGAATGTTTATTTTGACGGAAAGGTGACGAGCAGGACCGTTGTTTTCGGGGACGGGGCCAGGAAAACGCTTGGAGTAATGCTTCCGGGGGAATACGAATTCGGCACCGGCGATAAAGAGCTTATGGAAATACTTTCGGGTGAACTCGAGGTGCTGCTTCCGGGTGAATCCGTATGGAAGCCGGTCAAGGGGGGAGAATCGTTTGAAGTTGCGCCGAATGCGAAATTCAGGTTGAAAGTCAAGTCCCTGACCGATTATTGCTGTTCGTTCATTAAATGATTCTAATATATCCTCCGGTTGCGAAACCCTGCGAACCTCCTGCGGGCATTGCGAGGCTTCTGGGCGCTCTTAAGGCACATGGAATAAAGGGAAGCGCAGTGGATGCGAATCTGGAAGGCATGCTTTATCTTCTGCATCAAACGCAGTACCCTTCCGATACATGGACATACCGTGCCTTCAGAAAACGATTGGACCATCTTATCTCGCTGAGGGGACGGGGGATTTATGGTCAGCCCGGGCAGTATCGGAGGGCGGTCGGCGATGTGAACCGCGTCCTGGAACAGTCATCAGCGGACCAAGGAGCAATTGTAAGCCTTTCAAACTACCGGCACAGCAAACTGTCTCCTGTAAAAAGCAGCGATCTTGTCAGGGCCGCCGGAAGCCCGGAAGAAAACCCCTTCTATCCTTATTTTAAAAGCCGTCTGAAAGAGTCGATCGAGTCTGCCGGGCACAGGCAAATAGGTTTTTCGCTTAATTATTTAAGCCAGGCACTGTGTACATTTGCAATGATCGGCTTTCTGAAAAAAACATATGCCGGGCTTACGATATACCTTGGAGGAGGTCTTGTCACATCATGGATGAGCAGCCCCGGATGGAGCAACGGGCGCAATCCATTTGCGGGACTCGTAGATCACATGATTGCCGGTCCGGGGGAAAGACCATTACTTTCCCTGAGGGGAGTGGATGCTTTACAGGAGCACTATAAACCTGATTACAGTCCTTTCTTGTCAAATGAATACATGGCCCCCGGCCTCATTCTTCCTTACAGCGCGTCAGACGGCTGTTACTGGAGCAAGTGCCGCTTCTGTCCTGAAAGCGTCGAAGGCAATCCTTACAGACCTATTCCTGCCGGACAGATGCAGAGCGAGATTGACGATCTGTGCGGCTGCGGAGAAAAAAAGAGGCCGGTGCTTGTTCATGTGCTTGATAATGCCATGAGTAAATCCTTCATGAAGTCCATGTCCTGTGTAGGCGCCGGCACGCCGTGGTACGGGTTTGCCAGAGTTGAAGAGCCCCTGGCCGATCCTTCCTTCTGCGAGTCGCTCAGGCTATCCGGCTGCGTCATGCTCAAACTCGGGATTGAATCAGGTGATCAGGGGGTGCTCGACCGAATGCAAAAAGGCACTAATTTGGAAACCGTATCCCGCGTCCTGAAAACACTTGCTGAAGCGGGCATTGCGACTTACGTTTATCTCATATTCGGTACTCCTTATGAGTCGGAATATGAGGCTGAAAAGACCCTGGATTTTACCGTCAGGCACAGCAGCGAGATCGGCTTCCTGAACCTCGCGCTTTTTAATATGCCGATAAACAGTCCCGATGCCGCAGCCTTCGGCACAGGCACATTCTATGAAGGCGACCTGTCTCTGTATACCGAGTTCGGACATCCGAAGGGATGGACCAGAAAGCGCGTGAAACGGTTCCTGGAAGGCACATTTAAGCGACACCCCGCCATCGCACCGATTATAAGGCGGGAGCCCCCCTTTTTCACTTCCAACCACGCGCCATTATTTAAAAAACCGCTTCCGGCATAGAGCTATTTTTTTGACCAGATCCCGTTGCTGTCCTGAATCCACCATCCCTTTTTCGCTGAGTCTCTTCTGATTGTGGCAAACTGCTCGGTGGCCTGCGGAATTACCTGTTGAAGGGTATCCGGATTTTCAGGCTGCCTGTTGATGCGCACGATCGCCTTTGCCATACCGTTAATAACTATTTTCCTGTCCTTGTTCACGATATCTACAAGCTGCCTGTCGGCAGGGCTCATGGTGCCCTCTCGCGGCACAAGCAAGCCGTTGTTACCTTCTCCGACAGCACCGCGGGTTCTCAACCTGTCGAGCTCTGGAATCGCTGCTCCTATTTCCTTATATGCGGCAACAACGTCGGGCATTTTCCTTACGGTGTCTGCAATCTTTTGAGCGAGACCGGAATCCTGGGCATATGCTGAACCGATGAATTCAAGGCGCATGGAGGTTTCAGGTTTTGGGGCCGGTTTCTGTTCTCCGGAATTTTCCCGGGGCTGCGATTCCGGTTTCTTGTCCTGATCAGGCTGTGCAGCATTGCTGTCGGGTTTCATGAGTTCTTTTTCAAGGTCTGTATAGGCCTGTTTTACATCTTTTTCAGGAAAGTATACGTTCACCGTTATAACGGCACAGGATGCGACGATAAAAATCACCGCTGCCAGAAGTCCCGCCTTTTTAATCATAATTAATCCTCCTTGCCGGCTTCCCGGCTTATTAATATTAATACATTTTGAACTTTCTTTCACCCATTACCCATTATGGCGCGCTCATAAAAAGTCGTCAACAACGATAAAAACAGACGGTTTCGTAAAAAGTCCATAGGCAAGGCGCGCAAATCCCGAGGAATGAGGCGTACTTTTTGTACGTCGCAGTGACGAAGGATGCAGCGCAACGCAGCATATGGACTTTTTACGAATCCGTCATTATTGATTTTTTGACTTTGCCCTGTGCGCCGCCTGAGCCAATGACCACATCAGGTCGTCTATGGCGATGCGGTTATTGTACGGGGCAACCATGATGGAAAGATCCTTTATGCCCAGCATATTCCTGTTGGATATCTCCAGCTTATTAAAGATTATATCTCCTTTTTGAAGATAAACGCTCAATATTCCCGTATCGAAATCCCTGTCACTCATATATGACTTCATACTTGCGCCGCCCACCTTTTGCAGGAATTCCCTGCTTATCTTCGTCCTTTCGTTTTTATCTCTATATGTCCAGAAATCCGCCTTACCGATCAACCCGGTCAAATTAGAGCCTGTGCCTTTAAAGGCGGCTATCCCGTCAAGCTTGCCTGAGACGTACCCCCTGATCGTTTCTATATCGTTACAGAGGACCGTAAGACTGAGTCCTTTAACAAGAAAGCCTATTCGATAACTCATGTTCCTGCCCTGCGCAGCGAATGCGGAGCCGCTGAGGGTCCCTCCGAAAATATTTGCACTGAATCTGCCTATGTCTACCGCGGTCCCGTTAAGCTTTACCCAAAGGGTGATGTTATCGAGCATCCTGAAACCGTATCCCGCCGAACCTATAGTAATCCTGTTGTATCCTCCGCCGGCGAATTGGCGGGAATATTCCCCGGAAAGAGTATCGAATTCAGAGCGCTCGAATAACGGCATCGGCGTCTCCTCGCTCCGGCCAGCTTCGCCCCCATAGGCAAGAGGGAGCGTGCCGTTGACAGGCCCGATCTCAAATTCACCGTTCTCCCCCGAAAGGGAGAGGTCTTTGAATACAACGGTCCCAACAGCGCCTGCTCCGGCCTTATCGTATCTGAAGGAGATTTCCGATGAAACGGCGCCGTCCAGTCCCGCGTAAAGAAGACTATCGGGAAAGATGTCCCAGAAGGCCTCGCGCAACTGTGCTGCCTGAATCAGGGGCACGCTTACTTTAATTTGTGCGGTTCTCTTCGTTTCCGGGAAATCTTTTATTGAACCCGAAGCTTTAGCGGACACTCCCTTGTTTTCGGCATCCGTCGAAAAATCGAGATCCTTCCCTTTAAAGTCGATGCGCGCGGACAATGACCAATCTTTTATAACCGGGCGTTTCCCCTGTTTGACGGATACCGTCAGATTCTGAGCTTCGAAAGCGGCTTTGCCGTGAAGGGAAGCTGTTCCTTCCATCGAACCGTCAAAACTCGCCTTTCCAAGCTTTCCCGATATCACGTAAGGAAAGGGCGTGAATTTTGAATAAAGTCCGGCGACCTTGTCGAGGTCGAGTCCTTCTGCAGAAGCGGTCATCCTCAACGGAAAAGGTCCGCCCGCAACCTTTCCCTGACCTTCCAATGTTATAGTCCCCGATGGTAAAGCTGCCCGGATGCGGTCAAGATAAAAATTTGTCCCATCCAGCCTGCAGCTCCCCGACAACCGGCCCAGGACGTTATCATGAAACAGAATGTCGCCGGTGGAAAAGGTCCCGTTACCTGATAGCGCGTTATTTTTTCGGGATATGGAAATACCCAGCACGCCTTTTTTTATCTCAGTTTTTTTTGCGGGAAATGAAATATTGACCCCGCTCAGTTCCGCTGTATAGTCACTGCTGTCCGCGGAGAATCCAAGAGTCGCTTTATCCGCAAAGCAGCGTATTTCCTTTGATTCAAGGTCCAGGGATTTAAGGGCAAAGGTGTTGCGCGCGAAATTAAATCCTGTACTGGCCTTCAGCGATGGAATATGGATGTCATCATAAAGGAAGTCACTTATTATTACAGAACCCTCACCAAGGAAGGCATCTGTTTTCCCGGTTGACAGAAAGGAGCTGTTGATAACAAGACTTGCGCTGCCGAAAGACACTGCTTTGCCGTTCTGAACGGGAATGGATGATGACGCAAGGGAAACGGAACCATGCAGAGTTACTGCATCAAGTGTCCCATCAGCAGAAAGAGAGATCTTTACCGCAGATGATTTCTTCAAAACCACGTTTTTTATCTTCTGCACGTCTCCCGAGATCAGGGTGTTCAGGGCGAATGTCCTGCCGGAGGCAGACGAAAGAGAAACATCTCCGTTAATATTGCCAAGATCAAAATCCCCTGACCTGAATGCCGCGCCTTCCACGCGGACAGAGCCTGACAATGATGGAACGATATGGGCGAACGTCCCTCTGACTGAAATGTTATCCGATGTGATTTTTCCGCTGATTTTGAAAGCCTGTGCAATAAAAAGCGATGACAGGTCCAGGCCGTTCAGTTTTATGCTCGCGCTGTAAGAGGGTTTTTGATTTAAATTGCTGATAACTCCTGTTATATGAGCTGCCGGAGATGCGTTGATTTGCAGAGCAGCGTCATGAATGACTACCGATTGTTGACGTATATCATAGAAAGCGTCTGCATCAAGGCTCGCCACCCGCACCCCGTCCATGAGCCCAAAAGTTTTTGACTTTCCGGGGGCATTGGCGGAGGAATAGAGAGATCCGGGGTCATGTGAAGCAACACGGGATGAAATATGAATTCCAGTTGTCGGATCACCTTTGAGCACGAGTTGCACAGCCAGGGATATCCCGGCAAGAAGGGCGGTCTGCGACTTTTCAGGGACCCTGCTCGCGGTGTCGCTGAGCAATGAAGCCGGTAGAAAGCGGGGTGAAGAAATGGAAAGGGCAAATCCGCGGGGGATATCTTTGAGGTATGCCCAACCATCGAGCATTATTTTATTCGTCCTTGCGTGAATAAGCCTGCCTCTTATTATCGTTCTCGTGTCTTTCTGAGATGAAATGCCATTCATTTCGAGGTCGATGTCAGAAAGATCAAATCGCTTCCTGCCGTCAAGCCCGAAGATGCCTGACCGTATGCTCAAGGTATCCACCCGATAAGTCCGCGTGGACTTCTGCGAGAAAAATTCTCTCAGTTTTTCGGAGACATTAAGTCTGCCCTGCGGATCGTGAACGAGGTTTATTTCCGGCGAAGAGATGGTAATGTCCGTAATGTGCAGTCTTCCCCTCAAGAGTGCCCGCATATCCGGGGATATGACAAGCTCCCCTATACGCAGAAGCTGACCGTTAGAAAACCCCTCCGGATTTTGTATGGCAATATTGTGAAGGTGAAGGCCTGAAACAGCACTAAGCGAGATATCCCGAAGGTCAACGCGCTGCCCGATAAGAGCAGTGGCGTACGAAGCTAGTTCTGAGCGTACTATTTTTTTTATATTGAGATATCCCGACCAGGCGAATGCAAAGAGAGCGGCAAACAGGAGCACGGCAAGAGCCGCAAAGAACTTCCATAAAACCGTTCTGGTAAGTTTCATAGTCTATATTTTACACTTATGAAGAAAAATTTCATCATAGGGAAGGCAGGAGGAGGGGAGCACCCTGTACTCTGCGTTTCAATTCCTCTACCATTCTAAACAGTATATTTATGTTCATACTAAACTTTAGTGCCTGAAGAACGTTTGGTGGGGGGATGATCCAGGTGAAACGCTGCCGTACAGGATACTCCCCTTCTCCTGCGATTAATTTAATAAATTGGACCGGCGGGGGCAGGCTGTTTATCGGAGCGATAGCACGGGTGTACTGGAGCGGGGGCGAGCACCGGTCCGCAAGAAATCTTTGATTTTTTGCGGACGCGAACGGTGTGAGTGAGCCGAGCCCCAACCGAGAATGGGTACGAATAGCGCAATTTCAAGAAACAGTATGTTTGTAAGGTACGTAGTTTTATCGAGCCGATAAACAGCATGCCCCTGCCGGTCCCTTCCTTATAATTGCGTACAGGATGCTGATTTGATATTATATGAAGCATGTCTGAAGGGGAAGTTTTTGATCTGCTGCGGAGGAAACAGTAGTGAGCAAATTCATCCTGTTCATATTTCTCTCATGGCTTACCGGAAATCCTATTGTGGCGGTGATCATTATTCTTGCGGTTTACCTTGCGATAGACAGGAGATATTACGGGTTTGTTCCCGACCCGCTGCGGGCTTTCAGGATAGCCGGCAGGATCAGGGAACTGGAGCGGATTATAGCAATTAATCCGCATGACGCCCGTTCGCTGAAAGAACTCGGGATCTTTATGGTCGAAAAGAAAAACTACAGGAAAGCCCTCGAATATTTTGCGCGTGCCTCCTCAAAAATGTCCGACGATCCTGAATTCAATTATTATTACGGTATCGCGGCTGCCAGAAACGGCGATGTCGACAAAGGTCGAATGCTGGTGGATAATGCCCTGTCCGCTTCTCCGGGGTTGAAATACGGCGATCCCTATCTTGAAATGGCAGAAGCGTATATTGATGCCGGATCTTACGATAAAGCGGAGCCCCTCCTTGAACAGTTTCTGAGAATACGTCTTTCAAGTTCGAGGGGGTTATATCAGATGGGCCTTGTCAAGATAAAGACCGGAAAGATGGATGAGGGAAAGGAATGCCTCAGGAAAGCGGTCTCGGTATTCAGGGATTCACCGCGTTACAAGCGCAAAACAGAGAGGAATTGGGCGTGGAAGGCCAAATTACTCCTTATGAGTGGCAGATATTGACGCACTCGTAAAAGTAGTCAACACCGGAAAGAAACCGTCAATACGGTCTGAAAAGAGGTTTGTGTACCTTTAATTTGTTTTCGTGTTTCGGTTTTTTCTTTGAAGGGGGCCGGCACATGCCGCAACGCGTTTCGCTGCAGCATTGACAGAAAGTGCAATCCGGGCAGGGATTTTTCCTGGTCTGCTCTTTTTCTTCAGCCATTTAAAATTATACTTCTGTTGACCCTGCCGGGTAAAGCACTGAAAACCTCCTGCCCCTCATTTCATTACGCTATTATACTAAAATTGACTGAACTTGCTTAAATCTATTATATTAAAGGTCATTGTGCAAAAGCGTCAGGTTTGCCCAAGTTTATAATATCTTAATGTGAGGTACAACATATGTCTGATGATTCCTTAAATGATGCTGTAATGAATGCAGTAGGACAGGAAACGGTCCCCCTTGAAGAAGAGAGTTTTGCCGCCCTGCTTGAAAAGAACGGTGCCGCTTCCGAAAGACTCAGGCCCGGACAGAAGGTCAGGGCCAAAGTGATCAGTATTTCCGGCGATGCCGTGTATATCGATCTCGGCGGAAAGAGCGAGGGAATGATAGCCCTCAGCGAATTTGTCGGCGAAGATGGAACATGCCAGGTGAACGAGGGTGATCTTGTCGATGCCTTTTTCCTGTCTGTGCATGATGGCATAAGACAGCTCACAACACGTGTGAACGGTTATTCTTCTCTTCGGCTTAATTCAATCCGTGACGCTTTCAGCGCCGGAATAGCTATAAGTGGAGAGTTGAAAAGGGAGATAAAAGGGGGGTTCGAAGTAGCGGTAGAGGGCGTCCCTTGTTTCTGTCCCAGGTCGCATATAAGCCTCGGAAGAGGTGGACAATCCGGCGCAGAATATATAGGCAAGACACTCCCTTTCAAGGTGCTGGATTACAAAGAAAATGGACGCAACATCGTTGTTTCACGCCGTGCCGTGCTTGAAGAAGAACGCCAGGCCCGAATAGCCCATCTTAAGGAAACAATTTCTGTCGGCATGGATATAACCGCAAAAGTCAGCTCTCTTCAGAGCTTCGGAGCTTTTGTAGACCTCGGCGGTATCGACGGACTCGTGCCTTTCAGTGAGTTATCATGGTCCAGAATAGAAAAGCCGCAGGATGTGCTGTCCGTGGGCCAGGAAGTGGTGGTAAGGGTTTTATCGCTTGATTGGGACAAGCAGCGCCTGACGGTGAGCCTTAAGGCCACACAGCCCGACCCATGGAACTGCGTAGCTGCCCGGTATCCGGTGGGCGGAAAAGTGAACGGTACTATTGCAAGAGTAGTGCCGTTCGGCGCTTTTGTTTCAGTTGAACCAGGCATAGACGGTTTGGTCCACATCTCTAATCTCGGGGCCGGTCGCCGCATAAACCACCCGAAAGAGGTTGTTGAGGTCGGCCAGCCGGTTGAAGCATACGTTCTCGCTGTTGATCCTGACAACAGAAAGCTTTCTCTTTCCCTGCAGCCG
>JADFXU010000044.1 GCA_015233365.1 Nitrospirota bacterium | reverse complement strand
TATATTTTGTTTGCATATCATTGCCGGGTTCCCCCTGCACCATGCTGCCCGACTCTGTTGCTTGCTGCAAAACAGACACGAAAGATGACGGAACGGGAAAGATAGTTGTCCCTTCTTGTCCTGTCACCTCGATCGCGTAAAGCGGCAGCCAATAAGTCACCAAATTTGAAAGATGACTGCACGTACCTATCGGAGTATACTGCGCACATGGCGCAACAAATGGTTTGACACCTGCCAGCACCTGGTGAAAGCCGCCGGGATAACACGCGGCTATGGTCCCGCCATCGCTGATCAGGGCAAAAGATGAAGAAACACATATCGCGGCCTGCACAAATGAAATAATAAAAAAGCCGACTATTTTAGATATCTTCAAAGCAGGCCCTTCGACCGCAACTGGTCCTGATATTTTTCGAGCGTGCACATGCCATATCCGTCTCCGGGTTCAAGATACGATGCTATCTGATGTATCTTTCCCTCACGCAAAGCATTCAATACTGTTTTAGCTGTCAGTATTTCACAGGCCAGCACCCTGCCGCACTTTTTCCTTGGGACAAGCCATTGATTCAATATCCCTATCAGTGTCCAGGCCAGTCGCTTATACACTCTCTCATAGTCCGAAGGCTGAAACAGGCTTACAATTTTCTCCAGTGTTTCGATTGCCCCCTTTGCGTGGATTGATATATATACTTTCAAACCGTTTTCGGCCATTCCGAAAACGGCGTCCATTGTTTGTGCATTTCTTACCTCGCCCACAACCACCGTATCGGTATCCTCCCTGGCTATGTCCCGGAGCGCATCGGCGTATGAAGGAGAATGCTGGCCTATCTCTCTCTGGAAAATCCTGCTTTTAATATCTTCATGAACATATTCGACAGGGTCTTCCAATATTACGATCTTTTCCGGCTTGCTTGTATTAATAAAGTTAACTATAGAAGCAAGCGTTGTTGTTTTTCCCATATTGGCGAGTCCTGAAACGATAACTATGCCTCTTTCGTTGATCCAGCCCTTAACTACAGGAGGAATCAGCAATTCCCCCATTTCCCGGGGAGTGAGAGGGACGATGCGGCAGCTCAGGCATATGCCGTCCATCGATTCATAAAAGTGGAGCCTGGCCCTCGAAGCCACATCGGAATTTTGCATCTGCACCGATACGTCATAGGATTTTCTCTCTTCGTACCGCTCCTTCTCCCTTTTATTCAGATAATCTTCCAGAAAATACTGGATGTCTTCTTTCTCGACAATCCTGCTTTCCTTTAATACTTCCAGTTTCCCGTCGACCCGGAAAAGTATCGGCTTCCCCGGGGACAAATGGATATCTGAAGCACCGGCATTAACGGCCTGGCTGAGGATATCAGACAGTGACAGCAATTTTTCTCTGATCAAAGGCATAGAGGGATTCTCCTTTTTTTCTTGATTCATCTTTAACGTGGCTTTTCAGTGCTGCCAGTGATTCCGTCACGTCGTGGAAACTGCACGCGCCATTTATTATTGCTGCTGCCAGGGCAAGACGCATGAGAGGAAGCCTGCATATCACTCCATGCCTGTCAGCCGCGGTAATGTAGCCTTGCGCCCTGTGTCTGTCGTTGTAAAAAACCCCAATCCGCTTATCGAACTCTTCGGTTATTCGACCATATATACGCCGGGCCTCGTCTGCAGGAGTTATAAGGACAAAATCATCGCCTCCGACATGCCCTGCAAAATGACCCTTGCACGCCTCTGTCAACATATGCGAAACATATTTAATTACTTCATCACCCTGCGCAATTCCATATTTGTCGTTATATGCCTTGAAGTCGCTTATGTCCACATAACAGACCGCAAAGTCCTCTTTACCCGCTCTCTTTTCAAATTCTTTTTCTATAGCGTAGTTCCCCGGTAAACCTGTCAGCGGATTGGTAGTTAGGGCCTCTTTTATTTCATTCCGGTGAACAAATGAAATAAGCTGCTTCAGCGGCACCATTCCGATATATACTCCGCCCTCAAGCAACGCCACTGACGTCTCGCTCTCTATCGCGGTCTTAAGGGAGCCCATCGCCTTCTTCTCATCCGCCAGGATATCCAGAAAAGGCATTCCCCCGGTTTTCTTTTCAGGGACAGTGCTTTTGCAGGCATTGCCATTTTCGCAATCTATAATCATTGGTATACAGTCTTTAAAATATAGCGCCTTTAAAGTATGGTCCTCGCCAAAAACGGGGAGTACTTCCAGGGCCTGCAAATCGAGAAACATCTCGAGCATCGTCATTATCATTACAGGCATCTTCAGCGGAATAACGTCTATGCAGTCCGTCTTCAGATTTCCGAACATGTTTTGCTTATAGCTTTCCATCTTATTTGACTCCTACAGGGGATATAGGAACCTGAACAGGTTGACCCGGCGCATAAGGCATAGTCTGTTGGACTGCCGGTTGCGCTACAGATCCGGCGGGGGGTTTCGCCGCAAACATGGATGCAGATACGGGATAACGTTCCGGGAGTTTCATTACAGCCCTGAGTTTCTTACCTTTTTTGTCCTCCAGAAGCGCCTGGTTGTGGTCTATTTGCCTGACTGTAAAATCACCTGCCGTTTCTCCCACTCTGGCGTCTATATGTTCTCCCGTCGCCAATATGAACGAGGCAACAGTATTGCCTCCCATATTTCGTATCGATACCAATGTGGGAGGGGCAGCTTCTTTGTCTGACATCATCACAGGCTGCAGGTTCTTTTTCTCTTCAATTTTTGCGGATATTTCTTTCTTTTGTGCAGTGACCTGGTAAGGAATAATTTCTATCTCGCCGGAGACCTTCTTGAGTTCGCTGAGCAATTTCTTTTCTTTTACTTCCGCTTCCAGGAGTTTGTTCTTCTCCTCCTGGTCCTGCAGGAGCGCTGCATTGTTGCCCGATAAAATATCGCGAGCGGGTATATATACGGCCCTGTTCGTTTGCACGTTCAGCGCTGTATTGTCAGCCTTCGCCGTCTGTCCTGTCTGCTGCGCTTTGTCGGCAGGCAGCGGGGGGATTGCAACACTGTTTTGCACTGCTGCTGAATATTTGGGTACGGCCCTGCTTTCGAGTGACTTGTAATATCGCGAACTGTCCGGTAGGTATCTGGCAACTGCAAAACCTGTGAGAACCATGAGGATAATAAACATAATGATCGAGCGCGAATTTAAAAACTTACGCTTTCCCTGAGCTTCAGGCGCACCTTCCTCCAGTGTATCCGACACGTCGGTCCTTTTCCCTTTAAACCACATAATTACCTCCCGTTATATAGCGTTCAGCGTTCCTGTAAATATTACTTCGGGACCATGGATTGCCGACTGGCATCGAACAAACGGGATGTGAAGAATAGATGATTAACGTATCCCGTCTGCTACTTTCAGATTCCAAATAGGTTTAATCTCTTTAATGTTATTCGTCACGCGGGTTGCACCCGGACTGAGGGCATGTGCGCCCATGAGCAACCATATTATGCACTTCACTTTTCAGTGGCTCAAAAAAGGGACAACTTCCTGTCGTTGGTCTTTAATCAGCAGTAATAAGGAAGTTGTCCCTGGTTTTCTCCCTAATAATTCAGTTCCTTGTCTGCCATCTCCTGATATAAGGCATAGCCAACCGACTGAACGAGGCCATCTTTCAGATAAATATTAACCTCAAATCCTTTGATGGATTTCGACTGCCCGGCAGTTCCGACGCCGGGACCAATTGCCATCCCTGTTGTGGTCGAGTCGCGAGTGCATCGGTATGTCAGATACTGCCGCCCCTGCTTATCCATGCCAAATGAAGCCGGCTTCCCCAACAACTCCACAACCTGTGCCTCGGTAATTCCCGGCTTTACTTTGTCTGCATCGCTGAATTCAAAATCCTTATCCCGGGAATTTTTGATGCTTCCAGTGGAAACTCCGCAGCCCGTAAAGGAAACCAACACAAGAATTGCTGTTATTATTTTAAATATGTTTTTCATGCTGCCCTCCCCTCAGCTTGTCGTAATTGTCCACCCCATATATTTCATACTCGATTGTCCTCACCTTTTGAGTGACCTTATCAAAAACGACCGTTGCCTTCCCGCCGGATATCTTCTGACTTCCAATTATCCCCTGTACGAATACTCCGGCAGCAAAACCTGATGAACTTGTATGCATTTGCTCATATATAAAAAATGCATTGCCGTCATAATCCTTTCCTATGGCATATGGCTTTCCGAGCAGTTTGGTTATTTCCTCCCGGGACATACCTTTCTGAACGGAAAGCGTGTTGTCCAAATTGTACTCCTTCCCTGTTGACAAGCCTGTGTGCGCAATTGCGCACCCTGACGCCATGAGGCCAATTATTACCAAGATTGAGGCTGCTCTCAATTTCATAGATGACTCCTTTAAAACGTTAATCAGCTGACATACAGGATATTACCTAATATCTCGTCAATCAGGCCTGCAGCCTCGCGGCGATGGTTAATTGATCAACAATTCGTTAAATGAAAACAAACAGCCCGGCAAACCCCCATCTCCGCAATAAGTGTTAGGACCAGATAGGCATATAATGATTGATTTTGCGTTATAGTGAAATTTCCCAGAACATGAAATGTTATAATGCGCGAAAAGCGAATAGCTCTCATTCTCACAAATTGAGACTGAATGCAACTAATGAAGATTTGAACTCATTTACATTTAAAGAAAGAAACAATTTGATTTGTGAGGCTATGGAGAGATATGGATACAGGCAGGGTGAGGTCGCTGCACTTTTAGGAATTCACTATTCCACTATAAGCAAGATTACTGCAAATTCACATCCCAAGACCTGACCCCCATTGCTGCATTGCTGCGTCTTGATATAAGGTACATTCCGTTATCTAAAGCTCTTTTGGCCATTCTTGGGCTGTATGCAGCACACCTAATATTTCTATCATGCCGCCTTTCACACGGTACGGCACGATATAGGGCAAGCCCGGGATTATTAATTCGCGTGTACCTGGTATCCGTCCTTTTCTGCCGATTTCTGGATGCTCACTGAGATATGCTACAGTGTCGAGTATGCGTTTAGCCACTTTCGCCGCTGTGCTCGGACGGTCCGCCGCTATGAAATTGCGAATTTCAACAAGGTCTTGGCTGGCCTCAAGCAGCCACTCTATGCGCATTTAGGGGGCTTCCTTTCCTTTTTCGTCCCCCATGATTTCAGCCATGCCTCGATATCCTCATGTGGTATAAACTTGGCCCCAGGCCTGTCTGCGATCTCCACTCTGCGCTTTATCTCACCTATTTGCCATTCCTCTTGTTCTATAACCTTCTCAAGCGCGGTGCCTATGAAGTATGACATTGATCTATCTGTCGCCTGGGCAAGCTTTTCTAAGCGCTCTTTAGTCTTTGGGTCGATACGAAATGTAATTGTCGTGCTCATTTCATTTACCCCCTGTATGTAAGACATATTACACAAAATAATGCATATAGTCAAGATTGGCAAAGAATGGGGTCAGGTCTTGGGGCTTGAATTTGCAGTAATCTTGCTTATAGTGGAATAGTGAATTCCCAGAAATGCGGCAACCTCGCTCTGCCTGTATCCGTGTCTCTCTATGGCCTCACAAATCAAGTTGTTTCTTTGAATAATATCTGTTGCCTTGGCAAACAACTCATCCAATGATGGACGATCCGCATATCTTTGACCTCGCGGTATTTCCCCAATCAACCTCTTGTCCTTCAAGTGCCTGCCACATATCTCCGCAAATCCCTCATCACCCAAAAGTGCCTGTCCTCTAACCTTCTCCCACATAGACTCTTGCGCGATTCCTGCATGCACAAATTCCTGGTACTTTATCGCTGCCACACTGCTGTCTCCGTCAAATTGTCCGAGTACCCACTCCACAATAACACACTCTTGCGGCTTCTCCATAGCTGCCGTTGCGCGATAACTACTCCACTTCCATTCCTCAGGCGCCTTTATTGCCTTTGCCCTCACCGGATTCAATACAACATACCGGCACGCCTCAAGTAGATGACTTTCCTTTTGTACCAGGATTGCTTTATAGCGGCCCTGAAAAACGTGCCCCACCCTCTCATGCATCCGATTGTATGATTGTGTATAAACACCATTTAATTGTCTCATGCCTGCCGAGAGGTTCCCGTCAGGTGTTTCCACTATTAGATGATAGTGATTGTCCATCAAACAGTATGCGTGGCATAACCAGTGAAAACGCACTGTCACTGCCTGAAGTATTCGCAAAAACACAGACCTGTCATCATCGGTCCAAAATATGTGTTTCCGTTCGTTCCCGCGTGAGGTAATGTGATATACCGCCCCGCTGTATTCTATTCGCAGTGGTCGAGCCATATTGATTAATATTATTAAGCCATCCAATGATTCAAGCCCCAAGACCTGACCCCAATTCCGACTTGCCGGAGCCGCCAGTCCTCAACTGCTTGACACGGACAAAGGCCTCGGAATAAAACCCCATCACGCTCTTCAGCTGCGAGATAACATGGGCGTCAGACTCCGTCAATCCAAGGTGCCCTATCGCCCGCAGAATGCTTTCCTTTGACTGGTTGAAGAATATCTGGTTGTAAGGTTGCGTCAAGCATACCTCACCGACCCTGCCCATATCTTTGAGGACTGAAACATTCTGCGTCATTATCCCAACAGCCGTCTGATGATGCCTATACGTACGAAAAGCGTTTTCCACAAACTCTGCCGTAGTCCCCGACAGCGCGTTGGCGGGGACAATCCTATGAAACTCGTCCATGACCAATATTTTCCTGCCGGTCTTGTTCTTAACCACGTCGCCTATCAGCAACATTATCGACATAAGCATTGCGTTCATCAGCTCTGGAGACTGGGTCAGACCGCTTATATCAAAGATGACCAGATTATTGTTCAGGTTGAACGTCGACTGTCTAAAAAAATTGGAGTATTTGCCGTTGCCTACATAAAACGACAACCGCTCGGCAAGGTCGGCACCCCGCTGCTCCCCGTGAGTTTTCAGAAAATTGTGAAAATTCTCAAGTTCCGGCGGTCTGTTATAGATTTTCAGTTTATCATACGTTGATTTGATGAATTTATCGATCAGTGCAACATCTCCAACACCCAAGGCATCACCGTTGTACGACATTATCGATGTCAGCCAGTTGGACAGGAGCAGTAATCGTTCCTGGTCAAGTTCGCGCTGGTTGAAGGGATTGTACGATACTGGGTTGTTCAGGTCAAAGGAAATATACTCGCCTCCATAGGCCTTGCAGGCCTTCTTATAAGTACCGAGCGGGTCTATTATGAAAAAAGTGTACCCCTGTTTAAGAGCGCCGGGCATTAGCATGTTTATGAAGCCGCCCTTACCAGTACCTGTCTCGCCTGTCAGCAGGAAATGCGGCGCGACTGCGTCAAAAAAATCAAAATAAAACGGCTCACAGGTCCGCGTCAGCCCTATCGTGCCGGGGTGCTCTGTGCCGAGCCATGCCCCGGTCGCGGGTATCATGTGCGAGAAAAAATGGGACGGCAGCAGAAACGTCCTGTATAAATGGTTTTTGGGCTCAAGCGGTGCATAGTGAAACGGCAAAGACGCCTTGAACAGACTTTGAGATAATATATTGTCAGTGAGCAGCGGCATCTCCAACTCCGCTATTTTGGCCTTGATTTTGCCCGCAAACTCGTTGGCCTGCTTGTATGTCTCTGAAATGTTCACAATACTGAACGAGAAATGAAACATTTTCTTTCCGCCAATCATCTCCTTTTCAACCATATCGACATCGTTCCGTATCGCAGAATTGTCATTGTCCTCGCGCCCGAAGGGATTTGACACCCCCCACTGCGCAATATTGCCTTTCATGCGAAGATTGTTTTTTTCCTTGTCCTGCGCGGGCACGTACCCGGAAAGGCAAATGTGAATATCGCCCGGAATAGTCATGAGATCGTACATTTTGCAAGGAACCGTGAAGCTCGGCACCATAGTCGCCGCAGTGCTTCTGTAATAGTGGCCGTCGCAATAGACATACTTGTCGTGCGTGAGTGGAAACACTCTCAAGAGCTGCCGGGCAAGGTCGACCCTGGGAATATGCCTGGGGGCCGCAAGCCCCTCCCTGAACATTCCCTTGTGCATGTATTGGTGAAAGTACCCGATCAGATCCTGAGCCCCGCGCCTCTTTAACGGGAAACCGTGGTTTTTAAACATTTGCTCGAACTTTTGAATCCTCGCGGTAAAGGTGATCAGCTGTTCGGTGATTGACATGGCCGAAGTTTCCAATTCCTCTTTCTCTATCTTGCTGATCGCTCGCTCCCCGAGCGTTATTTTCCGGGGTGCGTTGAATACGCATATGCGAAACCGCATAGTCCTGGGATACACATTCCTCTTGCCCCATAATCCGGTTATCGAACTCTCATGGAGAAACCCAACCTGCTCGGCATAGATCATGTCCAGCAGTTTATTGTTATCCTCAACAGGCGGTGGGGGCGGCGGCAGATAAGCGCTGACGTTCCGGTCGGAGTCCACTATAAACTG
Organism: Nitrospirota bacterium; assembly: GCA_015233365.1. GTDB lineage: Bacteria > Nitrospirota > Thermodesulfovibrionia > Thermodesulfovibrionales > Dissulfurispiraceae > JADFXI01. The sequence goes on along the minus strand of JADFXU010000044.1, from coordinate 972 downwards.
GAACGCGTAACCGTCAGGCAGTTGGTTAATCGCATCCTCCATAAGGTTAGCAATATTGAGCTTCTGCCCTGGAAGGGAGTTGGCGTCATGCGTAAACGTTGCATACTCCCACATCGCTCCTACATACCGCTCTTTTTTGTCCTTTCCACCGAGGATGAACAAGCCATGCTCACTGTTAAAATCCCTGTAGGGGAGCGCTTCGCTAAAAGATGGCAGCGTGGTGAAGCTGCCGTCAACATCATCCACGGTGTCAAAGGGGACTCCCTCTAACTCGGGATCTGAGATTAATATGTTTGTCTTAGCCATTGTCCATATTGCGTAGTTGATCCTGGTTTTATGGGTGAAGCCGCCTGCGGCAGTCGTTCCGCTGGCAATCCATTATGAACTGTGATAGCTTCCTTTCAGCGTCGTCATTCAGGGCAAAATACCTAGCCGCAGTCTTCAGTACTGCGCCATCAGCGACTGTTCTGACAACTTTTACTGTGAATAATATTGCTTTAGTCCAATTGGTTTTTAGCTGTATTTCTAACATGTCACCTGGCTTAAAGTTCCATTTGACGGGAAATGAGATGCCGTGCATGCTAATGTCGATATAACACCACTCCTTCTTCGCTCTTGACAACTGATCTCGCATTACCTCTTCACTGCCAGGAAATACCGGAACGGAGGCAAGCAGAACCATAGCCTTGACCCGATATGACCGCCGCTGGTTAATATGTGTCGAGCAGTGATCCATTTTGCCTAGATAATGGTTGAACGACCAGCACGCCTGTCCCCTCGACGCCTCTCGTCAGACACTATGTTGGGCAGCGTCTTACGCCTGTCCGGCCTGGCCCTTCTTTCCTTATGGCTCTCATAAGCGGCAAGCTCCGCTATAGCGCTTTCAATAGTGTTAATATAGCCAGCGTCGTCGAAATGCTGCGGTAGCTCATGGGTCCGCCCCTCCCTGATCAAGGTCCTTATTTCGGGGCT
>JADFXU010000043.1 GCA_015233365.1 Nitrospirota bacterium | reverse complement strand
ACCTCTCCAAAGGCATACATCACGGGCGCTATTGCTATGCCGATGGTCGATGAAACAAAGGCAAAACAGCTTGCCCGCGACATCATGAAGGTTGCGATAGACAATTTCCCGAACAGGACAAAGAAAGGCTTCCGCGAGAAGATGGAAATGTTTGATATGGTCACCGGCTTCTCACACGAATATATCGAGTATATGCTAGGCGGAAAGTGGAGACATTCCTTCAGGCCTCTTAATGACGCCATTATGGCGGGAAGAATTCGCGGTATCGCAGGCGTTGTCGGATGCGACAACACCAGGTTCCCTGCAACCGGCAACCATAAATGGCTTATAACCGAGCTGATCAAGAGAGACGTCCTTGTTGTTACAACGGGCTGCGGTTCTCACGCCTGTGGTCTGGGAGGATATCTTACGCCTGAATTTGCCAAGGAACACGCCGGCCCCGGTCTGCAACAGATCTGCGAAACAACCGGCATGCCTCCTATTCTGGCACTCGGTTCCTGCGTTGACAATTCGAGGATACTTACCATCGCCAGCGCGATGGCGGCAGAGGGCGGACTCTCTGATGAAATCGGCGGCATGCCCGCAGTCGGCATAGCGCCTGAGTGGATGTCGGAGAAGGCGGTTGCCATTGCAACCTATGCCGCTGCTTCAGGAATCCCGGTTATCTTCGGTGGCGATAATATCTTCGCTGCCGGCAAGGGAGTTACAGACATGATGACCAATCAATGGATGGAGAGATTCAAAGGCTGCTTTGTCTTTGAACCGGCCGTTGAGAAGATCCTTGAAATGACACTTAACTTCATCGATAATGCAAGGGCGGAACTCAAGTTGAAGAAGTACGATCCGGGCAAGTTCGGCACCGAGCGTGTGCTTATGGATATGGCTGCACGCCGCGATATCCAGGGGGGAAAGGCCCACATGGGTTTTTAGATCAGAAGTAAAGAAGTAAGGTAAAGTATAATTTCAGGGCGCTATAGCGAGAATACTCGCTATAGCGCTTTTTTTGATTATTGGACCAAGGAAACAGCCATTTTAATTGGGTTGCGAAGCCGTGCGGTGCTAGGAAATAATTACCATGATGAAAAAATATCATTATATGAAAATTTGATCCTCCGAATGCATTTGCAATCCACACGGAGCTCAGAGAGATTATTATTATGAAGAAAAACCTTGTATTCCCGGTAGTTCTCTGTGTTCTGTGGCAGAAATTTACCAGGTGTTGAAGTCTGCAATACATAAAAGAGTTCACAGAGAATAAATACATGAATCAGTTTATTGTCTTTATAATCAAAAAGGTTTTCTGTGTCCTGGCTTAGAACCCCTACTGTTGGCTGTTGTTACTTGTATTATTTAGTGCCGGGTATATTTATTGCTTATTCTATATGCGGCGTCAACAATCAAATGAAAAAAGAGCACTTATGGGATTTAACACAATAATAAGAGACCTTGCAAAATACTTGAACCGGATGGTACTCCTGAACATGCTGGTTCTCGCGCTGATCATCCCGGTTGTTTTTATGGCCCTCGGGGTAGAAACATCAATAGTAGCGCTGATCACTGCAGCAGGAGGATTTATTATCTGCATTGCCAACTTACTCTTTATAAATCAATACTTTATGCGTAAAACCGAATCTTCCCTTACAACATCTTACGACGCGCTGCAGAATGATTATCTTTATGATGACCTCACAAAGGTTTATAACCGGCGTGCAGGCCTGATTCGTCTGGATGAGGAATTCGCCCGCGCCATGCGAAGTTGCTCAACTCTGTCGGTCGCCATGATCGATGCCGATCACTTCAAAAACATTAATGACACTTATGGCCATCTGGTGGGTGACAAGGCTTTGATCCATATAGCATCCACTCTGAAATCAGGGCTTCGGGAATGCGACATTCTGGTGAGGTATGGTGGCGAAGAGTTTCTGGTCCTTCTTCCTGATACGAGCAGCAGCCAGGCTGCCCTGCCTCTTGACCGTCTCCGCCGCAGGCTTGCCGAACAGAAGTTTTTTGCTGGTAACGCCGAAATAAGTTTATCCATCAGCATCGGCATTGCCACTTTATCTGCTCTCGATAACAACCCGATGGACGTAATTGAACGTGCCGATAAAGCCCTCTATTCAGCCAAGAGATCGGGTCGCAACAGGGTTGTTTACGACTGTAAAATACCTGGATTCAGTCCGGCCTTGAGCGAGGCGTAATAACGCCCCAGCCCCACTTAGAGAAAATTATTTTCTTACCTCCTCTCTCCCCATGTGGGTATCGGGTAAATGTATTTCTTGCTCGCGTGTTTTTCAGGCCAGATGGTTTCGAATCGTCCCCCTTGCTCCGGGATATTTCACTTGCGGTGTCCAGAGGGTAGCGCTGATGACATATTCCGAGGCGTTCTGCGCATTCTCGATAAACTCAGGGATGGCGAATCCGGCTGCACCGCCTCAGAAGAGCTTTGCATCGATCCGCAGCTCTTTAATCTGTTTCATCAGCAGTGATGCATCCATGACATAGGAGACCATAAGGTATTTGGAAAATATCCCCGACAAAAAAATAGGGAATACCCAATTTTTGATCACTCTGCCTTACAAGAAAATCAATTGGATATTCCCTATTACAACCACAACCCGACCTTACTTCTTTTTCTTCGCTGCTGCCTTTTTTGCAGGAGCCTTTTTTGCAGGAGCCTTTTTTGTAGCTGCCATTATATGTTCACCTCCTTTTAGCCCCGGAAGCTGTAGCGACCGGGCCTCCTTGAATTAAACCTTGCCCAGCAAAGTAATTATCTTCTCTGAAAGGATACGTCCCAAACTGATATCCTTTTTCTTCTTTACCTTATAGTCCGCTTCATCGAAAACAGAGCAATTTATTTTTTTGCCGAACTTGTTCTCGATGTCTTTTAATCCAAACCAGAGCGCAGGCGTAGACGGACCAACAACAATTAAATCCACTGTTGGGGACTCTTCTCCCTCGGCATACGATCCGTAAATAAAAGCGATGGTCACACCATTAACCCTCAAAAGGCTTTTCAGTGCGCCGGGGAGTCCAAGAGATTTCGCTATAAGATTTTTCAGCTCAGAGTATAAGGGAGAGTCAACATTGGCCCGGAAATATTTCAGGTTGGCAACTTTCTCACTAAACAGGACGCCCATCTCCTCGAGTTTGTCCAATTCTCTTTTTACTCCTGATGGATCTTTTCTTAAAAGTTTTGCAATCTCCCGCATGTAAAACTTCTCGTCCGGGCTGTTTAACAACAGCGCCAGAACGTCCGCCCTTATGGACGATGAGAATAAACTCGTTAACATTTTATTCTTCACTGATACAACATACAACAATAATAGATTATTTGTCAACAACAAAATCACATATCACAACGATAGTTGTTCTCTGCCAAACAAACGTTCATAAACTCTAATTACGGATGGCTGTTTATTAACAGAATAATGCGATAATTCTATGGAACGATCGTTGAAAAATACGAATTGTCTGTTCTATATTGGGAGATGATTGTTGCTATGCCATAGAACAAGGTGCAAGAAAGGCTTTGGGTGTCCCTCTTACGTTGCTGTAAGTGAGTGTTGCGTATTGCTTTCATCCCGCTGCCACTCTCATCATCATTGCTGGACTCCTTCTTTTTGCATTGTTTTGAAACGAACCAGTACCATTTATGTAGTTGACAACACTTAACGTATACATTTTTTTCGCTCTCCATCCTTACACCCAAAGAACTACCTTTAGAAATAAAGCTTTTTCTGAGGCATGTTCTTTGCTCTGTTCTTTATGGCCAAGACAATGGAGTAGGGTTTAACATGGACTGCGCAGACAGGCTCTTCGCCCTGTTCCACGGAGGGGCCCAGATAATGTGCGGTATAGCCGGATATGTGTCGGGCGGCGGGAAGGTCGCCGATTTTCATCTTGAGGATGCAGTGAGATGGCTTAGCCACCGCGGCCCGGACGAGAGCGGGGTATGGAAAGACAGAGGGACCGGGCTGGGCCACTCTCGTCTGAGTATTATTGATTTAAACTGCGGGCAACAGCCCATGAAAAGCCCTGACGGACGTTATGTTCTTATCTTTAATGGGGAAATCTACAACTTCCCTGAACTCCGCAGGAGGCTTGCTGCATCCGGAGCAACGTTTCGGGGCCATTCCGATACAGAAGTGATGCTACATCTTCTGGTCGCTGACGGGTTTGAGAAAGCCCTTGCCCAGCTGCGCGGGATGTTTGCCTTCGCTTTTTGGGACAACCATGAACAGACCCTGTTTTTGGCCCGTGACCGGGTCGGCGTAAAGCCTTTGGTATATGCAGAGACGCCGGGAGTCTTTATGTTTGCCTCTGAAACAGGCGCCCTGTTTGCACTCTGTCCGGAACTTCCGGCCACGCCTGATTATTCTGCGCTGGACCATTATCTGACGTTTCAGTATATCCCTTCTCCTCTGACCGGCTTTTTTGCGGTGCGAAAACTGCCTCCGGCGCATGCCATGATCGTAAAAGAGGGTCGCATTGCAAAGTTGTGGCGGTATTGGGACATCGACCATACAAAAAGAAGCACATTGTCGTTCGACGAGGCCTGTGAGTCATTGCAAGAAAAATTTCTCGAAGCCACCCGCATCCGGCTGGTAAGCGATGTGCCGTTGGGTGCCTTCCTTTCAGGAGGGATCGACTCCAGCATTACGGTGGCTGCAATGACCCGCCTGGGATCCGGCCCGGTTAAGACTTTCGCGATAGGATTTGAGGATGAAAGCTTCAATGAATTGCCTTACGCCCGGAGGGTCGCCGAACATCTTGGCACGGACCACCACGAAATGATTGTTAAGGGGGACGCTGTTTCCATGCTTTCTGATCTGGTCCGGCACTTTGGTGAGCCGTTTGCCGACAACTCATCTATCCCGACATATTACGTTTCACGTTTTGCCCGACAGCACGTAAAAGTCGTACTCGGCGGCGATGGCGGCGATGAGCTCTTCGCCGGTTACAAGCGGTTTTACCAGGCAAATCTTATCGACACACTGGAACGACACCATCTTCTTTCTCCCTGGCGGTCAATCCGCGCTTTAACAGTCCTCTTGGAGAATATCACCAGATCCAAGACAAAACGCGTATCTTTCTCTTCCAGAAGAGTGGACCAGGCCCTTGTGCTCAAGGGACTGGAGCGATACAAACATCTGCTTTCCTGCTTTCCGGACACGGGCAAGGAAGGACTGCTTAGCCCTGAATTTAAAGCGCGTATCAGCAGCAGTTCGCTTACTTCAGACTATCTTGCGAAGCATTTTGCGAGGGCACAAACCGCTGATTTCATAAACCGTTATCTATATCTCGACATAGCTACCTATCTCCCTGAAAATATTCTTTTCAAGGTAGACATATGCAGCATGATGAATTCGCTCGAATGCAGGTCTCCGTTTCTCGACCATCAGTTGATCGAGTTTATCTTTTCCCTTCCTGGACATTACAAGCTGAAGGCGCTAAAAAAACACAAACATCTTCTGAAAGAAGCCTGTAAAGAGTGGCTGCCTGAGGGATTTATGAAAAGAGGCAAGATGGGGTTCTCACCCCCGATGCTGAGTTGGATGAGAAAGGACATGGCTCACGTCATCCGTCACCGCCTTATCGAAAAGAAGATTCTGTCGCCCCTAATACGGGACGATGTTGTCGGAAAGTATGTGGAGGAACATCTGTCAGGGCATGCCACCCACTACAAATACTTATGGTCTCTGCTGGTTCTGGCGGAATGGGTTATGCAATACAAGGTGCCGCTGCATTAGTTTCTTATTCCGTGAAGGTCTTCTATTTGACTAAACTTATTGATGCTTTATCCGATAATATCTGTAGGATAAAAAGCTACGGGGATTCAGGTGAAAATGGCGGGGGAAAAGATGTATCTGTCCGACGAATCGGGATGTGCCGAGAGAGAATTGTTCGATATGTTAGGACTTATACGTCCGAAAAATCAGGGCGACAGGTTATTCAAAGTAATGGCGGACCTGGCGCCTGTTTTCCTTTGGGCGGCTGAGGCAGGCGGCGTTGAACGTTTTTATTTTAATAAGGTTTGGCTTGATTTCAGGGGCAGGCCTCTTGCCGAGGAGGCAGGGGAAGGGTGGCTGGATGGAATGCATATGGACGACTATCGGGCCTTCCGTGAGGAATGCTCGCAGGCATGCCTGGGAAAACGTCCTTACAAGATCGAATATCGCCTCAGAAGAAAAGACGGCGTTTTTCGCTGGGTGTTGGAAACGGGCGTCCCTTTTTTGAATCCGGAGGATGGATCGAATGGTTATGTCGGTTCCTGTGTGGGCATAGGCGAACAGAAAGAACTGGAGGGACAGCTTTTTAAAATGGCGCATTACGATGTCCTTACAGGCCTGGCAAATCGCAGCCTCTTTATCAACAGGCTGGAACATGCAATTTCTGTTGCGGGGCGCTACAAAACAAAGTTTGCGCTGCTCTATATCGACCTTGACGGGTTTAAAGCGGTTAACGACAAGTATGGACACAAGGCCGGTGACCTGCTTTTGATTGAAACAGCCGGGAGACTCGGTAAATGTGTTCGGGAGTCCGATACTACTGCGCGCATGGGCGGCGACGAATTTACGGTGATTTTGACCCGCATTAATGAGGAAAAAGATGCCTTGTTGGCTGCAGCGAAAATTGCCGAGGAAATTGCAAGACCCTTTTTCGCGCTTGACAGGGAATGCTGTGTTACAGCCAGCATAGGGATAGCGGTTTTCCCGAACGACGCAGGCGATGTCGAGACGCTTTTAAAAAAGGCCGATATGGATATGTACCGTAGCAAGGGCAAAGTTAATATATGCGCCCCTTCAATCACCAGCGTTCAATAAGCTCCTTATAGTATTTCTCACCCGTTGACCAAATCAGTTACAATAATGTTCGGTGTAAACTATGGGGCGTTATGATGTAATCGTTATAGGGGCGGGTGCGGCAGGGCTTATGGCCGCCATCGAATCAGGCAAGAGGGGCCGGTCGGTGCTGGTCATTGACCACGCCGGCAGTATTGGGAAAAAGATACGCATCTCGGGAGGGGGCCGCTGCAACTTCGCCAATACCTCAGCGGACCATCATAACTATGTATCGCGCAACCCCCGTTTTTGTAAGTCCGCACTGGCCCGTTTCAGCGTTAATGATTTTGTCGCATTAATGGAAAAGCACGGCATTGGTTATGAAGAGCGCGAACAGGGGCGACTTTTCTGCCTAAAGGGCTCCCGTGAAATAGTCAACATGCTGGGCAAAGAATGCTCCGAAGCCGGAGTGCAACTATTTTTAAACCGTCATATCTCTTCTATAAGCAGGAGAGACGTTTTTGCCGTTGTCACTGATAAAGAAACTCTTATCTCCGGGTCCCTGGTGGTTGCTACAGGGGGATTATCGTATCCGCAACTGGGCGCAACGGGATTGGGGTACAGGATAGCCGGGCAGTTCGGAATTGAGATTATTCAACCAAGGCCGGCCCTGGTCCCGTTTGTCTTCGGGCAGCGGGATTCAGCGGCTTATGGTGAGTTAAAAGGGATTTCATTTAATGCCCTCGTCGAATGCAACGGCAAGGAGTTCCAGGGCGGAATTTTGTTCACGCACGGGGGCCTGAGCGGACCTGCCATACTCCAGGTTTCAGCTTACTGGAGCACAGGCGATACACTGGGAATCGATCTCGCGCCCGGGATTGATATGCAGGAAGTATTTGCGGCTAAACAGCACAGCGCAATGAAAATGCCGACACTGCTTTCTCAATTCCTGCCCGGCCGTTTTGCGCGAAAATGGTGTGAGAATTATGGTTATGCAAGACCGGTTTGCAATTTTAAAAAAGGGGATTTGGTCGAGGCCTCACGCCGCATCCATAAGTGGGAAATCATTCCTGCCCGGACCGAAGGCTACGGTACGGCGGAAGTTACGGCAGGCGGGATCGATACCGGCGAACTGTCGTCAAAAACAATGGAATCGAAAAAAGTGCGTGGCCTCTATTTTGCCGGGGAGGTCATTGATGTTACAGGGCAACTGGGTGGTTACAACCTGCAATGGGCGTGGTCTTCAGGTTTTGCGGCGGGACAATATGCATAGAAGAAAACAGATCATACTTGCATCGGCATCGCCCAGGAGAAAGGAATTATTGCTTTTGACAGGCCTGCCTTTTAAGATCGACCCTGTCAATTGCGAAGAAAACATGAACATCTGCGTGTCTCCGCGCAGGCTGTCGAGGATTTTATCTGAAAAGAAGGCCCGGTCAGCTGCCGGAAAATACCGCGACGCCCTTATTATTGCCGCTGATACATTCATTGTCTTCCGGGAAAGGATTATGGGGAAGCCACATACGCCTGATGAAGCCCGGAAGATGCTTGCGGCCCTCAGCGGCGAAGTGCATACGGTCATTACCGGCTTTACTGTTATCGACTCCCGCAGCGGAAAGCGAATCTCCCGGTCAGTGGAGACAAAGGTGTATTTCGACAAGCTTGCCAGGAAGGAAATCAATGCATACGTGAGGACCGGCGAGCCCCTGGACAAGGCCGGAGCGTATGCCATACAGGGCCTTGGATCGATTTTTGTCCGCAGGATCGAAGGGGATTATTTTAATGTAATCGGATTGCCCCTTAACGCGCTGAAATCGTGCCTGAGTAAATTCGGCATCGGCATACTCCACGACTTCCACAAGCCACTACGTTAGCGCGATCGGTCGATGATTTCACAGTCCTTCAATTAGCTTGTAATACTCCTTGAGAGTATGAATGGATTCGATCGTGGCTTGGAACGTGATCCAACTGAGAACAAAGATTACTATTGTGAGTCCGATCTTCCATGCCCACGTGGTTTGTGGACGCCACCAAATCAGGGGCAACGCCAGAGGCCCTACACAACAGAGTGCCATGATAATAAAGGATTTCCGGAAATACCATTTTGCGTCCATATAATGAAATATAGCATACTATATTGAATTTACCCAAAAAGGCCGGTTTTACTAGCCGCACTTCATGCATATTGATATGATAGCCGGACAATGGTCTTGTACAAAAACGCAGCCTGCAAGTGCCAATGTATAATTCCTATATGTAACATATACTTGACACTACCTTTGCCTGTACTATACTTTATTTATGACTACCAAATTCCGTGAAATTGAAGGGGGGAGGCGGCATGAAAAGTGACAGCTATAAAATTCTTGTTGTTGATGACGAGGATTCAATAAGAGAGCTTCTGAGCAAGGTGCTGTCCTCGAAAGGTTATAAATGCGATACTGCAGCGGACGGCGTCGAAGCGCTCGAAAAATTCAATGCTGCTACATTTGATGCGGTGATTGCAGATATCGCAATGCCCCGCATGGATGGGCTTCAACTGACAAGGGAACTTACCGGCATGGATACAGATTTGCCTGTAATGCTAATGACAGGATTCGTCAACGAATATGACTATGATGATGCTGTTAAAGCCGGTGCCAGTGACTTTATCAAGAAACCCCTGGGTATTGAAGAGTTAATGGCGAGATTCGACAGGATGATGCATAACTGCGAAACTATCTGTAAGATAAAAATCTTCCAGAAGGATTTGGAGGAAGTAAGTCGTCAAATGATAAATGGCATCGAGAATGATGCCATGAAAAAGATAGAAGATCTCAACAGGCAACTGTCTGAACTTAAGGATAGAATCAGGAAGTCGTAAGCCATATTATTTTTGTCAATTTATGGAACATATCGCTTGCCTGACATTACGTAACGTAAGCAACAACTTCCACACTTCCCGCTAACGCACGGCTTTATGCCTATAAACAGTACAAATCTATTTGTTGACAACGCTCGACACATTCAGAACTATTAATTTGAAGTTTTATAGGATATAATTTTTTTATCTAAGGAGGGCACCGCACTATGGCAATGCGCCATGACTATTTAAAATTAAACTGCCTTGTTGTAGATGACGAAATGTCTACGCGTCGTACAATCAAGAATATGCTGGAGAAAATGGGTTTTGAAAAGGTTTTGTCGGCAGATAACGGCAGGGCAGCGCTGGAATTCATAAAAACGGTCAAGATAGACCTCGCTCTTGTTGATGTCAACATGCCTGTCATGTCAGGAATAGAATTATTTAAAACGGTGAGGGAAGACAGCAAATATGACAATATAGTCTTCATTTTTGTCACTGCTGAGTCAAGAAAACCTGCTGTAGCAAGGGTAGCAGAAGAAGGCGGGGATGGATATATTATAAAGCCATTTGTAATGTCCACGCTTGAGGACAAAATACTGAAGACATTGGACGGGAAATTCAACCCGAGGCCTATTCGTGCATACTTGAATAACTTCGAGAAATTTTTAGAAAACAAAGAATTTCAAAGTGCGGAGAATGAACTCAAAAAGGCATCCGAACTTAATCCGGAATGTTCGCTGATAACTTACGAATTCGGCCAGCT
>JADFXU010000042.1 GCA_015233365.1 Nitrospirota bacterium | reverse complement strand
ATGACATTCGAGAGGAATTTATACATCAGACTTCTCACCGTCAGGGCGTTTCCGCTCCTGATGGCATTTTCTATCTCCCTGGCTTCCATCGCATGGGTGGGCGCCACATCGACAACTGTGTAACCCTGTTCGGCAAGCCTGCCTATAAGGTTCTCCGACAATATATTGGTCTCGTCATACTCGTCCAGAGTTGAAGAGTTGTAAGAAGAGGCTTTAGAAGAGTGCCCTGAAGCGTAGTTATATTCCGATTCACTGACGACCCGGGGCTTTCTTGCAGGAATAAACACCGCAACAGAATTATTCAGCGCCATGCTCGAAGCTGCCTCTTGCGCCTTTACCGGCTCCACGCATGCGTTTATCTTTACCCATACTGCGTCGGTTCCGGTTTTCTCGGCCGTCACTTTATATCCGGATATTACGCCTCTGATCTGTTTGCTTATTGCATCATCAACAAGGACCATGTTTTGCACTACAGTCTGCGCCCTTACCTCTACGCCTGCAACCTGTTCGACAGCGGCCCATTTTGCCCGTGCAATTGCCTCGGTTTTAGCTGAAGGGATATCGCTGTTATTAATTGCAGCCTCTCCGGTGGAATCTATGCATTTTAAGGCGAAAGAAGGGGTGACGCAAAGGGCCAAAGGCAAGAGGCAGACGGCGATTTGCAAAAATCGAATGGCTACCTTTCTTATTGCCTGTTTCCTGTGCAACATCTCGCCCTCCGCTTTCAACCTGTTAACATCCAGTATGCCCGGCTAAGTTAACTTTACATTATAATGAGTTGTGATTCAAGGTACTTTTCACTATAAATAACGGTAATATTCACGTTGCGTAATGCGCGATGGGCAAAAGAAGAATCGGCTTATGCTTCTTCATCAGGCTTAATCAGAAAGAATCCGTCTTCCTCGACCACCATTTTCCGGATAGCCAGAATCTTCAGGGCCTTGGAAATAGCCTCCCTTGAAGCGCCTATTCTTGCCGCCAGGTCTTTTTGGGTAAGCTTCCTGACTTTGTAAAATCCCCTGCTGTCCCTTTCCCCTTGCATTTTAGCTATTTGCAGCAGGAGCCTGACAAGCCTTTCATCAACATCAAAAAAAACCAGAGATTCCACCATCGAATCCGTTTTTCTGAGTCTTTTTACGACAATTGCAAGCAGATCTATAGCGATCATGGGGTTCTGTTTTATGGCCTGAAGAAAGCTCTCGCGTTTTAATATCCCTAAAGCGGAATCCTCTTCAGCTGTCAGAGTTGCGGACCGGGCAACGCCGTCCAGCAAGCTCATTTCTCCGAAAAAATCTCCCTTGTTAAAGGTGGCCAATACCAGTTCATCCCCTTCCTCGTCGAAAAGAGATGCCCTCAATTTGCCGTCCAGGACGATATAAAGGTCCATGCTTTCATCAGACTGGTAAAATACAGTTCCCCCCTTTTTGTAATGAACTGTCCTGACGTCGCGGGCAATCTGCTGAATATAAGTTTCTGAAATGCTCCGGAAGATAGGAATATTTCTGAGAAGCTTCTCGATGAGCGCATCTTCGCGACCACTGTTTGACATTATATCCCCCAGTCAGCACTTCAATTCATAAATACGGTTGCATTCGAACGCCGCTGCATCATCTCCAGCTTCGTTGCACTCCTTCGCCGTACGTAACAGTACGCCTCAGTCCTGCGCCTCGCCGGCGATGCGCATCGACGCTCTCGGTGCTACACCGTATTTATGGACTGAAGTGCTTAGCGTAGAACTTATTGTATTATAGCAAAAAGTACCGTGCATTTTTCCGAAAGACGGACTTTTATATGACCACGGGTATCTTATCTTGTATTGTCTCTAAGAACCTTTTATAATTGAAAAATGCGTCGAATGATCCTGCACCTTGCTCTTATAACTCTTTGCCTGCTGGTTTTAGCGGTACCCTCTGCTTTCCCCGGTGAGGATTCCGGACAGAGTTCCGGCATACTCCGCGCCACGCTGAAGAATGGCTTGCGGGTGGTAATAGTGCGTAATCCCATCGCTCCCGTGGTTACGACGGGGATAAACTACATCGTGGGGGCCAATGAGACCCAGGAAGGCTTTCCGGGTACTGCGCATGCCACTGAGCATATGATGTTCCGCGGCAGTCCAGGGCTTTCGGCAGCGCAGCTCTCCGGCATTATAGCTTCCATGGGCGGCAACTTTGAAGCCGACACGCAGCAGACTGTGACCCAGTACTTTTTTACCGTGCCTGCCGACTACCTTTCCATTGCCTTGCAAATAGAGGCAATTCGTATGCAAGGCATTCTGGCGAGCGACAAACTCTGGGACCAGGAGCGCGGGGCCATTGAACAGGAAGTGGCGCAGGACCTCTCGAATCCAACGTATATCTTTTACACCAAACTTCTGGAGGATATGTTCGCCGGTTCGCCCTATGCGCACGACGCACTCGGCACACGCCCCTCGTTTGACAAGACTACAGGCGCAATGATCAGAGATTTCCACCAGGCATGGTACGTGCCGAATAACGCCGTACTCGTTATCACCGGTGATGTGGAGCCGCAAAAGGCCCTTGGGGAAGTTGAGAGGATATTCGGGGGCATGCCCTCACGCCCCCTGCCTAAGCGTCCGGAAGTCAGGCTTCAGCCCATTAAGAGTGAAAGAATAACTCTCGATACCGATCTCCCATACGGACTTGCTGTGGTAGCCTACCGCCTGCCGGGATTTCACAGCCCGGACTTTGCAGCAAGCCAGATTCTTGCTGACGTACTGGGCAGTCAGAGGGGGAATATTTATGCGCTCGTTCCTGAAGGCAAGGCCCTCGAAGCTGAATTCAATGTGAATCCGTTGCCTGAATCAGCAGCTTCCTATGCGATGGCAGCCTTTCCGCGAGGGGCTGACGGTGCGGCATTGATTGGCAAAATAAAGGAAATCGTTGCAGGGTATATTAATAATGGCATTCCATCCGAACTGGTTGAGGCGGAGAAACGCCGGGAGATTGCCGAATACCAATTCCAGAAGAACTCGGTATCAGGGCTCGCCATGGAATGGTCCCAGGCCCTGGCAGTGGAAGGAAGAAACTCGCCGGATGACGACATAGAGGCGATGAGAAAGGTGACGGTCGAGGACGTAAACAGAGTGGCGCGAACATACCTTGTGAATGACACCGCAATTGAAGCTGTGCTTACCCCGCAGCCTTCCGGGCAACCGGTCTCCTCAAAAGGCTTCGGCGGAACCGAGTCATTCGCCCCCAAAAACGCGAAGCCGGTCCACCTTCCGGTATGGGCGAGGAAGGTGGAGAAACCTCCAGTCATACCTGTTTCCAATGTAAAACCTGCGGATATCAGACTGCCCAATGGTTTGCGCCTGATTGTCCAGCACATTGCCGTCAGTCCCACAGTAAGCATCTATGGCAAGATCAAGAATAATCCCGGCATGCAGGAACCGGATGGAAAAGATGGGGTCTCTATGGTTCTGGACAACCTCTTTTCATACGGAACCGCTACTCTGGACCGGCTGGCGCTGAGAACGGCGTTCGACGATATCGGGGCGGATGTTTCCGTGGGGTCGGCTTTTTTCCTGAAAGTAACCGCTGATCATTTTGACGAAGGCACGCAGTTGATCGCGGACAACCTTCTGCATCCCGCACTCCCTGAAGCTGCTTTCAAAGTAGTGCAGGAGGAGGCCGGCGGCATGCTTGCGGGAAAATTGCAGAGCCCTGACTATCTTTCGAGGCACACTCTTCGCAAGGAACTATATCCTTCAGGAGACCCTTCTTTGCGGCAGGCAACACCCGAAACCGTGGGAAGCCTGAGTATCGGGGATGTGAAGGATTATTACCGGAAAAACTTCAGGCCTGACCTGACCACTATTGTTGTCGTCGGCAAAGTAACGCCGGAGGAGGCGAGGGCGGTAATTGAAAAAAACTTCGGTGGGTGGAGGGCAGAGGGCCCCAGCCCTGCCACGGACGAACCGCGGGTGCCTGAGAACAAACCATCGTCCTCTGTGGTGAGCGATGCGAGCCGCGTGCAGGACGAGGTGATGCTTGCCGAAACACTGGGTATAAACCGCTCACATCCGGACTACTACAAGCTGGAAATGGGAAACCACGTATTGTCCGGGGCTTTCTATGCTACGCGGCTTTACCGTGATCTCAGAGAGGAGGCGGGGTTGGTTTACACCGTGGAATCCTTCCTCCAGGCGCGGAAGACCCGCGCCCTGTTCGCCGTCTTTTATGCATGCGACCCTGCCAACGCATACAAAGCGAGGGCGCTGGTGGAACACAACCTGCGCCTTATGCAGACAAAACCCGTTTCACGCGGGGAATTACAGAGGGCGAAAACACTGCTGGTCCGTCAGCTCCCTCTTTCCGAATCGAGCGTGGAGGGCATTGCAACGGGTCTTCTTAATCGCTCGGTCGACGGATTGCCCCTGGACGAGCCTTTTGTTGCCGCGCGGAACTACCTTAAGATCACGGCAAAAGATATACAGGCGTCCTTTGCACGCTGGATTCGGCCAAAAGGCTTTGCACAAGTCATCCAGGGACCATAACTTTTTATTTTAAAGCCTTCTCGTAAAAGCGGCTTTCATATTCGGGGAATTGTTCCAGGCGGAGCGGTTTCCTTGTCATGATTTCGAACTTTGTCATTTTGAAGTTAAGTTCCCTCAGTTTTTTCACCCGTTCCTTATTATCGTCAATAGTTTCGATGAATCTCCGGAGATTGATTATTTCGTTCCTCAGTTCCAGCTCGGGTGGTATGAAACCGTTATTCTTTAGTATCCTGTAGGCGAGCCTCAAATCCTCAGGTATCCAGCTCTCATCTTCAAAAATGAGAGGTTCCCCGGCCCCTCTGAGGTCATCAAACTCACCGTTATCGATGGCCTGTTTGATTCTCTGTTCCGCGATTTTAACAAAGACGTCCATAAGCTAAAGTATCAAGAGGCCGAAGCATGTGTCAAGTAGCGGGCCTGTTGCACATTAATGAAAGAAGCCTTATAATTTCAAATACAGTGCAGGCAGTAAATAATATAAAACGGAGGAAATAAAATGAAACATTATGTAACGATTGCGGCAATTTTATTATTGATTCTCGCATTCGGTATTAATGGCGCCATTGCACAGTCGATGGGCCAGAATGAAGGGATGAAAGCGCAGGATCCTCCTCCCGGGCATATGGGGATGATGGGCGGCGGCATGAAGTGCGACAAAATGGGTGGCGGCATGAAAGATGGCGGCTCTTGCGGCTGCATGAAGCATGACAAAATGATGGAGCGGGCACACCATATGAAGATGATGCTGATGCATCTCGGCCTTGATGAAAAACAGAAAGCTCAAATAGACGGCATAATGACCAGCCACGTGAAAGACGTTATCAAAAAGAAGGCTGATTTGCAAATAGCCAAGGTGGATCTTAAGAATATTATCAGCAAGGATCCCGTGGATATGAAAGCTGCCGAATCAAAGCTTAAAGAGATAGAGGCGATGAAGACAGCCCTGATACTTGCTCACTTAAATGCGCATCAGAAAATTAAGTCGCTATTGACGCCTGAACAGCAAACAAAAATGAAAGAGATGATGGAAATGCATATGATGGGCGGCGGCATGAAGGATGGGGGCTGTTGCGGTGGCATGATGAAGGGCGACATGATGAAAGAAATGGGGCATCACGACCACGAAAAAATGATGAAATAGGTTTTTGTAAAACTTCGTGCATGAAAAAGGCGCCGGAACTTTCCGGCGCCTTACTTTTGTCTGAAGGTGCAGGTCAGCACTCTTTAATTATTTTCCAGATACTTGCTTTATTCTTCTGTAACAGGGTCTCCCGGAGCCGGGAAACCTCTGAAAATGGTATTATACTATCTGCATGTCACGCGAAGGATAATTAGGAGCAGGGGTGCGAGAATGAGAAATAGTGATGTGCTAATCCTTGTCGTGGAGGATAGCGCCTATCAAGCTGATTGTCTGCGGGACATCCTTGAACAGCAGGGGTACCGCGTTGCAATCGCGGGGAACGGAATGGAAGCACTGGAATTCCTTTCCCGTGAAATCCCTGACTTAATCATCAGCGACATCATCATGCCTGAAATGGACGGGTATCAGTTGTGTAAAAGCATCAAGGCTGACGAACATTTCCGGCATATCCCTGTAGTCCTTCTTACTGCTCTTGACGGCACCGAGGACATTATCAGGGGTCTGCAATGCATGGCAGACAATTTCATCACAAAACCTTATGAGGAAGAGTCCCTCCTCTCGCGGATAAATGATATTCTGCTGGACCGGAAGATGCGCAGCGAGGAAGAACCGGCGATCGGCACAGAGATCGTTGTAGGTGGCGAGAAGTACGTGATTACATCTTCCCGTGTGCAGATACTGGGCCTCCTCCTGTCTACTTATGAGAATGTCGCCCGGAAGAACCGGGAACTGGAACAGGTAAACCGGGAATTGAAGAAGGCCAACGAAACCATCAGTACCATACACGGTCTCATCCCCATTTGCGCGCAGTGCAAGAAAATTCGTGTGGACAAGGGCGCGTGGCAGCAAATTGAGCAGTACATTCACGAACGTTCCAATGCAAAGTTCACCCATGGGATTTGCCCGGAATGCGCCAAGTCACTCTACCCGGAGCATTATGACAACCTGAATTTCGACAAAGGATAGGCCGCATGGTCATAAGGCCGACAGGACGTGAGTCATTTTTCTGACGATAACAGGAATTTATTATTTTTAATTAAGTATTTTTCAAGGACATATGATTTTCAGTCCCTCGATCTGTAATGGCATGATATTTGATATTGTTACATTCACTATATGACATCAGAGGCCAACTGCTATAAGTCTGCGGACAAAATCATCTGTCCCGTTAAACAGTGTTTCAAGTACGTGGCAGCATGTGAGGCGTTGTGTAAACGGAAAGGTAAGTGTATGGCGCTGAAGGAATATTTTGAGCCCTTACTATGGAAAATAGACATGTAATGTTTTTTGTCTGATTCATCATTCTGTGGTGACCCCTATATAAAAGAGAAACCCTTTACACGGTTTAGTTTAGAAACTGACGTTCACGCTCAACTCGCCGCCATAGCTTGTCACCTGCGGATTGAAGAACACCGCTGAAACCGCGCCTCGCAGCATCACCTGCGAGCTGAGTTTGCAGGAGGCTCCCGGAGATGAAGTGGCCCAATCCGAGGCCACCGTGGCGGCGGGCACTGTGTAATCAATAACGGACCTCTGTATAGATGGCAAAAGGACAGGGCAGAGATGTTCTGGTTTAGCATGATGATACAGCATCAAAACTACCTTGACACAACATCCTAAAAAAGATAATGTAATGTAAAATAAAGCTTGACGGGGTTAAAGCCATGCAACAATCCTTTATCTTATGCATGATTTTTTTTGTCGGGAGGATGGCGGATTACGTCCATTTCGAACGGAAAGGAAATAAGAATATGTTGGGCCTCGCTGTCGGGCTTTCCGAAAAATGATATGCGTATAGTCCTTATCTTGTTCCTGCTGATGTATTCTTCCATTGCCGCAGCCGGAGACCAGCCGCTCAGGAAAGCATCCTTTATGCCGCTGTGGTCCACCCAAACCCAGTTTGCAGGTTATTACGTTGCACTTGATAAAGGTATATACGAGAAATACGGCATAGATCTTTCCATAGTGCCCGGCGGACCTGAGCGACCGGCTGCCGATTTCCTCATGAAAAAGAAAGTGGATTTTACTGTTCTGTGGCTTTCAACCGCCATCCAGAGGCGGGCGCAGGGACTGAAACTCGTCAATATCGGCCAGATCGTTCAGAAATCCGCCATCATGCTGGTTGCAAAAAAGTCCAGCGGCATAAAGACCTATGCGGACTTAGACAATAAAAAGGTCAGCTTGTGGGAAGGGGATTTGTCAATCCAGCCACGCATGTTTTTCCGGAAACACAATCTCAAAGTTAAAATTATCCCTCAGTCCTCTTCGATCAATTTGTTCCTGAGGGGAGGGACCGACGTTGCATCGGCCATGTGGTATAACGAATACCATACGATTCTCAACTCAGGGCTGGACCCCGATGAACTCACAACCTTTTTCTTCCACGAACACGGGCTTAATTTTCCCGAAGACGGTATCTACACCCTGGAAGAGACGTTCATGAAGGACCCGGGTCTGTCGTGCGCGTTTGTCAAGGCCTCGGTCGAGGGCTGGGTCTATGCCTTTGAGCATCCTGGGGAGGCGGTCGATATAGTGCTGAAATATATGGTCCGGGAAAAAATTCCGGCAAACAGGATGCACCAGAAATGGATGCTCGAAAGGATGAAAGACCTGATAACGGAACAGGGCGCGACTGACAAAATCGGCATGCTGAAACAGCAGGATTACGAACTGGTTGCGGATGAACTCAGGAAAGAAGGGATGATTAAGAGCATTCCGGCATTTCCGGCATTTTACAGGCAGTGTACCGGTTATGTTCAAAAATAGAGGGATAGCATTCAAGCTCATACTTCTGGTAAGCGCAAGCAGCGCGCTTATTTTTCTGCTGATCCTTTCATATAATTACCAATCTTCAAAAAAAATGATCGAAGAAAATGCAAGGCAGAATGCGTGGAACCTCTCGCGTGCGACTGTGAACAGGATCGAGACCGCGCTCAGGTCCGTTCAGAAGGTCCCCGAAAACCTGGCCTGCTACCTGGAGAACAGTTCCTATAATAAAGATGAGCTTGTCCGCGTGCTCCGCGCAGTAGTCGAAACCAATCATGAGATATACGGCGCTGCAATCGCTTTTGAGCCCCATGCCTTTGACAGGAATGCGCTCTATTTCGCCCCCTACTTTTATAAGAAGGGCGGGAAGACCGAATTATTGTATCTCGGAAGTGAATCGTATAAATATTTCTACCTGGATTGGTACCAGATACCCATGGAGTTGAGGCAGCCCCAGTGGTCAGAGCCGTATTTCGACGAGGGCGCCGGCAATATACTGATGGCGACTTACTCGGTCCCCTTTTACAGGACGATTAACGGCGGGAGACGGCTCATGGGCATTGTCACTTCAGATATATCTCTCGAATGGCTGAGAGACATAGTGTCTTCCATAAAGATACTTAAGACAGGATACGGCGCACTGCTGTCGAGAAACGGGACTTTTATAACTCACCCGTCAAAGGAACTTATAATGAATGATACCGTATTCGGCATTGCGGAGGCCCGTGGAGATAAGACCCTGAGAGAGGCGGGGAAGCAGATGGTCAGGAGCGGGACAGGCAGTATCTCGTACAAAAATATATGGGGCAAACAGTGCAGGATGTACTATGCCCCTGTCCCTTCGAGCGGCTGGTCGCTTAGCCTGATTTTCCCTGTAGATGAGCTGATGGCCGATGTGGTGAAACTGCATCGCACTATGCTGTTCGGAGGCGCTGCGGGCATTGTCCTCCTTTCCTTGGCAGTGGTGTTTATAGCTCGTTCCATCACGCGCCCGTTGACCGAAATCTCGAATGCGGCAACCGAAATGGGTTCGGGAAATCTCGATATCGACCTGCCGTCCGTGCGTTCGCACGACGAGGTGGGAAGGCTGTCGGACGCATTCCATTCGATGAGGGATTCCCTGAGAGAGTACATCAGGAAACTCACCGAAACGACAGCGGCCAAGGAGAAGATAGAAAGTGAGCTGAAGATCGCCAGCGACATACAGATGAGCATCCTGCCCAGGATATTTCCGGCGTTCCCGGACAGGCCGGAATTCGATATCTTCGCCCTGATAGAGCCGGCAAAGGAAGTGGGAGGGGATTTCTACGACTTTTTCGAGATCGACGCTACCCATCTTTGTTTTATAATCGCAGATGTATCGGGCAAAGGCGTCCCGGCGGCGCTATATATGGCCGTGACGAAAACTCTAATTATGTCGAAAGCTAAAGAGGGAATAACAGCTGACCGTATACTGATGAAAGTGAACGATGAATTGAGCCGCGATAACGATGTGAATATGTTCGTAACCATATTCTGCGGCATTCTGGATACCTCTACTGGAGAAGTTTGTTATGCTAACGGGGGGCATAATCCGCCGCTGGTAATAAGAAAGGACGGCGATATCTCCTTCCTCGGGGAAGCGGGTGGGCTTGTCATAGGAGCTTTTGAGGGCATGACATACACGCTCGAAAAGCTTATGCTCGGGCCGGGCGATACGGTTTTCATGTACACCGATGGCGTGACAGAGGCCATGAATGAAAAGGAGGAGCTGTTCTCAGATGAACGCCTGGAGAGGGAGCTTGCCTCGCTTAATGTGGTCGGCATACAGGAATTGGTCAGCGGGATCATGGAGAAGATCACGTTTTTCACGGGAGACGCCCCCCAGTCCGACGATATTACGATGCTGGCTGTCAGATTTTTGGGGGGAAAGACATTTGTCTGATTATAATATAAACTTGGTGTATAAAACCCTGGACAGGTCCAAGGTTTTATACTATTAAAATTATTTTATGGAGGGAGTATGGAAATAGAAGTAAAAAAAGAGCTTGATATATTCATTATAAAAATAATCGGCAGGCTCGATGCCGTTACAACTACGGAGTTTGAGGCCGCGATAAACGGATTAATTGCAGAGGGCGGGAATAAATTAATTTTCGACATGGGGGAACTGCAATACGTAAGCAGTGCAGGGTTGAGAAGCTTTTTAGGAACTGCCAAGTCGTTAAAGGCCGGTAACGGCCTTGTTGCCTTTTTTTCGTTGCAGGAATCGGTCAATAAAGTATTCCAGATGTCCGGGTTTAATAAGATTTTCAAGTTGTTCAACTCAATGGAAGAAGCAACTAAGTTTATGAATACCTGATGAGAACCATATCGAAAACAAGACTGCCGGCCTCGTTAGATAACCTGGGACAGTTGACCCTTGCAGTATCGGATGCGGCTAAGGAATGCGGATTTGGAGATGAAAAGGTAAACGACGCAGAATTGGTTACGGAAGAGGCTGTGGTAAATATAATCAAGCATGCATATAAATTCAAGCAGGGCGATATAGAAATAACCTGCAAGGCAGACGACAGTGGAAGGCTTATTGTGGAGATAGAAGACACAGGGATTGGTTTTGACGTGTCATCAGCGCACGCGCCCGATATCGATGCCGACATAGAATCCCGGCCTATAGGAGGTCTCGGCATATTTTTTATGAAAAGTCTTACCGAGGATTTGAATTACACCCGCATGGATACAAAAAATATACTGAGGTTCGTTATTTCGATTTCATAAGCCGGTAAGTATCAGAAATGATGCGCATTGCCTCATAAAAAGATCCATGCGAAATGGTGACACATGCGAAATGGTCGTTTGACTTTGCCTCAATAAATCAATAAAATAGCAGTTCGGATGTTCTTGTCTGGAAAAGTATTAAGGGGGTCTGTAAATCTATGCCGGGAGCAAATGAAGTATTTGACGGCTACTGTATTTTATTAAAACAGCAGAGCAGAGCAGGCGGAGCCGCTTCGTCGCTGTACCTATCTCCTGGAAATAGCCCTTTTATAAGAGTTAGGAATAAATTTATCGAAAGCGACAATATTCCACCTATCGGCGAAAAAGAAATCAGTGATATCGTAGATTATTTGTTTGATTGTTTGCATATAAAAGCTGAAAAACCCCTCATGGAAATAGGACTCAATTACGAGGCAAAAGGTGTGGGAAGTTTCAAAGCGGCAATAACGCTTGGTCAAAAGGGTTACACTATTATGATAAGTCCGCTGTCCCGGGAAATCCCGGATTTAGATTCTCTGGGGTTACCCGAATCTATCAAACAGTTTGTTTATATGCAAAGAGGGCTCGTAATAGTCATAGGAAAACGCTCCTCCGGTAAAAGTACCACTACGGCTTCCATAATCAGTTTTATAAACCGTAATTTTACTAAAAAAATAACGGTAATAGAAGAATCTCCCAATTATTACCACGACGATTGGCTCTCGATAGTTAATCAGCCCTATATAAGATATCCGGACTTATTTAAATCGGTAGAGTCAATTGAAAGGACAATAGGCGACGCCAGCGTTTTGGCTATCGACGGGTTACCCATGTATGAAACAATGAAAATAGCCTTACATGCCGTAAATAAGGGGATGTTCGTAATAGCGTCGGTTAATGCCAACGGCGGGGTGCCGGAGGTGCTTAGATTGATAGTAGAAAGCTTTCCGGAAAATGAAAGAAAAGAGGCGAGATTTTCACTTTCCAGTGCCCTGGAATGCGCCTTCTGGCAGGAGCTTTTACCCAATACGCGCGGAGACGGCCTCGTGCCTGTCTTTGAGATACTTCTTAACGATCCCGTAATTGCAGGTATTATACGAAACGATGCCTTTCACCTCCTTAGACCAACTATAGCGGCGGGTGCGGTACGGGGAATGAGAACTATAAACCAGGCGCTAAACGAGATGACTGCCTCAGGTGCGATTGCCGAAGATACGGCCTCATCATTTAGGGAAGTCACATACTCACGCTACATTCACCCTATTAAAGAGGCTTATTTATAATTAACAATAAATTTAAAAAAACAAGAGGTTAACGCATGGATGACAATCCGATCAAATCTGCCGAAGAACAGCAGGACGAATTTATCTATAGAATCGAGGCCCTGAAAAAACCTAAGGAAGACGTGCCGGAGATAATAAATTACCTTATTGCCGCACGTGAGATTAATGCCTCGGACATTTATTTTTCTGTAGATGAATGCCCGGTGCTCAAACGCAACAGCAAGTTTCATAAACTGCTGGAAAGCCCCTTTTACAGGGCGGAAGAGGTCAAGCGCCTTATCTACGACATACTCAAAAAAGATGAGATCAAGAAATTCGAAAAAGACCTCGACCTCGAACTCGTTTACGTAAGCGACCTTACGGGAAGTATCAGAATAAACCTTTACCACACCCAGGAGGGTATAGGCGCAGCCTGCAGGTTGATCCCGCGCGAGATTCCTACTTTTAAGGACCTTGGCCCGACAGATTCTCTCGAAAAAATTGCCTCGCTTAACGACGGGTTCGTTATCATTACCGGTGAGGCAAGGTCTGGGAAATCCACAACACTTGCTTCCATAATCGAGCATATAAACATAAATAAAAAGAAATTCATAATCACAATAGAGGACATTATAGAATTCCACCACAACAATCAATCCTCGCTGATAGACCAACGGCAGGTGGGCATTCATACGAGGGATTTTGCTACGGCTATAAATGCCGCCATACGGAGCAAGGCCGACGTTATAGTGCTGACAGATATAAAAAACAGAGAAGCTCTGGATTTGGCAATGAATGCCGCGGAAAGCGGCACACTTGTGATAGGAGTGATGCGGACGTTTGGCGGGTCGGGCGAGGCGATATTCAGAATGCTTAATTTTTACACCGATGAGTATCAGAAATATGCCCGTTATCAGTTATCGAGGGTCCTGAGGTCTATCATATGGCAGCACCTGCTTCCACTTAAAAATTACGAAGGCACTGTGCCGGCTATGGAAATCCTTCACAACACGAAGAAAATCTCGGAGTTAATCAGAACGAATCAACTTGATAAGATAAACAGAGAAGTAGGCAAGGGAGGGGCACTGGGAATGCAAACCATGGAACAGTCTTTCGAGTTTCTTAAGACTGTTCACCAACTGGAGGAAAACGTATCCCTTGCCTTCAAATATGGGAAATTCCTGCTTGCACTGTTATGATACATTCGTATGTAAGGTAGAGACAGGGAACAAGAAAGCGGCAAATGTTTCTTAAGTGCGGAGGCAAGGAAGGCCGATGAAAATAGGTAATTATAAATTAGGTTATTTGGATGCGCTTTTGGTGTTTATACCAGTCAGTTTTATCCTTGAGCTTTTGCATGTTGACGATACATGGATTTTTTTTAC
>JADFXU010000041.1 GCA_015233365.1 Nitrospirota bacterium | reverse complement strand
TGGACGTTTGGGTTACAGTCTTACTTCAAAAAAATCTCCAACGCATATAACATTTTAAAATATTGCGAAAGGACTTGTTTACATAGTCTGCACAATTAAAACGGCAATCAGTTTCATGGCATCGAGAATGCCGTAAACCATGATTGCCCCCGTTAATAAGAAATGATAGGATAAAGCCACTCTGGCCCGACAGACAACATCACAACCTGTCCGTTACAAAAGTCTTGTTTAAAAGTATAGCACTTTAGAGAGTGCTTATCAACAATAGGTCCGAAGACAATAAAAGGATTTTGACAGTCTATTTTGGGTCTCTTGACTATTCTGACTACTTAGACTACGCTAAATTTGCGATGAAAGGCACATAAGGAGGCATATCAGCGGATAAATCCGACAGGCTGGTATGACATAAACAATGATTATTCTCGAAAATATTACGATGACTAAATTCAGGAAGTATTTACGGCAGACCAGGACCATTGTTTTTCCCTTCGGCACCATAGAAGAACACGGAAGCCATCTTCCTCTGAACACTGATTCGTTAATTATTCATGAGGCCCTTAAACGGGTGAAAAGGAAGAAGGAGTTTTTCCTGGCGCCTGTCGTCGATTATGGGGTTTGTACGACTACGAAAGACCACCCTGGAACTCTGAGCATCTCTGCGGAAACGCTGAGGTTGCTGTCAAGAGACCTTGTTACTGAAGCATATAAAAAAGGGATCAGGAATTTCGTGCTAGTTTCCGGCCATGGCGGCGGCCTGCATATGGCGGCGCTGAAGGAGACGGCTGAAGACCTGGTGGAACGTCTGGAAGGAATGACAATAGCTGTTTTCTCTCCGTATGATATTTTATGGAAAGAGCTGTCCGCAATAGCCGAAACTCCCAACGACTCACACGCCGGCGAACTGGAGACCTCTATGGTGTTGTATCTCTCTCCGGAACTGGTCGATGGAAGGGCGCCGGAAGAGTATCCGAAAATACCGAGGCCCCTGTGCGTGAAAGACAAAGTGAGTTACTGGCCCGGCGGTGTCTGGGGGAATCCGGGTAAGGCATCAGCGGCGAAAGGCGAAAAGGCGTTGGCATTGATTGCAGCCAAGATCAATGAGGTGCTGGATATAGTGGAAAAAGCAAGGAAATGATTTGAGCGCATATTTCATCCTGGTTGAGGTCCCCGCACCCGATTGTGATGTCGGCATACTTCCTGTACAGGGTCAGACGTTCTCTGAATAGATCCCTCAGGCTCTGGTCCGGGCGCCTGGCAAGGCCTCTCTTGTCGAAATTGGAAATCCTCGCCTCCAGAACAGGCAAAGCCACGTCAAGAAAAACAATGACGCCGCGTGATTTCAGGTGTTGCATGGCAGAATGGCTGTATACGGCACTGCCTCCAGTGGCGATAACATGGTTAATACATTTGAGGTTCATAAGGGTATCCTCCTCGATTTGACGCAAGGCCATGTAGCCTTCCGTGTTGACAATATCCTGGAGGGAACGACCCTGAGATGTCTGAATAATGACGTCTGTATCGACAAAGCCGCGCGATGTCATTTTGGCCAGAATGACTCCAACCGTACTCTTGCCTGAACCGGGCATCCCGACTAAAACGATATTGGCTTTGCCCCGGTCTGTTTCACTTTCCATATTTTGCCTGCGCCCTCTTTCTGCTCTTTGATTTTTGTTTTCTTATCCGTTCCTGTTCGGCATCTTTTGCTGTCGGCATGCCGGACAGCCTCCCTATTGCTTCGACAAGTTCCCGCCGGGCGAGAAAGCGATTTGCCGATTGGCTCCTCTCCTGCATGCATTTTATCTCTATGCCGGTCGGGATATGCCTCAGGTAAACGCAACTGGACGTTTTGTTCACATGCTGACCGCCTTTTCCCGACGACCGAATGAATTGCTCCTCAATGTCTTTCTCGGCAATCCCGAGTTCCTCCATCTTCCTCCTGAGCCATCTGTTTTTTTCGTCGCTGACCGCAAAGTTGATCACGTTTTTCCCCCCCAAGATCAGGAGCTGCGCACAAATGGGCAAGCCGCCCGTAAGCGGGGGGGAAGTCTGAAGGATCCGCTGAAGTTCCAAAGCAGGAAGAGCGCCTGGATAAGCATCTCAGGGCAACATGCGGGCGTTCTGGAAGTTGCTACAGGTAAATGCCGGCATTCCTGGCGGAAGGGCAAACAAATGTCCTTCCGCCTTTTTTCCACAGGATTTGGTACGTTACACTGACGTGTTAATATTGTTGCCGCTGGCGCCTAACAACTGTTCCTTTACATACGAAGAAACAGTCTGGCCCGACTGAGCGGCAATGGTTGAGTTTGAGGGAGAAGTACCTTGGCCGTTATTTGTTGAACCCCGTCCACCCTGATGGTGGTGGTGGCCGTTGCTTTTCATTGCCGCAAGGTCATTCAGGACATTGTTCACCGCTGTAGACAGGGTTGAGTTTGAGGAAGATGTACCTTGGCCGTTACTCGTTGAATTCAATGCGCTCTGAAGTGCCTTCAGATCCTTTTGAAATGTCTGCATCGGGTTCCGGGTCTGACCGCTGCTGCCTGAAGTCGCA
The DNA here is from genome assembly GCA_015233365.1 of Nitrospirota bacterium. GTDB lineage: Bacteria > Nitrospirota > Thermodesulfovibrionia > Thermodesulfovibrionales > Dissulfurispiraceae > JADFXI01. Next base: position 11,520 of record JADFXU010000041.1, on the reverse strand, counting down.
TGTCCCTGCGTATTATTGGTAAAGTCGTTCGTGAGCTGGGTCACCGCTTTGGACAAGGCTTTTTCCGATAGCGTAACCTGATCCTTATTCCCTGAACTCAAGGCACTCTGAAGGGCTTTTGCGGCTGTATTGACAGTCTGAAAATCCGACTTCACGGAGTTCTGAGTCTGAGAATAACCGTTGCCGATTGGCTGTACACTCATATTGTTGGCCTCCCCTGTTAAAAAATGTTCCTGAAACCAGTCGAAATTATTGTACCATAAGCTTTAGGGTGTATCATTTCAAGTATTTATAACATATCATCATTGACCTCGGTTGTCAATAGTGGTCATCAACACTGTCAAGCCAATTTAGAAATGTTCGCTTTATGGAAATGCCAATGCCGCTCCGGAGACAGCATTTATTCGTCACCAGCAGAAAAGCCTGTCCCGGTTGAGGCTGAAAGCGAGGCGTAAATGTTTTTTGTAGCCTTGCATTCCATCATTGGTCTAAAATCAGAAGGAGTTTTTTTTGATAGATTACTTCGCAGGAAAAATTATAAAGGGACCTGGACGCGCTGCAGGGCAGATATTATGACTTCAAAATATATAAACATGACGCGAGTCAGTTCGACCTGGTTATTTGCGTGGGAGGGGAGAGAATGTTCAAAACGATGACTGTGAAGGCGCGGATGAGTTTGTTAGTGGGCATGATTGTTGTTTTTGCCTTCTCAATCGGATTGCTGGGTTTCATGAGTTCAGTTATGCTTTCGTCAAAGATCAAAGAAATGAACATAGGTGGAGTTCTTGCCACGCGCCATCTTGCCAATGCGCAAGACGCCATGTGGCAGCTTCGGTTTGGTGTTTCGCAATATTTGGCGGTGCCGGACCCGGATTCGCGCAAAAAAATAATTGATCAAAGTCCGCAATGGTTTGGCGTTATGGATGAGAACCTGAAACTGTATGCCGAAGGCAATGTTACTGATGAAGCAAGAGGCGCGCTCAAGGCGATGACTGATATCTACAGCCAATACAAGGAAGCGCGTCCGAAATGGTTTGAACTGATGGAGGCCGGTAAAACCGATGAAGCGGCGGAGTTTCGTTCAAAGACTATTCTTATTTCAGGGGCTGGGACTGTCAAGGCCCTGGGTAAACTGATAGAAATTCAGACAAACCGCAGCGACCATATAATTAAGGATTCAAATGCCACTGCGCTCAAAGCGGAGATACTAATAATTGGTGTAAGCATAATCCTCATCCTTTCTTCTGTCGCAGTCGCATTCTGGATTGCCCGAAGCATTCTGAAACAACTGGGCGGAGAGCCTGATCACGTTGCTGCAGTGGTACGAATGGTTGCTGACGGCGACTTGACTGTCACCGTAGATATGGAGAGTAGCGATAAGACAAGTCTCTTCGCCTCAGTGAATGATATGGTTATAAAACTTAGAAAGACCTTATCGACCATAAACATTTCGGGCGGCAGTGTGGCAGGCAATGCTGAACAACTGTCGGCTACCGTACACCAGATGACGGACAGTATAGTTGAACAGACAGGCAGAACAAACCAGATAGCAACGGCAGCAACCGAGATGTCCCAGACAGTCATAGACATAGCCAGAAATGCGTCGAATATAGCCGTGTCGGCAACTGATACATTAAACGTGGCAAATGATGGAGCAAAAGTAGTAGACAAAACAGTGAATGAAGTTCAGGAGATAGCAAAGACTGTATCAGAGTCATCGCAACTCATAACGTCCCTTGGAGACCGTTCCAAACAGATAGGGGAGATAATAGATGTGATAAAAGACATAGCGGACCAGACGAACCTGTTGGCTCTTAATGCGGCGATAGAGGCGGCGAGGGCAGGAGAGCAGGGCAGGGGGTTTGCCGTGGTTGCCGATGAGGTCAGGAAACTTGCGGAAAGGACAGCCAAGGCAACTACAGAGATTGGCGAGATGATAAATGCCATACAGGGCGAGACTGAAAAGGCGGTGTCGGCTATGGGAGAAAGCCTGCAGAGAGTCCAATCAGGCGTTGATTTCTCCAAACAGGCCGGAGAAGGTCTGCAGAAGATAGTTGACAGCGCAAACGGACTTCAATTGATGGTGCAGCAGATAGCTTCGGCAACAGAAGAGATGTCGACTGTATCTGAAGGTATAGGCAGCGACATTGAAACCGTGGCATCTGTGTCAAAAGAGTTGAGCGATAGTGCAAGTGGGCTGTCAGATGCGGCAAATAGCCTTGCAGGCCTGTCAAAGGATTTAAAGGAAGAGGTTCTTAAGTTCAAATTGTAAGGTCTGCATGCTTCTTTGTATCTCTCAAATTCTCTAATCATTGAATTGCCTTATGTATGTGCTACAATTTTATTATGCAATTTGAGGTGCTGGATATTTCGGGAGATGTCGGCATAAAGGCGTATGGAATCAGCATGGCGGAAGCATACGCGAATGCGAGTATAGGGATGTACAGTCTGATTACAGATATCAGCGGGGTCGATGAGAGCAAAAATGTGACTCTTGAAGTGACCGGAGATTCCCCGGAAGGTCTGCTGGTTGCATATCTTAATGAACTGATATTTCAGTTTGACGCATACGGTTTTATCGGCAAGAGAGTTGAGGTGCCTGACATTTCCGACAGGAGCATGCGCGTAATAGTGCGTGGCGAGGATTTTGATCGTGAAAAGCATGAACAGCGATTGCTTATCAAGGCTGCTACGTACCATAATATAAAAGTAAGGCAGGCGGACGGCGCTTGGGAAGTTGAAGTTGTTTTTGATATTTAACGGATATTTTGAATGGTAAATGAGAAGCTGAAGCGAATAGATGAGAACAGGCTCGAAGTGCCGGTGGATTACAAGCCCGGCATGAAGACGCGCGGCGTTATTTATGTCGACAGTGTTCTTGAGGAAGCTCTGGAGCAGGGTTCTGTTGAGCAGGTGGCGAATGTTGCTTCGCTGCCCGGTATTGTCGGAGCTTCAATGGCGATGCCGGACGTGCACACGGGTTATGGATTCCCTATAGGCGGTGTCGCTGCATTCGATATCCGGGAGGGAGTTATTTCTCCGGGCGGCGTCGGATATGATATTAATTGCGGGGTGAGGCTCCTGAGGAGCAATCTTCAGAGGGAATACCTGCTGCCGCATATAAAAGGGCTGGTTGACGTGCTTTTTAGAGAAATCCCTGCAGGTGTTGGATCGAAGGGGAAGGTGAGGCTCGGTCCTGCTGATGAGCAAAAAGTGCTGCTCAAGGGAGCAGGGTGGGCCGTCGAAAAGGGATTCGGCGACGCGGCTGATCTCGATAGAATTGAGTCGGGCGGCTGTCTTGAAGGCGCCGACCCGTCTCTGGTCAGCAAAAAGGCCTACGAAAGGGGCGGGTCGCAGCAGGGCACGCTCGGATCCGGAAACCATTTCCTCGAAATCCAGCATGTCGATATGATCTATGATGAAGATGCCGCGAGGGCGCTGGGTCTGTTCAGAGATCAGATAACGGTCATGATACACACGGGCTCGCGGGGGTTTGGTCATCAGGTTTGCACGGACTTTCTTGAAGTAATGGCCGGCGCTGTCCGGAAGTATGGAATAGAACTGCCTGACAGAGAACTTGCTTGCGCGCCTTTCGGCAGTGTCGAGGCGCAGCAGTATCTGGCTGCAATGAAAGCTGCGGCCAATTATGCGTGGGCCAACAGGCAATGCCTGATGCACTGGACGCGGGAGACTTTCATGTCGGTGCTTTCACTCGGGCCGCACGATCTCGGCATGTCGCTCGTCTATGATGTGGCGCACAACATAGCAAAAGTCGAAGAGCACACGGTGAACGGCCGGAAGGTGAATCTGGTTGTGCACAGAAAAGGCAGTACAAGGGCCTTTCCTCCAGGTCATCCGGAACTGCCTGCTGCATATCGTAACCTCGGCCAGCCTGTGCTCATCCCGGGAGATATGGGGCGTGCGTCGTATGTACTTCTGGGAACGGAAAAGTCAATGCAGGAGACCTTCGGTTCCACCTGTCACGGAGCGGGCAGAATGATGTCCAGACATCAGGCCATCAGACAGGCAAAGGGACGTGCTATCTGGAGGGAATTGGCGGACAGGGGAATTATTGTGAAATCATCGGGAAGGGAGACACTTGCGGAAGAGATGCCGGAGGCTTACAAAGATGTATCCAGTGTGGTAAATGTGGTTCATAATGCAGGCATATCCAGGAAGGTGGCCCGTCTAAGGCCGCTTGGTGTAATCAAAGGTTGAGCGATGCCAAGCTGGTCATAGGCAGGATACCGTATGCAAATGTTTTTCCGATTTTTTATGTTCTCGAACATGAGGCCGATTGCTCTCAATATACATTCGTGGAGGGTGTGCCCTCGCAACTGAACAGGATGCTCAGGGAAGGCGAAGTGGACGTAAGTCCCTCCTCTTCTCTCGAATATCTCAGGGACCCCGGGCGTTACGGTCTAATCGGCAATCACTCCATCAGTTCGCGTGGACCGGTTGGGAGTATCTTTCTCTTTAGCCCCAGGCCTGTTGAAGAACTGGATGGCAAAGTAGTCTATGCTTCGTCACAGTCCGAAACGTCGGTCGTCCTCCTTAAAATCGTCCTTGGGAACTTTTACGGTTTGTCAGTCACTGTGGAGACGGTGCCGAATCCGGTCAGGTACGGCGCCGCCTTTCTTTTGATCGGGGACGATGCGTTGAAATACGGATCTGAGGTGGGCAAGCGCGGGTCAGCTGGTCTGCCGGGCTTCGGCTCTTCAGTGCTTGTCTATGATCTGGGTGAGATATGGTACCGGCAAACCGGCCTGCCTTTTGTTTTCGCCCTCTGGATGATGCGGAACAGCATTCCGGACAAGAAGGGACTTGTTGATAAATTTGTCGGAGACCTTGACAAGGCAAAAAAGACTGCCCTCAAAAAGCTTCCGGAAATTGCACGACATGCGCCAATACGGTCGTTCATGACGAAAGAAGAAATATTGTCATACTGGAAAAAGCTGGATTACGAGTTTTCAGAGGAGCACGTGAAGGGCCTGGCATTGTTTGACCGCTACAGGAAGGAGCTTTCTTAGGTAAGCTTTCTCAGCCTTGAGATTTGTTAGCAAGGATTGTTAGTATATAAGTCGAATTTCAGAGGGTTTCCTTTCGTCGATTTGGTAGAAATAGTAAAAATTGTTTTGAAATACGGAGGTGTATGATGCTGCATTTGTTCAATCTGGTAACTGATGCATATGCCATGGGGCCTGCTCCACAGGCCGGGGGCGCTGGCGGCGGCGTGACGGGCATGATGACCAGTCTTCTCCCCCTGGTCCTTATTTTTGTTGTTTTTTATTTTCTGCTCATACGGCCGCAGCAGAAGAAAGCGAAAGATCACCAGCGTATGCTTGATAGCGTCAAGAAAGGCGATAAAGTCGTCACTGCAGGCGGTATCTACGGTGTTGTTGAAAGCGTGGGCCCGAATACGCTTGTGCTGAAGATATCGGAAAACGTCAAGGTAAAGTTCGGCAAGGGTTATATCGCTACGGTGCGGTCGGCATCGGACGAGGATTAACGGGGGGATACACCGCGCATGAAGAAAGGTATTGTCTGGAGGGTTGGTATTATTGCCTTAACGGTTGTGATTGCGGTAATTTTCTTTTTGCCCAACACCCCGCTGTTTAAGAGCATGCCTGACTGGTGGAAGAATAATATGCCCGGCAAAGGCATAGTACTCGGATTGGACCTGCAAGGGGGGCTGCATCTTGTTTTTGAAGTGGAGGGTGACAAGGCAGTTCAAATAGCTACGGAGCGCATCGCTACTACGCTGAATGGCATATTCGAAAGAAAGAAAATAAAGGCCGTTGCAAAGCAGGAAGGGCTGTTTGTTATTGTTACGCCTGCCGATATGGATGTGAGAAAGGCTGTGGAGGACACGTATCCAACCCTGTCTCTTGCCGGGACTTCCGGCGTTCTTAAATACCAGCTTTCGGAAAAAGAAAAACAGCATATTAAAGATACCGCAACCGACCAGGTACTGGAAATTATCAGGAACAGGATAGACCAGTTCGGCGTTTCCGAGCCGACTATTATCCGGCAGGGAGAAAACGAGATCGTGGTCCAGTTGCCGGGCGTAAAAGATCCGAAGAGGGCGGTCGAGATTATCGGTAAGACAGCGCAGCTGGAGTTCAAGCTCGTCGATGACGGGGCTCCGGTTGCCGCCGAATTGCCGGCCTCTATCCTGCCCGGCGAGGAGACACAACTCGAAGAGCGGCTGAAAGACAAAATACCTGCGGATGATGAAATACTCTATCAGCGCGTTGTCAACAAGGAAACAAGTGTTGTTACGAAGAGGCCCCTTCTCCTCAGGAAACAGGCACTCCTTACCGGCGATCTTCTGACCGAGGCAAAAGTGAGTATAGACCAGAGGTTCAACGAGCCCTATGTCTCAATAGCCTTTAACGCCACGGGTGCAAAGATTTTTGAGGACATAACAGGCCAGAATGTGAAAAAGCGGCTCGCTATTATCCTTGACAGCAACGTATATTCAGCGCCGGTCATCCAGGAGAGGATCAGCGGTGGGAATGCCCAGATTACAGGCAGCTTCGGCATGGAAGAGGCGAGAGACCTGGCAATCGTTCTCAGGGCCGGAGCGCTGCCTGCGCCTGTCAAGACCCTGCAGAACGTCACTGTCGGCCCCTCTCTTGGGAGGGATTCAATCGAGGCAGGCAAAAAGGCCGGAATAATGGGCACTATCTTCGTCGTGGTCTTTATGATTTTTTATTATCGCCTGTCCGGCGTTATTGCGGATTTAGCACTCGCGCTGAACCTGGTGCTCCTGATGGGAGCTATGGCGTCGCTCAATGCGACGCTGACCATGCCGGGCATCGCCGGAATTATCCTTGCGGTAGGTATGGCCGTAGACTCCAACGTCCTCATGTTTGAGAGGATGAGAGAGGAACTTCGAAGCGGCAAGAGCCCCAGGTCGGCTGTTGAAGGCGGCTACAAGAAGGCGTTTTGGACTATTTTCGACTCGCATGTTACCACGCTTATAACCGCCGCCGTATTGTTCCAGTTCGGCACGGGACCGATAAAGGGTTTTGCCGTTACCTTGAGTCTCGGTGTTGCGATCAATCTGTTTACGGCGCTTATCGGGACAAAGACTGTCTTTGACATCATGTATTCCAAAACAGAAAAGCAGGGGCTCAGCATATGATAGAGCTTATAAAGAATCCCAATATTGATTTCATGGGCAAAAGGAAGTACGCCTTTACATTTTCGGGCATCCTGGCGCTTATAGGTATTTTTGCCATTATCCAGATCGCGCTGGGCAGGGCCAACCTCGGTGTTGACTTTGCAGGCGGGACTGCTGTGCAGGTCAAATTCTCGCAATCGGTCCCGCTCCATCAGGTCAGGCTCGCGCTCGAACAGGGCGGACTTAAGGATTTTGATCTTCAGGACCTGCCTACAGAGAACAAAATACTTATCAGGGTAAAAAAACAGGAAGAGAAGCTTGGCGGCGCTTCCGAGAAAATAACCCAGGTGCTCGCTCAGAATTTTTCTGAAAAAAAGCCTGTTATAGATTCTACGACTGAAATAGGCCCGAAAGTGGGTTCTAAACTCAGACAGGATGCGATGTGGGCCGTTCTTATTGCAACCGGCGCCATTCTGGTGTATGTCGCCTGGAGGTTCCAGGTCAGGTTCGGCATAGGCGCTACCATAGCTACTTTCCACGACGTTCTGGCCGTGCTCGCTGTTTTTTATGTGCTGAACAGGGAAATCAATTTGATCGTTGTGAGCGCACTGCTCACAATTGCCGGTTATTCGCTTACCGATACTGTCGTGGTTTTCGACAGGATAAGGGAAAACCTGAAGCGTTACCTGAAGGACCCCGTTGAAGTAGTAATCAACAAGAGTATCAATGAAGTTCTTTCCAGGACTATCGTTACATCTTTAACGGTTTTTCTCTCCGCGCTTGCATTGTTCCTGTTCGGTGGAGAGGTCATTCACGACTTTGCACTGGCCATGCTGTGCGGTGTTGTTATCGGTACTTACTCTTCCGTATTCGTTGCAAGTCCGGTGGTCATCGCTTTCGGAAAGAAGGGTGCAGGTAAAGCTGCGATAGGCGGCCGATAAAAAACATGAAACAAAATGTCCTGTGATGGAATGCAGGTGGACGGTAAACAGGACCAATCCCGAATATATTGCATATGTTGCCGGGACTGCCTCGGTATCGCCACTGCTTGCTCAGGTACTGGTCAACAGGGGCGTGAAAACCCCGGCGCAGCTTGATGCCTTTCTGAACCCGGATATCTGCAAATTTGCCGATCCCTTTGCTCTGCCTCACCTGAAAACCTCAACTGAACGGATACGCATAGCCAAGAATAATAGCGAGAGGGTCCTTGTTCATGGTGACTACGATGCCGACGGCGTTACGGCAACCGCCATCATGGTGGAGGGCTTGAGAGAGTACGGGCTGGATGTCCATTACTTTATACCCGACAGGATACAGCACGGCTATGGATTCGGCGCTGCAGGGGTCGAAAAGGCTGTATCGCTGGGTGCGAAGCTCATTGTTACAGTCGATTGCGGGATATCTTCCTTTGACGCGGCAGCAGCCGCTCGCGCCCGTGGCATAGATGTCATCATTACAGATCACCACGAGCCGGTGAGAGGACCGGATAAAGGTATATTGTTGCCTGAGGCTGCAGCGGTCGTGAACCCGAAGGCCGCGGAATGTCCTCCGGAAATGGCGCATCTGTCAGGCGCGGGCGTCGCATTAAAAGTTATCCAGGCATTATTTGAGAACAGGATCGATGCTGTATACAAGCTTTTTGATCTTGGGGCCATAGGCACGGCTGCTGATGTCGTACCGGTCCAGGATGACAACAGGATACTTATCAAAGAAGGCATGAAAGTGCTCCAGTCAGGTGAGCGTATTGGATTGAAGGCACTCCGGCAGGCAACGGGAAGCCGCGACGTATCTTTTAAATCATCTTTTTTAAATTATACTCTGGTCCCCAGAATCAATGCCGCCGGACGGATAGCGAATGCTACGGATGTGGTAAAACTTCTTATGACCAAATCTGAACACGAGGCCGGACAACTCGCAGGATGGATGAACAGTCTGAATACGAAGCGGCAGGAGATTGAGGAGTCCGTTTATAATGAGGCGCTGAAAATGGCGGAATCTATGAACCCCGGCGAAGGGGCGTTGGTTATTGCCTCAGAGGGATGGCATGTGGGCGTCATCGGAATAGTGGCATCAAAGATTGCCGAAAAGTTTTACCGCCCCACTATTGTTCTTTCTATCGACGGCGGCATTGCAAAAGGGTCGGGCCGGAGTATCCCTCCTTTTGATCTTTACGAAGGGATCACGCAATGCAAAGACGTCCTTACCCGGTTCGGGGGACACAGGCAGGCAGCTGGGTTGAGCCTGCCGTCCGCCAATGTCGGACACTTTAGAGACCTGTTCTGCAGGCAAGTTCGCGAGCGTCTTTCAGGGGAAGATCTTCAGCCCGTCCTGTTTATAGACAGCGCTGTCAGAATATCGGACATCAGCATAGGGCTTGTGGAAGAACTTGCAAGGATGGAGCCTTTTGGCTATAGTAATGAAGAGCCTTTATTCGGCTCAAAAGGGCTTGAAGTTGTGCAGCCGAGGATGGTGGGAAACAACCACCTGAAAATGCGGCTCAGGCAAAGCGGAAGGAAAATAGACAGCATCGGTTTTGATTTCGGCGGCATGCTTGGCGCTGTTGAAGAGAGCGGCATGATCGATGCGGCGTTTGTGCCGACGATCAATGAATGGGATGGAGGCAGATACCTGCAGTTGAATCTTAAGGCGATAAGGCCGGCAATAAAAGTGAATGAGCAGAAGTGCAGATGAGCAATGGAGAATGATATGGACGAACGGGTGACTATCCAGCATTTGCTGAAAAAGAAACAGGCACGGCAGAAGATTACGATGATAACCGCATATGATTATCCTTTTGCTCAAATAGCCGATGAAGCAGGCATTGACGCCATTTATGTCGGGGACTCTCTCGGAATTGTTGTGCAGGGTCGTGACACAACACTCCCCGTGACCATGGATGAGATGATATACCACACCGGGATGGTCTCGAGGGCCGCAAAGAGGGCTATGGTTATCGGTGATATGCCTTATATGTCTTACCAGGTGAGCACAGGTGAAGCAGTCAGGAATGGGGGAAGATTTCTCAAGGAAGCCGGCGCTCATGCGGTGAAGCTCGAAGGCGGCAGCGAGGTGGTGCGGACAGTTGAGGCATTGACGAAAGCCGGGATCCCTGTTATGGCGCATATAGGGCTTACGCCACAGTCGATTTACAGTATGGGCGGCTATAAGGTCCAGGGCAGGACGGAAGAAGCGGCCAGGAAATTGATCGATGATGCCGGGCTTCTTGAGAGCGCAGGGGCGTTTGCTATTACACTTGAGGGAATTCCAGCTGCCCTTGCATGCCGGATAACGGGTATGCTTGCGATACCTACCATCGGTATCGGAGGAGGGCCTGACTGTGACGGTCAGGTCCTTGTTATACATGATGTGCTCGGGATGTTCGATCGTTTTGTACCGAAATTCGTGAAAAAATATGCAAACCTCAAGTCCGATGCCGTAGCCGCTGTCATACGATACAGGGAAGAGGTCGAAAATGGAATTTTCCCCGGCAGTGAGCATTCGTTTTAGGGGCTTGCAAGCCGTCAAAGCTTGGTGTTACAATGTGTAACGGATTAAGGGAGGTGTTGGATGTCGAAGAAGGCGATTTTTGTTTGTGTAAAAAGAGATCTCACCAATCCTATTAGCTGGGCGCTCAGGGAATTCGAGGGCAAGTTGATGATCCGGTATTGCGATAATACCAAGCTGCTGGGAATGGCACTTGCCGATGTCACCTCTGCATGCACTATAATTCTCGATTCAGTAATCGGAGATGAATCGACAATAGAATTTGCAAAGAATGTAAAGAATGAAAAACCTTTCGTCAAATTTCTTCTTATTGTATCCTCAGGCACGGCAAAGGAAGATGTCGTGGCGCTTATACAGTCCAAGACTGTCAGCGGCGTACTTACGAGGCCTTTTACCGCCGAGCAGATGAGCGACAATATTTATAAGCTTTGCGGTTTTCAGAAGAAAGAGGTCCCCTGGTACATGCAGACAGGGTTCAAATAGACCGACGGTCTCGTAAAAAGTCCGTATGCTGCGTTCCGCTGCATCCTTCGTCACTCGCACCCCAAAAGACTTCGGCTTTTGGGGACCCCGTGCGACGTACAGAAAGTACGCCTCATTCCTCAGGATTTGCGCGCCTTGCCTATGAACTTTTTACGAAACCGTCTTGTTGTTGCCGCGTAGATAATTTTCCTGTAGAATTTAGATATCTATCAGGAGGTGCGGCATGTCTATCACTCAGAAGGCCCTGGAATTCATCAAGACACGTCTCGCAAAAAACATCGGGATAGTCGCCCTAGTTTTTTTCATCATCTTTTCGATCACCGGATTTTTCATCCTCCCGCCATATGTTAAGTCAATTGCCCTCGACAAGCTGAGCAAACAGCTCGGACGGCAGGTCTCCATAC
>JADFXU010000040.1 GCA_015233365.1 Nitrospirota bacterium | reverse complement strand
GATACTAGTTGATTAATCACAAAAAAATTATATAAAATATTAGACTATTCTTTAAACATACCTTGGGAGGGGAAATGGCTGAAACTTTGGAAATAAGATGGCACGGCAGAGGCGGCCAGGGTACTGTTACCGGCGCTAAAGTTTATGCTGAAGCATGTCTTAGCAGCGGAAGTTATGTGCAGGCATTCCCTGAATACGGACCCGAGAGGTCGGGAGCTCCTGTCAGAGCTTTTAACCGTATAAGCTCAAAAGAGATCAGGGTGCACTGTCCGGTTTTACATCCCAAAGTCGTAATCGTTGCTGACGCGACATTACTGGATGCAATCGATGTGACTGAAGGTGTGCCGGACGACGGGGTCTTTCTGGTTAATACACCCAAGGACCCCGGGGAGATCCGGAAAAAACTGAAATTAAAGACCACGCAGAGAATGTTTACCGTCGATGCTACCAGAATATCCATCGACAACATTGGAAGGACGATGCCGAACGCCGCGATAGTCGGCGCACTCGCGAAGGCAGTTGACATGACCAGTTTTGATTCAATTCATGAGAGCGTAAGAAAAAGCTTTGGGAAAAAGTTTTCTCAAAAAGTAATAGTCGGCAACCTTTACGCCTTGCAGACCGGTTACAAGGAGGTAAAGGAAGGATGAAACAAAAAGGTTGGAAAGAATTGACGCCCGGCGCAGTAATTACCGAACCGGGCAATTCCGTCAAGTTTAAGACAGGATCGTGGAGGGCTTTCAGACCTGTATGGATCGAGGACAACTGCATTCATTGCCTGTTCTGCTGGGCATATTGCCCTGACATGGCTGTTCGGGTCAAAGACGGCAAAAGGATCCAATTCAATTATGACGCCTGTAAAGGGTGTGGGATATGCGCGCTTGAGTGTCCGGGCAAGAAAGGCAACAAGGCCATCGTCATGAAAGAGGAGGGGAAGCAATGACAACGACACGAACTGTTGCCGTTACAGGAAACGAGTCTGTCGCAGAGGCCCTGCGGCAGGTTAATCCGGATGTCAGTGCAGCTTATCCTATTACGCCTGCGACCGATATCATGCAGAGGTTTACGGCTTTTGTGTCCAACGGTGTCGTGAAAACGGAAATGATCCTCGTCGAAAGTGAGCACAGCGCGATGAGCGCCTGCATCGGGGCATCAGCTGCCGGCGGCAGAGTCATGACGGCAACTTCTTCACAGGGGCTTGCCCTTATGTGGGAAGAACTGTTCATTGCCTCAGGCCTCCGTCTTCCAATCGTCATGGCGCTCGTGAACAGGGCGCTTTCCGCGCCGATAAATATTCACGGCGACCATTCCGACGGCATGGGAGCCCGCGACTGCGGATGGATACAATTGTGGTCGGAGAATGCGCAGGAAGCGTATGATAATGTCATACAGGCCTTCTACATTGCGGAACACATGGCTATAAGGCTTCCTGTGATGGTATGTCTCGACGGCTTCATTATCAGCCATTCCATTGAACGGATGGAATATCTTGACGATGAGACGGTAAGGAATTTCGTCGGGGATTTCAACCTGGTGCATCCTCTTCTCGATATAGAGCATCCCGTGAGCTACGGCCCGCTCGTACTGCCGGATTACTATATGGAATACAGAAGGGCCCATGCGGACGTCATGTCAAAAGTGAGACATGCCGTCCTCGATGCGGCCTGGGATTTCGAGAGGATGTCCGGCAGAAAATACGGTTTATTCGAAAGCTATCGTCTCGATGATGCCGAAATAGGAATAGTTGTTCTGAATTCGGCTGCCGGGACGACAAAAGACGTAATCGATGCTTTCAGGGACCGCGGCATCAAGGCCGGACTCCTTAAACCGAGACTGTTCAGGCCATTTCCGTATGAAGAGGTTGGAGAGGCACTTAAACATTTGAAGGCCGTTTGCGTGTTGGACAGGGCGGACGCCTTCGGCGCCTCTTACGGACCACTCTTTATGGAGATCGCGTCAAGCGTTGTTCCCTTTAAGAATCGTCCCGTATTGATCAACAAGATATACGGACTTGGCGGCAGGGATTACTTGCCCGAACATGCGGAACTTGTCCTGAACGAACTCGTAAAAATTGAGAAGACAGGAAAAGTGAAAACCTTCAAGGAATATATAGGAGTAAGGGAATAACATGGCGACAATTGTAAGTTTAAAAGAACTTTCAAAAAAAGAGGATTTATTCGTCTCCGGACACAGGATGTGTGCAGGATGCGGTGCCCCGATCATTGTCAAGATGGTACTGCTTGCATCGGAGTATCCGCTGGTTGCCGCCAATGCGACAGGGTGCCTTGAGGTTTCGTCCTGCATATCCGAATTTACATCCTGGAAGATACCCTGGATACATAATGCATTTGAGAATGCAGCCGCCACTATATCGGGTGTCGAGACTATGTTCAGGTCGCTCAAAAAACAGGGGAAGATTGATAAGGATCTGAAGTTTATCGCATTTGGAGGAGACGGCGGCACATACGACATAGGTTTTCAGAGCCTTTCCGGAGCAATGGAAAGGGGCCACGACATGCTTTATATATGCTATGACAATGGCGCATATATGAACACAGGGATTCAGCGGTCGAGCGCAACGCCGTTTGGAGCAGATACGACCACTTGCCCGTCAGGGGATGTCATTCCCGGCAAACTTCAGGAGAGAAAGGATATTACAAAGATCATCGCAGCTCATGGAGTGCCGTATGTTGCACAGGCATCGCCGAGCCATTGGGCGGACCTTGTAAAAAAGGTAAAGAAAGCATTGGAGATCAAGGGGCCCAAATTCATGAATATATTGTCGCCCTGCAACCGTGGTTGGAGGTCGAGGACGGATGACGCTATACTTCTGAGCAGGATTGCAGTCGAGACCTGTTACTGGCCCCTTTTCGAGATCGAAAACGGCATTACTCGAATTACGATGAAGCCCAAGGTAAATAAGCCCGTTGTCGATTTTCTCAAGCCCCAGGGAAGGTTCAAGCACATGTTCAATCCGGGCAACGAATGGATGCTGCAACAGGCCCAGGAGGGTGTTGACAGGTACTGGCAAAAGCTCTTGAAAGAAGAGCAGAATAGCGCACCCAGCGAGTAATCGGCAAGACCCTGTACCGTCATATTTCCTGCCGTGGCGTTTGCATTGTCAAGCGCCCTGGCTGATAATTTACGGATACTATGGCGATGGACCTCTGCATATGAATGGCGCCGCCGTCCTGCAAGAGTGAACTTAAAAAATAAGTTTATATGTATATTCTCATGTCTCTTTGTGGTCGTGCTCTTATTGAGCGCGTCGATTGCCTTTTCTAACTACACCAAGTCGGTCAAAGAAACTATTGCGCGGCAACAATTCGTCATGCTGTCTGCCCTTGCCGATGAAATCGATATGAAGCTTTTGACCGCCCGGCAACAGCTTATAGCTGTCGCAAAAACTGCTCCGCCGGACATAATGGACAATCCCGCAAAAGCCCAGGCGTTTCTTGACAGCCAAGTCAGCCTGCATATAACACTCGACAATCATCTTTTCCTGTTCCCACCGTCGGGACGGATATTCGTCGAATCGCCGTATGCGCCGGGCCGAAGAGGATTCGACCTTTCTTACCGCAATTACATTAAAAAAACTGTTGAAACGAAACAGCCGTATACATCCGATCCTTATATTTCCACACAGCGGCACAAACATCCTGTTATTATGCTGACCGCACCCCTTTTTGATCGTCGCGGGAAACTGAAGGGGATATTAAGCGGGAGCATCGATCTTATGAGGGACAATTTCCTCGGCCAGATCGAGAACATCAAGGTAGGGTCTACCGGGTACTTATGGTTGACCACCTCAGACAGGGTACTCATTATGCACTCGGATAAAAAGCGGATTTTTACGCAGTTGCCGCCCGGGAAAAATTTAATCTACGACAAGGCTGTAGCCGGGTTTGAGGGGACCGACGAGACAACTGAAGCGTACGGAAGGCGAATGGTCACTTCTTTTAAGCGTCTAAAAGACGGAAAATGGATTTTGGCGGCAAACTATCCTGCAGATGAAGCGTACAGTGCGATCCATCGGACAAAAAAATATTTCGTCACAATTACCATCGCAGTGATAGGGGCTCTTTTTTTCATCGTCTCGTTTCTTGTTAAATATCTGACACAACCGCTTACGCATTTGACCCGTCATATTGAGAGCTTGCCGCAAAAAAAAGAGGGCGACAGACTCATCAGCATAGAAACAGAGGATGAAATTGGCGTTCTCTCTTCGGCTTTTAATAAGATGGTGGCTGAGATTGATAAGATGATCGGAGATCTGACGCTTGAAAAGGAAGCACTGGAGAGGGCATATAAAAAAATCGATGCATGGAATATAGAACTCGAAGACACAGTAGCAGCCAGGACAAAGACGCTCCGGCAAACGAATGAACAGTTAAAGGAAGAGATAGCGGAGCGCATGAGAGTGGAGGGCCAATTAAAAGAAAGCAGGGAGGAGGCGGACGCGGCCAGCCGCGCCAAAAGCGAATTCCTTGCGAACATGAGCCACGAAATCCGCACCCCGATGAACGCTATCATAGGGATGAGCGAACTGCTCATGGACTCCCCTCTTGGGCCGGAACAACAAGAATACGCAGAAGCAGTGAAACAGTCCGCGGATTCTCTCCTGGGCCTGATAAACAGCGTCCTCGATTTCTCAAAGATAGAGGCGGGAAAACTGGAACTGGAGGAGATTGACTTCGACCTGAACCGGGTGATATTTTTTGCCGTCAACATTTTCTCCGCCCAAGTCATACAAAAGGGCATTGTCCTCAAGGTGGATATGGCGGAAGAAGTCCCCATTTTTTTGCGGGGAGACCCGGTACGACTGCGGCAAATACTGATCAATCTGATCGGCAATGCGGTCAAGTTCACACGAAATGGTCTTGTAACACTGGAAGTACGCCGGCATCACGGAGAAGATCACCAGCACGTTACAACGCTTCTCTTTTCTGTCAGGGATACCGGCATAGGCATACCAGGAGACAAGATGGAACGCATTTTCGAGAGTTTCACCCAGGCGGACGGCTCCACTACAAGGAGGTACGGAGGGACCGGGCTGGGCCTGAACATAGCCATGAATCTTGTCAAGCTGATGGGCGGCGCAATATGGGTAGAGAGCGAGGTGGGCAAGGGGAGCATTTTCCACTTTACGGCGCGTTTTTCCAGGGGCGTCCCGGTAGAAGCCTCGATATCGTGGTCCCCGGTCTCTTTTTCAACTACGAGTCCACTGAGAATTCTTCACGTTGAGGACAACATTGTGATCCGGAATTATGTCTCGGGCATGCTTGGCAAATCGGCGCATAAAGTAAAAAGCGCCTGCAACGGCAAAGAAGCCATAGAATTGCTTTCACGAGAAGAGTTCGATGTAGTTTTGATGGACATACAGATGCCTGACATGGACGGTTTTGAGGTTGTACGGACCATTAGAGATCGCCTCTCTCCTGTTAAGAATCATGCGATACCGGTTATTGCCGCAACAGCACACGCGATGAAGGGAGACAGGGAACGCTGCATCGAAAGCGGCATGAACGATTATATTGCAAAGCCTTTCAATATGACTGAACTTTTCAAAAAGATTGGCTTTCTGCTGCCGGCAACGCCGAAGGGAAAAGACGTCATCGACCAGGCATCACTGGACAGGCTTTACGGCCTCAATGTTGATGTCATACGTAAAATATGCTCCGACTTTCTCGTGAATGTTACGCCGGACCGCCTTGATGATATAAGGGAAGCGGTAGCTGCGAGGGATGCCGATGCTGCCGGCAGGCTCGCACATTCCCTCAAGGGCGCAGCCGGGACAATCGGAGCGAAACCTTTGCAGGATGCGGCGCTGCAGATGGAACTGGCGGCCAAAAGAGGCGACATGGAGCAGGCAAACATTCTTTTCAACAGGCTCCAAAATGAATTCAACAGATTGGTGATTTTTTTGCAGAAACATGAATAAGTACTTCAATTTATAAATACGGTTGCATTCGAGTTCCGCTCCGTCTCACATCATTTATGGAATAATTCCATAAATAATGGAATTATTCCATAATCGGCTAAAATAATTTTGTGATATCGGCCATTAAATCAGTGATATAATCTTTTATAGATTCTGGCATGTGACTTGCGTAACAGATTCCATGAACCTGAGTTGCGAAAATAACGGGGAAACTCTCCTGATGGATTCTATGAACAAGAGTTTCGAAAATAACGGGAAAATCCTCCTGGTGGACGATGAGCCACAGATTCTCAGCATGGCCTCTACAGTTCTGGGTTCTGAGGGTTTTGAGAATCTGGTTTGCGTCCATGACAGCAGGGACGTCTTGCCCCTGCTGCGCGAGAAAAAGGAAAGTATCGCCCTGACTGTCCTTGATCTCACAATGCCGCATGTTTCGGGCCAGGAACTCCTCTCCGGGATCACCTCTCAGTTTCCCGGCATGCCGGTCATAGTCATGACAGGCGCCCAGGATATCGAGACAGCGATAGCCTGCATGAAAGCAGGAGCGATTGATTACCTGGTCAAGCCGGTGGAGACGGACAGGCTTGTTTCTTCTATCAGAAAGGCACTCGAGATCCGCAGTCTGCGAAGCGAGCTGATTTCCCTCAAAGAGTATCTTCTCACGGATGTGCTGAAACACGAGGACGCCTTTTCCTCAATCATAACCCGCAGCAGAAAAATGCGGGCAATCTTTCAGTATCTGGAAGCCATAGCCCCTACCCCGCATACGGTCATAATAACCGGGGAAACCGGGGTGGGCAAAGAACTCATTGCGCAGGCATTGCATCGTCTGAGCGGAAGAAAAGGGGATTATGTCGCGGTGAATGTCGCGGGGCTCGATGATACCATGTTTTCGGATACCCTGTTCGGGCACAGGAAAGGCGCCTTTACAGGCGCCGATCAGGCCCGCTCGGGACTGATTGCAAAGGCCGAGAAAGGAACTCTCTTTCTGGACGAGATAGGCGATTTGCGTCCCTCTTCGCAGGTTAAACTCTTGAGGCTGCTGCAGGAGGGCACCTATTATGCTCTCGGTTCCGATTTCCCTGCGAAAAGCAGCGCCAGAATAGTTGTAGCGTCAAACAGGGACCTCAAAGCCCTTGTCAATGACGGAGTATTCCGCAAGGACCTGTTTTACCGCCTCTGCTCTCACCGGGTCCATGTCCCTCCCCTGAGGGAACGGCCTGAAGATGTCCCTGATCTGCTCGATCATTTTATCGAGGCCGCGGCACGACTGTTCAATAAGGCAATACCGGCTCCCAATCCTGAAATAGCAGAGTTGCTCTCCGGATACGATTTCCCGGGGAATGTCCGCGAGCTTGAGGCAATGGTTTTTGATGCCTTAGCTCTGCACAAATCCGGAATGCTTTCTGTCGACACTTTCAGGGACATCACCGGAAAGGAATTAAGCAAGGTATCCCCAATAGTGCACACAGGTCCTCCCGTTGAGGAATCAAATCAGCTCCAGCGTATTTTCGGCCATTTCCCCACCTTTGCTGAAGTTCAGAATTATCTCGTTAACGAAGCACTGAAGCTTTCAAAGGGAAACCAGAGTCAGGCGGCTTCCATGCTCGGAGTTACACGTCAGGCACTTAATAAGAGACTGAAGAACAAGAAGAAAAAATAGCGCAACTTTTTTTGCTATTGCCGCTGGGGGCAACATTCGACAAATATGTGACAACTCTTTGATTAATAGTCCTGTTTTAGAGGAGGTTCCGCTGGTGTCAATACTGGTTGACAATAACGAGATCAATGCCGTTCTAGGAACAATTATTTGTCGTTGTTTATTAAGTATTTTTTAAACAGTACTATCGGCTTGTTTCTTGCTTGCAATGTAAAGGGGGATTCAGGGATCAGGGTCTGCGCACAAATAACTTGTGCGCAGACCTTGGGGGAGTAAATAGGAGCGTGGCAATCAAAGATGTCGCTGGATGATCTCACTGCACTTGAATCTAGGCGTATTCAAGACGTAAATAGAGAATTTCCGGAAGTCCTTACAGCAGGCATAGCCCATGAAATAAAGAATGCCCATGCCATCATACTTAAAGGTATAGAGCTTATGGAAAATACCGAGTCTCATGATATTAGGCGATATGCTCTGAAATTCATGAAAGAGGCTGTTTGCAGAGCTGACAGGATAACGCGCAACCTGTTCACTGCTTCAATAGAATCACTCCCGCGAAAAGAGAGCGTAGATTTTCAAACGGTACTTGAAGAGACGCTGGCAATTGCCAGCCCCCTTTTGAATGCCAATCACATAAGTATTGATATAAGCCTCTTGTCCGATATGCCGAAAGTAATATTTGATCCGGACCAACTGAAACAGGTCTTGATCAATCTGCTCAATAATGCCTCTGAATCGATGGACAATGCCGGCACCATTACGATCAGGGCTTCAAAGGTGCTTAATAATGAAGGAGAGGCGATGGTTAGAATTAGAATTGCGGATACGGGACACGGCATATCCGAGAAAGATAAGGCAAAGGTTTTTGACCCTTACTACTCCACAAAAAAACAGTCAGGTGGGATGGGACTGGGTCTCTTTGTCGTAAAAAACATCGTAGAGGACCATAAAGGCAGCATAAGAATAGAGAGCGCGGCAGGAGAAGGGACAAGGGTAATTCTTGATCTCCCATGCCAGGGAAGAGACTATGATAAGGAAATTGATGCTTATAGATGATGACGCAGGATTCCGGGCGCTTGTGAAATCCAATCTGGAGGCGACAGGCGAATTTCAAGTTGTGGCGACCGCGGATGCTGAGAATGCCGTAACTTTGGCGAAAATAGTGTCCCCCGATCTCATTTTCCTGGATATGGTCATGCCGGGGATGGATGGCCTGACTGCAGCGGACAACTTAATGCTGGACAGTTATACTAAAGACATCCCCGTTGCCTTTTTGACCTCGCTCGACATTGCGCCGGATGCCCTAAGAATGAATGGGAAATTTAGTGATCTGCATATCATTTCAAAGTCTGCAGGCACAGGGGAACTTATAGAGTCTGCCGAGAAGATTCTGCAGGCACGCAAAGCTCACAGGAACCTTCCTGTAAAATAGAGTCAAGGAACGTGGTCAAAAGTGATTTACAACGTCAGTGACGAAACAATAAAACGGACAATGCAATGCCGGCATGATTTCGAGTGCCTGAAGAACAATGGCTGGACTTCCTGTGGCGTCAACAATGATCTGGAAGGGGCTTTCCTTCACTTAACCGATAAATGTTCCGACCGGCATTGTCCCTACCTGATGCTGTTCGGACATTCGTCTTATTTCTGCCACTGCCCGGTCAGATGTGAGATTTATATGAATCACAAAGTATAGCAGCCGCAGTTTCGCCTTCGCAGTACCGGTCCCGAAACGTTCATAAGCTTCTCATGATTAAAGTGTCAGCTTTCAGGACGCACACTTTCTTTATTTTCGCTTCCCTTATCACTGACGCTCTCTTTGTTTTCCACTTCCAGAGAATATTGCCCTGCGGCAAGGTTCACATCACCGGAAATGTTTATAGTTACGTGAAATGACCTCTCGAACCCGAAAATAACATCGCGCTTCGCATTCATCAGGTAATTCGCACTTTCAACAGGAAGACGGCAACTTATGCTTTTGACGCCGCCGGATGAAGCTTTGGTGTGAATCTCTCTGAGACCCGCGATAGCGACAGCCATATCCGACCTTATGATGCCGGCGCCCCCGCAGGAAGCGCACGGGGTATGCATTGTGTCGATGTACGCGGGACGAAGCCGTTCCCTCGTCATCTCCACAATGCCGAAGCGTGATATTTCAGTTGAATCGAAATGGGCCTTGTCCGAACCCAGGGAGTTTATCAATCTCTGCTCCACTTCACGCCTGTTCTTGGCGGAAGACATGTCTATAAAATCTATGACTACCAGGCCCCCTATGTCACGCAGCCGGAGTTGGCGGGCAATTTCAACGGCGGCTTCAAGGTTCGTCTTCAATGCCGTTGATTCCACATTCTCTTCTTTTCTGCTTCTGCCGGAGTTGACGTCGATGGCGGTGAGGGCCTCGGTTTTATCAAGTACAAGGTATCCCTGCGAGGGGAGTTTCACATACCGGTCATTAATCTTTGCAATCTGGGTCTCGATCATGTGGTTATCAAATATAGGACGCTTTTCCTTATAAAATTTGATATTGATTTTACGCCACGGCACAGTCCTCCGCAGAAAATCTTTGGTCTTCCGGAATGCCTCGGCGTCATCGATAAGAACTTCCGCAACATCGGAGGTCAAATAGTCCCTCACCGTTCGCACCGCAATATCATGCTCTTTGTATATAAGAGCGGGCGCTGGCGCCTGTTCAGATTCCGCCTCGATCCTGTTCCAGAGCCTCGTAAGGTATTTAAGATCATTGGAAAGTTCCTCGCCCGATATGTCGCCGGATGCGGTCCTTAGTATAAAACCCATGTCCGCAGGCAACTTGAGAGCGCTGAACATTTCCTTAAGGCGGTCCCTGTCCTCTCTGTCTTCTATTTTTCTCGATATGCCCACTCTCTTCTGTCCCGGCATCATAACAATGTACCTGCCGGGAATGGATATGTATGTAGTTAAACTGGCTCCTTTCGTGTCCCGTTCGTCTTTTTCCACCTGCACAATAACTTCCTGGCCCTTTGATAAAACGTCCTGCACGCGGGCCCTCTTCCCTTCTTTCTTATTCTGGAAATATCTCGGCTGTATCTCCCGCATCTGGAGAAAACCCTGTTTCCTGGCCCCGAAATCCACAAACGCCGCCTGGAGACCCGGTTCTACACGGGCGATCACCCCCTTGTATATATTGCCTCTCAGGTTCGCCTTGGAAGAAAACTCCACATAAAAATCCACAAGAGTGTCGCCCTCGACAATCGCGACCCTCTTTTCTTCAGGATAAAGCGCATTTATAAATATTTTCTTCTTCATCATTGATCCGGGGCCTCCTTTATTTCATCCTCATCTTCCTCTTCCTGTTTATGGACCTCACGCTCGTTATATATAACTTGAAGCGCTTCGCTGAGCAGGCTTTCGGGAAACCTGACAGTCGCCTCGATAACGTCCTCCAGCGGGTAATCGACATAATGCCTGTCAGGATAAACAATCCTGATAAACGGCCTTTTCAGAATATGGTACCGCTTGACCCGGCCGCCCTCACCCGGAACAGTTATGATAATGTTTTCGAGATCCTCTTCCAGGCCATAGCGCTCTATAAGCTCCTTGATCCCTTCCACTTCAGTTCACAACCTTACGTTGTTTATGGCATCGATAAACCTTCTCAGCTCGCCGAAGTCTCTTCGGTTAAAATCAACGACAAGCCTCGGCAAATCCGCAAGCATCTCATCATCGGACTCCTCAGGGAGCGTGCCTGAGAGGTACATATCTCCTCCCGGTGTCAGTATGTCGGAAAAACGCTCCTTTAGTCCCTTGATTGCCCTGGGGCTGAGCTGCGATGTGAGCCTGATGACCAATTTTTTGTCCACGTACCGCTGACTATGATAGCGGCGGTAAAATTTTTTTATGCATCCTATCGCATCATTAACGGAATTTGCCCGTTCAAAAAGATGAAAGTCCGACGGGCTGAGATATCCCCGCATCAGCAATTCATCCTCCAGGAACTTCTGCCATCGTAACCAGTAAGTACCGCCCGGCACATCAATGAGTACCAGCGGCATCGGATTTCGCTTTCCGGTCTGAATCAGGGTGAGAGTTTCCATTGCCTCATCAAGTGTGCCGAACCCGCCGGGAAAGAGGGCAACCGCGCTGGCTTCCTTCAGAAATGCCACCTTCCTGTTGAAAAAATATTTATAAGTAATTAGCCGGGGATTGCCTTCCAGCGTCGGGTTCGCTTTTTGCTCGAAAGGAAGGCGTATATTTACGCCGAACGAATAGTCCGGACCCGCGCCCTCGTTTACCGCCTGCATTATCCCTCCGCCGCCGCCGGTTATCACCATATATCCAGTCTCGGCAAGCTTCATACCAAAGAGCTGGGCCATGCGGTACACAGGTTCATCCGGCCCGGTCCGCGCAGACCCGAAAACCGTCACTTTTCTTACGCACCGGTAAGGACCAAAGACCTTTGAGGTGAATCTCATCTCTTTAAGCGTGGAATTCATCAGCTTCAAGTTCGCCCTCGAATCATCTTCCTGCCCGGCCTTGAGCGCGGCGATGATCATCTCACGCACTATTTCGGGATGATGCACGCCGACCATCTGCATCAGTTGTTCAATGGCTGCGTCTGCGGGACCGTTGCTCATGGAAAAATGAAGACTCACTTACTCATTCTCCCATTCCCATTTCGCAGATCTCATCAAACTCTTCTTTTGTCACCGGCTGAATGGAAAGGCGCTGTCCTCTTTGCAGAACTTTCATGCCCCTCAACTCCGGGACGCGTCTCATTTCCTTTAAAGTGACCGTCCTTCTGAAAGGCTTTACCCACTTCACATCAACCATAAACCAGCGAGGCTTATCCGGCGCCGAAAGGGGATCAAAATACAGCGATTTCGGATCATAAGCAGTATAATCGGGATAGGCTTCCTTGGATATCTCGGCAATTCCGGCAATGCCTGGCTCTTTGCAATTGGAGTGATAGAAGAGCACGAGATCATGCTTCTTCATTTCATCACGCATAAAATTACGCGCCTGAAAATTTCTGACTCCGTCCCAATGGTCGGTACCGCCAGGGCGTGCCTTGAGGTCATCGAAAGAAAATACATCAGGTTCGGATTTCATCAGCCAGTATTTCTTGGACATGCCTAATATCTCATAACATAACGTCAGAATTATCATATATATTACCACACCGCAACCCGTAACGCGTAAACACTCAGTTAATTATTCAACTGTAAAAACCGAACCTTTCCATTTTGATAAAAATCAGGACATTTCTAAATTGGCTTGACATTCCTATCCTGTGCGCTTGCATTTTTGTAACGTTTGAATTAAAGTAACGTCAATATGTTCATAAGCTTTCTTTATTAACACTTTCCACACAGGAGGTAAGCCGTGGTAAAAAATGCAAAGATTCCTCTTCTTTATCAAGTAATTGTGCTGTTGATGAGTGGTATCTTTTTGTTCGCGGGCAGTGCCTTTGTCTTTGCAGGCGATGTAGTAAAGATCGGACTGGATTATCCCGAAACAGGTACTTACGCAAAACAAGGTTTGGATGAAAAAAGGGCAGCAGATCTTGCTGCTGAAGAGATTAATGCGGCCGGCGGCATAATGGGAAAGAAAATTCAGCTCATCTACAGGAACGACCAGTCGAATCCCAAAGTCGCTAAAGAAAACGCTACCGAACTCTTCGATAAAGAAGGAGTCCCGATGGTGTTCGGAGGCTCATCCAGCGCGGTAGCAATCGCCCACGAAAAGGTTGCCCTCGCCAAGAACAAGCTCACTTTCGGCACACTGACCTATGCGACTGCGACCACCGGGGAAGAAGGCAACAGGCACATGTTCAGGGCTAGTTATGACTCGTATTTTGCGGCGCATGTCCTGGCGGATTATATGAACAAGAATTTCGCCGGCAAGAAATATTTCTACATTACATCCGATTATATCTGGGGATGGACCACTGAAGACGCCATAAGAAAATTTACCAATACGACGGACAAGGCTGCAAACGCTGCCGTCCTGACAAAGCTTGGCGCGCCCGACTTCAAAGACGCATTGAATGCAGCCAAGGAAAGCGGCGCCCAGGTCCTCATCCTGTCCCTTTTCGGCCACGACATGGAGGTGGGGATGAAGGAGGCTTTTGAGTTGGGCCTGAAAAAGACCATGCAGATCGTAGTGCCGAACCTCACCCTCGACATGGCGGCAGGCGCAGGTCCTGAAGCGATGGAGGGAGTTATTGGCGCGATCGACTGGGACTGGCAAATCCCGTCCAAATACAACTATCCCAAGGGAATCGCTTTTGTAAATAAATTCGAGGAGAAATACAAAACGTACCCCGATGAACCCGGCGCAGCTGCATATGTCATCCTCTATCAGTATAAGGATGCCGTGGAGCGCGCCAAGACATTCGATACGAAGGCCGTTATACAGGCGCTGGAAGGTTACAAATACACCGGCTTGAAAGACGATCAGTATTGGAGGCCATGGGACCATCAGTCTGTCCAGACTGTTTATGCTGTCAAATGCAAACCCGCCGCAGAAGTGAAAGGCAGCAAGTATCAGGAGGACTACTTCGAAATCATCAACACTATGAAGGGCGACGATGCCGCCATAGGACAAAAAGAGTGGACAGATATCAGGGCTAAAGTTGGAGTGCCTGCTGTACTTGAGGAGGCCAAATAAGGCAAAGAGGAAAGACGAGGCAAAGGTAGAGGCGGAGTTCCGGTCGCCTTTGCCTTTGTTTTTGCCCTGGACTTGCTTGGGAGGAGGGAAATGAGAGTCGGACGCAAGCTTAATGTAAACGCGGGCATTATATTGGTTTTGATGATAGCTATAGGAGCTACCGCCGTTATCGGGATACAATTCATTCAAAGAAAGGTCTTTGATCTG
>JADFXU010000003.1:121893-122310 GCA_015233365.1 Nitrospirota bacterium | reverse complement strand
CATGCAACCAATCGTTAAAACTTTCTGCAATCCCAATACTGACCTTTCCGAAAAAACTGTCTGCCTAATGGGGAAGCTTACGATCATGCGGTAGTGTTTATGATGGAACCAGTAGAATTAGTAGCAGTATTATTGCTCTGAGCAATAGATTGAAGAAGAGAAGGATTGTTTTGGAGCATATTTGACTGCTCTGCTGCCTGCAGCATATCAGAAGAATTAGCCAATGACTCCAGTGAATTTGATGAAATGCTGTTATCAAGTACAGATTGTGCCAGCGAAGAGTTGGTTTGCAGGATATTATTTTGGCTTATAAATTCCAAATTACTCATAGTGACAGACAGGGCTTCTAAAGACGGTGAAGTACTTGTCAAGGTAGATAATTGTGATAATACCGAATTAACAATGCCCATTTGCTCT
>JADFXU010000003.1:121379-121813 GCA_015233365.1 Nitrospirota bacterium | reverse complement strand
TGAGTGGGAGTAGCAAATAAATTTGAATTATAATTATCAGAACCTATGCCAGAGATACCGCTCATATACACCTCATGATTATATTGTCGTTGATTTTTTGTAAAACTTTATTTATGGTTGATACTCGACTCGGCGTTATTACGATTTTATGACAATGCCAATAAAGAAGATAAAGTATCGGCATAACATGTTGAAAAATTTGGTGGTCCCAACGGGATTCGAAACCGTGTTTTAGCCTTGAGAGGGCTAACAAGGCATTTTTTGTAAATTGGCATCTGTCAATGGTTCGGGCGCAATATGCTGATCTTAATGGACAATTTGACGTTACATAATTTACAGGCTTTCCGGTATTTTCTGTCCTTTCGGATATTTTCTGCTACAAATTTGCTACAGTGGAATATCGATGGTAGTATGATTCTCTTGAAAAACTGATA
>JADFXU010000003.1:0-121320 GCA_015233365.1 Nitrospirota bacterium | reverse complement strand
GGTTTCTATAGAAATATCAAACGATGATGAATTGAAAAAAATAGCTGAAATTCTTAAGGGCCAGCACATAACTGTTTTCAAATCCGCTAAAGACCGTAAGAAAATTCTTGAGGATATTTTTAACCGGTACAACGTATCGCTTCCCAAAGACTACAAGTTCAATAGGGAAGAAATACATGGGAGTCTTTAATGGATATTCTTTATCTTGATTACAATTGCTTTCAGCGGGGGTTTGATGATCCCGGCCAGATAAAGATTCGATTGGAAGCTCTGGCGTGTGAGGAAATATTTGCCAAAGCGGAAAGCAAAGAGATAAAGCTTGTATGGTCGTTCATGCATGAGGATGAAAATACTCTCTGCCCGTTTATGGAGAGAAAGATAGAGGTGCAGCGCCTTTCAGTTCTTTGCGGAGTGAAAGTTAACCCTGATAAGGACATATACGATCTTGCAATAAACTTTCAGAAAAAGGGTGCGCTATCTTCCAAGGATGCCATACATCTGGCCTGTGCATATCATATAAAAAGCAGGTTTCTTATTACATGTGATGAGGAATTCATAACAAGGGCAAAAAGGTTGAATCTTGATATCAAAGTTATAAACCCTGTAGATTATATAAGAGAGGTTGAAAAGTTATGAAAACAAAAGCACTGAACGACACAGAAATTAAATTAAGGGGAATAGACGCATTGAATAAAACCCTCGGTGCTTCTGCCGCACTGAGATTCCTGAACCTCCTCCACCGTGAACCTACCGATTATGTAGAAATTTCCCGGCGTCTTTATGAAGGGCAGACCATAGACGAGATATTTAAGAGAGCAAAAAAGCGTCGGAAAGAAAAGTTGCCCTAATCGGAAGGATTAATGATGGGGTTGGTGGTCCCAACGGGATTCGAACCTGATCTTCCCCCGGAATAGCGGACACACCGAAAGGTTAGGTTAAAATAAATGACCTACGGAGGTGTGAGATGCAAGACAGCAATGGTAGTGGCCGGAGGAAGTACGACAAGGAGTTCAAAGCAGAGGCAGTACGAATGATAACCGAGGGAGGCAGGACAGTAGCAGATGTTGCCCGCAGCCTCGGGATTCACGAGAATCAGTTGCACAGGTGGAAACGTGAGTTTGAGGAGGATCCTGGCAGCAGCTTCCCTGGGAAGGGTCGGCTGAAACCTCATGATGAAGAGCTGAGGCGGCTTCAAAGGGAGAACGCAAACCTCAAAGAGGAGCGTGATATCCTAAAAAAAGCCTTGGCCATCTTCTCAAGACACCCGAAATGAAATACTGTTTTATGGACCAGTATCGCTCCGAATTTCGGGTGAAGAAGATGTGCCGAGCATTGGGAGTGTCACGGAGCGGTTATTACGGATGGAAGAAGCAGCCTCAGGGCAAGAGGCGGAAGGATGAAGAGAGACTGCTTATGGAGATAAAAGAATCATACAGAAAGAACAAAGGCAATTATGGGAGTCCAAGGATTGCAGATGATCTTCGTGATAAGGGGTTGTGTTGTGGCAAAAACCGGGTTGCCAGGATAATGAAAGTTAATGGCATCAAGGCGAAGACAACGAAGAAGTTCAAAGCTACAACGAATTCCAAGCATAATCTGCGGGTAGCGGAGAACCTGTTGAAGCAGGACTTCACGGCAGCAACTCCAAATGCGGTCTGGGTATCAGACATAACGTATGTTTCAACCCTTGAGGGTTGGCTATACTTGGCAGTGATTATTGATCTGTATTCACGGCAGGTCGTGGGCTGGGCCATGAGCAACCGTTTGACAGCAGACTTTGTAATCAGGGCACTGTATCAGGCCATCGGCAGACGCAGGCCGCCTGCTGGCTGTATCTTTCATTCAGACAGGGGAGTGCAGTATGCCTGCAAAGATTTCCGGAAAGTCCTGGAGCATTATAAGTTCCGCCAGAGCATGAGCAAGAAAGGTGATTGCTATGATAATGGTGTGCCACGAACACTGGAAGGTGGTGTTCTACAGGAGATGAGAGTTTGGCCTCTTGGAATCGGGTTGCAGGACCGGGTTTCAAACTACGTCGAGCTGCTATGGTAAAGAGTCATGGTGGTGAACGTCGACGAAAAGGCGCCGTGAGAGGCGTCAAGTGGGAAATGGGAAGACGAACGGAAGTGAACTGCTGATGACGCGTCGAAAAGCAATTCAACCGACATCAAAACCGAGCAGCGTTATTGGCTCGGGACAAGTCCAGACGGAGCCTGTAGACGGGCTGGGCGGTGTCCGGCGTGGAGGCAGCGTGATCCCATTTCAGGCTTTTGTAGGGAACGTGGGAACCTGTCGCCTCGATGCGAAGGGAGAAATCCGAAGGAGCAGCCCTCCGAAGGAAAAGCGTACCGATGCGAGGCACAGGGACGGAGCAGCCCGTAGTAGTGAAGAAGCGGTTGAAAGACCGTGGAGCAAAGGGGCTGCGTCATTCTGTCGGATGCATGCGTCAACCCGCAAGGGGAGGAACGTATGAGTTCGGCAAAGTCTTTTGATATACCAAAAGCGCTGGTATGGGATGCCTACATGGATGTGAAGAGAAGCGCAGGCGGCCCCGGCGTTGATGGACAATGCATGGATGATTTTGAAGGAGACCTGAAGAATCAGCTATACAAGATCTGGAACCGGATGTCATCGGGGAGCTATTGTCCGCCGCCCGTACTTAGGGTCGAAATTCCGAAGGCGGATGGAGGCGTTCGAGCGCTTGGCATCCCGACCATCGGAGACCGAATTGCACAGGCGGTGGTTAAGCGATACCTGGAACCTTTGGTGGAGCCACATTTCCATGAAGACTCCTACGGATATCGACCGGGTCGTTCGGCGCTTGATGCAGTGGCAAAAGCGCGCCAACGCTGCTGGCGGGACAACTGGGTGCTTGATCTGGATATCAGTAAGTTTTTCGATACTTTGGATCACGTCCTTGTCATGCGGGCAGTGCGGCGGTTCACCACCTGCAAGTGGGTTCTTATGTACATTGAACGATGGCTGCGAGCGGATGTTCAATTACCGGACGGGACGCGGCAACAACGCTGTAGCGGGACGCCCCAAGGAGGGGTCATCAGCCCACTTCTTGCAAACATCTTCCTACACCTTGCCTTCGACCAGTGGATGAAGGAACACTATCCGGCTATCCACTTTGAGCGGTACGCAGACGATATCGTCGTGCACTGTCGGTCGCGCAAACAGTTGGAGTGGGTAAAGGAGAGGTTGGAACGGCGATTGAAGCTCTGCAAGCTCAGCCTACATCCAGATAAGACGCGAGTGGTCTACTGCAAGGACTCTCGTCGCCCTCATGATGAGTCCAGTCAGAGCTTTGATTTTCTGGGGTACACCTTTCGGCCCCGATCTGCGCGGAATCATCGCGGCGAGTTCTTCGTAAGTTTCAGCCCTGCG
This sequence comes from Nitrospirota bacterium, assembly GCA_015233365.1. Lineage (GTDB taxonomy): Bacteria > Nitrospirota > Thermodesulfovibrionia > Thermodesulfovibrionales > Dissulfurispiraceae > JADFXI01. The sequence continues at coordinate 117,930 of JADFXU010000003.1, read as the reverse complement.
ATTAGCCCAAAGGCTGCGCGCACGCTTCGACAGACGATTCGAGACGAGTGGAAGCTGAAGACATGTACTCATCTGGAACTCAACGATCTGGCACATAGGCTCAACCCGATCATATCCGGGTGGATCAATTACTATGGCCGATTCTGTAGGTCAGCACTTCATGCGGTTCTGAACCATATCAACTTGGCACTTGTTGGTTGGGCAATGCGCAAATTCAAAACCCTACGCCGACGGCGCACTCGCGCTCAGGCATGGCTGAAAGACGTTGCGCAGCGTGATCCGCTGCTTTTTACGCATTGGCAATATCAAGGCTGGATGACAAGAGCCGTATGAGCCGAGAGGTTCACGTACGGTTCTGTGAGAGCGTAATGGTGAGATTCCGCTGCGCTACTCGACCTGTAGCAGAGAGTTTCTTTCACACGTTAAAAGTTGAGCATGTGTATCAGCACAGATATGCAACAAGGGCAGAGGCACGGCAGAGTATTTTTGAATATGTTGAAATGTATTATAATCGTCAGAGGAAGCATTCAGCACTGGGCTATCGTTCTCCGGTATCCTTCGAGCTGGATGCAGTAGCAGCCTAACAGGCTGCTGAAAAACTACTTCCAATGTTTATACGCATAAGGTATAGTTGATGAACGACATCATCACAGGAGGCATGATGAGAGGCATCAACGACCCACAGGGCTTTATGTTCAGCTATCTTTCTCCGGATCAGCGTGTTCCAAAAAACCATCCTATAAGGGCGATCAAGGAACAGGCGGATGCTGTTTTGAAGCGTATGACAAAGATATTTGACCGCATGTACAGCAAGGTTGGTCGTCCTTCGATCCCGCCGGAGCGTTTGTTGAAGGCTCAGATATTGATAGCGCTGTTTTCTGTTCGTTCTGACAGGCAGTTCTGCGAGATGCTCGACTACAATATTCTGTTTCGCTGGTTTTTGGATATGAACATGGAAGAAGCTTCCATTGATCCGACGACCTTTACAAAAAACCGGGATAGACTTTTGGAGCACAAAGTGGCCCATAGATTTTTTCAGGCGATTGTGAAGAGAGCGCGTCAGGCTGAGTTGTTGAGCGAAGAACATTTCAGTGTTGATGGCACTCTTATTGAGGCATGGGCCAGCATGAAAAGTTTTCGTCCCAAAGAGGAATCTGCTGAGGATCGTCCCAACACAGATGATGATCCTGGCAATCCGACTGTAAACTTTCGTGGAGAAAAACGTCGCAACGATACTCATCAAAGCACTACCGATCCCGAGAGCCGCCTTATGAGAAAGAGCAGCGGGCAAGAGGCAAAATTGAGCTACGGAGCTCATGCCCTGATGGAAAATAGAAACGGCTTTTTGGTAGACCTTGCAGTCAGCCTTGCCGGAAATCGTGCGGAACGCACCGAGGCTGCGACCATGGTTAAGAAACTCAAAAGGCGCGACGTTCCGATTAAGACAGTAGGAGCGGACAAAGGGTATGACACCAAGGAATTTGTAAAAGAAATGAGAATTCAGAAAGTCACTCCTCATGTAGCGGCCAATATTGAGCGAAGGGGTGGCTCTGCCATTGATGGAAGGACGACCCGTCATGAAGGCTATAAAGTTAGCCAGAGGATCAGAAAGAAAATCGAAGAAATCTTCGGATGGCTCAAGACAGTTGGAGGAATGAGGAAAAGCCGGTTCCGGGGCAGAGCAAGAACGGAGTTGCAGGCATTGCTGGCCGGAGCAGCATACAACCTCATGCGAATGTCGCGATTGATGGCAGCATGAATTGGGGATAAAGGGTAAAGCGTAACGCAATGGCACCTCAGACATGGAATATAAACCGTCAGAGCAATGATTATGGCCCTCGGTATCAAGGCTATTTTCCATTAATGGATCACGTTTCATTATTTTTTATGAATTTTTCAGCACCCTGCTAACTTCTTACCATCCCTGCCAACGGCAGGTAAAAAATAGAGAGAGGTAAAAATGGGAAGGCGGACACCTGAAGAGACAAGAGAAATGAAGTATGAAAAATTAGTAAAGGAAATTTGGGGAAAGGAATTTAACCTGGCCAAAGATGAATTAACTGAAGTATTTATGGGAAAGCATTTTATGACAATAAAAACAAGCGGAAAGCAAATTGATAGTCATAGGAGTTTTTTTGATAATTATTTTTTTGCTGTTGGTGGTGAGAAATCAACAAAAACGGCACCTATTAAAAAAACTTTAGAACAATTATTATGAATCGTTTCTCGCCGTATGGTGGATGCAATTGCTCAGGATTCCATATTATTTATCCAGATCATTTACGACAGACTTATACTTCTCGTGTATCATTTTCCGATCGAAATCCCAGAACTCGTCAAGCATTGCCTGGTCCTCAGCTTCGGAAAAGTACAGACGGGAGGCAGGAAAGAAAACTTTGTCCTCTTTTTCGATGTGCCTGGGGTAGAAATCCACTAGTGTGTGCAGACAACTCATAACGTCTCCAAGGGATGATGTGTCACCCTTTCTATAGCGTGTATTTGCCTCGACTAAAGCCTTGGTGGTATTCCGACCTAAAACGTGTTCTTCAAGAAGTTCATTCATTACTCTCCGGTCAACATCCGACAAGTCTTTTTTGTTCAAGTCCCTAAACAAAATATCTTCTTCCTTTCCGTGGTGAGTTCGATCAGCATAGGTCTGTATGAAGTCAACGGCCGTGTCAACGAAGAATGGGTCAATTTCCCCGGTTTTTTTGACCCGTGCCAGAGTATTCTGAATTACAGCGAGCATCCGTTCAATGAGGCGGTGTTCAATCATGAGTGGTCCACGTGCTTGCATAGGGGGTTCTCCTATCTTGTTTATATCTCGAACATATTAGTAATCATTTTTCTAAATGTTGTCAGAATTCCCAGGCAAAATAGCGGCTTCTATGCTTTGCCTTTTGCAAGTCTGAAGAAATCGAGGAGAAACATCACCACCCCGGCGGCGAATCCCCAGGCCGATACCCAGAACACTGCATACCAAAGCTTCATGTATTCCTGCGTCGTGAGGTAATCCATACCCAGTATTCTCTGGAAATATGTCTGAACGATCCCGGCTACTGCAAGTGAGAGGGCCATCAGTGCCATAAAAGAGCACATGAACCAGAATGACTTGATCCCGAGAGACTGTTTGAAGTTCGTGAGCCCTTTTATCTGCGGCATGACGAAATATATTAACGTAAGGTTCAGCATGGCATAGGCGCCGAAGAACGCGAAGTGCCCGTGAGAGGCAGTGATCTGAGTGCCGTGGGTCCACTGGTTGATCTGAGGCAGCGTATGGGCAAAACCCCAGACGCCGGCACCAAAGAAGTGCATCACCGCACACCCAACAGCCCAATTCAGGGCCACCCTGTTCGTAATCTCCGCTTTCCGTTCCCGTACCGATCGAAGAGTATCTATGACCATAAAGAGAATAGGAAGTGGTTCAAGAGCGCTAAAGAATCCTCCCCACCAGAGCCAGTAGTTCGGCGTGCCGATCCAGTAGTAGTGATGACCGGTGCCCACGATTCCGGTAAACAGCACGAGCCCGATCTCGACGTACAGCCACTTCTCGACCATTGCCCGGTCCACACCCGTAATCTTCATGAGCATGAACGCCATGATGGCTCCGGTGATAAGCTCCCAGGCTCCTTCCACCCAGAGGTGTATCACCCACCACCACCAGAAGTACTGGGTTGCCAGGTTCTTCATGAAGAATACGCCGAAGAGGAACATACCGGCAAGCATCACCAGGCCGCCCAGGAGAACTCCCTGTATCACAGTCCATTTCCTGGTCTTCATCATGGTCATGAAAATGTTGTAGAGGAAGATCAGGGCAACAATCACGATGCCGAATTTCAGGATCGTGGGCTGCTCAAGAAACGGCATGCCCCAGGACCAGCCCAAGATATAGCCCGCGATAGCCGTAACGCCGATAAGTGCGAACAAAATGAGCTGGAAATTCGCAAGTTTTTTGCTGTAGATCTCAGTTTGAGCCTCTTCCGGGACGATGTAATACGTCCCACCCATGAAGCCGAACAGGAGCCAGACAACCAGAAGGTTTATGTGGATAGCCCGCGCGGTGTTGAACGGCAGAATATTCAGAAGCGGGTCAAAATCCCACACGTACTTGGCGCCCAGGATGAGGCCGAATACGATCTGGAGCCCGAATAATAATGCTGCGACAATAAAGTAGTTTAAAGCTATTTTCTGTGATTCGTATATCATCTGTCCCTCCTTATCGCAGCCCGGCGAGATAGTTCGCAAGGGAGTCAATGTCTTTTGAAGAAAGTTTGGGAAAGCTCGGCATTATGGACTGTGGATTATGCGATTTCGGATCTTTGATCTGAGTCTTGATCCAGACTTTGTCCCTCTTGCCACCGACCTTTGAGAGATCAGGACCGACCTTTCCGCCCACACCGGCGATCGTGTGGCAGGCGGAACACCCCTGAGCCTTGTAGACCTCTTCGCCTGAACTTAGGGAGGTTACTGCGGTTGCCACCATGGGCTTGGGAGGCCAGCCGTTCGTATCGATGCCGTTCACCCAGGTGAGGAACGCTACCAGGTCGGCCACTTCCTGGTCCTGCAGATGGATATTCGGCATTTTCCTCGGATTAGGCCAGACCTTTTCCGGGTCCTTCAGAAACCTTGTGACCCATGCATTGTCCCGGGAACTCATGACCTTTGTTACATCCGGGGCATAGTATCCCCCGATCCCCAGAATTGTATGGCAGTCGTTGCAATTATGCTTCTGCCATGTCCACTTGCCCGCAGCAACGTGGGCATCCAGTTTCGCTTCTTGTGTTCTTTTCGGCATCTGCACCAGAGAGTCGTAGGTGAGCACAAGGAAGATCACAGCGGAAATCGCCGTGCCCCAAATAAAAATTGCCTTTCCTTGAGACAGCGTCATATTTTCTCCTTTCTTGTCAGACGGCGTTGAATCCGTCGGGCAGTTGCACCATTTCATCCCGCGTGAGAACTGACTATCAATTCTTATGTCACATATCTACCTTAGTGTTATTATTGGATTCCTATAATATATAGGAACAGCCTATCAGTAACTAAACGCGGTGTCAAATATGTATATGGGGGAATTCCGGGGACACATTACTTATCTTCCCTTTCCCTGTTAAGAATTAAATATTGTGTCCCCGGAATTACCCCCAATAAATTTTTGAGAGAACTATCTTCACCGCCGGAATGCTATAATTAGCGGAGAGGTGCATATGTTTATTTGCCTTGTACAACATGCTAAAGCAAGAAGCGAAGAAACAGATCCGGCAAGACCACTTTGTGAAAAGGGACTGGACGACATTACAAAGATGGCTTCTTACGCATCGGGATTGAACATCGGCATCAATGAAATATTTCATAGTCCCAAGTTAAGAGCGAAACAAACAGCGCAGGTCCTTGCTGACTATTTGAAACCGGCGGAAGGTCTTACGGAAACGGGCGGCTTGAAGCCCAATGATGATCCTGCTGTATGGATGGAGCGTCTGAAAGTGATGACCCATAATATTATGCTTGTCGGACACTTGCCTCAGCTCGGCAAACTTGCATCTTTATTGCTTTGCGGCGATGCTGATAAAAATGTTGTTGCCTTCCAGATGGCGGGAATTGTTTGCCTTAAGCGGGATGAAAATGGGGCCTGGGCGCTGCAGTGGATGATAACACCAGAAATAGTAGTTTAAAATATATTTCTCTCTAAGCTGTTAATCGGGAAGGAATTCTTGGTAAGGCTTCTCGGAAACGGCGCGAAGGCGAAGAAGTCCTGCAGGTACCGTGAAACTAACCCGGTGCGCCGAGTAGTTTTTCGGGCTGACTTGCTGCTTCAGTGGTGCGGCTCAAGCGCTTTTTTTACCGCTTCTTCCGCGCTGGTCGCTCTGATTATTCCTTTTATGTCCCAGGTGCCGATGCCTATCACAGTTTTTCCGGTTTTCAGGCTTAAAGCTATTTCGGAAAGCGTGCCGTATTCTCCTCCGACAGCGATCAGCGCATCGGAGGAACGGACAATCAAAACATTTCTTCCCTCTCGCAATCCAGTGGCAATGGGCACATCAATGTGAGGATTCGCATCACCCTTCTCAAACCCCGGCAGTATGCCCACTGTCAAGCCGCCCCCGGACTTCGCCCCTTTTGCAGCGGCCTCCATTACCCCGCCGAGCCCGCCGCACACCAGGATGGCACCATTGAGTGCGATGAGTCTCCCCACCTCTTCGGCAACTGCAAGCAGGTGTCCGTCGGCATTTCCTGCGCCGATGACTGCGATGATCTTTTTCTTCATAACTCTAATTATAATACATAGCGCATGCCAAAGAATCTTTGATGTTGATAATCGGTTTAAAGTCAAGCGTTCCAATCTTGCAATGCCCGCGCGTGTTGTGCTAATTTGTGATGAGCCAAGGCCGTGATGAAATTTTATTAAAGTGAGGTGGCGTGTGGGACTTTACGACATGACTTTTTATGATCTGATATGCCGGAATGCGGTTTGCCATAAAAACAGACCTGCATGGTTTGAGGCGGATGACAATCGGGAATTGACGTTTGCCCAATACAAGGAGCAGGTTGACCGCCTTGCACGCGGTCTTCGGGAACTCGGTATCCGGCAGAGTGACCGCATCGGGGTCCTTGGCAAGAACAGTTTGGAGTATTTCCTCCTTTATGGGGCGGCAGGAGCTATCGGCGCTGTCATGCTGCCTGTAAACTGGAGGCTTTCGGTCAACGAGATCGCATTTAACCTGAATGATTGCGGACCCCGGATAATTTTCGCTGATCCCGACTTCCATGCAACGATAAACGAGTGCAGGGACAAACTTACCGCAGTGAAGACTTTCTGCAGTCTCAAGACCGGATCGGAGGGCTACGGGGACATTAATGCATTGATGGCAAACGACGGCAGTTTTACGCAGGCGGATGTTTCCACGGATGACGGCTTTGTCATAATACATACTGCGGCTGTTGCCGGAAGACCGCGAGGCGCGTTGCTCAGTCACGGGAACTTGCTGTGTTCGAATATGCATTTCAAGGATTGCCTGAAAATAACCGGTGAGGACGTGCATCTGAACCTTCTTCCCATGTTTCATGTGGGCGGACTGTTGACCGCTACCAGCGCATTCCATGCAGGCGCACTCAATTTGAACATGAGCAAATTCGATGCCGTGAAAGCAGTGGAACTTATTGAAGAAAAGAAAGCCTCATTCTTTTTCGATTTCACTCCCATACTTTCCAACATTCTTGACCAGCAGGCAAAGTCCGGGAAGAGCATACGCGCGCTCAGGGCTGTTATCGGGTTGGATGTGCCTGAAACCATAGAGAGATACCAGAAGATTTCCGGCGGGATTTTTTACTGTTTTTACGGTCAGACCGAGACCTCCTGCCTGGCAACAGCGGGTCCTTATAATGATTGCCCCGGAGCTGCAGGACAACCGATCCTGCTCGGAGACGTGCGTTTGGTGGATGACAATGACAGGCCGGTTTCCACGGGTCAAAGAGGAGAAATCGTCATGAGGGGCCCGATGGTCTTTAAGGGGTACTGGGACCTTCCTGATGACAACGCCCATACCTTCCGCAATGGATGGCACCACACCGGAGACCTCGGACGCTTTGACGAAGGGGGCTTTTTATGGTATGCGGGACGCAAACCGGAGAAAGAGCTTATTAAGCCCGGCGGAGAAAACGTATACCCCGCAGAAGTGGAAAATGCCGTGCTTCAACATCCGGCAGTGGAGAGATGCGTAGTGATCGGGGTCCCGGACCCCAAATGGAAGGAGGGGATCAAGGCAGTGTGTCAGTTAAAAGCCGGCATGGACCTGACCGCCGCGGAGTTGGTCAAGTTCGTTGCTTCGAGGATTGCCGGCTATAAGAAACCCCAATATGTGCAGTTCGTATCCGAAATTCCGGTCCTAAACGACGGCGCTCCTGACAGGGCAAAAGTAAAAGAATTGTATGGCGGCGACCAGAAAAAATGACCTTTTTTTCAGTTACAGGCATGTATATTTGTTGCTAATAAACTTCTTTATGGAATAGAATTTAATATGTGAAAAAGATGGCGAGTGGCTCATAAACAACGACCCTGAGGAGGATTCGGTATGAACGCTTTAACGCTCGTTTTTGTTGCAATGTTGGTGTTTGCGATTGCCTACAGGTTTTACGGCCTGTTCTTCGCCAGTAAGGTGCTGGGCCTGAAGGCGGAAAGGGATACGCCTGCTGTAACCATGGCTGACGGTATTGACTATGTCAAGACCAATAAGTATGTGTTATTCGGACACCACTTTGCTGCAATAGCTGCGGCAGGTCCGCTCATTGGGCCTGTGCTGGCTGCGCAGTTCGGATACCTGCCCGGCGCGCTCTGGATATTGATCGGCGCAGTGCTGGCTGGAGGGATCCATGACACGATTGTGCTTTTTGCTTCGGTCAGGCATAAAGGGCGCAGCCTGTCGAGGATTGCGGAAAGCGAGATAGGTAAACTCTGCGGCGGCGTGGCCTCTGTCGCCTTTCTCTTTATCCTTATCCTCACGCTCGCAGGGCTTTCGATTGCTGTGGTCAATGCCATGTTCGCAAGTGCCTGGGGGACATTGATGGTCTTTTCCACAATGCCTATCGCAATGCTCATGGGATTCTGGATGCATAAAATAAGGCCGGGAGATGTGGCAGGGGCAAGTGTCATCGGTGTTGTCCTTCTCTTCCTTGCGTTGCTGGCAGGGCCTTATGTTGCCGCAGACCCGGCGTTGTCCTCGATGTTTACCTTCACGAAAAAGCAGATATCCGTCATTATTCCTGCTTATGGCTTTGTGGCTTCGGTGCTCCCTGTCTGGATGCTCCTCTGCCCCAGGGACTATCTTTCGACTTACCTGAAAATAGGGACTATTATAATACTTGCGGCAGGCATATTTATCGTGCATCCCGAATTCCAGATGGCGGCTGTCACCAAATACGTGGGCGGCGGCGGACCCATTATCCCGGGCAAAGTCTTTCCTTTTGTTTTCATCACGATAGCCTGCGGAGCCCTGTCAGGGTTCCATGCCATCATAGGTTCAGGGACAACGCCGAAAATGGTCGGCAGCGAAAAAGATATCCTGTTTATTGGGTATGGCGCTATGCTGGTCGAGGGCTTTGTGGCCATAATGGCCCTGGTTGCGGCATGCGTACTGATCCCTGCAGATTACTTTGCGATCAATGCTCCGCCCGCGGTATTCCAGAAACTTGGGATGGCGACTGTCAATCTGCCTCAACTCTCTCTTGAGGTGGGCGAAAAGCTCCAGGGAAGGCCGGGAGGCGCTGTTTCCCTGGCTGTCGGCATGGCATACATCTTCTCCTCAGTGCCGTTCATGAAGGGATTGATGGGTTACTGGTATCACTTTGCGATAATGTTCGAAGCGGTTTTTATACTGACAGCGGTGGATACAGGTACAAGGGTGGGCAGATTCCTTCTTCAGGAGATGATAGGCAAGGCAATCCCGAAATTTCTCGAAAAGAAATGGATGCCCGGGATAATCATTACAAGTTTTCTTTTCACAGGTTCATGGGGTTATCTGGTCTATACGGGCAATATCGCGACGATATGGCCCCTGTTCGGCATGAGCAACCAGCTTCTTGCCTCGAGCGCCCTGATAATAGGGACGACAATGCTGATCAGGCTGGGGAAGGCGAAATACGCATGGATGACCGCTGTGCCGGGGATCTTCATGTCGTTTGTCTGTCTGTACGCCGGTTATCTGAACATCGCAGATAACTACCTGCCAAAGGGCCTGTATGTCCTAACTGCGCTGTCTGCCATAATCATGGCGCTGATGGTGGTGGTGTTCATTACCGCCTTTGCTAAATGGTATGAACTGATGCAGGTAACAAAGCCGGTCGCAGACAAATACGGCGACCTTGTCCTTGAAGTGGTGGAAGAGTAAGGTAACCAAATATGAATTTGGCGGAACTGAGAGAGAATGCCAGAGAAAAACTGAAGGGCTATTGCCGGGTGTGCCCTGTTTGCAACGGCAGGGTATGCGCGGGAGAAGTACCCGGCATGGGAGGCGCCGGGACGGGAAGATCATTTGTCGCCAACGTCGAGGCGTTGGCTGCCTGCCGGTTCAATATGCGTACTATTCATGAGGTCAAAGCTGTCGATACTTCAATGGACCTATGGGGAAAGAAACTGTCCGTCCCTGTTTTGGCAGCGCCCATTACAGGGACAACGTATAACATGGGCGGCAAAATTACCGAAGGAGAGTTTATTGAGGCCATAATCTCGGGTTCCCTGCTGGCGGGAACTCTCGGTATGACCGGCGACGCTGCTGACCCTGCACTGTGGGACAGCGGGATGAAGGCTATCTCATCCAACCGTGACCGGGCTATTGCAATTATTAAACCGAGAGAGCAGAAGGAAATTATCAGTCGTATGCGGGACGCTGAGAAGGCCGGGGCAGCAGCCGTCGGCATGGACATCGACGGGGCCGGATTAGTGACAATGGCGTTAAAAGGCCAACCAGTAAGTCCAAAAACCGTTCGCGAAATAAAGGAAGTGGTTTCGGCCACGAAGCTGCCTTTTATTCTTAAAGGCATTATGACCTCCATCGAGGCGGAATTGGCTGTGGAAGCCGGAGCAGCCGCTATTGTTGTCTCAAACCATGGAGGGCGGGTACTGGACCATACCCCCGGAACAGCGGCTGTCCTGCCCGGAATTGCGGACCGGGTAAAGGGGAAGCTGATTATTTTAGTTGACGGCGGTGTGCGCAGCGGCGCAGACGTGCTCAAGCTCCTGGCACTCGGAGCCGATGCTGTTCTGGTCGGCAGGCCGTTGATTGTCGGTGCCTTTGGCGGCGGAGCAGAGGGAGTAGCATTACTTATCAATAAAATGAAGGATGAGCTTGTCCAGGCCATGCTGTTGACAGGGACCCCGGACGTAAAGTGCGTTAAGAAAGAGATTTTATATAGCGCATAACCTTTTCAATGTATGAGATATTTAATTCGTTTGCCCTCATTGTGTGCGCCGGAATTCTTTTCCGGCGCCTGAGGGTGGGCGGACCCGATGCCGACTCCATCCGGCTTGCGATCAATGCCCTCGTATTCAACCTGTTCCTGCCCGCCCTTTGTATAATGAGCGTCTATACATCAAGAATGGATATCGATACCATTCTTGTACCCGTGACCGCCGGTCTGACAACCATATTCACCATGATTGTTTCCCTTGCAGCGTATTCGGTCCTGGGGAAAGTAACAAACATGACGAAGCCGGAAAAAGGCGTTCTGGTGATCTCGGCCACATTCGGGAATGTGGTTTACCTGGGACTTCCGGTTATTACCGGGCTTTACGGAGCAGGGGCCGCAAAATATGCTCTCTTTTACGACCTCTTTGCGGGGACCCCTCTGCTGTGGCTTCTCGGCGCATCTGTGGCGTCGAGATACGGAGGAGGCGGTAAAATCGAGATGGGCGACTCTCTTAGAACTATAGCGTCCCTGCCGCCCGTGTGGGGCCTTATTGCGGGGATGGCACTTAAGGCAGCAGGAGTCGGGATCCCTGAATTCATTGTAAAAGCACTCGATATGCTCGGAGGCCTTGTCATTCCGCTGATGGTCTTCAGTATAGGTCTGGCGCTCTCTATGCCGAAAGTGAAGCATGCTTCTCTTATCGTTCCTGCAGTGATAATCAAACTTGCCGTGGCCCCATTTATCGCTTTTACGATAGCGCACCTCCTTGGCGTGAAGGGGAACGCCCTTGCATCCTGCTTTATCGAAGGGGCCATGCCGACCATGGTCCTATCCCTCCTGATCGCAGCGCGGTTCGGGCTCGACACATCACTCGCAGGTTTCATGATAGTAGTTACCACGGTGCTGTCGTTCTTCACGTTGCCCCTTGCTGTGTCTTTGACCCGTTAAGACGGCATCTGCTCAGTTTTTTCTTCGATGTCCTCAACGATTTCTTTTATCAGAAATATCAACTGCTCGACATCAAAGTATTTGTCTGCCGTGGAGTCGAAACGTATGGTCACCTTTGATTCAAATTCATCGTCTTCCGGCCAATAAAGAAAAACCACCGGCAGCATGGGAAATACATTCAGCAGCCATGCGTTTGGCGTCGCAAACCCCGCCGGATGAACTGATCCATACCCATCCAGGACCCGGGCCGCTTTTTCAAAATGTCTGTCAAATAATTCCCTCAACGGCTCTTCACACTCCCTCTGGAAGGCCTTATATTTCATCAACCCGCCCATCAGTTCGCTATGTATGACCCATTTGCCGGAAATCCCATGCCCGCCTCCATTCCTGATGTAAAAAAGCACAAGCATCCTCATCCACGGCGTAAGGTTGTCCTGCGTCTGAATCTCTCCATCAGGACCAACAATGACGTCTCTCCCGAAGCATCGGATAAAAAGCTTTCCGTCCCGTAATTCGGCGCCGAGATTCCCGTATGCCTCACGAAATCCAACTTTTTTTATTTCCTCCTTCAGGCTTGAGATCAAAGCCTCCTGCCAATCATTTTTATTGACTGATGATGCCATATCTCCTTTTTCTTTGTCAGTTAACCAGGGACACTCTGAAATATCCGCTTCCCCTTTCAACAGTGCAAAGGCGAATGGCATGCAAGCCTTTTGCTTACAGTCGCCGCAGTTAGTCGCCGGCAGTCTCTTATAAATTTCGACCGGGTTCATTGGTATCTATTTAAGCTATTGTTGTCTTCTGATAATATTCGTCTTATATTCATCATATCATGATCTGAGTTAATGTAAAGAACCGGCCCTGACTCGCTGTTATTGCAGACTCAAACATCGGTAGTGTCTCAGTTTGTTTTTGCTCTGGATCACCTCCCAAACATGCCTGGTATTGACACAAATATTTACTAATCAGTATAATCAGATTAATCTGATTGGTATGAATACCGTGAAGGAGTATCCAGTGAAGAAGAAGCAGGAAACCCGGTCCCGCAGTGCGTTAACGAATAAGACGAATGCTGTCTGCAAAGTCGAGTCCGTTATAAGCGTGGATGAGCGGGGGCAAATGGTATTGCCCAAGGAGCTGCGGGAAAAAGCCGGGATTAAGGCCGGAGATAAACTTGCGGTCACAAGTTGGGAGAAGAACGGAGAAGTGTGTTGTATAACTTTGATCAAGGTTGAAGACATGGTTGAGATGGTGAAAGTACAACTCGGCCCGATACTAAAAGAGATATTGTGAGAAATTCAAAATATGCCTGAACTGAAATTAAAGGTCGAATTGGACTGGAAGAAGGAAGCGGTATCCTGTTGCGAATGCGGCGGTCCTGCCCTTCATCCTGCCCTGGAATGGGTGATCGGTACTGTGATGACGCCGGTAGGGCCGGTCCCCAGAATCTCAAGCACTCTTTCAAAGACCGATTACTGGGAACATTTCAAATGCAGGACCACTGCATACAGGGACGATTATAGAGTTGTTCCAGGTCTATATGCCGCGGGTAATCCCGACAATAACTCGGATGTCCTTGTAAGCGCCAACTACAAGTACAGCTTTGACATGCTGAGACGTGAACTTAAAGACCTTAATGCATGGATTCTTGTTCTGGATACCAAAGGTATCAATGTCTGGTGTGCTGCGGGAAAGGGCACCTTTGGCACCGCCGAACTGGCAAAACGGATTTCCGTCGCACAGTTGAACAAAGTAGTGGACCACAGACGTGTTATCGTCCCGCAGCTTGGAGCGCCCGGTGTCAGTGCGTTCAGAGTAAAACGGTCTGCCGGTTTTGATGTTTTGTACGGGCCTGTCCATGCAAAAGATATCCCTGCTTACATAAAGGCCGGATATGAAGCAACAAGGGAAATGCGGAGGGTGAAATTTCCCCTCTCCGACAGATTGGTCCTCACACCGATGGAGATCAATCCCGCAATGAAAAAGTTCCCGTTATATGCGGGATTTATCCTGGTTGTTTTCGGGCTTGCGCCTTCCGGCATTCTCTTCAGAGATGCATTCGCCGGGGGATTACCCTTTCTGCTTTTAGGTCTCGTATCGGTGCTTGCCGGTGCGCTGTTGACCCCTGCGCTTCTGCCGTTTGTCCCATTCAGGTCTTTTGCGATCAAGGGATGGATAACAGGACTGCTTGCAATTTCCCTGTCAACAAGATTTATTCTATTTCCGGGGCAGTACAATACCTTGCTCCTCATTTTCACGTACCTGTTTTTCCCCATGGCAAGTTCATACATTGCCCTGCAATTCACGGGCTCAACTACGTTTACGGGGATGTCGGGAGTGAAAAAAGAGCTGAGAATTGCCATTCCCGCCTATCTCCTGTTTTCTGTTGTCTCATTTATTTTGTTGACAATGTTCAAGCTGACGCAGTGGGGTATATTATGAAATATCTGTCGAATACGGCGAGTCTTGAATTATTTCCCGAAAGCTGTACCGGATGCGGGATGTGCCTGGAGGTTTGTCCTCACGAAGTCCTTGCCTTGAGTAATAAGAAGGCCGTAATTCAGGACAGAGACAGGTGTATGGAATGCGGGGCTTGCGTAAACAATTGCCCCTTTGGCGCATTGACTGTAGACAAAGGGGTAGGCTGCGCCGCGGCACTTATAAAAAGTATGATCTCCGGCGGCGAACCCTCATGCGACTGCAGCGGTGGCGATAAAAAAAACAGTTGTTGTTGATCAGGTCGTCCGCAAGGTACCGATAGTTGACCTTCCAGCCGTGTTGCATCACGTAAAAATCTATTCGAGAATATTTGGTTATTAGCGTTCGATGTAGTGGTGTCGAGCAGTCAGGACACAGTGCCTCGGCTCAAATCTCGCAACGGGGTCCCCAAAAGTCTCGACTTTTGGGGTGCGAAGGCATCCCGCCTTGCTCGAAGGCGACGGCACAATGTCCCGCCTGCTCTTGGATAGATTTTTAAATGATGCAACGAATCAGTTTCGAATAGATTTCTGATGATCCAATTCGCCAACTTGACAGTGAACGATCGTTCACTTTATAATTTAACTATGCCGGGGAATGTTAAAGAAGACAGGATGAGGAGCAGGGTCAAAGATATCGCTGTTTTTTTGGATAAAAACGGCAGGATGCCGAGTTTCTCTGAAATCGGGGTGATGGTAGGGCTGCATTCAAAAAATGCGGTTTTTAAACTTGTTAACACCCTGGAACAGAGGGGGGTCATAAAAAGAGATCGTAAAGGGCGACTGATACCCGGCTCTATAGGAGCGCCGGTAAGAGTGCTCGGCACGGTGGAGGCAGGGTTCCCGAGCCCTGCTGAGGAAGAGCTTGCGGATACAATGTCGCTCGATGCACTTCTCATACAAAACCCCCAGGCCACCTTTTTACTCAAAGTGTCCGGAGACTCCATGTCCGGGGCCGGCATACTCCCGGGCGATATGGTGATCGTCGATAAGGGACAGGTCCCCAGGAGCGGAGATATAGTTATTGCTGAAGTCGACGGCCAGTGGACCATGAAGTATCTCAAAAAGAGGGGAGACAGCGTGAGCCTTATACCGGCAAATCCCCTGTATAAACCCATAAGACCGAAAAATGAATTAAAGATAGCAGGAGTGGTAACAGCGGTAGTGAGGAAATACAAATAGATAATGAGTGTAATGAGGATGTGTCTCTGGAGCGAATCGCGGAGTCTTGGTAACAGTTCTCGGCGAAGTGAGCGTTAAGCAGTCGCAATGTCTGAGCCGAAGGCGAGTTTTGCGACTGTAGCGAATGAGCCGTTAGAACTGTCAAGACGCAGCGCCTGAGCAGAAGGGACATATCCTCATTACACTGTCTAAATTAAAAATAACACGATGAATCCTTTAACAATACATTCATGGCCCCGGGCTATCCTGCATGTGGACGCAGACGCTTTTTTTGCGTCCTGTGAGCAGGCAATACATCCTGAGTTTAAAGGGAAGCCCGTAATCACCGGCAAAGAACGTGGCATTGTTGCAGCAGCAAGTTATGAAGCGAGAAACCGGGGAGTAAAAAGAGGGATGAGGCTCTTTGATGCGAAAAAAGTATGCCCTGATGCCGTTATCCTCCCGAGTGATTATGAGAGTTACAGCCTGTTTTCTCTCAGGATGTTCGAAATACTCAGGCGCTTTTCTCCTGATGTGGAAGAATATTCAATAGACGAAGCATTTGTAGATCTTACGGGCCTCAGGAGAAGCTTTCACGGCCCTTACGAAATGATCGCAAAGCAGATGCAGGAAGCTATCGAGATGGAATTGGGTATTACCGTGTCGGTCGGCGTAAGCCTCTCAAAGGTCCTGGCGAAGGCGGGCTCAAAACATAGGAAGCCCCACGGACTGACCATCATACCGGGCAGGGACATCCATCTTTATATAGCCGAATTGCCGGTAGAAAAAGTATGGGGAATAGGGTCTAATACCGCGGCTTTCCTGGGAAAATTTGGAATAATCACCGCACTTCAATTTGCCCGAAAGGACGAGCAGTTCATCAAAAAGCACCTCTCCAAGCCATATCAGGAGATATGGCATGAACTCAATGGAAGAAGCGTTTATGCTGTTACCACTGAATCAAAGTGCAGTTATCAATCCATAAGCAAAACAAAAACTTTCACCCCGCCTTCATGTGATAAGACTTTTATATTTGCCCAACTGTCCAAAAACCTGGAGAATGCCTGTATCAAGGCCAGACGGTACAGGCTCGCGGCTGCGAGACTTGTTTTATTTCTGAGGACACAGGAGTTCAGGGATACCGGCGTTGAAATCAAGTTAAGCTCGCCTTCCGCCTATCCGTCCGACCTCTTCGGTTTCCTGAAAGAGGGATTTAAGCAAATTTACCGGTCACCCGATCTCTATCGGCAGACAGGCGTTGTTCTTGCCGGACTTGTCCACGAGGACGGCATACAGCAAACGCTTTTCGATAATCCTGCCAGGATTGAGAAGATGGCCAGGATTTATGGCGCGGTAGATCAACTTTCCGAAAAGTTCGGGAAGTACACTGTCCACCATGCAGCAAGTTTGCCGACAAAACTTCAGGCGCAGCATGAGGGAGAACGTGGGGATGTGCCGCATAGGGCGACGGAACTTTTCAGGGGAGAAAACAAAAGACAGAGGCTGGGGTTGCCGGTGCTGAATATAAAAATTTAGGTATTGTTGGTAAGGAGGCGCATGAGTCCGATGAAGTCATCATCCGCCCATCCGGCGGACATTCCCTGGTCGTAGATTTTTTTAAGATGTCCTGTTTGTTCGAGTGACACTGAGAGATCGGCAGCGGTCTCCAGTGCCAGACGAAGGTCTTTATCCATATTCTTGAGTGAAAACTGCGGAGTGTAATCGTGCTGACGCAGCTTGGGTTCTTTAAGATCAGAAACTCCTGAACGTGAAGCATTTCGCGCCAGCGCATTGAAATAGACTTCATCCGGGATTCCCGCTGCCCGGCACAAACTCAGGCTCTCGCACAAAGTTTGGGCGACGCCGGCAATGTTCAGATTCATTGCAAGTTTCAGCGAACTGGCGGAACCTATCGGCCCGATATGGAGGATGGCACTGGATATAGGTTCGAGGATTGGGTGCGCCTTTTCGACGACTTCCGGTTCGCCGCCCAGATAATAAACGGTTTGCCGCTGCTCCGCCGCAAGTTTGCTTCCTGTAAAGGGTGCTTCCAAAAACAATGCACCGGTCCGCTGCACCTGTTCGGCGAAGAGTCGAGTCCATTTGGCGGAAATTGTGCTGGATTGAATAACCAATACTCCGCGGCCAAGGCTGGGTTGAATCTTATCCAGAACGGACTGCACTGCCGGAGGGTCGGCCACGATGATGAAGATCACCTCCGCTCCTTCCACCGCCTCCTGAATGGATGCATGAAAGTTCGGAAAATCTTTGGGCGTCCGGTTCCAGCATCGCACGGCATGGCCGTCCGAGATCAGGTTTTTCGCCCAGGCGCTTCCGATAATGCCTAACCCTAAGACTGCGATTTTCATTAAATGTTATCATATCATACCCAGTCGTCTTTTTCACGGCTTTCGTCTTGCTTCTACAGGTTCCCGGAGATTGAATACCATGCCGCGATTTGTTCCGGCAATTTCCTTTGCCGTATTTCTCCCTTTTTCAAAGCGGATGAAGGAATACTTCCCGTAATGGAATATCTTTTCCGCAGCGAGGTCAACTTCTTCTTTAGCCGTCCCCTGCGCATAGGCTACAACCTTCGAGGGGTTCAGGGGATTGTTCTTTACAATAAGGACAAATCCCTGCCCTCCTTCCCTGACAGCTCCGAAAAGCCTTCTTAGTACCGGGCTTTCGAAACCCAGGACGAACAGAGAGGACGACCTGATATCCCCATCACCTACTTCCCCTTGCTCTTTGGCGATAAATCCCTCTTCTTTGAAAATGGCTATCAGCCTGGCGTATTTTTCTTTTTCCTTTTCAGGATAAACGATCAACTTTCTTTCATCCCCGAGCAGCCGCGCAATAACAGGAGGGAATTCGTCGGATGAAAGTCTCCTGAGCACGTCGTAGTTTTCATCGAAAATTAAATCAGAAGGAATCTCTTTTGCATTGATATCAAAATGCTGCTTTTCCTTCTCAATCGGCAGCACCTGTTTTATCACACCTTTTTCAGTAATAATTTTTACGGGCAATTCAATTCTGTAGGGCTTTCCGCTCTGTGCAAGCTCAAAGGAAACAGTCGGAACTCCTTTCAAAACTGGAGCACTTGGATTCCTTATTTCGAAGGAAGGAACTCCCTTGCGGTCGAGCCACTGGCTGAAAAACCACCCGAGGTCCTTGCCGGATTCCAGCTCAAAGGGCTTTTCCACGTCAGCCCACGATGCCATCTGAAATTTGTTGTCCTCAATGAGTTTTCTTAATGATTTAAGGAATGTCTCTCTTCCGACCATATTTTCGAGCATATGAAAAAGCATCGCACCCTTGCCATACCCTATTGCCGCAGAGGCAAACCCGGTCCTCCCGGTGAACTGCCTGAGGGGGAAATCATTTTCAGAAGTGACGTAGCTTTGAAAGTTGATGAGGATCTTTTTCCTGTCCTCCCATCCCCTGCCTTTCTGCTCCTCGTAAAGGTGATCGGACATATAGGAAGTAATCGCTTCCAGCCAGTTGCCTTTATCGAAATCAGCATATACGTAATTTCCAAACCACTGATGAGTAATCTCATGGCCCAGGGAGGTCTCCGGAATGAACGGGAGGCGGAGGACTTCCTGCCCAAGGAGGGTGAATGTAGGCATGGAATAGCCCGTGGGAAGGATGTTTTCTACAACGGAGAACCTTTTGTACGGATAAGGGACCAGGAGTTCATCATACATTTTGAGGTATTTCTTCGTGTGTTCTATATAGTCAGCGGCAAGTGAGATATCCTCAGGGAAAAAGTAGGTGTAAATACCGATACCGTTCGCGGAACTTTTGACCTCCCTGTAGTTTCCTGCAACGAGGTTTATCCCGGTTAAAGGATGGGGGAAAATAAATGAGTACTCTTTGCCAGCTGCAATTTTCTTTAAAGTGATTTCATCCGCTTCTGATATGGCGATGAAATTATCCGGGACGAGCGCGGTGAGTTTATAATATGCAAGGCCGTCTATTGCAGGGTACCAGTTGCCGGTAAGCGAGACGCCGCGCCCGCTTACCATGCCGGTTGAGACAACGCCTGCATTCTCAAGGCTGCCCCTGTTTCCCGGTCCGCCCTTGAAGGTGCCTTCATAGTGTATTTTGAGTATCCCCTTGCCGGGTACCCTTAAGAGGCCGTTCCTTTTTTTATAATCCACGGGAGATCCGTTCAGGGTGACTGACAGTACCCTGAGATTGCCGAAGGAGACCGTCGTATTACCGGGTTCCGGCAGAGTAATTGCTGCCGTACCTCTGAGGAGATTTGTTTTTAAGTCAAAGGAGACCGAAAGATGGTAGACCGGAAGGGATTGTTCCGGCCCTTTCTCGGCTCCATACAGATTTGACTTATATGCAATGAGAGCAATGGTAAAAAGTAATAGACATACCGATTTATTCTGTGTTGTCATACCGTGTCTCCCCCACAGTTGCGATTAATAGAGACCTCTGTTTACTGACAACGATCCCATTGCACTATAATAAAATTAAGCACTCACTCCTCCATAGGTTATCCATTATTACTCAAACATGCTGCTGAAGCGTGAGAGGACATGGTGATCAAAGAAAAGTGATTACCTGCTGTCGTAAGCTTTTATGACCTTTTCCGTGATATCAATCGAACCTTTGGAGTATGCAACTCCGGCCTGGTTTTTCTCGAATATGACCGTATAATTCTCCTTCGAAGCAATATCACGTACGGCCTTGAATATTCCATCCACTGCCTGCTGGGTAAGCTCCTTGTTAATCCTCTGGAAATCCAGATTTATGTCCTCGTTCATTATCTTAATTTCCTGCATTGCGCTGCTGAGCCGGTCTTCGGCAGCCCTTCTATCCGAGGCGGACATGGATGGCCCATCTTTTTTCAGCTTTTCCCCCAACTGGTTGGCGATTTCCCGTTTGGCGAAAAAGGCCTTTTTTTTCGGTTCCAGATCATTCGCCAGCTTCTCGCGGTAACCCTTGACAGTCCGGGATTCGGCCATTATCCTCTGGATGTCGAAAATGCCTATCTTCAGGGTCTCCGCGGCCAGCGAAGACGAGACTGCCGAAATACAAAAGGCTGCCAGTACCATAACTGCGGGAATAATTTTTTTCATGCCAAGCTCCTTTTCTTAATAAATTCTTATATATATGCCGGCCGTTGCACTTGTCCCATGAGTCAAAGTATCATGAATGACATAAAGTTCAGCCCCGTAACTCCGGGCCGGAGAAATTCTGTGATGGACCGCTAGTGTTTTGTCATTCTGCTTACGACGAGGATGCGTTTGATATCGTGTATAAATCATCCTCCTTAGTGGAAATTGCACAAGTTGTTTGTGCATAGGGCATGAATTGGTTATTAATTATGATGTATAGATCATTTTTTTAGTTTAGTCAAGTTTTGCCTGCTACGGTGTCAGGGAAGATTCTGAAAAATACAGTGCTTCGCTCTTTGTCAAGCTTGCTATCTTCGGGTTCTGCGGCTAATACGCCCGGACACCCCGGGAAAAGTTTTCCCGGCAGGTAAATTAATACTCTTTCGTTCTCCGACCAGGTATCCCCGAAGTATTGATTTCCTCATAATTTCAGTTGCATGACCGGCGGGCATGTCAATTGCTTCCAATGAAACCACGGCAGTACAACATGAGTTTTCAGTGACTGATTTCTGATGAAAGCTGCAGTAGGGGAGGGTAAAATGGGTTTTCTGGTGAGCGGTATGGCTACTATCTGTTTATTTGCCATGATTTCAATGATTTTCAAAGACGTGGGGATTGGAGTCCTGTTCAATTTCGACGCGTTTTTAATTGTAATCGGGGGGACTGCCACAGCTCTCCTTATCGGTTTCCCGGTTAAGAGAATAACTGCAACGATCCATGACCTTATCGCTACATTCCGGAGTGTGGGGACCAGGGAGGATATTACTCAGGAAATAGTCCGGATTGCCAGGATGCACAGAAAGAGTGAATTAAGAAAACTGGAAGCCAGCATCTCTGATACGAAAGACGCCTTTCTCAAAATCGGGATTAACATGCTTCTAAACGGCTATAAAAGTGAAGAGATACGAAATACTATGGAACGGGAAATGGCGACCAGGATAATCGACCTTAACTTAAGCCAGAATGTGCTTATGACGATGGCCCGGCTCACGCCGTCGTTCGGACTCGCAGGCACAGTCATAAGCTTAATCAAAATATTCAGGCATTTCCAGTCCTTTGAAACAGTCATACCGATCATGGCCATTGCCCTTATGTCAACTTTTTACGGCGTCTTCCTGTCCAACCTGATTTTATTGCCGCTGTCTGCAAAAATTAAGGAGAGGGCCATACTCTGTGAGGAACTGATGCAAATGACAGTAGAAGGGATTGTCGAAATCAACAAAGGAGAATATCCGTTAAAAATTGAGGAAAAGCTTTTGGGCTGCTCTGATGCCGACACTGAGAGATATGTTGTCAAGAATATCAATGCCCTCAGGAGTGCGAAGAGTTTGAACTGATCTATGAACAATTCACCATACAGGAAGCTTATCGAGCAATCGAGATCCACGGTGGATGGCGACAGTAATTGGCTTATTACCATGGCTGATGTGATGACGCTGCTGATGGTTTTTTTTGTAATGTTCCTTATTGCCCGCCAGGCTGAAAACGGAAGCAGGCCGGCAGCGGGCAATTCAGCGGCTGTCAAGCCTTCCGCGGACATTCCTGCTGTTTCGGATAGCAAGGCCGAAAACGGAATCAAAGACGCCATAGCTCTTGGCATCAGGCAACTCGGCATGGAGAAGGATGTCGAAATCTACACCGAAAATAAGGATGTCGTTATCACCCTTAGAGAGAATATAACATTTACGCCTGGAAAGGCCGTGATATTCGACGGAGCCGGTTCATTGATCGGAAGGATCGCGGACAGCATACAAAAAAATCCTTCTTACATAGTTGAGATCGACGGCAATACCGATAACATTCCCATACATACATCCCGCTATCCTTCAAACTGGGAGCTGTCGGTGGCACGCGCAGCAAGCGTGCTGAAATGCTTTGTAGATAAATATGGCGCTGATCCGTCAAGGTTTTATATCAGAGGGAACGCTGACCGGAAACCGCTCGTTTCCAACGATTCTCCGGAAGAGAGGGCACTGAATAGAAGAGTCGAGATACGTCTCAAATACATTCCCGAGAGTCGCGATAATTAATTTTAACACCCCTTAGGCCGTCTTCTTCGGAAGGCTGAAATAAAATGTCGCACCCTGTCCCACTGAACCTTCGGCCCATGTCCTCCCTCCATGACGTGAAATGATGCGCCGGACATTAGCCAGGCCTATGCCGGTGCCTTCAAATTCATCCTGGTGATGGAGGCGCTGGAATACTCCAAAGAGCTTATCCACGTATTTCATGTCAAATCCCGCGCCGTTGTCTTTAACAAAAAAGATGAATTCATCTCCTTCGTCCCGGCACCCGATCTTTATTTCGGACCGTTTACGGTCGCGAGTGAATTTGGCGGCATTATGGATAAGATTGGAAAGCACGAGACCCAGCATTGTCCGATCACCATAAACTTCAGGCAGTTCGTCGATTTCCCATGTAATATGCCTTCCCTTCAGTTCATCCTCTATTTCCTGGACAGCCTCTGTAACTAAAGCAAGTAAACGCACTCTTTTCTTTTTCATCTCTGCCCGCCCCGCGCGGGAAAAGGCCAGCAGGTCATCAATAAGCATCCCAAGCTTTTTTGCAGATTTTGAGACCGTGGTCAGATAATGAAGGCTTGTCTCATCCAGTTGCGTTATGCACCTTTTCTCCAGCAATTCCATGAATCCGATCATATGCCGGATGGGGGCCCTCAGATCGTGCGATACCGAGTAGCTGAATCCCTCAAGTTCCTCATTCGCGGCAGTCAACTCTGCGGTGCGTTCATCCACCAATTTCTGCAGATGTGTCCGAAATCGGTCCAACTCATGCTCCGCCTGTTTTAGATCTGTGATGTCCCTGGCAACATGGACACCCCCTGTCAGCCTCCCGCCCTTATCGTACAATGGCGAGACGCTTATTAAGTAGTCCCGATCCAGATGCACCTCTGTGGTGTGTTCCAGTCCATCCTCTATAAGTAGGCTGTGAGGGCAATAAACAGGTGCCTCATCCTTTCCGTGGAATGCACGATGACACGTAAGCCCCACGCATTCTGCAGGCTTCAGGCCTAACCTGTCTGCCAGAGCTTTATTCGCACGGACAACCCGGTAGTTAAGGTCGATTATGGCAATCATGTCGGGAACTGCATCGAATGTCTGTTCCCAATCTTCCTTGGCCTGCAGGACCGCAGCCTCGGAAATTTTACGTGAGTATGTCGCCCCGATAATTCCGGCAGCGGCCAGATAAAGATCAAGGGTTTCCTTCTGCAGGGACACGCACGATATGTGACCCACCAGCATTACAGCGATGACACGGCTTTCGTGAAGCACGGGAAAGAATGCCGCGGCTATCGGGTCATCGGAAGGAAAAGACAGGAATGTGAGAAAACCGCTATCGAAAACATCCCTGACAGCTTTGATTATCTGAGGTTGAGATATCTGTGCCGATGAGCCCTTCAGGGAAAATGCCCGGTGTGTGATCTCGATTTTTCCGTCAGCACCATATTTTCCAAAAGCTGCAAAGTCGGCCCCAAAGAAATTGACAAGTACCTTCCCGGCCTCTTCCCATATGTCCTGTCCGGACGTCAGGCCGGCAAAATACTGCGCCGCATTTATAAATGCCTTCAACTGCTGCTTATCGGAAAATGGTCCGGTCATAATTTATACGGCAGCAACCTGCCGCAGGTAGAGATGCTCCATGAAGAGTATCCCGAAATCCGTGCAGTCAGATAAATTTACGATAATTGCCCGGCTCTTTATTTTCTTTAAACATTCTTCAGCATCCGGTGAAAGCAGAAAGGCTTCGCAACCGGACAGTGCCGTGTTACCGGCGGTTTCTATAAAGTGTCCGGGAATCGCAGGCAAAAGTCCGATCTCCCGGGCATTGTCAATATCAAGATATTTGCCGAAAACACCGCCTATGAATATCTTCCGCAATTCATGATATCCCATGTCTGCGTTCTTCAATAGGACCTCAATGCCTGCTCCGATGGCGGCTTTGGCCCGCTGGAAGATGTCGATGTCTTTTTTGGTCAAAACTATATCGACGTTACCGCGGTAAACAGTAAAACCATGTTCAGAAACTGACGGGGCAAATTGTCCCTTATTGTTCAATATCCCGCTCTTGACAAGGAAGGCAAGCAAATCAACAAGGCCGGAGCCGCACAGGCCCTTGGGTTCAGAGGCAGCGATCACGTCGAAGGCAGGCGCTCCTTTTGCGTCGGGATTGATCCGGTAGATGGCGCCGGGGTCTGCCGGCATCCCGCAGGTTATGCCGCACCCCTCAAAGGCCGGTCCTCCAGCCGCCGATGTCACCCAGAGATTCTTGCCGTCCCAAAGGGCCATTTCCGAATTGGTCCCGAAATCGATTAAAATGGCGCCGGGAGGCTGTTCCGTCAGGCGCGTTGCCATAATGCCGGCCAGAAGATCGGAACCGACAAAACCCGCCAGGGGAGGAATGACCTCGATGACTGCTTCGGGACTGATTCCCCAGCTTGCGCCCCAGGAGACTGTTTCAACCGGGAGACAGTTTATGGTTTCGGTCCAGTAACGCGGCTGCAACAGATCGAGATAATTTTGCCCCGACAATAAAGCGAGCATAGCGGTATTACCCACGAGGGCGACGCGCACTACCTGTCGTATGTCTATTCCCTCCCTGTTACCGATGTCGTGCAAGCCATCGCCTATAGCCCGAATAACCTGGCTGCTCAACCTTTCGGCCTGGTCGATGGATTTTGCCGATATCAGCCGCGTCAGCACATCGGTGCCGCAGGCAGTTTGGGGATTCAGGCCCCGGCGTCCCGCCAATCGCCGCTTGGCGTGGAGGTCCAATAAAGTAATCGATATGTGGGTGGTTCCAAGATCAACGGTCATACCGAGAGGATGACCGGCCTCCGGGCAAAGTGCAGGGCCCTGGTCAAGGCTGTGCCAGACAGATGGCGGGGCCGGATTGAGGATCACGATCTGCAGATCGTGATCAGCCTTGACCTGACATGCGAGCCGCACTCCTTGAGAAAGCAGTTCCGTGCCAAGGCTCGTAAATTCATTCTCCGAGGGTTCCCCGATATCACCGCCCTTGATCTTGATGCGGCAGAGTCCGCATGCTCCCATCCCGTTGCATCCCGCGCGTACCCGTATATCAGTTTCATCGAGGACATCCCTGACCGACCGGCCCGGCCTGCAGGTGATGTGCCGGTCTTCTTTGTGCAGCTTTACTGTCAGAACCGGCATAAAATCACCTCCCTGAACGCGGGGCGGAGACCATGGCGGCAACATTCTCAGGTCTCGACTCCGGTGGTATCTCACAGCCGGAGGAGAGGATAAAGCCGCCTTGTGATCTGAACAGTTCCAGCAGCCTGGCCGACTCGGCAGCAACATCGGCTGGTTCGGCTTCTATAAACGAGAGCGGTTTGATATTGCCGTCAAGGCAGGTGCGGGGGAGAATTTTACGGGCATGCAATGGGTCGACGCAGTAATCTAAATTGGCAATTTCAACTCCTGCTTCCGGATAATACGGGCAGATAGGGTCGACCGGACCGGCGATGTGCAGCCAATTGGCAAAAGATCCTGCTGACTTGAATGCTGAAAAAAGCCTCCTGAGCCGCGGAAGTTCGAATTCCCGGAAAAAACGCGGTGGGATGACAGCAGGCGAGGCAGAAGGGTCGAATATTAACGGCAAATGCGCCCCTGCTTCAATCTGGGCCAGGCCAAAGGTTATGGCGACTTCCACCGCGAAGTCAAGAACGCGGTCAAACAAATCGGGATCGTCTACGGCAAGGAAGAGGGCCTTTTCAGGTCCGAGCAACTGCATGGCCAGAGTCATAGGTCCCAATACGCAGCCTGTGATCAGGACCTCGTTCCCGAGTTCAGAACGGAGAAAACTTGCGGCTTTGAGCATTTCCGGCATGCGCCCGGACCGCTGAGGGTCCGGTACGGCAACACTATTCATTTCTTTGGCATCCGCAATCACATAGTGTTCTACGTAAGGATACATATCTGAACGGTATCTCAGGCGTGAACCAACGGCTTCAGTCTCCACGCCGGAATCCATAAGTGTGAAAACGGTGTCGTAGCCATAATGGGCCAGTGCCTTTAGCTGGCAGCGCGCCAGAAGGTCGCCGTCTCTCACATACTTTCCTATAGGAACGCCGGCAAGGACAGCAGCGTGACCGAATACCTGGGCGATTACCGGTACACGGTCAGGTATCACAAAACTTGTCGCGGCCTTAATCCGTTCAAGGCTGTTCACTGCTCACCTTTCGGCCCATCTTCGAGGAAGCGTATGCCGTCAAAAACAGAGTCGGCCACGTAATCGACATTAAGAATATCTGCAGACGCCTGCTTCAATGCCGCTCCTCCTGCCAGGACTTTCACTTTTGTCAGACCTCTGGCCCGCGCCATCGGGATGACCTGTCTCACCATCGGGATGACACTTGTTATAAGTCCGCTTATACTTATTATGGCCGCCTCTTCCCTGACGGCTGTATCGAGCAGCTTGTCTACCGGGCAATCCTTGCCGCAGTCAATGACGCGGTATCCCCTGGCGGTCATGATTGTCTTGACGATGTTCTTCCCCAGGTCATGAACATCACCTTCAAGGCTTGCCACTATGACGGTTTCTCTTGTGGGTACAGGAGGCGACTCGGGATAAAGCATCTTTATGACTCCCATCACTGCCCGGCCTACAAGCATGATTTCGAGCAGATTGAACTGTTCTAAAGTGCATTTTGCGTCCAGCCGGCCCATTGCAGTCTCAATGCCGTTGATAATGATCTGGTTATTGTCTATGCCGGCGTTTCGGAGGCTGTCCACTTCGGCGAAAGCCCGGAACTGATCTCCTTCCAGCAGGGCATCGATGAGTCGATCAAGGGACTGCTCGTTCATAATCTTTTATTGTAACGGAAAAATCGTTTTTGGACAAGGCGTATGTAGAGTACGCTGAACGCGGTACGACGATTACTGCATTACGAAGTCCGAGAAAAAGACATTTCTTACTGCGCCTTCGTTTATTATCTGGTTGGCCTGAAGAAGTATTTCGTCTTTAAGTTGCAGTTTCCCTTCCTGACTGGAAAGGTCTTCTTTCGACCTGGTCGAGAGGAGTATAATAATCGCATCTCTTAACTGAGCCGTTCTTTTTTTTGCCGTTTCCTCTAAAGAGGTATTAGTAAGTTCGAGAGCTATTGTCACTTTTATGGCCCCTGCATCGCCATGATTCCCAATATTCAAGATAAATGGCTCCATGATAAAATTTGCTCCATTTTCAACTTTTTTGGGTTCGCTGGCACTAGTTGATTTTGTGCACGCATTTAAACCGGCCAGAAGAGCTATAATGATCAGCAAAACTATTTTCTTTATTAATTGGTCTCTATTTAGTTTCATCATAAATAAGATTATGCAATCAATATGCCAGCGGAGAATTATGGATTAACCTATTGAATGATCTGTATTGTTATGGTAATGCCGTTTAGTCTGATTATGGAATTGTTCCAGTACCTATGGAAAAATGCCATAAAAAACCTTGATCAGTAATGCGTAATGAGCAATGACCAGAATGACATAAAAGAGGTGTTAATGATCTTGCGTTAAAGTCTCTAATGAATATTGTAATCTTTTATTTTTGTGAGCAGCGTTTTGTAATCTATCTGGAGCAGGGCTGCTGCTTTTGACTTGTTGCTTCTATTGATATGCAGCGCCTCCTTTATGGCTTTTTTCTCTATTGCAGAGACGGCTTCCCTGAGCGGAAAAAGGGAGGCATTCTCTGTGTTGTCTTCCCCCTCCTTGAGCAGAAATCTCACATTGCTTGGTTTCATGACACCGTCTTCCGAGAGGAGCACCGCCCGCCTTATCACATTTTTCAACTCCCTTAAATTACCCGGCCAGTGATACTCGGTCAGGCAGGCTATGGCATCCTCGAACTCCTTTATCTGCTTGTTCATCTCTGTTGCGGCATCTATAAGGAATTTACGCGCGAACAGGGGAATGTCCTCTACGCGCTCCCGCAAAGGAGGGATGTCGATAATGAATTCGCCCAACCGGTAGAACAGGTCTTTCCTGAACTCTTTCTTGCTGACGGACTTTTTTAAATCTTTACTGGCGGCAAAAATCAGGCGCACATCAATATCCACCGGCTTGGTGCCTCCAAGAGGGAATATCTTTCTGTCTTCAACAGCACTAAGGAGCTTGGTCTGCATATATGGTGACATATTTTCGAGTTCGTCGATAAAAAGGGTACCCTCCCGCGCGACCTCGAAATAACCTTTTTTGTTCCTGTAGGCTCCGGTGAAGGCGCCTTTTTCATATCCAAAAAGTTCGCTTTCAACAAGATTCTCAGGTATGACGCTGATGTCGACCTTTATAAACTCCTTGCCGGACCTTCTGCTCAGGTTGTGTATTGCGTTAGCGAGAAATGACTTTCCGGTTCCGGTTTCACCCTGAAGGATCACGGAAAAATCGCTGGACGACACCTGCCTTACCTTTGCTATCACTCCTTTCATGGCTGTGCTTCTTCCCATCATCCATTCAAAAGAGGTCTCCAGCGTCGTGTCAAGATTCTTTACCCTTTTTTCGAGTTCCGCCTTTTCCATTGCCCTTTCCAGCGTAACAAAGAGCTTGCTTACCTGAGGCGGTTTTTCGATAAAATCGTAAGCGCCAAGTTTGATGGCTTTCACTGCAGTGGGTATATCGCCATATGCCGTCACAATGATGACAGGCACATCGATGCCCAGTTTTTTTAATTCATGGAGGGTCTCGATACCGCCCATCTCCGGCATATTCAGGTCCAGGAGAACGGCATCGATAGTTTCACTTGTGCAGATTGCGACGGCATCCCTGCCGTTGCACGCTTCTTTCACTGAATAGCCGCGCTCCTTCAGCTTTTCGGAGAGGGCAAATCGTACGATCGCTTCGTCATCAACTGTCAGTACTGTTTTCATCACAATCCCTATTTTGTCCTGTTTAACGCGGCAAGGACATTCTCAAGCTCTGCTTTCATCTCACAATAAAAGCCGCGTGCTTTTTCGAGGTCTCCCTCTATAGCCGCACTCTCCGCTCTGAACGCCGCATCGCGCAGGGGATGCGCACCGATCATCGATGCCGAGCCCTTCAACGAATGCGACAGGACTTTAACCTGGACGGCATCGTTTGCTTCAAGGGCATCCTTTAGCCGATCCATAAGGGGAGGGACATTCCTGATAAATACGGCCATGATCCCCTTGAACAGTTTATTGTCCCCTTCAAGCCATGCCGGACACGCGGCTTCATTCAATGATTTCTTATGTGTATGTTTAGGCATTATCTGTAAAGGAAAATCGGGGCGAGAGGATTTGAACCTCCGACTCCACGGTCCCGAACCGTGTGCGCTACCAGGCTGCGCTACGCCCCGTCTCTAAAAGTAATCAGTGATCAGTAATCGGTAAAAATCCGGCAAGCAGCAAGCAGTGAACAGGGTTTTCCCTTTGCCGCTTATCGCTTACTCTTATATGTTCTCCACCATTTCCCATACGCCGCACGGACAGATGCCTGCGCAGAAGCCGCAGCCGATGCATTTGTCTTCATCCACCACGTATTCATAAGCCCCGCCCTCCTGCTCAACTCTGTTTATCGCGCCCCAGTAACAAGTGGCCTCGCACATATGGCAATCCCGGCAGGTGGCACAGGACATGCATTTGTTTGCCTCTCTTTCCGGCTGGAAATCTCCTCTGCAAACGTCATAGTACTCTGTTTTGATACGATCGTAAGGTATTACCTGTCTGACTTCGGGCTGGCGGGGCGCATGCATCAACTGGTAATGAATAGTCTCTGCTGCAAGCCTTCCCTGGCCGATGGCATGCGTTACAAGCCCAAGATTTGTAACGTCACCTATGGCAAATACTTTGACATCGGAAGTCTGACCGATTTCATTCACTGTCAACCAGCCTTTTTCAGTATGGATCCCTTGCGGCAGGAAGTCGAGTATCGGCGTATCACCAACTGAAACGACCACAACGTCGGCATCGAGCGAGGAGCCGTCTTTGAGATACAGCTTTCTCTCTTCCTTACTGTAGCGATCAGTAATCCTGGGCCAGAGGACCTGGGTACCCTTGGCGATCGCGTTTTCCATCTCTTTACCGAAGGCGGCCGGTTTTTGGATATCTACGGCGATCACTGATTCTGCGCCGTAATTGTATGCCTCGGAAGCAACATCCATCCCCACATTGCCCGCACCTATTACCACTACTTTCCGCCCTCTCAGGTCCGGAAGTTTTCCGCTGTTGATGTCTCTGAGGAAATCGTACGCGGATAAGGAGTGCTCTGAGCCGGGGAAAGTAATGGTCCTCGGCTTGTGAGCGCCCACCGCAATAACGACGAGTTCGTGGTTCTTATAAATTTCATCGAATTTGTACCTGTCCACCTCAGTGTTCAGGTTGACGTTCACCCCAAGCTCGCGGAAACGCGAAAGCTCTTTTTCGAGTATTGCCTGAGGCAGGCGTTCCCTCGGGATGCAGAGTTCGATTTTGCCGCCAAGCTTGCCGGCTGATTCATAGAGGTCCACCGCATGCCCTTTCAGTGCAAGCTGCCATGCCGCACTGAGTCCTGCCGGCCCCCCGCCGATGACAGCCACGGCGTGGCCTGTAGGTTTTTCCTTCCTGGGAGCAGGCAGATCAAGGGCCAGGCTGCCAAGCTTATCGATCTGCAAAGGCTTGTCAATCATGCCCCTGGTACAGCTCTCCATGCACAGGTTAGGGCATATTTGGCCGCATACCGTTGCGGGAAGAGGGCTGTAGCGCAATACTAGCTCAAGCGCCTCCTGGAGCAAACCCTGTCTTATCAATGTCGCCCTTTTGTGCGACGGGATCCTGGTGGGGCAGGCATACGCGCATGGAGGGTCGTATTTCTCATTCGTCCATATAGGTTTATTGCGCCTGTCAGTCCCCGTAGTTATATAGGGCAGCAGTGTACGCTCATGGTCCAGGTATTCTCCAAAAATGCCGCCCTGTCCTACTTCTTTTTCCCACATGTTTTTTCTGAAATCCGTGGTCGATATCTTGAACCATTTTCTGGACCGTTTCTCCTGCGGCGTATAAGCGATGAGCTTCTTCCAATCTTCAGCTGAGCGGGTCAGCTCGTCGTAGAAGGACATCCGTTCGATGGATTCCAGATAGGGCTTCATGTTGTCCCTGAGCCACTCCCAATCCTGAGGTGTCAGGTCCACGAGCTTTACATCTTTTTCGCTGTATCCCTGTATCGGGCCGCGGAAATATATGGCGCCGCCTACCATTCCAACACATGGGCGGTACCCTAATATGTTCTCGGGGTTCCTGGGATTGACTCCGCAGACCACTGAGATGCCTCCGGCCTTGAACTCGGCAAAAGAGTCTCCCACGTTCCTGAAGTACCACGATTGAGGAGGATCAAAACGGGGGTTGTGTTTTGTCATGGTGTCGCATCGCGCGCCCCCGCTGCCCTGGATGTAAAGGATGCCCTGGGCCGCAGCATTGAAGGCGCCATTGGTGGTGTCTCCCAGAACGGTTATCTTTGCGCCGCAATTGAGCCATCCGGTATCATCGGAGACGCTTCCTTTTGCTACGATCTCGGTACCGGACATTCCCATGCTGCCGAGCCGTTGTCCGGAAGTGCCTTCAACCATTATTCTCACTGTTTCACTTCTTGGCCAGATCCTGCCTCCTATGCCGTGCTGTCCGTCGGCAATGATACGAATCTCCCTGTCACCGTCCAGGACCGCCTGTTGTATCTGTTCTTCGAGTATGCGCGAAGGCACTCTCCTGCCGTTTATCAGACCCTTTAGAGTCTTATCGGCAATTTGCCCTGTTTTTTGTTTTTTGACTTCTGTTTTTTGTTTCTTAGCACGCATAACTTATCCCCAACCTCTCTGCCATTGCTTTATCGTCGATGCTCAAGCCGTCGGACATGCCGATAGGAAGTTCGGTGCTCCTGCCCATTGGGGCAAATATCTTCCGCAATTCCACGTCGGCGGACCGGAAGACCTCTACCACGCGCTCGGCAACTTTATCTGCGTCAAGCCTCCGGTAGAGCTTGGGGTCCTGCGTGGTTATTCCGCGGGGGCATTTTCCCGTATTGCAAAGATTGCATCGATTGTATTCATCTCCGAAGCAGTCTGCTGCCGCCTGCATTATGTATTTGCCTATGGCAACCGCGGATGCTCCGAGCATGATGAGCGCCGCGGTATTTGCAGCCAGATTGCCTTTCTTGCCTATGCCGCCTGCTGCGATCAGCGGAAGCTCGTTCTGCTTGCCCTGTTTCACAAGGTCAAGATAACACTCACGGATGTTGGAGGCAATAGGGTGGCCCATTTTGTCCATTGAGACATTGTAGGCCGCGCCGGTCCCGCCGTCCTCACCATCGATGCTGAGTGCCGCTGCATAGGGGTTCCTGGCAAGGTTGTTCAACACCGCCTTTGCGGTCTTGGTGCCGGATATCTTTGGATACACGGGGACCCTGAAGCCCCACGCCATCGACATGGACTGGATCATCTTTGCCACTGCCTCTTCAATAGAATATTTTGTCTGGTGCGTAGGAGGCGAAGCGAGATCGATGAACTGCGGAACACCGCGTATCTTCGCTATAAGCTTCAAAACCTTCTGGGCCATCAGCAGTCCGCCGTCGCCGGGTTTTGCGCCCTGGCCGTATTTGATTTCGATGGCTGCAGGGTCTTCCACCATTTCTGGCAGGGCATGTATTATTTCATCCCACCCGAAATAGCCCGAAGCTATCTGAATTATGAAATACTTCAGGTATTTTGAACGCAGGAGCCGCGGCGGCATGCCGCCCTCTCCGGATGCCATCACTACAGGGAGACCTTCAACCTCATTCAAATATGCAACACCCATTGCCAGTCCTTCCCACATAGGGGGAGAAAGGGCGCCGATGGACATGCTCCCGATCATGATAGGGAATATCTCGCGAACAGGTGGAATAAACCTGGAGCTTTTCTTGTCCAGCTCGAGCGTTCCGTTGCGCACTATAATAGGCATTTCCTCCGGCGGCAGTATCCTTCCAAGCAGCGAACGTATGCGGAATTCGTGCCTTCCAGCATCAAGAGCAGGATCGGTAAGCATCGAAATTCTCGTGAATTTCAGCCTGTCGAGAGTAGACATGGAAGGGTCGTTTCTCCTGCCGCCCCGCTTATAGGCATCGCCGCCTTTGTTCTTATAGTGGAGGAACTTGTTCTGCGGATTGAGCTCCGGCTCTATTGCTTCATTGGGGCAAACCAGCGTGCAACTCCCGCAGCCGGTGCAATAACGCTCTATGTCTGTGACCTGTTCTACAATCTGGGTTGTTATTCTTACTGTTGTCGGCGTCGGCACGGGTCCTTCGGAACTGACAAATCTCCGGACTTTTACTGACGGGACAATAGCCTTGACCGGGCACACTGCGGTACATCTGCCGCACCTCTTGCAACGGTCGTCCCGCCATCTGATTATATATGGAAACTCTCTCAGTGAGAGCTGATGATTATGGTCTGACATTATATTTGACCGTGAAGCTGGTTCCATACCTTCACCTCCTGTGCGTGCGGCGAAACCGTAATCATATCGTATTTCATCGGGAAAATGTCTTTGTTCCTGTCCCGTTTGGGGAGAGCACTGTCGACGCCGCACTCTTCGGACATTAATGCATATTTGCCTTTGACGCCTCCCACTATGCCGGGCCTCAGTTTTTTTGAGTCGTGCACCATGAAGCAGGTGCCGTCCGGCGTGAAGCCTATGATGACGTTCGGCCCGTCTATGCAGAGAGATCGCAGGGACTGTTTCATAAGCCTCAGTGCATCCCTGTCGGACCGCTGCCCGATCTCGGCTGCTTTGAGCGGTGTTATAATATCTTTATAATAAGGCAGGGGCAGATGCAACTGTCTTACCGTATAATGCAATATATGAGTAAACACCTCGCTGTCGCTGTTGTATCCCATGTATCCGGGAAAGCCCCTGCTGGAGAGGAATTCCCTAATGGGTACAAAAGCGGTATTTTCACCATTAGTCATGCTGCAGAAGCCCTGGATGAAGAAAGGGTGGCAGGCATACATATAAATCGCGTAGTTCGTGTTCTGTCGCCCCTGGGCCAAAATGATTCTGGCCTTCAGCCCGTTATCTTCGAGCCCGAAAAACTCTGCTAACTGAAGCGGATCACCTACCTCTTTTAACGTAAGGACGTCAGGATAAAACGAAAACACGAATATCGACTCGTCGGGCTCGCCGATTCTCCGGAGCGCCAGTCTCGTGTTCATGAGAAGGTCCTCTTTTTCATGTAAGGGTTTATTTCTGTAAGCGGCAGGATAGTCATAGGCGCGCGCAAAATAACAATCGCGGGGGATAATACCCTTCACCTGTTTTATCTTTGGTTTCCATTCATATTTCAGGGTAAACCCCTCCTTTTTCATGAACTCGTCAAGCGCTTTCTTACCGGCCTTCGAGCAGATGCCGGACATTACCGGATATTTCTTCAGCTTCTCGAACGCGCCGCCGAGGTCTTTGAGCGTGAGGCCCAGGCCTGAGCCGTCATGTCCCTCTTTCATGGTTTCAAGGGCAAGGATGGGTTCCATAGGTGAAATGTAGTCTTTCGATGTTATCGCGGCCAGTCTGCACATATCTTTTCGTCCTCTTTGTCTTTAAATGAGCAGCCTTAAATCTCTGAAATTAATGACTCGTACCTCACATTTTAAAATTTTGGCCTGCGATAAGTCAATTTAAGGAGGGCTTGCACAGGATTTGAGAGATTGTCAATTTTGTCATTCCGGTTTGCCCGGAAATCTGTCCCCTTTACTTCATCTGCAGATGATGTCTTTAATGTCCTCGAAGACGCACCCCTGGGGTATCTCTTCAAACTTCGATGACAACGTCTCAATCCTGTAAGTCATTTTGTCATTTTTATCAAAAAGATAAATGACAAGGACTCTCAATGTGGAATCGTAGCAGTCTGTCTGAATAAGGGCTTTTGCATAAGACACTTGCTGATTAATATATTTTTCTGCCGGGCCGGCCGTTTTTTTGCCGCCCTTCCTGTTTTTATCCGTAACTATCTTGAACCATGCTGTTGCAATCTGTTCCTCTTTCATTTGTAATTTTATTTTTGATAAGCAATACTTAAGAGTGGTTGAGTCGATATAAAAATCCTTATTGCCGGCACTTCTTGCAATAAGCACCCAGTTGGTTCCTGCAGAACAGTATGCAACTGTCGGCGACATAAGCGTCATCGCCGTCAATATCAGGAGAACTGTTATTGTCCCGTAGATTACAGACCTGCGTTTAATCACTTAGATATTATCGGAGAATATACAAATAGGTTTAGCCGCAGACCTTGTAAACTGTGGTATCCTATGCTTTATGGATGTAATAACCTCTCATATCAATACCGATTTTGACTCGCTTGCCTCGGTCATCGCGGCTAAAAAGCTCTATCCCGACGCTGTTATTGTCTTTCCGGGATCCATGGAAAAAAAGGTGAGGGACTTCGTGGATGCTTTTCAGCCCGTGGAGATCAGGAGGCTGAAGGACATTTCGCTCGAGGAGGTCAAGCGGCTGATCATTGTCGATACGAAGCACCCCGATCGTATCGGCAGTTTTAAAGAACTGCTTTCCAGGCCCGGTGTCAGGATACACATTTATGATCACCATCCCCCTGCAAAGCAGGATATCAAAGGCGAGGTGGAGGTTATCGACACAACGGGTGTGCTTTCGACCATTTTTGCCGAGATCATCCTGAGAAAGAATATCCCCCTAAGTCCACTTGAAGCGACCATCCTGTGTCTCGGGATATACCAGGAAACAGGTTCTCTGCTTTTTGCCTCTACCACGCCGCGCGATCTTCTGGCAGTGGCATATCTTATAAGGCGGGGCGCCAATCTCAATATTGTTTCCGATTTTCTCAAGGAAGATATCTCCAGGGAAGAGTTCGCGCTTTTGAACGAGTTGGTGAAGTCTCTTGAAGAGGTCGTTATTCAGGGCATACGGATCAAGATAGGCAAAGGCAGGATGGAGGGGTTCGGTGATGTGTCGCACCTGGCACATCAAATAATGAATATGGAAGAAGGCGACGCCGTCATATTGCTCATCGGTATGCAGGACAAAATCCTTATGGTGGCGCGAAGCAGGGTGCCCGAAATCGATGCAGCACTTATAATGGCCCAATTTGGGGGCGGAGGTCATGCCAAAGCAGCGTCGGCCACTATAAAAGACATGCCTTTTGAGATCCTGGAAGAAAAGTTGACCGCCATGTTGCGCAAGCATATACGCCCGGCCAAAATGGTGCGTGATGTAATGACCACGCCTGTAATTGTAGTACAGTGGAACAGCAGCATAAGGGAGGCGGAGCGTGTGATGACGCGCTACGGTGTCAATGCCCTCCCGGTAGTGAAAGAAGGCAGGTTTCGGGGAGTCATCACCAAGGGGGTGGTCGAGAAGGCGCTCTTTCACGGACTCGGGAGGAACAGGTGCTCGGATTTTGCTACGAGCGATGCGCTGACAACCGGACCCGATACGCCCATTGCAGAAATTGAAAAGGACATGATAGAGAATAATCAGAGGTTCGTCACAGTGCTGAGCGGGGATGAGATTGCCGGGGCGGTGACCAGGACGGATTTGCTCCGGTCGCTTTATGAGGATTTTTTGAGAAAGAGCAAGATTTCGGCGCGTGAACCGGGCACAGGCGAGACATACAAAGGGTTTGGCAGGAGTATCGCAGGTCTTCTCAGAGAAAAGTTGCCGGCGCGCATTTATGAATTTCTTGTTATGGCAGGTGAGGCGGGTGATGAACTCGGCATGGCCGTGTATCTTGTGGGCGGCTGTGTTCGTGACCTGTTGAGGGGTGAGGAAAACCTCGATATAGATATTGTTGTCGAGGGCGACGGCATCTCCTTTGCCCGGACCCTGGGGAAAAAGACGGCTTCCAGGATTACAGTGCATCAGAAATTCGGCACGGCGCAGGTGATACTGCCTTCGCTGAAGATCGACGTCGCCACAGCGCGGACCGAGTATTACGAATCGCCTGCAGCGCTGCCCAAGGTGGAGACCTCGTCCATAAAGAAAGACCTGTACCGCAGGGATTTCACTATCAATACCCTTGCAGTAAAGCTGAACAAAAGGAACATAGGCCTCTTGCTGGACTTCTTCGGGGGCCAGCGTGATTTGAAGGACAAGGTCATCAGGGTACTGCATAACCTGAGTTTCGTTGAAGACCCCACAAGGGCATTCAGGGCCATACGGTTTTCTGAACGCTTCAGTTTCAAGCTTACGAAACATACGGAGAATCTTATCAAGCTTGCTCTCAGGATGAACATTTTTGAGAAGCTGTCCGGCTCAAGGCTGTATGACGAGCTTATGCTTACTTTCAAGGAGACCGACCCTATAAAAGCGTTGAAGAGATTGGGCGATTTCGGGCTTCTCAAGGTCATTCACCAGGCCCTCGGATTTTCCTCCGGCCTTGAAGCTTTTCTTCAGTCCGTCCGCGACGCCATCTCATGGTTTGAGCTGCTTTTTTTGGAGGAGCACTATGAAAAAGAGATGCTTTATCTGGCAGCGCTGCTTTACAAGCTTAATAAGGCGGACCAGGAATCCGCGCTCAGCAGACTTGCCGTTCCGCTGAAGCCCCGCGAACGTATTCTCAGGATACTGAATACCGCCCAGGGCATAATAATGAGGATCAAACCGGACAGTCCGGTGGAAATATATCATGTTCTGAAAGACTGCGATATTGAAGTTATGCTGTTCATCATGGCTCTGGCACAGGACAGCGAAAAGAAAAAGGCCATATCGCGCTTTCTTATTGAGCTGAGGAATGTGCGGTCTGCGGTAACAGGCGACGACCTGAAGGACCTCGGCCTTTTGCCCGGGCCGGTTTATTCAGAAGTTTTCGGGAAGATACTGGATGAGAAACTGATGGGCAGGCTTGCCACCAAAGAGGAAGAGTTGAGCTTTGTTAAAAGGCTGTACGGAAAAGTTCCAATTACTTAGCACTTCAGTTCATGAATACGGTGTGACCGTATTTATGAATTGAAGTGCTTTAAGTTGGACTGATATAATATAAATAGCCTGAACGAACTGCTTAACGAGGTGACAATGGCTGAATTGAGGCATATTTTACTCGTCGAAGACGATCCTTATGACTTAGAGCTTATAATGACAAGCCTTGCCTCAAATAATATAGTCAATGAGGTGGTGGCTGTGAGAGACGGCGAAGAAGCATTGGATTACTTCTACCGCCGTGGAAAGTTCGCAGGCAGGACGGGCGGAAATCCTGCGGTAGTGCTGCTTGATCTCAAGCTTCCCAAGGTAAATGGTTTTGAAGTGCTCAGGCAGGTCAAGAGTGATGAGGCGCTCAGGTGCGTGCCGGTTGTGATCCTGACTTCATCTCATGAAGATCAGGATATAGCTGCCGGATATGATCTCGGCGCTAACGGATACGTGGTGAAGCCGGTCGATTTCAATCAGTTTTTCGATGTTATCAAAGAGACTGGGGTGTACTGGGCGATAATCAATGAAACGATGCCTGAAAGCTACTGCAAACCCCGGTAGTCCTGATATCATGAAGGATATCATAAGATAATGTCCCTGCGAATCCTGCACATCGAAGATGATAAGCTTGACGCCGAACTGGTTAAAGAGACCCTTGAGGGGGAAGGTATCGCCTGTGACGTGAGCCAGGTAATGTCACGCAATGATTTTGTTACGGCAATAGATGGGGGCAGCTTTGATATAATTCTTTCCGATTTTTCGTTGCCGGACTTCGACGGCCTTTCCGCGCTTGATATTGCAAGAAAAAGATGCCCGGATATACCTTTTATCTTTGTTACCGGGAAAATGGGCGAAGAGCTTGCCATCGAAACTCTCAAAAAAGGCGCCATAGACTATGTTTTGAAAACCGGTATTGCAAGGCTGGCGTCTTCCGTTCAAAGGGCCTTAAGGGAAGCAAGCGAGCGGTCGGAGCGCATGAAAGCAGCCGGGGAACTGAAGAAATCTCATGAGCAATTGCGGTCTCTTGCAGCTCATCTGCAGTCAGCCAGGGAAGAAGAGAGAACGAATATTGCGCGCGAAATACACGATGAGCTCGGACAGGCGCTTACCGCTTTAAAAATCGACCTCTCCCTCATGGCGGAAAGACTTCGAAAGGACAACGGGAATTTCGCGGTTGCGGAGCAGATGAAAGCGGAAGTGGATGTTGTTAATTCGATCATAGTTGCCGTAAAAAGGATTTGTACGGAGTTGAGGCCCGCTATCCTCGACTATCTGGGTCTTGGTGCCGCTATCGAGTGGCAGGCCGGGGAATTTCAGAAGAAGAGCGGGATTGAATGTGAAGTCACTATCAATCCCGAGAATATCACTGCTGACAAAGATCAGTCTACCGTGCTTTTCAGGATTTTCCAGGAAGCCCTTACAAATGTGCTTCGCCATTCAAAGGCGACGAAGGTCAGGGCGGCATTGATCCGGCAGGCCAATTTTATCATGCTTGAAATTGCCGACAACGGTGTTGGAATTCCGGAGGACCTGTTTATCAAAACTAATTCGTTCGGTCTTTTGGGGATGAGAGAGCGTGCATATATCTGTAATGGCGAGTTGAGGATAAACGGCAGCCCGGGCAAGGGAACAACAATAACCGCCATAATTCCAGCCGATACGCTATAACGCCTTCTGTGAAATAATCTTGCCTTTGTCCATTATCATTATATGAGTAATTGAGACCGGTATCTCGTCGGGGTGATGGGTCGCCACAATAAGGGCCACTCCGGCGCCTGCGGCCTGCGTGATGAATGAAAGGAACTCGGAGCGTGCCGCCCTGTCGAGTCCGCTGCACGGCTCGTCGAGTATAAGTATGTCGGGGCCGCTTACCATGGCCCTGGCAATAAGTATCTTTTTCCGCTCGCCGTAAGACAGGCCGGACATGGGCCGTTCACTGAGGTGCAGCAGGTTGAAGAAATCCATCCAGTGCCGGGCCGTGTCCTTCTGGTCCCGGGTTGCCTTATCATATAGTCCTATGCTGGAGAAAAAACCT
Source organism: Nitrospirota bacterium (assembly GCA_015233365.1). Lineage (GTDB taxonomy): Bacteria > Nitrospirota > Thermodesulfovibrionia > Thermodesulfovibrionales > Dissulfurispiraceae > JADFXI01. Next base: position 77,358 of record JADFXU010000003.1, on the reverse strand, counting down.
GACAAAACAACGTCCGCCCCTTTGATCCCGTATGAGTAATCGCGCTGCAATTCAGGAGAAACGACAGCGATTCTTTTCCGTATGTTCCGCAGGCCTTCGCTATCCTTTCCGCCGAACCGCTGCACTTTTCCGCCGAGGGCAGGGTATACGTCCCCGGCTATCAGTTTAAGCAGAGTGGATTTGCCCGCGCCATTCCTGCCGATTACAGCCCAGTTCTCACCCTTTCGCATGACCCAGGAAATATCGCTCAATATCTTTTTGCGTTTCAGGAATATGTCGGCGTGTTTGATGTTTATTAAAAAATTCGAAGTACTGCTTGTCAAAGGAGCGTCAAGCCTCAAAGGAGTGTTGTCGGGCATCGGGCGCAGGGCGCTGTGAGTCGATGTATGACTGTTTTGCTTTTTGCGCCCGACGCTTGACGCCCGAAGCCTGACGCTTTTGATTATTTTCCCGCAGTCCATAGTGAGGACATGGGTAATGGACGGAATGAGTTCTTCGATGCGGTGAGTGGCGTATAGTACGGTTGTGCCGGCCGCGGCTATTTCTTCGATCAGACCGAGGATTTTTCTTTTTGAGGACATATCAAGTCCGTTGCAAGGCTCATCGAATGCCAGTACGTCGGGACGGGCGACCAAAGCCCGGGCGATAAGTATTTTCCGGGCTTCACCCTGGGACATTTGAAGAAACTTCCTGTTCAGCAGGCTATCCAGCTTCAGTGCGTGCGACATCCGTTCCGCCTCTGTTTTCTGCTCTCCGGATGGTTCCTGATGAAGCCATGCACTGTCGAAAAAGCCGGTGTAAATGACCTCGCGGCCGGTCATGTTCCATTTGTTCCGGTGGTAGGCATCCTGCAATTCGGAGGAAACAATGGCAATACGTTTTCTAATACCTATCGGGCTTTCCTGCACCTCACCATCAAAACAATACTGCCTTGTGACGGATTTCCCTGCATCCGGCCATAGTTCACCCCTGATAAGTTTCAGCAGGGTTGATTTCCCGGAGCCGTTGTCGCCGGTAAAGGCCCAATGCTCGCCCCGCCTGAGTTTCCATGTGATGCCGGACAAAACTGTGCGACCCTGGATTGTGACATCGGCGTTATTCAATGAAACTATGAAATCGCAACTGCTTTTTTTCAATCCGGAAGCACCTCTCTCGCTTTCTCATACACCTCTGCTACCGTAATGGCTGATATGGGACCGCCCGGAAAAGGCGGGGAGACAACGTGCACATTCCTGCCTTGGGGCCTCCATAAAGACGGATCAGTAGGGCCGAAAAGGGCTATCGAGGCACTTCCTGCCGCTCCGGCCAGATGTGTTATGCCGGAATCGTTGCCTATGTAAAGGCGGCATTGGCGGAGCATTGCTGCAACGGAGATCAATTCCTCATTGCTCACAAACAATGATTTTTTTCTATCTTCGAAAAATGCTTCAATGAACTGTTTTATCCTGGTCCGTATTGAAGGCTCTTCAGCAGGCCCGGCCAGGATTATGAAAAAAGGATCGAAATTCTTTGCCAGGATTTTCATGAGTTCAAAGTAATTTTCGAGTGGCCAGCATTTTCTTTTCGCACCGCTGCCGGGGTGCAGTGCTATCAAGGGCGTTATCAGCGGAGCGGGACCCGGACTATATCCGGACTGTGCGAGGAGCATCACAGCTTTTCCCCGATGTGCAGGTGGGATGTCCAGCAGCGGCGACGGCATAGTCAATTCCGGGTCGAGCTGTTTAAATCTGAATTCTGCCGCATGCGTACTTACGCCGGGCGGTGGAATAGTGACGACAGTCGTCGTCTCGCATATGGTTTTTTTAATATCGGGTATCCGGTCGGGGGAGACTGTAAAGATAAATGCACGATCGAAGCGTTCAAGGAATTCCCTCGTATTGTCTTCCACAGTCGCCATGTAAAGCGAGGAATAAAAAGCGCTTCCCGCCTCAGAAACTTCATCAGCGTATCCGGCTTCTTTCAATAATTTCATCTGCGCGGGCTGACCCGCAATATGGAGAAAGGATGAATCTTTTTTGAGCAATTTGATGCAGGGCAGCGAAAGAAGCACGTCACCGAGGGCCCCGTCATGATGTATAAATGTCCTGATGATTTACTCTTCTTTGAAAAGCCATGTCGAGAGATACCGTTCACCGGTATCAGGCAGAACCACGACAATCATTTTCCCTTTATTCTCTATCCTCGACGCAACCTGCAGCGCAGCCCATAATGCAGCCCCGCCGGAGATGCCGGCAAGTATACCCTCTTCCCTCGCAAGCCTCCTTGAGCAGATGCCGGCATTCTTGTCCGAAACCTTTATTACTTCATCTATAATACTCGTATTCAGCACTTCCGGGACAAACCCTGCGCCTATTCCCTGTATTTTGTGCGGCCCTGCCTGGCCTCCCGACAGCACAGGAGACGCTTCGGGCTCTACCGCCACCGCCTTGAAATCTTTCTTCCTCTCACTGATTACTTCGGCAACGCCGGTTATTGTACCGCCGGTGCCTACTCCGGACACCAGTATGTCGACGCCGCCGTCCGTGTCGTTCCATATTTCTTCCGCTGTCGTGAGCCGGTGTATTTCGGGATTGGCGGGGTTTTTGAACTGCTGCGGCATAAATGCTCCGGGCGTGGCATTCAGTAGTTCTTCCGCTTTTTTGATGGCTCCTTTCATCCCCTCGGCCCCTGGGGTCAGGTGCAGTTCAGCCCCGAAGACCTGAAGGAGTTGTCTCCTTTCAATGCTCATGGTATCAGGCATGGTCAGTATTAATCTGTATCCCTTTGCGGCAGCGGCAAACGCAAGGGCAATGCCTGTATTGCCGCTCGTCGGTTCAATAATTGCCGAATTGTTTTTCAGCAGTCCCTTTTGTTCTGCATCTTCTATCATGGCAACGCCGATACGGTCTTTTACGCTTGAAAGTGGATTGAACGATTCCAGTTTGGCTATTATGCCGGCATGCAAACCGGCTGTGACGCGATTCAGTCTTACCAGGGGGGTGTTTCCAGTAGTCTTAGTGATGTCATCAAAAATCTTTGACATGATATCCTCCTTTTTATAGTGTCAGTATCGCATAAAAAAGCCGGACCGTCAAGAATTCTGAGGCACGCATTGCCGTATATCGTGTTTCTAAATATTTATGATATTCTAGTAAAAAGGATGTGCACAAATATATCCTGGAAATGGACGTAGAGGAGGAAGTGTATGGCGTCTGTCGGAAAAACGTTCACCGCACTGGTCGCGGCTGTCCTATTATTTATATTTATGCTGTCCGGACTGTCCGGGCGGGCGACGGCGGTTCAAGACGGGTTTGATCTCCTGGTTGAAAACGTTAAGAACGGCAATAAGGAAGAAAGGATAGCGGCTATAGAAAAACTCGCCGGTATGAAAGACGAGAGATCGCTGACGGTTCTTATCAATGAGTTTAATGAACTGTATGAAGACTGGAGAATACGGATCAGGGCGCTGGACGCTCTGGCCGCAAGCGGGAAGTCGATGGTTACTGTTGCCCTGGTAAACGGTTCGTACGATTCCTGTCCTGCAATCAAATGGCACGCGGTTGCCGGACTCGGCGGTTACGCTAATGAAAAGTCAATTCATGCGCTTATCGATGCGCTTGATGATTCGACTATGTATATACGGGAGACTGCCATAGAATCACTTGGCAGGATACGCGCCCGCGAAGCTGTTCCTTATTTGGGCAATGCGCTTCATGACCGTAATTTTGCTGTCCGCCTCAAGGCAACCGTGGCCCTGGGCCGTATAGGTGATGAACAGGCGCTGCTTTTATTGAAATGGGAAACGCAAAATGAAAAGGACCTTTTTATTAAAGATGAGGCGGCGTACATACTGAAGAAATGATGATAAAGCTCTCCGGGCAGAACCTGGAAGAAGTGCTGGCTGACGCGGTCCAAATGCTGCGCCAGGGCGGCATTATCTCTTATCCTACCGAAACTTTTTACGGACTCGGCGCAAAATATGATATGGGTCCCGCATTGCAGAAATTATACGTTATAAAGCAGAGGCCCCTTCAAAAGGCCATGCCCCTGATCATTGGCGATATGGCGCAGCTTTCCATTCTGGCCCGGTCAATCCCGGATAGCGCGGTACTATTGATGAGAAAATTCTGGCCCGGTCCCCTTACGCTGCTGCTCGAGGCACGCCCGGGCCTCTCTCATTTCATTGTCTATGAAAACAAGGTGGCGGTCAGGATGCCCGGGGAATCGTTCGCACTGAGGCTTGCAAAGGCCTCGGGATTTCCGGTCACGGCGACCAGCGCAAATATTTCAGGGAGGTCCCCGGGCAAAAATGCATCGATGGTGCTGAATTACTTTGGCGATGCTGTTGATTTGATCATCGACGGCGGAGAATCAGGGAGTGAATCGCCCTCAACCATTGTCGATGTCTCCGGCTCCGAACCCGTTGTGCTGAGAAAGGGAGCAGTAGAAATCGAAGTCTGAATGCCCTCCTGACAACAATCAGTCCGCAATATAGAACAGAACATTCAGATTTAGGAACGATCGTTCTACAAAATTGTCGAATTATTCCTCATTTTAACAGACCATTCCTCACCTTATTGTATCCTTTATTAAAACGATCGTTTCATAAAAAACAACTATCGTTTGAAAATGTAATTTTTTTGTTGACAAAAAATATATTATTGTTTATATTTACGGTAACGGAAAAAAGGGATGCTTAAAAGTTTATTTTCATCATCCATACGAGCAGACGTTCTGGCGCTGTTGTTGAACAGCCCGGATGAGAAGTTTTACATGCGGGAAATCGCAAAACTCTTAAGAAAGAACCCGTCCGGAGTGAAAAGAGAACTGGATAAACTTGAAGAGATGGGAATCGTGTTCAGCGAGAAAGTTGCCAACCTTAAATATTTCCAGGCCAATGATAACTCTCCCTTGTACTCCGAGCTGAAAAATCTTATCGCAAAATCTCTTGGACTCCCCGGCGCGCTGAAAAGCCTTTTGAGGGCCAATGGTGTGACCATCGCTTTCATTTACGGAGCGTATGCCGAGGGGGAAGAGGCCCAGACAGTGGATTTGGTTGTTATTGGTCCGTCCACGCCTGCACTTTGGTTTGGATTAAAGGATATCGAGAACAAGTTCGGCAAAAAAATAAATTGCTCTGTTATCGAGGAATCCGACTATAAGATAAGAAAGAAAAAAGATATCAGCTTAAAGCGCATCCTGTCAGAGAAGAGGATTACTCTGTTGGGGAGGGTTAAATAAAGGAGGCCCGGAATATGCTTTGCGATAAACTTCCGGGACTGAAAGGGGGTGAATAAAATGGCAGCAACAAAAAAGGCTCCTGCAAAAAAAGCGGCTGGAAAGGCAACAGCGAAGAAGACCGCGAAGAAGAAATAAGAAAAGTTTTAAAGAGTTGTGTGAGTTGTAGAAAAATTAGGGAATACCCGATTGATTTTCTTGTAAGGAAGAGTGATCGAAAATCGGGTATTCCCTCTTTTTTTTCAGCTGTAGTTTAAAACTTGCCGGTCCAAATGGTCAACTTCGGAAACGAGTTGGAAGCAATCAGGCGATGCTAAAAGCTTCTTTATGAATCTCAGATTGGCGGTATGACCCGCCTTCTCGAGCAGCAGATGCCCCTGTACAGGAAACCCTAAAAGTGAAAAATCTCCAATAGCATCAAGTATTTTGTGTCGAACAAACTCATCACAGAACCTGAGTCCCGAAGAATTCAGAATCCCTTCGTCGCCAATCACTACCGCATTGTCGAGAGACCCGCCTTTTGCGAGTCCGTTTGCCCTTAGGGCCTCGACGTCCTTAAGAAAACCGAATGTCCTTGCAGGCGCAATCTCTTTAACGAAGTTCTCTTCGGTAAGGTCGAAAGTCATCTTCTGGTGGCCGACAATGCGATGGTTGAAGTTTATGGAGTAGGATATACGCATGCCTTCAAACGGCAGGGCCATTACACTGGCATTGGAATCCTCATAGACAACGGGTTTGATTATTTTTAAATGCGGCATATTCTTACCTTGCTTTGATATGCCGGCGTCAAGAATAATCCCGGTAAGCTCTGTTGAACTGCCATCGAGAATGGGGATTTCGGGGCCGTTGACTTCGATCATGAGATTATCAATTCCGAGTCCTGCGGCCGCTGCCAGAAGGTGCTCAACCGTTCTTATTTTTGCGCCATCATAGCCTACTGTAGTTGCGAATGCAGTATCTATCACCGAGGCTATGGTTGCCCTTATCAGAGTTCCTTTATCTACCCTGTAGAATACTATGCCTGTGTCACGCGGGGCCGGTTTTAGCCGTACAGATGCATTTTTTCCTGTATGAAGTCCTATGCCGCAAAAAACAACTTCTTTCTTGATTGTCCGTTGCAGTCTCACAGAAATCTAATAAAAGCAAATCGCGTGCCATAAAATAAGGTATATAATCCAATATCGGCTTATTGGGAAGAGTGTTGATTAATTTCGATGCTGTGTCAATTTTGCCACTCTGAAAATAGCCAAGAGCTAAAATCCAGAGAAATTTAAAGATTCCTGGTCTTTTGGCTCTTAGCTCTGGACTCTTAGCTTACCTCTCCTCCCACGACCATTTCGGGGATTCTCAATGTCGGCATTGCGTCTGATACAGGGACGCCCTGAGAATCTTTGCCGCAGGTGCCGATGGAAAAACCAAGATCCGAGGCGACCATATCTATTGACAATAAAACCTCCGGGCCGTTGCCGACAAGAGTAGCTCCCCTGACCGGATCACCGGGGCGGCCGTTTTCGATGAGATACCCTTCCTGTACATCGAAGACAAAATCTCCTGTCACGGTATTCACTTGTCCACCGCCCATCTTTTTTACGAGCAAGCCGCTCGAAACGGACCTCAGCACTTCCTCAGGTGAGAAGTTTCCCGGAGCGATCATGGTGTTGGTCATGCGCGGTATCGGCTTGTGCTCATAAGATTCTCTCCTGCCGTTGCCCGTGGAATTGGTTTTATCTATAAATGCATTGTATTTATCGTACATATAACCGCTGAGAATGCCCTCGCTCACCAATATATTCTTTTGGGATTGCACACCTTCGTCGTCCACGGAAAACGACCCGCGTTTGTCAGGGATTGTAGCATCATCAATGACGGTAACAACCGGGGAAGCCACGCGTTGTCCGAGTTTATTTGAGTAAACAGATAAGCCCTGCCTCGCAAGGTCGGCTTCCAGGCCGTGTCCTATTGCCTCATGGATCATGGTCCCTCCGGCAGCAGAGGAGATGATGACCGGCATTCTGCCGCCCGGAGCTTTTCGTGCGCCCAGCAGCAGGACGGCCCTCCGGGCCGCTGTTTCGGCCAGCGTGTCCATTGGATATGTGTCGAATAATTCGTATCCTGTAAGGCCCCCTGCTGCCTCATACCCGGTCTGAATGGAAGCCCCGTCCGCAGCGATGACGTGGGCCATCCCCATGGTGTATGAGCGCTCATCATTTGCGATGATGCCGTCTGAAGAAGCCATTTTTACCTTTTGCAGCGAGTCCCTGTAAATGATATTAACCTGTTTAATCCGGGTGTCCATGGACCGGGCGGCCATATTGCCCTGCCTTGTCAATGCAACTTTCCTGTCCAGCGGCACTGACGCGGGAGGTATTTTGCTTGAAAGAACCAGCCCGGGCCGCTGCTGTTTCATATCCATTACGATATTCCGTTCAGAATCTGTTGCAGCCTTGCTGACCGTGGCAGCCAGTCCTGAAAGGACACTCTTCGAAAAATCATTGCTGAAGGCATATGCCGTTTTCCCATTATAAATGAGGCGGATGCCTAAGCCCGAGAAGGAACCGGAGATTACTTTTTCAATCCTGTCGTCCTCGAGCTGTATGGATGTTGTCTCTCTGTGCTCTATAAAAATGTCGGCATATTCACCGCCATGTGAAAGGGCCCTTTTCAACAATTCCTGCAAAAAACCGTCGTCTATCATTAAATATCCTCCAAATATTCCCAAAAAAAAATTAACACAAAAACCGCGGGACGAGAATTGAGTGGCTCGTATATTATATAATTATACGAACAATAAAGTTGCACTTTACGTTGTTTTCTAGTATCGTATTCTAATAGCGCTATTTTTGTCAGTTAACTAGGGTGTGGTTACAGTTGAACTGGGCATTAGAGCGCTCAGATTTGGGCCAGATTTGGTCGATCCGATTGAGCAAAACCGGAGGTGTAGCAGAGCTACATTGAGGATTTTGAGATTGAGGACCGGCCGAAGATGGTCTGAAGCTGAGATGCTGGAATGCCCAGTTCAACTGTAACCACACCCTAAGAAGCCGGAGTGGCGGAATTGGCAGACGCAAGGGACTTAAAATCCCTCGAAACCTAGTTTCGTACGAGTTCAAGTCTCGTCTCCGGCACTAATTAAACGCTGATAATCAGGGAGATAAACTGATGAAACGAAACATAACGAAGGCGATATTCCCGGCAGCCGGGCTCGGGACGCGTTTTTTACCTGCAACCAAGGCATCACCCAAGGAAATGATGCCGATAATTGACAAACCGCTGATTCAGTATGCTGTTGAAGAGGCGATGGCCTGCGGAATCGAGGAGTTTGTGGTTATAACGGGGAAATATAAACGTGCCATAGAAGACCATTTCGACTCTGCTTATGAACTGGAAGAGAAACTCAGGAACTCAGGGAAGAAGAAGCTGCTCGAGGAGATCAACAAGATGAGCCATGTCAACTTTGCGTACATCAGGCAGCGTGTTGCGCTTGGTCTGGGTCATGCGATTCTTTGTGCCAAACCATTTGTAAAAGATGAGCCTTTCGCTGTAATACTGAGCGATGACGTAATAGATCCCGAATGTTTTCTGCTTCAGGAAATGATACGGGTGTATGATGAACTGAAATGCCCGGTCATTGCCCTTGAGGAAGTCCCCAAATCGGAGGTGTCCAGGTATGGTATTATCGACGGGGTGCTCGATGGGGACGTATATAGAATAAAAGATCTGGTCGAGAAGCCGAAACCCGAGGTAGCCCCGTCGAATCTGGCTATAATAGGAAGATATATTCTTACGCCCGATATTTTCGATATTCTTGAAAAACAGAAACCCGGCGCCGGCGGCGAAATCCAGCTTACCGATGCGTTGAGGGCATTGCTGAACCGGCGTGTGATTTACGGTTATTTGATCAGAGGCAACAGGTTCGATGCCGGAGACAAACTGGGATATTTGAAGGCGACCGTTGACTTTGCTCTCAGGAATAAGGAATTGGCCGGGGATTTCAGGGAGTACATGGTACAGAGATTGAAGCAGTAAAATGAAAAGTGTGCAAAAAAGAATCTGTTTATACCACGCGGAATCGTCTGTCTGGCCGCTGATGGACATTTATGAAACGGACGGCGAGCTTGTTTTTGAAATTGATTTGCCGGGCGTGGGACCTGAGGACGTATCTGTAACAGCTGACGGGGATGTGCTGATTCTTGAAGGGATAGTAAAATACGGCGAAAGCGATGCCGGTCTGAAATATATATGCATGGAACGCGGCACAAGAGGTTTTAGAAGAGTGATAAAATTTCCGGTCCCGGTGAATGTCTCTGAAGGAACGGCATCTTGCGGGCGCGGCGTCATAAGCGTCAGGTTCCCGAAGCTGGAGCGCCGGGCCATAGCAATAACAGTAAAAAAGGAAATTGAAGATAAGGAATAATACGTTAATTGGCCTAATTAGTTGTGTAATTTTTTTGGGGGTGCTGATAAGGTATGGAGGAATCGAAGATGGCTGAAGTTGGCGGTAAAGAGGAGACGAAGGAAGTAGAAATCCCAGATACCGTTCCGGTGCTGCCGGTCAGGGATATAGTCATTTTCCCATATATGATTCTGCCCTTGTTTGTGGGCAGGGATATATCCATAAAGGCGATCGACCACGCCCTGAATACCAACAGGATGGTCCTGCTCCTGGCCCAGAAGGATTTGAATGTCGAGACGCCCGCTGTCGATGATCTGTATTTGATGGGCACGGTTTGTATGATCATGAGGATGCTGAAACTCCCTGACGGGCGGGTCAAGATCCTTGTTCAGGGATTGAATAAGGCGAGGGTAAGCGGATTTACGCAGCAGGAACCGTTCTTTATGGCCGACATTGAGAAGGTCAGCGAGGAAAAACCGGCTGAAACATCCATTGAAAACGAGGCATTGATACGGAATGTCAAGGAACAGATGGATAAAGTGGTGGGCCTTGGAAAAACGGTCCTGCCCGACGTCATGGTTGTGATCGAGAACATAGAAGATCCGGGGAGGCTTGCGGACCTTGTTACTGCCAATCTCGGGCTTAAGACCGACCAGGCGCAGGAAATACTGGAAATGTCGGATCCGGTCAGGCGTTTGAAGAGGGTGGGGGAAATCCTCAGCCGCGAGGTCCAACTGCTGACCATTCAACAAAAGATCCAGACCGAGGCGCGGGGCGAAATAGACAAGACGCAGCGGGAATACTTCCTCAGGGAGCAGCTGAAAGCAATACAGCGGGAACTCGGTGACATCGATGAGCGCGCGGAAGAGGCGAGGGAATTCAAGAAAAAAATAGAAGATGCGAAGATGCCTGAAAAGGTCATGAAAGAAGCCGAGAAACAGCTCAAGCGGATCGAGAAGATGCATCCCGACAGCGCTGAAGCCGGCACGATAAGGACATACCTTGAATGGCTTACCGAAATACCATGGTCAAAGGGCACTAAGGACCAGCTGGATATACAAAAAGCGGAAAAGGTGCTTAATGATGACCATTATGACCTGGAGAAGGTGAAAGAAAGGATTCTCGAATACCTGAGCGTCAGGAAACTGAAAGAGAAGATGAAAGGCCCGATCCTCTGCTTTATAGGCCCGCCGGGCGTGGGCAAGACGTCACTCGGCCGTTCTATTGCACGCGCTCTTGGAAGGGAGTTTGTCAGGATGTCTCTCGGAGGGGTGCGCGACGAAGCGGAGATAAGGGGCCACAGAAGGACATACGTAGGCGCTCTTCCGGGGCGGATAATACAGGGCATTAAGCAGGCCGGTACGAACAACCCGGTATTCATGCTGGATGAGATCGATAAAATAGGTTCGGACTTCCGGGGCGACCCGTCTTCCGCGCTGCTCGAAGTCCTGGACCCCGAGCAGAACAACTCTTTTTCGGACCATTATCTGGCCGTGCCTTTCGATCTGTCCAATGTAATGTTTATAACGACGGGTAATCTTGCCGACACTATTCCAGGGCCGTTGAGGGATCGGATGGAAATCCTGTATTTGTCGGGATACACCGAGGAGGAAAAGCTCCATATAGCCAAGAAGTATCTGGTACCCAAGCAGCTCGATGAACATGGCATAAGCACAAAGATACTGCAAATAGGCGAGTCTGCCGTCCGGCAAATAATATCGCAATATACGCGGGAAGCCGGCGTCAGAAATCTTGAACGTGAGATAGCCAATCTGTGCAGGAAGGTGGCAAAGCTGGTTGCCGAGGGGAAGACCGGGACATTTGTCATGACTGGAAAAAATGTTCATAAATATCTTGGAGTTCCGAAGTTTCTTCCTGAAGAGGAGATGAAGGTTAATGAAGTCGGTGTTGCAACCGGGCTCGCCTGGACTGAGGCGGGAGGCGATGTCATATATGTCGAAGCGACGATGATGAAGGGGAAGGGTAATCTCACGCTTACCGGGCAGCTTGGAGACGTTATGAAAGAGTCGGCACAGGCAGCGTTGAGCTACATTAAATCCCGCGCAGCCGAACTCGGGTTGAGTGAGGACACGTTTTCCGGTATCGATTTGCATATTCATGTCCCTGCCGGTGCTATTCCCAAGGACGGGCCGTCAGCCGGAATTACGATGGGGACCTCAATTGCCTCTGCATTGACCGGCAGAGCTGTGCGAAAGGATGTTGCTATGACCGGTGAAGTTACGCTGCGGGGCAGGGTGCTGCCTATCGGCGGCCTCAAGGAAAAAGCCCTCGCCGCCAAGAGGATGGGAATAAAGACAGTTATTATTCCGCGTAGAAACAAGAAGGACCTCGACGACCTTCCAAAATATGTTAAGGAAGGGATGACCTTTGTGGTTGTGGATACTATGGATGAAGTATTGAAAAACGCCCTCGTCGCCAAAAGAGCGGCAAAGGCCGGGGCCCCTAAAAGAAAATCGTCCGGTAAGAATGACCGGAAGGCAATAAAAACTGGTGCGACGCTTCGCAGCACAAAGCGTTCAAAGGTCACGCATGCAACTCCGGCAGATCGGAGAATTAAAGCTTCTCGAAGAAATAAGAAGAAGGTTTAACGTTCCTGCACAGCAAGGGGACAGCGGCATCATCATCGGTATCGGAGATGATGCCGCTGCTATAGCTCCTCCCAAAGAAAAAGTATTGGTTACCGCCGATATGATGCATGAAGGGGTCCATTTTGATTTGAGTTATACCGCCCCTTTTCATCTCGGGTTCAAGCTCGTCTCTGTTAATGTCAGTGACATAATGGCTATGGGAGGCACTCCGCGCTACCTCTTCCTTACTCTGTCGATGAAAGGGGATACTGATGAAACTTTCTTACGGGAGTTTTACGACGGCATTGCGTTTGCTTCCGGACGGTATGGGGTGGCGCTGCTCGGAGGAGATTTATCTGCGGCCCGGAATGACATGGTCCTTTCAGCCACGGTAATCGGCACAGCCGGCAAGATTGTCACGCGAACCGGGGCTGCTCCCGGCGACGGGATTTATGTGACTTCGGCAACTGGTGATGCGGCGTGCGGGCTGGAACTGCTGAAGAGACTCGCCCCCGAATCCAGGGAAGCGGTAAAACAGTGGAAGAAAGATGCAGATGCTCTGCCCGATATGGTTATGACATACGGCGAGGGTTTCGTGAAGCTTGACGGCAGCAGGATAAAGCCTCTGCTGGCAAGGCATCTGATGCCGGTTGCAAGGGACGTGCGTGAGCTGTTGCCCTGTATTACCTCGATGATCGATATAAGCGACGGGTTGTTCATGGATTTATGCAGGATATGCGATGAAAGCCGCGTGGGTGCGCGGGTATATCTCGAAAGAATCCCTGTATCGGAAAGCGCGCGGTTTGCCGCAGCGAAGATGGGGTTGTCTCCTCTTGAACTTGCCGCGTCCGGCGGCGAGGATTATGAGCTTTTATTCACTGTCCCTCCCGAAGCTGCAGCAATGCCCGGCCTCGTTCATGCATTTTGCATAGGCGAAATTACGGCAAAGGAGAGGGTTGCCGTTGACCGCTCGGGCAGGGAATCAGCCCTGAAAACGGAAGGATACCAGCACTTTGGCATTACGGGATAAACTTAGGGAAGTAATCAGCACCAAGGATTCTCCGAAAAAGATTGCGCTTTCTTTTGCAATGGGTATTTTCATCGGCATGTCCCCTGTTCTCGGGCTGCATACTGCAATCGGCGTAGGGGTTGCATATCTGTTCAGGATGAACAAGTTTGTCACAATCATCGGAGTCTATGTTACTAACCCCTGGACGATTGTGCCTATTTATACCTTTGCAACATGGCTCGGCGCGAAACTTCTCGGCATTGATAAAATTATTCCCCCGATGAAATGGCACGCCATAAGTATTTCATATCTGTTCAACGAAGTGCGTTTTCTTCTGTGGCCTTTTATTTTCGGCTCGACACTTATAGGACTCGTGTCGGCTATTGTCGCATATGTAGTTGTGTATCATGCGGTGGTTAAGCAAAGAAGCTTATAATGAGCGGGTTTCTTCTACAGGGAGGACCACTTCAATTCTGGTGCCCCTGTCCGTGCTGCCGCTGATATTGACGCTTCCTTTCCATGGATATACCCGTTCCTGCATGCCCAAAAGTCCAAAGGAATCAGGCTTTGAAATCTCCTCTTCAGTAATTCCTTTGCCGTTGTCACTGATTTCAAGTATTACCTTGCCGTTTCCGGCTTTAAGGTTTGCTATTACCTGTGTTGCATTTGCATGCCTCAGGACATTTGTGAGCGCCTCCTGAAATATCCTGAACAGCGCTATGGAGCGGTCGCTGCCTACAACAGTACCCTCTTGCACGGTAACTTCACACATGATTCCGGTCCTGTTCTGGAATTCTTCGGCCTGCCACTGAATTGCCGCCCCTAGTCCCAGATGTTCCAGTATATCCGGCCTCAGTTCCGTGCATATCTTCTTGATGGATTTTATTGTCGCGTCAATGAGGTTCAATGTCGATGACGCCTTTTCAGAGATCTCTTTGTTATCGCAATATTTTACTTTCAGCCACGCTATATCCATCTTGATAGCGGTCATAATCTGTCCGAGTTCATCATGTATTTCACGGGCTATATTGGTCCGTTCTTCCTCTCTTGCAGACTGCAGGTTAATGTACAGATTTCGCAATTTAGTGTTTGCATCCCGCAGTTCATCCTCAGATTTCTTGCGCTCGATAGCATACCTGATGGAACGCGCCAGCAGTTTGCCGTCAATCTGCCCTTTGACCAAATAGTCCTGCGCTCCGTCGCTGACTGCTTTTACTGCCAGCGACTCATCGGGAAGGCCGGACAGTACCACAATCGGCACGCCCGAAAATTGGGAATGCAGGTTCGCATATGTGTCCAGCCCCTGACTGTCAGGCAATTCCAAATCCAGCAGGACTACATCCGCTCCATCCTGAGTCAGCTTCTGCAATCCCTCACTCAGCCTGCCGCGCCATTCCAGTATGAAAGGCACGCTTTTCGCGTCCGTCAGCATTTCCCTGATAAGACGGGCGTCTCCGGGATTGTCTTCTATTAATAATACTCTTATACCATTATTATTCATTTGTCGACGTTCGGCGGCAATTTCACAATGGTCAGCCAGAAATCCTCAATGGATCTCACTACAGTGATGAACTGCTCCAGATTGATCGGTTTCGTAATATAACAGTTGGCATACAGGTCGTAGGACTTCAGTATATCCACTTCATCTTTGGAGACGGTCAGCACGACCACTGGGATGCGCTTCAGATCGGGGTCAGCCTTTATTTCAGCCAGCACTTCCCTGCCGTCCTTCTTAGGCAGGTTCAGGTCAAGCAGTATAAGGTCCGGACGCGGGGCGGCAGAGTATTTCCCTTCGTGCCTTAGAAAGGCCAGTGCCTCGGCTCCGTCATTGACCATGTTCATATTGTTACGAACTCTGGCATCCTTCAGTACTTCGACGGTCAAACGAACGTCGCCGGGATTGTCCTCTACCAGTAAAATTTCGATAGGCTGATCGGTATTCTTCATGATTTTATCTCCTTTTGCACAGGTATTGTAAAATAAAAAGTCGAGCCTGTGCCAGGTTCCGACTTTACCCAAATCTTTCCCCCATGCCGCTCAACGACCTTCCTGCAAATTGCAAGACCTATACCGGTTCCCTGATACTCCTGCCTGCCGTGCAGCCGCTGGAAGATCGAGAAAATGCGCTCAGAATATTCAGGCGGTATGCCGATCCCGTTGTCACGGACGGAGAAGACCCAAGCGTTTCCACTTTGCTCAGCAGAAATATGAATACTCGGCAAACGGCCCTTGCAGAACTTGATCGCATTGCCTATAAGGTTCTGGAACAGTTGCACAAGCTGGGAGTCGTCCCCGGTCACTGCCGGTAATGGGCCGCGGGTAACGACTGCACCGGTCTCTTCAACAACCGCCTGCAGGTTTGACAGCGCATGGTCAAGCACAGCCTCACAGGAAGTCTCCCCGAATTTTTTGCCGAGTCTCCCCACCCTGGAATAAGCGAGAAGGTCTGTGATCAATGTCTGCATTCGATTGGCGCCGTCCACCGCAAAATTTATGAAATCGTCGGCGTCCTGATCAAGTTTTCCTTTATACCGTTTCTCCAGCAGTTGTACAAAGCTCGATACCATGCGGAGCGGTTCCTGCAGATCATGCGACGCCACATAGGCGAACTTCTCAAGTTCTTCATTCGAACGGCTCAATTCCTCCATGGCCCGGGAGAGCTTGTCTTCAGCCTGCTTCCGCTCGCTGATATCCCTGATGATACTCTGAAAAAAGTCGGCCCCTTCAATCCTGATCACCCTCGCGCTCACTTCAACCGGGAAGGTCGTACCGTCCCTCCGCCGATGAACTGTTTCAAATACCAAGCCCTTCTCCGCGCTGCCTTCAAGCCGCTTTATTTGTATTTCATAATTCTCCAGTGAGTCCGGGGACTGCAAGTCGGTCATATTGGCATGACGCAATTCGTCCCGCGTATATCCATAGGACGAAATTGCTTTTTCGTTGGCCTCTATTATCCTGCCGTCCCTGCCGGTCATTAGAATTATATCATTGGCGTACCTGGTGATATATTCAAAATGGCGGATGAGAGCGAGTTTTTCGAGTTCTGCCTCGTATTGTTTACGGTATGCCCGGGCTTGCTGATCGCTCCAGACCAGCCCGACGCCCACCCCTGCAGCGACCAGCAAAACTCCCCCCAGGAGCACAACAATCCAGAAACGTTCCCGAACGGGTGCATAGACCTCTTCCGCATCCACCTTGGAAATGACTATCCACGTCGACCCAGGCACGGGTTTTATTGCCGCAAGGACCCTGACCCCGCGATAATCGACTCCCTCGACGATACCAACCACACCTCTTCCGGCCATGGCTGCAACACGGTTTTTTTCCTTTACAGGACACCGGAGGGCGAGTGCCGTGTTCTTTTGATGGCGAAGCTCGTTAAGAAAGAGCACTTCATCGCCTTCCCGCCGGACCAGCTGTGTCTCAGCAGTAGGGCTCGGTGTAGGCCATGATTGAACAAGCGGGTAGAGAAAGACATAAGGGTTGATACGAAGCAGGAAGGCCCCGTCCGGTAATCCTCTATTCTGCCCCGCACGGACAATAATAGGCGCAACGAGGCTGAGGCGGGTGGCCTTCTCAAGCTTGCTCCTGTAAAGGTCCGAAAAGATCGTCTTTCCGGACTTTATTGTCTCGGCTATCAGCCTTTTATCGTTGGGCCCAAAGACTTCCTGCCCTTCGGGTATCAAAAGTCGTAAGCTTCCCGCAGAGTTTACAATGATCACGCGGTCATAACTGAAGTTCCTGTGCAAAGACCTCATCCATGCCAATATCTCTTCTTTCAGCCTATTTTTCTTAGGGTCGAGCAGCCACTGATGAAGTTGGGAAACAACCAGAGGGTTGTCACTGATAAAGGATAAATCGGACAGACGTTCGTTGCGCCAGTTAACAATCTGGGCCACCTTCAGATCAGCTATGGCCAGGAGTTCATTCTGTTTTTCTTTAGTGATGTGGTCCTTTTGGTTTTGATAATAAACGTATCCCATGATATTGACGGCAATAATGAGAATCAGGAAGATGATCAGGAGATTCAATGAATCCTTGAGGCGCGCTTCCTTGAATGACATAACAAGGAAAGATTATCAGAATTATCCATTTACTGCAACAACGGCACAGCCGCAGCCTCATGTAAATAAGAACACGACAGGTGTAAGGGAAAATTAGAACGCGCTTTGATATAATAATCCAAGTGCTTAAAATACACATTACTACTCTTGGATGTCCAAAGAATACTGCCGATTCAGGGCATTTGGCCAAGGCATTCGCAGCACAAGGCTTCGTCAGTTCGGATAGCGAGGGTGATGCGGATATACTCCTTGTGAATACCTGCGGCTTTATCAATGACGCAAAGAAGGAGTCTGTGGAAGAGGTCCTCAGGCTTGCGAGTGTCAAGGGAGGGAAGAAAAAACTCCTTGTTTTCGGATGCCTTGCCAAACGGTACAGGGACGACCTGTTAAAAGAAATCCCCGAAATCGACGCGATTTGGGGGGTAGGGGAGGAAGCTCAGATTATCGAATATTGCAAGAAAAATATGGCTGGTGGTAAGGGGCAAAAGGCAATACGTGAAAGTAGAATATCTATAGCCCATAGCCTATCGCCTGTAGCCTCCCCTACGGCCTCTTCCTACGCTTATCTGAAAATTGCAGAGGGGTGTAACAAGAAGTGCACCTTCTGCGTCATTCCCTCGATACGGGGGAAATTCAGGAGTATCCGCCCCGAACTGATAATGGCTGAGGCGACCGGGTACATTCAGGCGGGGGTAAGAGAATTAATCCTGGTGGCCCAGGATATTACGAGTTACGGCAGAGATCTCGACGGGTATGACCTTGTCGCGCTGTTGCACGATCTGGAATCTTTGCCCGGAGATTTTTATATCCGGCTGTTGTATCTGTATCCCACGGCGATCAGCGAGGCTTTGATCGAATGCATTGCTGGCGGGGACAAAATTCAGAAGTACCTCGACATCCCGCTCCAGCATTCTGAAGACAGGATATTGAGGCTCATGGGGCGGAGGGGAACTCGGAGTGAATATCGCAAGCTCATACGAAAACTTCGCTACGAGATACCCGGAGTTGCGCTCAGGACTACGTTTATTGTCGGCTTCCCGTCCGAGACGGAAGAGGACTTCAACGGGCTTGTAGATTTTGTCGAGGAGATGCGTTTTGACAGGCTCGGCGCTTTTATGTTCTCAAAGGAAGAAGGCACGCCGTCCGCTGCACTTAAAGGACAGGTGCCCGGGAAGGTGAAAGCCGGGAGATTTGAAGAAATCATGAAGCGGCAGGCGCTTATTTCGCTCGAAAAGAACAGGGAACTTGTCGGCAGGCGCTTCAGGGCAATTGTCGATGAGGCGGCGGAAGACGTTATTCTTGCGCGGCTCTACTCGCATGCTCCGGAGATAGACGGGATGGTCATAATAGAAAAAGAAAAAAATGACACGGAGAGGCGGAGGAAAAAAGACACGGTAAATACAGGTGATGTTGTCACTGTTGAAATTACCGATGCTTACGATTATGATGTGAAAGGCAAACTGATGACCGGCGGGAGGCGATAGGCCATGGTCAATGGGCGCAGGATCCCTTATGTTCATATAGGTCTTTTCATCCTGACTTTTCTGTCAACGTTATCAGCGGGTGCGCTTCAGCAGGGAATCAATATCATTAAATCGCCGGGCAGAATTGTTGAAGGGCTGCCTTTTGCGGGAACGCTTATGACTATATTGCTTTGTCATGAGCTGTCCCATTATATTGCATCCAGAAAAAATCACACTGTTGCGACACTGCCATATTTTATTCCGGCGCCCTCCATCTTCGGGACTTTCGGCGCGTTTATCAAAATGAAGTCGCCGATCATCACCCGGAAGGCCCTTGTCGACATCGGAGCCTCGGGACCGATCGCAGGCTTCATTGTTTCCGTGGTGGCTTGTGTTATCGGCCTCAGCATATCGAAAGTCATTCCGCTGGCGCAAGGGGGGGAAGGCACGCTTTCATTGGGCGATTCCATTCTTTTTTCATTGCTCTCCCGTATGGTCCTCGGTGTCACGCCGGAACACTACGATGTCCTGCTCCATCCGGTTGCCTTTGCCGGATGGATAGGACTTTTCATAACTTCTCTCAACCTTATACCTATCGGTCAGCTTGACGGGGGCCATATCGCATATGCGATTTTGGGCGAGCGGCAGCATTATGTGTCCCGGTGCCTTGTCGTGTTGCTGGCTGTTCTCGGCCTTTCCTCTCTGCTTGGTTTTTCCGGGTGGGAAGGATGGCTCATATGGGCGGTCCTGATGCTCGTTCTCGGTATAAAGCATCCGCCGGTACTGCACTGGGAATCTCCTCTTGACCCGAAAAGAAGAGCAGTGGGACTGCTGGCCCTGGTGATCTTTATTATCACGTTTACCCCTTCGCCGTTCAAAATATCTCTATGAAAGATAACGTCGCTTCACGATCCACAGCAGGGAGGCCGTCAGACTTTTCCGGGCGCAGGGTTTCGGGCACGTCGAATCCGCTGATCAGGGAAGCTCTTAAAATAAAGGAAAAACGCAGGAAGCACAGAGAAGGTGTTTTTATAGTTGAAGGCCCACATCTTGTGGAAATGGCGCATGCTTCCCCCATTGCGGACCTGAAACACGTTTTTTTCACTGAAGAGTTTTCTTCTTCGGGTGGAGGGCGGCAGCTTTTAAAACTGCTGAAGGAAACATCCGTCAAGCTTGTCGAAACATCCAGGCGGGTCATCGAGAGACTTGCCGACACCGAAACGCCGCAGGGCATCGCGGCAGTGCTTTCGCTTAAAACTGTTGCGCTTGACGCGATATCGCCAAAGAACATACCATTGCTTGTTATATGCGACGGCATACAGGACCCCGGCAATATCGGGACTATTATCCGGGCATCCGATGCAGCAGGCGCAGATGCTGTACTGCTGACACCGGGGACGTGCGATCCATTCATGCCTAAAGCGATCAGGGCGTCGGCGGGCAGCATTTTCACCGTGCCGGTGCTCTTTGCAGAAATTGAAGAACTAATTGAGTTTCTGTCGGACAGGCGGATCATGCTCTATGGAGCGGATGTCCACGCCTCGCGTTCTCTCTATGAAACCGATTTCAGGACGCCCGTGGCTGTTGTTTTCGGAAACGAGGCGCATGGCATAGGCGCTGTCCTGCTGAAGAAATCCGGGCTGCTGTTCAGGATCCCAGTGATAGGCAGGGCCGAAAGCCTGAATGTCGCCATGGCTGTGTCCGTTTGCCTGTATGAAGCGGCCCGCCAGCGTCTGATTTTCTGACCAAGGAGGACAGGAGACGCCCCTTATCCTGTCATTAATTTAATAATAAATTGGACCGGCATGGGCAGGCTGTTTATTGGAACGATAGCACGGGTGTACTGGAGCGGGGGCGAGTAACGCCGAGCCCCAACCGAGAATGTCCTCGAATAGCGCAATTTCAAGGAACATTGTGTTGGTAAGGTAAGTTTTAGCGGGCCGATAAACAGCCTGCCCATGCCGGTTCCTTCCACACATATGCATTTTTTCAATTTTGGTGTTGATACGCGGCAAATGATGCAGCTATAATACATTACAGCCGTTAACGTTATTGGAGAAAACTGCCGTGTCGACACCCTGGATGGAAAATCAACCGGAACCCCTTCGTACATCCCATAAGATCGGGCTTGTACTGCTTGTGACTGTTATTATCGTTTTGGGTATATGGGTCGAGTTTCGCGGAGCATACTTGCAGAGACGCATGACCGATGTCGGTCCTTACTTTCGGGCGGCATGGGCGGTCAACTCAGGTCATGACATATACAAGATCACTGATGACCGCGACCTGCACTACGTTTACCCGCCGTTGTTTGCTATCCTGATGACCCCGTTCGCCGATCCCCCTGACGGTGTGGACCGAACGGGATATTTGCCTTATAAGGCAAGCGTTGGAATTTGGTACGTTTTGACTGTTGTCGCCGGGATTGCGGGCATTCACAGACTCGCAAATGTCATCGGGAACCGGTCCTCAAGTTATGCGGCTTCAGGACGCCGTCGCTTTTCTCGGCAGTGGTGGGCTTTGCGGGTCATTCCCTTTCTCATTCTTCTTCCGGCTATAGGGCGCTCACAGATGCGCGGGCAGGTCGGACTGATTATAGGGTTCCTGCTCTGTTTCGCCCTGGCTGCTGTTCTGGAAGGCAGGCGGTTCAGGGCCGGTCTCTGGCTCTCCGGAGCGATATGCATAAAACTGATCCCTGTGCTCCTGCTTGTTTTCCTTTTGTGGCGGCGCGACTGGAGAATGGTACTGGGAAGCGCTGCCGGGCTTTTTGCAGGATTGGTCGTCGTGCCTGTCATTGTTATGGGTCCGTTGAAGACAGTCGGGGCATATGAATCTTTTTACCGGGACACCCTTGTGGCCGGGTTCAGGGGTGACACAGGCGGCAGTCTCGGCGGAGAACTCACAGGCATTACAAGCACCGACAGCAACTCACCCATGGTTGTGATTCATAATATCATTCATCCTGAAATGAAGAGGCGCCCGAAAGTGGCTGACCCCGGTGTGCGCGTCGCCCACTGGATAATCGCTTTTGTCATGATCGCAATAACACTGCTCGCTTCCGGATGGAAAGGCAAGTGGTTTGCTGGAAAGGTCGACGCAACACTGAAAGACGCGGCATTCATGAGCGCATTCATCCCGCTGATGTTTGTGTCCAGCCCTATTTTCCATCCTCACTATGTCTCAATGGCGATTCCGCTTGTGATTATCCTTGTCGGCATACTGTGGGAGCGGCACAAATACGGCAATATGCCGGTTGAGTGGAAGGCTGTTTTTTGCTTTGTTGCGGTAAGCCATATTCTGACATCTATAGACAGGGCTCTTTTTTTTCTGTACCTCCGTGATTTCGGTCTCGTGCTGTTCAGTACGATCACTTTATGGGCCGCAAGTTTGATAATGCTCAGGCAGACCAGGGTAGGGTCTTTTGCTCCTGCTCCTATGCGCGGCACAGACCCGGCTGAAATACGCAGTATAGCGGTTGTTTTGCCGGCCTTTAACGAAAGAGAGACCATCGTTCGGTCAGTGGAATCCATAATCAGGTTCTCGGAGCGGAATCCTGCGTATCATTTTATTTTTGTCGACGATGGTTCCAGTGACGGCACTTCAGAGGTGCTCAGGACTGCCCTGCAAAACCGGAAGACGGAGAAGGTCTCTTTTTACAGGCAGGAGGAGAACAAAGGCAAGGGATATGCAATCAGAAACGGTTCCCGTATGGTAGAGGCCGATGCATACTGCTTTATGGACGCTGACATGGCTTATCCGCCGAGGTATTTGAAACTGATCGAGAGGCGGTTGAGGAACGCGGATGTAGTAATCGGCTCTCGCAGCCTTTCTGCGCGTTTGATGGGGCGGACCGGGGCTGTAAGGGCTTTTCTCGGGACATTGTTTAACGGGATGGTGAGGTATTTTCTCGGTCTTCCCTTCCAGGACACCCAGGCCGGCTTGAAGGGCCTTCGCAGGGAAGCCGCAATTAAAATCTTCGGGAAGAGCCATGTGAACGGGTTCAGTTTCGATGCGGAGCTGCTTTTTCTTGCCAAAAAATACCGTTTCAGCATCGATGAAGTCGAGGTATCGGACGGAGAAGATCACGTCTACAAGAAAGGGTGGAAGCTTTTAGCAATGTCGATGTTCATGTTCCGGGAAGTCATCCTTATCCGATGGAGAAACCTGACGGGCAGGTATGACTGATTGGAGCACTAGGCGCGTTCTGCTGAGCTTTGATGTCGAAGAATTCGACTTGCCGCTTGAATATGGACAAGATATAAGTCTCCCGGATCAGATCAGGATTTCGAGTGAAGGGCTGCTTCGGGTGCTCGACCTCCTTGATCGTTTGGACATCCGCGCAACCTGCTTTACAACTTTACTCTTTGCTCAATCCAGGCCGGACCTCATGGAAAGAATAATGCGGAAACACGAAATAGCTTCTCACGGCCTACATGACGCAGTTCCCGACAGGGACAATTTGCTGCGCTCACGCATCGAAATCGAGGCATTGACAGGAGCAGAAATATACGGGTTCCGAAGCCCAAGATTTAGTCCGGTCAATCAAACCGACCTTTTGGAAGCGGGATATACCTACAGTTCTTCGGAAAACCCGATATGGCTTCCCGGACGATACATGAACCTGGGAAAACCGCGCTTGCCATACCGGAGAGGGGATTTACTGAACCTGCCTGTTTCTGCGAGCCCTGTAATCCGGTACCCGCTTTTCTGGTTGAGTTTTAAGCATACGCCGCTCTGGTTTTTCAAGATAATATCATCATGGTCCCTTAAGAACGATGGTTATCTGAATATTTTTTTCCATCCGTGGGAATTTGCCGATATCGGAGCGTGGCGTGTCCCGGCATTGGTGAAATACCCTAATGGCGAAAAGATGCTAAGTAAGCTTGGGACCTATCTCCATTGGCTGAAGAAAAAAGGACACTTTGTAACATGCCGGGAATTTACAGGGACGTTTGACTCATGTATTTAACTTATGTTTTCCGAAGCGCTTTGAATAGTATATATACTTTGTTATAAAAACCACCTTCCGGTTGATTCGCTTCATAGAATTGATGTGCCTTTGTAGCCACGGTTTTAACTTCTTTATAACTCAAATCTACTTTTTCCGCGGCCTGTAGCCACTCGACGCATTTTGAAATGACTTTTACTTCTTCATCGCTTAGTATTCCGCCAAGATCTTTATCAACTATTCTGTTGATAGCTTCTATTGTCACTTTTCTCTCCGAACTTGTTTGCCCTGAGGCAGCAATAATAATTGCACCATGCAACCCTTTTGGTTCTACACTTCCTTCCTGATCTTGAATTTTTTCATGTTGAGGCCCACTCTCTCGAATGTATAGAAAATGCCTTAGCCCTACCACATAGTGTAAAGCACATAAAACAGAAGCAGCACCGCATGTTCTCTGACTTTTTGAGCATCGATTTTATAAAAGGTATAGGCACTTATTCCCCCTTGTTTATCTGGAAGGCGTTAGGACTTGTCTGTAAATGCTTTTATATGACATCTGATATATCAGAAAAACCTCAATTCTGAAGCAGCTATCATTCTGAATTATTAACAATTGATTTCCTTGCCGCTGTCTATGCCGGGAATTAGTCGCAAATGGATTTGAATAAATCCTCGCCTCTTACCTGAATCGTCGGTATTTCTATTTCAGCATTAGATGCTGTTCCCTGAAGGGAAACTTTTCTCTCTTTGCAGTTTACTTCATATAATTTTCTAGTTTCCTTAATGCCTGCATATGTTTCACCCATTTTTGCAACATTATCCCGAACCCCATCCGGTGTATAAACAACCTTAATCCTCACTAACTTACGATTAGATGAAAGCGGCCTGATTGAACGCGTATCATAATAAACGGCGGCTTTGTCGCTTGCTTCATATAACTCCCATCTGGTTCCTTTGGTATGAGGAAGATTTATGAATAACGCAACTGCAGCAAACGCGGTCAATACGATGCCAACTATAAAAATCGAAATGTATAAATCACTATCACAAAATTTCTCCATATTTATAAATACCTCCTCCCAGCAGGAGCAATACAAAAAGTCCTATGTATGGAGAATTCTCTACTAATGGTGAAATATCGTTATGCTCCTCTTTTTCAAAGCAGCATCATCAACTCCATACACGACACTGCCCGTTATAAGGACATGAAGTAATATCCTTCCGAACTCTGCGATATTCTTCCTCTCCATGTTCCTCCTCCTCCCCTCGACAGTGCTGATCACTGCTTCACTATCCAGATGATGCACGGCTCCCGCGGCATGATCACGGGGCACGAAGAATATTCAAAGTAAAACCTATTCCTGAGGGGTTTATCAATCAGGAATATAGAAGCATGAAATCAGAAAATTCCTGATCCGGATAAATTATGGGTGCGAAATGGGTCGAAGATATAGAGGAAAGGCAAAAACGTCGTGCGACAGGGATTACGGTGAGATTAGTCCCTCTCTTATAGCATATCGGGTAAGTTCGGCCACGCTTTTGATATTAAGCTTGCTGAAGATACTCTGCCGTTGTGTCTCAATGGTCTTCGGGCTTACCTGCAGAAGGGCTGCAATCTCCTTTGTAGATTTACCTTCGGCAAAAAGCTGCAAAACTTCGCGCTCTCTGTTTGTAAGGATCGAAAAGGCCGAGAGCGGAGTTTCCTTCCCGGATTTCTGGAGAAAGTCTTTCATGAAAGAGGTTGCCATAACGGGGCTTAAATAGATTTGACCATTTAAAACCGTATGAATGGCATAAACCAGCTCTTCCCAAGCGCAATCCTTGAGGATATAGGCTGAGCATCCTGCTTTGAACATTTCGATTGCAAAATTATTGCTGGAAAGCATTGACAGCGCAATGACCTTTGTGTGAGGATTCTTCGTTATGATCATTCTGGTTGCTTCTATTCCGTTTAATTCCGGCATGCTTATATCCATAATCACGATATCCGGAGAGAGTTCCCGGGAAAGCCTGACAGCCGTCCTTCCGTCACCTGCCTCGGCAATAACTTCAAAGTCATTTTGCTTTTCAAGCAGTGCGCGAAGGCCCTCGCGCATAATCCTGTGGTCATCGGCAATGAGAATGTTTACATTCATACCATCTCTCTTTTATAAGGAACAACTATGGTGCACCGGGTTCCGCATTTGGGTTCAGAGGCTATCTCAAACGTACCTCCGAGATAATTTATTCGCTCCTTTATGATAAATAATCCAAGGCTTCCTTTTCTATTATAATCGCCATTCGAAGTATCCAAGCCAACCCCCTCGTCTTTGACCTCAATCCGCAGGTTGTTGCCTTCGCTTGTCATAGTGATTCTTGCCATATGTGTATTCGCATGTTTGACGATATTTATTAACAGCTCCTGTATCGTTTTGAAAAGAAGAACGTTTTTATCAGCGTCTAATTGCCTGAAAATATCATCGTGAGTGAATTCAATCGTGATCCCATATTTTTCTTTAAAATGCTCACAGAGCCACTTTATGGCCGCTATAAAACCCAATTTGTGGAGGATAGGAGAACTGAGCTCAAAAGATAAGGATCTTGTAAATTGGATCGACTGCTCAATCAATTCTCTTATCTCTTTCAATTCACTGGAGATATCGGGACAAGAAGTCGATTGTTGCAACGATGTGAGTTTGATTTTTGACAGAGCGAGGGTTTGACCGATGTTATCGTGCAGTTCTTCGGAGATTTCTTTTCTTTTTTGTTCTTCCAATAATGATAATCTTTGCATGAGCATTTGGAGGTCTTTTTGATAACTGAGAATTTTTTCCCCGGCCAGTTTGCGTTCGTCAACTTCCGCAATTAAAGCGGCAGTCCTCTCTTGTATCTTTTCTTCCAGATTTCGGTTGAACGTTTTGATTTTCGAGAGAAGAAAAACAATAATAATAAAAACGCTCAGTCTAACCGCTGCATTCCAGTAGGGGATAAAAGGGTTTGAATAGGGGATGTTCCACAGTAACTCACAGGAAAGCCAGGCTACAACGCTTGCAATGGCTATTGATACACCAACTCTTTTCCCAACAAACCAGGCTGCAAAGGCAATGGGCATCAGATAAAATATAGATAAACTAATCTGTACGCCCGTCATGTAATCAATAACCCCGATGAGAAAGACCCAAACTAATGACAGAAACGCGAACAACGAAGGGCGTTGACTATTGAGATATCTTCTTAAAGCTTTCATAATAGATTCGTCGGTATAACAAACTTATCTCTGGGCATTATGATACTTTATCATACTATAAATGGAGTTCCCCTGGTTTGGTAGACACATTTAAAGGTATAATTGGAAGCATACCAGGAGGTGTCTATGTCGAACCGGAGGTTTACGGAGGAGTTCAAGGCTGAGGCGGTCAAGCAGGTAGTTGAGCGTGGGTACGGTGTACGGGAAGCGTGCAAAAGGCTTGGGATATCTACCAAGAGCCTTTATCTGTGGTTGCAATTGGTTAAGACCTGAACCGAATTCCGGGGACACACTACTTATCTTCCCTTTCTCTGTTAAGAATTAAATATTGTGTCCACGGAATTACACACGGAATTACCCATGTGGATATTTTCATTATATAATTGTTATTAGGAATAAACAGTTTGTTGTAAGAGGCTAAACATGACGGATACCGATAAAACAAAAGAAGAATTGCCCGACAAACTTAAAATGCTTCATAAAGAAATCAAACATTTAGAGAAATCAGAAAGCGGACATAGCCGCTCAAAAAAAATGGTGCTTGAGAGCGAAGAGAAATACAAATTACTTATTGAAATGACAAACACAGGCTACGTCATTCTTGACAGCCAGGGCAGAGTAATTGACGCAAATCAGGAATATGTGAGGATGACCGGGCACCTCGGGCTGGAAGAAATACTTGGAAAGAATGTCGTGGAATGGACTGCGAAACATGATCTGGAACGAAATGCCGAGGAGGTCAGAAAGTGCTTTGAACTTGGTTTTGTCCGCAATTTGGAAATCGATTATGTTGACAAAGAAAGCAAAATTACGCCCTTGGAAATAAATGCCACTGTCTTGCGGACTTCGGAAACCGACAGGATTCTGACTGTTTGCAGGGACATAACCGAGCGGAAAAAAATGGAGGAGGAACTCTTAAAGAACAGTAAACTTGAATCGATCTCCATACTTACAAAAGGCATAACTCATGATTTTAACAACCTGTTGACGTCAATTTTAGGGTACATATCGCTATCCAAGGCACTTGTTCCACCTTCCGAACAGGCTCATGAGTATCTGACAGTTGCAGAAAGTGCTTGCGTTAAAGCGAAAGAATTGACTCATCAACTGGATCAATTTGCATCAGGCGTCACAGTAGTAAAAAAGACATTGTCACTTCTCCGATTATTACAGGATTTATCAGGACTATTAGCAAAAAATTCAAACTACAGGTTCAATTTATCAATTCCGGATGATCTGTGGTCTGCCGAAATAGACGAGAGACAGATTTCCCAGGTAATACGAGAATTGGTTGAAAATGCAAGTGATGCCATGCCAAACGGAGGGGTTATTGATATCATGGCAAAGAACTTAATTATCAGCCGCCACGACCTGCTGCCTCTGCAAGAAGGACGCTATATAGAAATATTAGTTAAAGACCACGGGGTCGGCATAGCTAAAGAAAATCTCCCAAATGTCTTTGAGCCGTATTTTACTACAAAACAGATGGATTATAGGAGCGGAGTTGGCCTTGGCCTTGCCCTTTGTTATTCCATAGTAAAGGCTCACAAAGGACATATTGTTGTTGAATCTGAACTTGAGGAAGGGACGATTGTTCATGTCTATATCCCTGCTTTACCTGATAAGAATGAGTAGATTAATCATCCATCAATTCAGTCGCAATTTGCTTAACTTAGGTTGCTACACGAATTGCTCAGTGTGGCATAAGGGTTAGGATGTGAACTCAACACATCTGGTCAAATGTCCGCGGTACGGACTTCTTGGCGGAATGCTCAAATGGCAACGTTTCTACTTGGAAGAGACGCTTCCTAGAGTATACTTCACCGGCATATCACCAAGGGCAGAAAACTGTAGTCCTACTTCTTCGCATCCAAAATCTCTCGTATTTTACCCAGTAGTTCTTTCGGTTTCGCCGGCTTCTGGAGGAACGGTAACTGATCCTCTATGATCCTCTTCCGTTGAATGATATCTTCAGTATACCCGCTGATGAAAAGGATCTTTACATCACTCCGTATGTCTCTAATCTCCTCAAATGCCTCTCTCCCGCTTTTCTTAGGCATTATCACGTCCAGAAGCACAAGATTAACCTTTTCTTTATGATCAAGGAATTTGACTACTGCCTCAGCGCCGTCCCGCGCCTCTATGACCGTGTAGCCATACCTTTCAAGCAACTCTATGGTTAACCCCCTTACGCTATCATCATCGTCCGCTATCAGGATTGTCTCGCTTCCGCCCTCTATTGGGCTGTCAACTGCCTCTTCCGCGTCAACCAATTCCTCCCTGACAACCGGCAAATATATCTTGAATGTCGTTCCACTGCCGGGTTCGCTGTAGCAGTTGATATAGCCATTATGTTTCTTGACTATGCCGTAGACGATTGAAAGCCCAAGCCCCGTGCCTTTGCCAACACCTTTTGTCGTGAAAAAAGGCTCAAAGATTCTTTCGCGGGTCGTCTCATCCATCCCTTCTCCTGTGTCGGAGACCGAAATCAGGGCATACTTCCCCTGTTTTCCAAACCCGTGAATCTCAATAAATTCGCTGTCCATTTCATGCATTTCAGTTCTAATGCTCAACGAACCGCCATCAGGCATGGCGTCTCTGGCATTCGTCGCTAAGTTCATCAGGACCTGTTCCAACTGCCCGTAATCTCCCATGACCACCAGTTTACCGCCCGAAATAGAAATGTTCGTGTCTATGTCCTCGCCGATCAGTCTCAGAATCATTTTCCTCATACCTTCTATCAGCTCATTAATGCCTACCTGCTTCATCTCGGCAATCTGCTTCCTGCTGAAAATTAGCAGCGCCTGGGTTAAGTGAGCTGCGCGATCCGCGGCAGCAATTATCTCTCTGATATAAGGAATGTTTCGATCGTCCTTCGCCATGCGCATTTCCATCATGCCGCCATATCCGATTATAGCAGTCAATATGTTGTTGAAATCATGAGCAACGCCGCCGGCAAGGGTTCCTAAAGACTCCAGTTTTTGTGCATGCCTGAGTTGGTCCTCCAGAAGTGTCCTCTCAGTTATATCATTGATAGTCTCGATGGCCGATACCACATTCCCTGTTGTGTCCCTGACAGGGAACGCCTTTATCTCTACATATCGTTTGTCGCCGCCATGAAGAAAATGAGTATGTGAAGCGATGCAAGTATCACCGGTTTCGAAGGCCCGCCTGACCGGACACTCTTCCCCGGTCTCAAAGCACGGTATTTGCAGATGATGGGAGATTTCGTGACACGTCCGTCCCAGAACCTGCTCTGCACTTAAATTTGCGGAACTGCAATACGCCCTGTTGGCAGACAGTATTCTATAGTCCCTGTCAACGACAATAAATCCCTCATCTACTGTTTGAAGAATGTTCTTTATAAATGCCTCGCTATTATGCAGCGCCTCCTCCGTCAGCTTCATTTCGGTGATATCACGCGCTGTGGCATAGGTGATCCCTTCATCTTTAACATAGGTTGCACGCCATGATAGCCACTTGACAGAACCGTCCTTGCATATATATCGGTTCTCAAAGTTCAGCGAAAAGCCCCTCTGCAGTTGTCTTGCCATTTCATCAAGGGTTGACTGCTTGTCCTCAGGATGAATGAATTCTATGAAAGGCTTTGCTACGAGCTCCGTTTCGGAGTATCCAAGGATTTCAGTGCAGGTAGGGTTTGTCTTCATAAAAGCCCCATTTGGATCGGCGATTACCATCAGGTCGGAAGAAGCTTGGAAGAATTTGTAAAACTGTTCCCTTTCAGCTTCCACCTGCTTGCGGTACCGAAGATGCAAATTGAAACTGGTGAGCAGCTGACCGATCTCATCATATTGAGTAACAGGTATATCCTGCGGCGGCAAACGTTCCTCAGTAATATCCTTTATTAGTCTGTTTGCAACATAGAGTGGACGCATTGCTTGCCTGATAAGCAGCAATACAAGTACCGAACTTACTATTGATAGGCCTAAGGCCATGGAATAAATCCAGTTCTGCATGGAATGAATCGGAGCAAATGCCATTTCTGTCGGCAGTCCCAATCGGACAAACCAGCCTGGCGTCGGGATCTGTTTACCGGATGAAAGCATTCTGATTCCTCGTGAGTTGACATAGATTCCTGAACCTTCAAAGCCTGCCATGAATTTGTCATGCAGAGGATTCACCCCTGGTTCCGGTGTCGGAGTCATTATTCTTGTCTGATCAGTGCCCGTAACAATCATGCGATATTTGGGAGATACCAACGTGAGTCTGTCGGAGAAGTCTTTATATGCCAAGTTTCCGATTGAACCCAGCAGCGCCGGGTCGGACAGCAATGTATAACCTGCCAACACAGCGATAAATTTGCCTGATGGGTTAAGAATAGGAACGGCAAAAGAGATGACGCGTTTGTTCGAAAATCGACCGATCCAAGGCTTTCCCACCACCGGTTTTCCGGTAGCGACCACCTCTTTGAAATATTCGAGTTCTGAACGTGACGATCCTGCTCGCCCCTGTAATACAGGATAATCGGCAATTCCTATGCCTTCCCTGGAAATCACCTCAACCCCGGTTTGAAACAGGGTTGCCAACAAAGGCCTGACATACAGAAACTCCCTTAGTTTACCGGGGTTGGCCAGGAGTTCCGGGGTGATCATGTTGGCAATTGCCGTCAGCGAATTAATACGCAACCTGACTTGGCCTTCAATACTATCAGCGATGTACGATGCGATTGAGAACTGCTGTGCTTCTATCTGGACTGTCATTTCATGTTCCAATCGCTTTGAGATAAAGAACGTCAGCACCCAGATGCTGCACAAAAACAGCAGGAGCACCAGGCAGGTGATTTTGGTTTTCAAAGTTAAGGCTTTTAAGGGACTTGGCTTTTTCGGCATAACGGCAGATTACCACGAAAAGAGCGGACATATCAATGACCTGCTGCCCCGGCTATATGGAGTTTTAGCTGCGCTGCTTTTTACCGCCCCGGCGTTTCTTTTTACCGTCAATCGATAAAATCCGTGATCAACGTCAGGTGATGAATCAGAGATGTGCTTTTTAAAAGCTCAGCGATCTCGACTCCCGCCCGGCATCAACTACTGATTTCCTATTTTCATTTGTGATCGTTTATACTATTAAAGACATAAAAAACCATACGAAACCGTCAAATTTGACAGTGAAAGGAGATTCTTGGTATGAAGGTTATTCTTAAGGAAGATGTTAAAGACGTTGGTCACATAGGAGAAATGCTGACCGTCAAGGATGGATATGCGCGCAATTTTCTGATACCGAGAGGGCTGGCTTTGGAAGCTAATCCCAAAAATATCAAGGCCCTGGAACATGAGAAGAGAAAGATACAGGAAGTGGTGAAGAAGGCGAAATCGGGCGCCGAGGAAGTGGCTTCAAAACTGTCGGCTGTTACGCTTACAATTAAAGCGAAGGTCGGGGAGGAAGAGAAGCTTTTCGGCTCTGTTACTGCCATGGATATAGCTGAAGCGCTCAAGAAGGAAGGATTGGATGTCGACCGGAAAAAGATTGTCCTCGAAGAGCCGATCAAGAGACTGGGAAGTTATACGGTGGGTGTTAAAGTCCATCCTGAAGTCTCCGCCCAGTTTACGGTCCAGGTGGTCAGTGAATAAGACAGGTTCACCGTTGACCGTTCGCCGTTAACGGCAGACAGTGAATGGTGAACAATGAACGGTGAAAAGTGAAGGATTCCGGAGTAAGCATAGATAAATTGCCTCCCCAGAACATCGAGGCAGAGCAGTCTGTTCTCGGTGCGATAATCTTTGACAACGAGGCCCTGCCCAAGGCCCTCGAAATGCTGGCACCCGAGGATTTCTACAGAGAATCTCACAGGCGCTTGTATAACTCAATGCTCGATCTTTTCAACAAGAACGATCCCATCGACATTATTACGCTCACCGATCACCTGAGAAAGACTGATGAACTCGATGCCGTAGGGGGCATTGCGTACCTGTCAACCCTGGCCGACAGTATCCCCACATCTGCAAACATACGTTTTCATGCGAAAATAGTCCGTGAGAAGTCGCTGCTCAGGTCCCTGATACAGACTGCTACGCATATCAACACAAAGGTATATGAGGATGATCTTGAGGCGGACGAGATGGTTGACTACGCGGAAAAAGTCATATTCGATATAGCTGACAAGAGGACCAAAACCTCTTTCGCCAGCATGAAGGACGTGGTTAAAGACACCTTTAAATTGATCGAGCACCTTTATGACAAAAAAGAGGCGATTACCGGAGTGCCTACCGGTTTCAAAGACCTCGATGAGCTGACCGCGGGCTTTCAGCCGGGCGAACTGATCATCATCGGGGGGAGACCCGGCATGGGCAAGACCGCGTTTGCGCTTAATATTGCCCAGCATGTGGGCATCGAAATGAAGGAAACCGTTGCAGTATTCAGCCTGGAAATGTCCAAGGAACAGTTAGTGATGAGAATGCTCTGCTCAGAAAGCATGGTCGATTCCTCGAACGTGAGGAAAGGGTTTATCAACAGGCAGGATTGGCCGAAACTCACAAGCGCGGCAGGCAGGCTTTCCGAAGCCCCCATTTTTATCGATGATTCTTCGGGTCTTACGGTCCTTGAAATAAGGGCCAAGGCAAGGAGGCTCAAGATGGAGCACCGCGGGCTGAGCCTTGTAGTAGTCGATTACCTTCAGCTGATGAGAAGCAGGGGAAACCTGGAGCGCCGGGAGCAGGAGATAGCGGAAATATCCCGCTCATTGAAGGCCCTTGCCAAAGAACTGAAAATACCGGTGGTCGCCTTGAGTCAGCTCAACAGGGCTGTGGAGCAGCGGAGCGGGAACAAACCGACGTTGGCCGACATACGGGAATCGGGCGCTATCGAACAGGATGCCGATGTCATCATATTTATCTACAGGGACGGCGAGCAGGCCAAGGATAACCCTGCGGTCAGGAATGTTATTAAAATCGATATCGCCAAGCAGAGAAACGGGCCCACCGGTGTGATTAATCTTACTTTTCTGTCTAATTGCACCAAGTTTGTAGATTACTCCGGCGTATCATACGAGGCTGAAGAAGAGGTGTACTGATGAGGAGACCTCCCGCTGTAGCAGGACAGTTTTATTATGGTACGGCAACACGCTTGAAGAGCCAGGTTGAGCAGTATGTCAGCAGGGACGCAGTCAGGGAGAAAGCGATCGGCATTCTCTCGCCCCATGCCGGTCTTATGTATTCCGGTTATGTGGCCGGCGCAGTCTATTCGTCGATAAGCTTCCCCGAGACTTTTATCCTCCTGGGGCCTAATCATACCGGGCTCGGTCCACGCCTCTCTCTGATGGCATCGGGGGAATGGGAGATTCCCACCGGGATACTGCCTATTGATGAGGAACTGGCCGGAGCTATTGCGGCAGAGGTCCCTGACATGTCCAGGGACACGCAGGCACACCAGTTCGAGCATTCCCTTGAGGTCCAGTTGCCGTTTATCTCCTATTTTTCGGACAGCGTCGGGATAGTGCCTGTTACTGTAATGAACGCCTCGCTGAAAGACTGCCGGAGCATCGGAGAAGGTATAGCGAGGGCTGTCAGGAATTCGGGCCGCGAGGTGGTAATTGTGGCAAGTTCGGACATGAGTCATTATGTCTCTGATGCGCTTGCCAGGACACTCGATGACCTTGCCCTCCGTGAAATGCTTGATCTGAACCCCGAAGGGCTTTATACCATTGTGACGGACCGGAATATTTCCATGTGCGGCTTTATTCCAGCGACGATAATGCTTTATGCGGCAAAGGCCTTGGGCGCACTGGAGGCCCGACTTGTGAAATACGCGACGTCGGCTGAGGCTAGCGGCGATTACGATCATGTCGTCGGGTATGCCGGGGTAGTTGTAAAATGAGCGAGTGTGAAGAGGTCTCTGCCGCGGTTGTTCTCGCCGGGGGCAGGAACCGGAGATTTCCGGAATTAAAAAGCTTCATAAACATCGAAGGCACACCTATTATTGCAGGGAATCTTCGACTGCTTAAGGAATTATTCAGGGAAGTATTCATCAGCACCAATGACCCCGGACCGTACTTTGAACTTGCCGGGCATTTCGGAGCGACGCTTGTCGGCGATGTGTTGGCCTCCAGAGGGCCAATGTCAGGAATTTATTCTGCGCTGATTAATGCAAAGGGGCCGGGTGTTTTTGTTGTGGCCTGCGATATGCCTTTTCTGAACAGAGAGGTCATCACATTCATTCGTCAAAGACGGCTGCGTTACTGCGGAGAATATGGGCCCTGCGACGCGGTTGTGCCTGTTTTCAACAACAAACCTCAGCCTTTGTCGGGCATATATTCACAAACGCTTCTGCCTGTTCTGGAGGATGCTGTTATGCATGAGAAAACGTCGATGGTCCGGTTTTTGCGCGACGTGAGGACTTATTTCATCGACGAACCTGATATACGGGAAATAGACCCTGAGGGCAGATCATTTGTAAATATCAATACTGTGGAAGATTATGAGGCAATCAATAAAAGAATATGGAAAGAGGACTTGTTGCTGAGATAGATTTACAGGCGGTGTCCCATAATTTTGGGGTGATCAGGCAAATGACCGGGGGCAGGCCGGTCATCGCTGTGGTCAAGGCCGATGCTTACGGGCACGGCGCTGTCGAGGTCTCCAAAAGGCTGGTCGGAGATGGGGCCGAATATCTTGCGGTTGCGTTTATGAATGAGGCCATACAACTGAGAGAGGCCGGGATATCAGCTCCGATTCTCGTGCTTTTTGATCCGGACGTCAAGGAAGCCTTTGAATACAATCTTACTCCTGTTGTCGGGACGCTGAAAGCGGCATATGATCTGTCGCGCGAGGCGGTCAGACGCGGGCGGCATATCACAGTGCATATCAAAGTGGACAGCGGCATGGGGAGGCTCGGCCTCAGATGTGTCCCTGACAACTGCTGTGACATTTCGGAGTGTGAAAAAGTCATCATCGAGATTTCCCGGCTGCAGGGAATCAATATCGAAGGGATGATGAGCCATTTCTGCGATGCCGACCTTAAATATCTCTCTTTTGCACGTTCCCAGATCAGTGTGTTCGATACGCTGAGGAAGAATCTGTCTGCGGCCGGGTTGCATATCCCTGTGTGTCATTTGGCGAACAGCGCGGCGGTGATGTCGCTTCCGGAAGCCCACTATGATGCGGTCAGGCCGGGGATAATGCTCTACGGATGCTCACCGCTCGACGGTGTTGACCGGGGACTGGTTCCAGCGATGAGCGTGAAGGCCAGGATATTGGCTTTGCGGAAGCTGCCTCCCGGTACTTCCATCAGCTATGGGAGGACATTTGTTACTGCAAGAGAGAGCCTGGTCGCTGTTATGTCGGCAGGTTATGCGGACGGTTTCAACAGGCTCTTTTCCAATAATGCCGCAGTGCTTGTGAAGGGCAGGAAGGCCCCGGTTGTGGGACGCGTGTGCATGGACATCACCATGGTCGATGTTACGGAGATAGCAGATGTGTCCGAGATGGATGAGGTCATTATTATGGGAGGTCGGGGCGAAGAGCGCATAGGTGCTGAAGATCTTGCACGATGGTCGAATACTATCCCTTACGAGGTAATGTTGTCCATCGGCAGCAAGGCAAAAAGAATATATATCTGACGGTCTCGTAAAAAGTCCATATGCTGCGTTGCGCTGCATCCTTCGTCACTGCGGCGTACACAAAGTACGCCTCATTCCTCAGGATTTGCACGCCTTGCCTATGAACTTTTTACAAAACCGTATGTTGTGTTATCAACAAAATAAAGGAACTGAAATCGCGAAATAGGTTATAATTTTACAAAATAAATTTTGAATGTTGAGGGAGGTTTCCGTTTATGCTTTCTGAGAGGTCGCTAAGAATCAAACCATCTCCGACCCTGGCCATTGACGCCAAGGCAAAGGCCATGAAGGCGGGGGGCATCGATGTGCTCAATTTCGGTGTCGGAGAACCTGATTTCGATACGCCTGAGCATGTAAAAGAAGCCGCTATCAAGGCGATAAGAGATGGTTTTACAAAATATACGCCGGTCGGCGGTATTGATGAGCTTAAAGAGGCAATAATAGGAAAACTCCATACTGACAACGGGCTCGAGTATGCAAAAGACGAGGTTGTTGTATCGTGCGGGGCAAAACACAGCTTGTACAATATTGCGCAGGCGTTGTTTAATCCCGGTGATGAAATTATTGTTCCGGCCCCTTATTGGGTCTCCTATCCTGACCAGGCGCTGCTGAACGACGCTGTCCCTGTCTTTGTCCAGACTTATGAGGAAGATAATTTCATGCTGCGTCCCGAAGCCTTTGAAGCTGAAATAACAGGGAAGACAAAGGCATTGATACTGAATTCTCCTTCTAATCCGACAGGGGCTGCCTATGACCGGAAGGCGATCCAGGCCCTTGCCGAGATAGCGGTCAAGAGGAATATTTTTGTCATTTCCGACGAGATCTACGAGAAACTGATATATGACGGAACAAGACATATAAGTATCGCCTCATTGAGCGGCGAGATCAAAAAGAGGACTATCGTTGTCAACGGCCTTTCAAAATCTCACGCCATGACAGGGTGGAGGATAGGATATGCGGCAGGGCCAAAGGACATTGTCAAGGCGATGACCAACATACAAAGCCAGTCCACCTCAAATCCCAACTCTATAGCCCAGAAGGCGGCTGTGGCGGCCCTGACAGGGCCCCTGGACTTTATATCCGTTATGCGTGCAGAATTCGACAGGAGAAGAAAAGTCCTCGTCAACGGCCTGAATGCCATTGAAGGCGTCTCTTGCCTTAATCCCAACGGCGCCTTTTATGCGTTTCCGAATGTATCGAAGTTTTATGGCAGGATCATAGGCAAAAGGCTTATAAACTCTTCGCTGGACATGGCAACTTGCCTGTTGGAAGAGGCGAACATAGCGCTTGTTCATGGAGAAGCCTTCGGAGATGACAAGTATATCCGCATATCGTATGCGACATCGATGGATAACATCACAAAGGGCCTTGAGCGGATGAGGGAAACATTTTCGAACCTGAAATAGGGGATCTGCCAGCCATGGAAAAGTTTCGCTCGGGATATGTGTCACTCACCGGGAGGCCGAATGTCGGGAAATCGACACTCCTCAATACCATTCTCGGAGAAAAAATTTCGATTGTAACTCCTAAGCCCCAGACGACGCGTAACCGGCTTGTCGGTATCAAGACGCTCCATGACGCCCAGATAATATTCATTGATACCCCCGGCATTCACAGGCCGAAGCACAAGCTTGGAGAACTTATCGTTGCGGAGGCGCGCAAGGCTGCTGCTGAAGTGGACATCATTTTGTTCATGGTGGAGCCGGAACTGCCGGGCCCCGGCGACAAACATATAGTAGCAATGCTGGATGACCTGCATAAGCCGGTTTTCCTGGTCATCAATAAGGTCGATACAAGAAAGAAGCCCCAGTTGCTTCCTGTTATCGATGCCTACAGCGGGCTTTATCCATTCAGGGAAATAATCCCGGTTTCGGCGCTGAAGGGCGACGGCATAGATCTTCTTCTTGATAATATAGTGCAGTATCTCCCTGAGGGCCCTAAATACTATCCTGATGACATCATGACCGATCAGATTGAACGATTTATGGCCGCTGAGAGAGTCCGGGAAAAAGTTATGCAGCAGACCGAGGAAGAGATACCTCATTCAGCGGCTACAGAAGTTGTCCAGTGGTCTGAGCGGAAAGACGGCGTAGTTTTTATCGCTGTAAATATTTATGTTGAAAGAAAAGGACAAAAGGGTATAATAATAGGAAAAGACGGAGCGCGGTTAAAGGCAATAGGCACTGCTGCACGCATCGAAATTGAGCAGTTGCTTGGAGCAAAAGTTTTTCTGGAATTATGGGTCAAGATCAAGAAAGATTGGCGAAGTGATAGTCGGTTTTTAAGTGAATTGGGGTTTAAATAATGTTTATTCAGATGAAGGTTGAGGGTCTCCTTTTTGATCCGCGGAGCGGCATGTATATTCTACTCCTCCAGCAGGTGGACGGCAATGAAACGCTCCCGATCTGGATCGGGAAGCCTGAAGCCGATGCAATAGCCCTTGCCCTCGGTAAAGTCATTACTCCGCGCCCGCTAACACATGACCTGGTCAAAAATGTCTTTGACGGGTTGAATGCCAGGGTGACAAGGATTGTTATATCTGAAATTGTCGATAACACCTATTATGCTCTGATTTATGCAGACGACGGTAAAAAAGAGATATCCATTGATTCACGACCCTCTGATGCAGTCGCTGTTGCGTTGAGGGTACAGGCCCCTATTTTCGTGGAGGAGCATGTACTCGAGGTGCGAAGGGCTGATGAGCTTGAGGAATGGCTCAAGAATTTGAAACCTGAGGACTTCGGCAACATTATGTAATGTTAAAGCGAACGTATGGCATTGTTATCAAAAATGCTGTTTTCGGAGAAGCCGACCTCATTGTCACGTATCTGACGCCGCATTATGGATTATTAAAGGCCTTCGCAAAGAGCCCGCGAAAAATCAGGTCCAGATTCGGCAGCAGCCTTGAACCCCTTACCTATGCCAGTATCTCTTTTTTCGGCAAGGAGGATGCCGGTCTCCCGCGGCTGACTCAATCCGATATCATCAGGCCCTTTCATTCGCTGCGCTGCGATTTCAACTGCCTGCTTGATATATCGGAAATATTGGAACTGTGCCTGAATTTTCTCCCGGAAAGGGAGCCGGCGCCGGATATCTTCAAGCTGCTCCTGAACATGATGACAACGTTGGAATCTCATACCGATGGGGCCACCAAACTGTTTCATCTTTTTTATAAGATGAGATTCCTGCAGGCTGCGGGCTATTTGCCGGGACTGTCCGCATGCGGGAAATGCGGTACTAAGACATCCGCGGGGGATTTTGAGAATTCGAAGGCCGAACGTCATCATTTTTATATCGCACAAGGGGCGGTAATGTGCAGCCGATGCATTAAGGGCGGAGGCGATTCAATGCCCCTGTCGCGGGGCTCTTTAAAATTTTATGAGAGTCTTCTTAAATGGAACCCCTCGGCAATCGGCAGGGTCAATGCGCCCGCACCCCTTGTGGAAGAGCTGAGAGACATAATCGATGCGCACATCAAATATGTGCTCGGCCCGTCGCGATTCGCCCATAAAAAAGGCGGGTAAAGGCTAAGCCTGATTAAGGTATAATATTATTCGCATTATTGGTGATAAGGAGAGTCCGCGTTATGCCTGTGCTTACAGGTCTTGACACCTTTGAAAAGAGGTGGCCGAAGGAATTAAAGGGCGCTGATGCAGGACTAGTCGTACATCCTGCCTCGGTCAACAGAAAACTGGAGCATGCTTCGGACATCTTTGTGCAATCGCGCAAGATCAGACTGAGGGCGCTTTTCGGCCCGCAGCACGGCATCCGCGGTGAGACACAGGACAACATGATCGAGTGGGAAGGGTTCAGGGACGAGCGCAGCGGATTGCCTGTTTTCAGTCTTTACGGCTGCACGAGAAAACCCGTGCCTGCGATGATGAAGGGCATCGACATAATGGTCATTGATTTGCAGGATGTCGGTTCGCGCTATTATACTTTTATCTGGACCATGGAACTCTGCATGCAGGCATGTCTTGAGGCCGGCAAACCGTTGGTGGTCCTTGACAGGCCTAATCCCCTAGGGGGCATTGCAATGGAGGGTCCGGTGCTGGATATGAGCTATTCATCGTTTGTCGGACAACGTCCGCTCCCTGTGCGCCACGGTATGAGCATGGGGGAAATTGCTTCTTATTTCAAACAATCATTTTATCCGGGGCTTGCATTATATCTTATTCCAATGCAGGGTTGGCAGCGAAAGATGTGGTTTAATGAAACTGGACTGCCCTGGGTTTTGCCTTCTCCCAACATGCCGACAATTGATAGTGCAACTGCTTACCCCGGCATGTGTCTTTTGGAAGGGACCA
Organism: Nitrospirota bacterium; assembly: GCA_015233365.1. Taxonomy (GTDB): domain Bacteria; phylum Nitrospirota; class Thermodesulfovibrionia; order Thermodesulfovibrionales; family Dissulfurispiraceae; genus JADFXI01. The sequence continues at coordinate 36,569 of JADFXU010000003.1, read as the reverse complement.
TGATCAGTGAAGGACGCGGCACGACCCGCCCTTTCGAGATTTTCGGGGCCCCCTACGTCCAGCCCGACAGACTTGTAAAAGAACTGGATACGTACAAACTCCGCGGCGTATTTTTCAGGCCGATGTACTTTCAGCCTGCATTTCAAAAACATGCGGGCGCGGTCTGCGGGGGGGCGCAGCTTCATATTACGGGGAGGGCGCAGTTCAAGCCCTTTAAGACAGGGGTCGCCGTTATGAAGGCGATACATGACCTCTACCCTGAGGATTTCTTATGGAAGCTGCCTCCGTATGAGTATGAGACGGAGAAAATGCCTGTCGATATTTTAGCGGGGAGTGAAAGAATCAGGGCCGGGATAGAAAATGGGGAAAGTCCTGATCTGATGGAGGAGTGGTGGGGGGAACAGTGCCGCACTTTCGGGCGGAATGTGCGGAGAGAATTTTTGCTTTATGGATGAAGGAATAAATTGTTTTGTCCCTGCTGCCGGCCTCGGCGAGCGGATGAGGCCGATTACGGACTGCCTGCCAAAGACAATGCTTCCCGTGCTGGGCAAACCGGTGCTGGAACACATACTGGAAAAACTCTCGGGGCCTCAGGCACATCAAATAGGCATCAATCTGCACCATAAAAAAGAGGCGATCACGGACTGGGTCGAAAAATCACCATATAAAACCCGCGTGTTGTTTTTTCCGGAGGACCCTGTGCTGGATACCGGGGGCGCCCTGAAGAACGCTGAATCGTTCCTGTCGGGCACCGGGTCATTTCTAGTTCATAATGCCGATATAATGTCCGATATTGATTTATCAAAGCTGGTTGCGCACCACAACACCTCGGGTAATATGGTGACGCTCGCTGTTCATGATTGCAGCCGTTTCAACACGGTTGCTGTGGACGGCGACGGCAATCTGAGAGGAGTGGCGGGAAAGGGAACGCCGTTCAATCCCGGAAAAGAACGCCTGACAGCCTATACGGGCATTGCAGTGTATAGCAGGGAGTTCCTCGCATTTCTTCCCGAAGGCAAATCAAGTGTTGTCGATGCGTGGCTGAATGCAGCAGCCTCCGGCTCTTTGATCGGCACGTTGGACGTAACCGGTTCATACTGGGCTGACATAGGAACACCTGCTGCCTACGCTTCCGCTGTCTTTGACGCCTTAAAAGCTGACGGCGAAACAGTGTATTTTCATCCTGAAGCGACGGGCTGTGCAGGGGCCCGCCTCAATGCTTATACCGCAGTGGAAAGAGGTTGCAGTATCGCGGAAGGCGTCTCGCTCAGGAATTGTATTGTGCTGCCGGGAAGCATGCCCGGCCGGGGCGCTTACGAAAACTGTATTATAGGGCCGGATTTTGCATTCTCCTTAGGCGAATGTAAAACAATGCTGCCGTCAGGCCGGACCGCAACGCTCATCGGCGTCGGCGGTTCCGACAGAAAATATTTCAGAATTGAAAAGGGTGGAACGACGTCGGTGCTGATGCAGTGTGCGGAGGGGGACGCGGATTTTGAGCGGCATATCGAATACACACTTTTTTTCAGAAGATTCGGGCTCCCTGTGCCTGAACTTATCAGCGCAGGGCCTGAAAGGATGAGCGCTATTTTCGAAGACCTTGGAGATGTCTCGCTGTATAGCTGGTTGAAATGCCCTCGCCCTGCCGGGCAGGTGGAAAGGTTGTACAGGGAGACACTTGATATAGCGGTAACTCTCCATATTACTGTAACCGGTCACGCAGCCGAATGCCCTCTCCTTGCAAACCGGATATTTGATTATAACCACCTGCGCTGGGAGACTTCATATTTTATTGAAAGGTTCGTCAAGGGGGTAAGAGGGATTGCGCCCGATAATTTTCAGGCACTGGAGGATGAATTCAATCGCCTGGCTTTGAAAGTCGGCAGCTTTCCCAGGACAATCATTCATCGCGACTTTCAGTCACAAAATGTTATGATCGGGCAGCCGGAGACGCCCCGCATTATTGATTATCAGGGCGCGCGGATGGCCCCCCCTGCTTATGATGCGGCCTCGCTCCTCTGGGACCCATACTATCGCCTTGACGACGCAGTCAGAGCCCGTCTTCTGGCGCACTATGTGGAAAGTATGAGCGCGGCGGCAGGCAAATGGTTCGAACCTGATCAGTTTTATGAGAGCTTGCTTCCGTGCCGTCTGCAGCGTCACATGCAGGCGCTCGGAGCATACGGATTCCTTTCTTCGATGAAAGGCAAAAAGTTTTTTTTGAAGCACGTGCCGGAGGCTTTAAGGATGCTGAAAGAAGAGGCGGCCATGGCAAAGGATGCGTATCCCGCATTATATACACTTGTGATGAAGTTGTGAGCCACCCAATGAGTGATCGTCTGCATGCCATACTTGAGAAGCTCCTCGACTTCCGCAGGAAGAGGGACTGGGAACAGTTCCACAAGCCCAAGGATCTCGCAATCTCGGTCGTGCTGGAAGCTGCCGAATTGCTGGAGGAATTCCAGTGGAAAAATGACGCGGAGGCAAGGCGCTATCTGGCTGAAGGCGGATTGTCCCGTGTCAGAGAGGAAATTGCTGATATAGCCATTTACATTGTAATTCTCTCTCACGACCTCGGTATCGATCTGCTTGAGGAGATGGAGAAAAAGATCAGAAAAAACGAGGAAAAGTATCCCGTAGGGAAATCAAAGGGATCGGCGAAGAAATATGATAAGCTGTGAAATACCCGCCTTCCGCGCTCACAATAAAAGCGCGTTCCTTGTCCTCACAAATGAACAAGGAACGCGCTTTCGTTTAAAGCAAGATGGCTGCCTGTATTTACAGGGCAGAGATCTGCTGCGGTTTCTCGATTTTCGTCCAGTACGCCTCCTTGATCTTCCCGGCCAGCATATCGATGTCGGCAGGCTTGCTGACGAAATCAAAGGCGCCCAGCTTTGCCGCTTCCTCCCTGTCACCCTTGGTCTCCCTTCCGGAGAGCATTATGACCTGCATGGCAGGGGAAGATTGTTTTACCCTCCTCAGCACCTCGATCCCGTCCATCCCGGGCATTCTCAAATCCAGGATCATGATGTCGGGCTTTTCCCTGTTCACAAAGGCAATCGTCTCCTCTCCGCTCGTAGCAACATCTGTCTTGAGATTCCTCAGGTTTAACCTCTTTGCAAGAGAGTTAACAAATTCGACCTCATCATCCACAAGAAGAATCTTGAAAGTGGAGAAATCGCTTGGGACGATGGAGACCGGGCACGGAGCGTGCCTGCCGATTTCTGCATACTTTTCGGGAATAAGGATCATCTCGATCTTATTTTCCTTTGCGTACCTGACGAACTCATCCACGGGGATGCCATCCATGGTGGTGAAGCTCACTCTTATCCCTTTCCCCACCTCGGCAATGATCTTCTCCGCATCGCTCAGGTAATAGGAAAGCTCACGTCTTGCTGTTTCCTCGGCGTTGAACCCCGCATACTCCGTAATAAGGGCGCTGTCGAGAACATGTATGACGTGAAGCTCGCCGCCCGTCGTCTTTGCCCTGAACAATCCATACCTCACAACGTCCTTCGAATTCAATGTGCCGTCATAGACCGCCAAAATCCTCATGTCAACCTCCTTTAATCATCGTTATATGCCATACTAAAACAGCGATTGGTTTAGCTTAAAAGCTCTCATTCTTTTCTTCTAAGTGGCGGCACTGCGAGTGAGAATAATCACCGCTTCGCCATTTGCACCCTTTTGTTCAACGGTCCCTAACAGTTCCCTGCATATTTTATTGACCGCTTCGACCCTGTTATAATCTTCTTTTCCCGTCAACTCCTTCATGTTTCCGTTCGGGACTATCGCAATTCTTATTGTATCCTTCTCAGATGAGGTCCTCACGGTAATAGTGCCGCCTTTTTCAAAACAATCCATCATTTCTTCAATAATGAAGAAGATGAGCAACTGAAGCATGGACGGGTTGTTGTGAATGGGGGGTATGCCCGGTCCGAAATCCTTCGTGAACTCGATCCTTTTCTGGTAAGCATGTCTCGCCATCAAGGCGACAAGCTCCTCTGCAGCCTCATTCACACTAAAGGAAGAGCATTCGCAGTCCATCCTGTGGGCAAACCGGTTAAGGAAGGCGATCAACTGAAGACCCCTCTCGATCTGGGAGTCGACTGACCGGAGGAACTTGTGAAGTTCGGCACTATCGACCTTCTTGCTCATCGAGAGCAAGTCCTGCTGCAAGCCTCCCGACTCCTTGATGATTGCAAGATGATTTTTTAATTCATGAGTGAATCCTGCAATGATCCTCCCGATGAACCTGAACCGCAACTCCATCATGTCAGCCGGACCGCTGTCGCCCATTATACCCCCTTTTCTGATTTCTTGTTCTTCGCTTCGTCGATCATCACAACAAGTTTCTCGATATCCACGGGCTTCATGATGCAGTCGAACGCCCCGATCTCCATCCCTTCGGCGCTTTCCTGGGAGGCTCCGAGCCCGGTCAGCATAATGACCTGGATGGATGGGTTGAATTGCTTGATTGTTTTGAGCACGTGGATCCCGTTCATACCCGGCATCCTCAAGTCGAGGAGCATGACATCCGGAGGGTCGTTCCTCGAAAGGGCAATGGCATCCTCAGCGCAATAGACCGACTTTGCATTGTATCCCCTTATTTGCAGACGTTCCGCAAGCGTTGACGCAAATTCCATTTCATCATCAACAATAAGCACCTTTGTCTGCAACATATAACCTCCGTTTACGCGATCTTCTTGTTGACTGGTATCTCTATTGAAAAAGACGTTCCCTTCCCCGTCTCGGTCTCGACCGCAATCGTCCCGCCGAGCCTGGTTACGATGCCGTAGGATATGGAGAGTCCCAGACCCGTACCTTTTCCTTTCTCTTTTGTCGTGTAGAAGGGCTCGAATATATGCTTCAGTGCTTCCCTGGGGATACCGGCGCCATCATCCTTGATGGTTACGCGTACGGTATCCTGGTCCTTAAGCTCGGTTCCTATGGAAATCAGCCCTCCGTCATTAACGGCGTCAATTGCATTGTTGATAATATTCAGAAATACCTGCTGGAGCTGTCCCTTATCGCTCAGCACGAGAGGAATCTTATCTCCGAGGTTCATTTCAAGGCGGATATTTCTATATAACATCTCCCGCTCGACAAACCCCAGGACCTCCGTGATCGTTTCATTGATATCCGTTTCTATCGGGGTAACGTCCATCCTCCTGGCAAACCCCAGGAGGCGATGGGTGATCGTTCTGCAGCGGTTCAGACTGTCGGAAATCGCCTTTATCTGCGCGAGGAAATTATCCTTGTTGGGAAAGTCGCCGGACATCTGGAGGATGTCTTTCATAAGGCCTGCTTTCTCATTGATGATCGCGAGGGGGTTGTTGATCTCATGCGCAACGCCGGCTGCAAGCCTCCCGATTGACGCGAGCTTCCCCGTGTGCTCTGTCTCGACGATCGCTTCCTCCCTCTTTTGTTCCGCCTCCCTGATCCAGTTCACGATGGTGAAGGATATGCGCAGGTTGACGATGATGCCTATAGCGATGAGCAGCCCGACGAGATAAAACACCGCGAGACCGCTCCGGAAGATTCCGAAGAGCTTCGAATATGCCGTCGACTTTATGATGGCGCCCAGGAACCATGGGGAGTTCCTTATCGGGGCATAGCCGAGGATGAAGCGGCTCTGATCGTCCATCATCATTTCGGTAATGGAAACCCCTTGTTGGGGTATGGGTATGGGGAGAATGACCTTTTCAAGCACGCGGCCATGGGACCGGGAAGGGGTTTGCAGGGTCCCCTCGCGAGTGATGATAAACGCATCGTCGTCCTGCTTGAGATTGATTGTAGACAAATACCTCTGCAGCGTTTCCATGTCGATCACGGCCCTGAGAATCCAGAATGTGTTTTTTCCGGGGATCTCTCTCCTGACTGCTATAGCGAAATGAGGAATCTTACGGTATCCCATGAAGACCTCGCTGACGGAAACCCCCCGCACTGTAGCCTCATTGAACCAGTCCTGGCCTGAATAGTCTTTCCCCTCGAGCTGGTAAGGGCCGGCGTATGAGCGCTGGATACCTTTTGCATCGATTATCCCGAGGTCGACGAGCTCGCCGAATTCGTTCTTGAAATTGACGAACAAGGAATAAAGCACTTTCTTATTGGTCACCTGGTCGTAGGTATAGGTTGCCGAAAGGAACCGAAGGGCTGAGAGCTTCTCTTCGAGGAGGAACCCGATGGATTGTGACGTGCTCTCCAACTGCCATTTCACCTGGTTGTTGATGTCTTCTTTTACATTGCTTTGCAGCCAGAGGTAACTCGCGATTGTGACGATGATGAGCGGGACACCGGCTAGAATCCCGCTGAGCAGAAATATCTTGATCTTCAGGCTTTTGTACCTGTCTTTCGTTAAGAACGAGGCGGGGTCGTCGGCAATATCGCGAAAGTAAAAGACCTTACAACAGCTGACAATCCATTCCTTTATTTTTCCCGCAAACTGACGGAGCTTCGACATAGTCCTCTCTCGCCGGCATCGCCTGTAATACTGAATTCCTCCGCAAAAGCTGATTTCGAGGCGGACGGCGTCTACTCGACATTCGACAAACCAGGATTAACGGTTATATATAAACATATCTCGGACCAAAACGCAATGGTGCATGATGCAACTGTCGTAGTGCATGATGCAACGCGGGATTGATTTTTTTTCCGGTGTTACAGTAGTATGTCATGTAAGTATTATGTTTATTTTTTGAAGCAAGGTGCTTTACAATAGAACATTAATGATGCAAAACTCGTTTTGTGGAGGTTCCTGTGAAGAAACATAAAAACATAAAAGTCCTGCTGGTCGATGACGAAGTGGACTTTGTCAATACACTAGCCCAGCGGCTGAAAATGAGGGATCTCAATGTCAGCTGCGTGTATGACGGTGAACAGGGTCTTTCGAGGGTGAAGGAAGCCGAACCCGATGTCCTGGTGCTCGACCTGAAGATGCCCGGACTCCAGGGCATGGATGTGCTTCGCGAGGTAAGAAAGACAAATCCCAATATGCAGGTCATCATCCTGACCGGTCACGGCACCGAGAAAGACGAAGAGGAAGCCAGGAGGCTCGGAGGCTTCGATTTCCTCAGTAAACCGGCCGATATTGACCTCCTGATGATCAAGATCAAGGAAGCATACGCCGAAAAGATCGAGAGGGCGATGACCGCCATCACCTTTGCTGAAGAAGGAGTTTTCGACACCGCTCGCAAGATAATGAAAAAAGAGGAATGAACTACAAATAGGAAACGTCCTTGCTGGTTGATTGCGAGGAAAAGTTTCCTGAGGTGTTTTGACGAAGGCTACAGGGCTGTAGAGTGAAAGTGGATACTGCGTATCACGGGTATCCTGAGTTGCATGAATTTTCTCAGCAAATAACTTTCGCGGTTTCAGTATCAGATGACACATTCACGTCCGCTGTTTCTCCGTTTCCAACCATCGCAATAGCAGTCTTATACTCCCCAGGCTCTGCAAATGTGATTGAAACCATTAAATCGTCAATTATTTTCACTATTGTTTTCATGACAGCCTATTTGCGATCGAATTTATAAACATAAAAGCAATTCGGATGCCAGATCGTAACTTAGTGATAAAATAGATTAATAACAATACGATGATATTAGGTGCAATAATATGCTGCGCATAATGAAGGCAGCCGGAGGCGGCACCCGGCTAACGTTTCCCACTGCGCGATCCTGGTATTGCTTTTATAAACAACTAGATACTTTAAATAAGGTTGTGAACTTACAAATGAAGCAGTATTACAGCAATAAATAGATGCAGTGAAACAGTTCATTGCGATCAGGGATCTGCACACAAATTAAATTGTTCATTATAGGCGGCCAATTACACGGCTTTAAACGCAAATGCGCGCCGACTGCGCAAGGATTCAGTGCCTTGACATAACTGGTTGACTAAAAGAAAAAAATCATCTATATATAAAATTAATGACCAATTCAATCCCCTATGCACAAACAACTTGTGGAATTTACAGTAAGGAGGAAGAGTTATGCACGATATCAAACGCATCCTTGTTGTAAGCAGAATGACAAAGTACTGTCAGAGAGCGGTCCATTACGGAATTTCTCTGGCCCGGAGCTACGGGGCCGAACTTTATGTGATCCATGTTATTCATGACCCTTTGACTTATGGGACGTGGAACCTGCCGAAACCGTCCCTGGAGGAAGATTACAAAAAGGAGATCAAGAAGTCGAAAGAGAATCTCGACGCTGTTATAATTGCCGAGAAGGGTAAGGGCCTGGCTGTAAAAGAAATAATTAAAGAGGGGAATCCTACAGAGGAGATTTTTGCTGCAATCAGAGATAACGACATAGATCTCGTGATCATGCTTGCCCACGAAGAATGGCGGCTGGAACATTTTCTTTTTGGCCGGAGCAATGAAGAGATTATTCGCAAGATGCCGTGTTCAGTTTTACTGGTTAAGGAGGAACCCCAGCCCGCTGCATTCTGAAAGGGAGGAGACGATTATGAAGCGTATACTGTTCAATAATGCTTCAGGCTTTCTTATGGTCTTTTTCGCGTTCTTTTTCGCCGTTCAGGTCCGTGTCAGTGCAGAAGCAGCGGAGATGCCGGACTACGAACACCACGATCACTTTATGCAAGGCATGGAGATGCCGGATATGAAGGCCGGAAAAGTGGCTGTCGAGATAAAAACCGAACCGGCAAGCATCAAACCAGGGAATCCTGAGACTATCACCCTGGTTATCAAGGATGCTGAGGGAAACCCTGTACAGGAAATTACACCCACTCACGACCGGTCGCTTCATGTGATCATCGCAAGTCAGGATTTTACGGTGTTTTCACACATACATCCGGAGGATTTCGGGCCGATTACACCTGAGATGGAAAAGACCGGTGAGTACCCCGTTCATTACACCTTTCCAAAGCCCGGCCGTTATCTGATAGGAGTTGATCTTGCAGTCAAGGATGAGCTGATTTCAAAGCACTTTGACATCGACGTTGCCGGAGAACCCGGGATGGGCATGCCGGCTGCGGACTTCTCCGGAAAGAAGAAGTTCGGTGACTATGAAGTGACTTTATCAGCAAAACCCGCCAGGATTGCAACAGGCAAAGAAGTGACGCTTACCTATAATTTCACAGAGAACGGGAAGCCTGTAGGTGACCTTGAGCCATATATAGCTGCTGAGATGCACGTGGCGATAATCTCGACTGATCTCAGGCAATTCATGCATGAGCATGGCATGTTGCCGGGGATGAAGGCCACTGAACAAGAAATGCATCACATGATGATGCATCATGGTGGTATAGCTGCGAAGTTCGGCCCTGTGATCGAGGTGCACACGGTCTTCCCTGTCAGGGGAGTGTACGGAATCTTCGGCCAGGTGATGCACCGGGGCAAAGTTATTCTAACTCGCTTCATGGTCGAGGTCGAGTAGAGAGAAAAAGCTATGTTAAGGGCGGATGCCGGTATGACATTCATAGCACTCCATCTCCTGACAAGCATCTGATAATATCTAATAAAAGACAGCATCGGGTATGGCACCTCAGTTTTCGATTCAGCAATAAATTTTATGACCATGAATACCGAAAGTTCGGAGGAGGTAGCATAATGATCTCAGGAGGCATGCGCATTGCCGGTACAACGCTTACCCTGGTTTTTCTGATGTTTTTGTTTGTGGGGTTGTCCTTCGGCGCCGACGTTGATCAGGCGGCATTGAAACAGGCACAACAGCTTTTCAGTCCTTTGCCGAAAGTGATGGAATCGGAACAAAACCCCGTCACTCCGGAGAAGGCCGGTCTCGGAAAGATGCTTTTTTATGAGATGAGGATTTCGATGGACGGCACGGTGAGTTGCGCTAAATGCCACCCGATCAGCCTTTATGGCGCCGACGGGCTGAGAAAGGCCATTGGAAATCATTGCGAGGTCAACCCCAGAAATGCGCCCACAGTCTTTAACGCCGCGGCGCAGATTTCCGAACACTGGATCGGCAACAGGACGAGCGTGGAAGACCAGGCCAAACAATCGCTGACAGGACACCCTGCCTTCGGAATGGCCAAGTATGAGGATGTTGAAAAGAGACTGAAGGGATACAAAGAATACGTTGCCCTCTTTAGTAGGGCATTCCCCGGAGACATGAACCCCGTAACAGTCGAAAATTTCGCCAAAGCGGTCGGCGCCTTCGAGCGCACGCTTGTAACGCCTTCGCCATTTGATTCTTTTTTGAAGGGTGAGGAGAAGGCCCTGACGGCAGTTCAGAAGAAGGGACTTGAGACTTTCATGAATACCGGATGCGCCGGCTGTCATTCCGGAACTTATGTCGGAGGGCAGATGTACCAGAAATTCGGCATTGTCAATCTCTACTGGAAGCATACGAAGAGTGAGAAAATAGATGAGGGGAGATACGCTGTCACGAAAAATGAGGCGGATAAGTATGTATTCAAAGTACCGGTGCTGAGAAACGTCGAAAAAACGCCGCCTTACTTCCACGACGGCTCTGTCGATGATTTGGAAACAGCCGTGACAATAATGGGGAAGGTCCAGCTCGGACGGGATATTTCGAGTGAGCAGGCGCGAGACATCTCGGAATTTTTGAAAGCGTTGACAGGGGAAATTCCCGCGGACGTCATGACTGTGCCGTTGTTGCCGTCGATAGAGTGAGCAGTCATTAAAATCGCTTCTTGGATAAAAGGGAGTTTAAGGGCAGGGTTATTCCGGAAAATCGAGAGCTGGACAATGTTGCGACTTTTCAATAATGGCCAGTTATGATAATATGATGACTATCACTAACATCGGGCTTTTAACGGGAATGCATGGCATTCAAACATTTCACTTATCCGGAGGAGATTGCGGATCATGGAAAAAACAACAGCGGGCGAAAAGGCGCCCTATTCAGGCATTATCCAGTGTGTTAATCCTAAATGTAAGGAAGAAATGACTATCGAAAAAGCAAGGCGGGTAATGCCCTGCCCAAAATGCAAACAAGATGAGTTTGTTTATACAAGGATTATGGGTAAGTAAGGCAAGGTGTTCCCATATTAGTCACAATGCTTGTGTTATAATTTTATATGGCTGTTTTGCAGATCAGGAAATACCCTGAACCAATTCTGAAGAAGAAAGCACTGCCTGTTCAGCATGTGGATGATGCCCTGAATGCCATCATCGACGATATGATCGAAACGATGTACGCGGCGCCGGGTATCGGCCTTGCCGCTCCGCAGGTCGGCATTTCGCGCAGGCTTATTGTAGTTGATGCGACTACAAAAGAAGATAAGCACCCCCTTGTTGTGCTTATCAATCCCCAGATTATAGAGGCTGACGGATTCAGTGAGTTCGAGGAAGGGTGTCTGAGTGTGCCTGAATATACCGCTCTTATCACCAGGGCGGAAAGGATAATTGTGAAGGGGCTCGACAGGAATGGCTCGCCTGTAGAGATAGAGGCGGACGGTCTCCTTGCCCGGGCGCTTCAACATGAAATAGATCATCTCGACGGCATATTGTTTGTCGACAGATTGAGTACAATCAAGAGGGAATTCTTTAAAAAGCGGTACCGTAAAACGTTGAAAGAGCTCCACGCAGGATAACTTGTGTCCCTGATTTTTTTCGGTACTCCCCATTTCGCCGTTCCGTCCCTGCAGGCGTTAATAAGCATTCAGGAGGATGTTGCACTGGTGGTGACTCAGCCTGACAAGCTTAAAGGCAGGGGGCATGTCCTCGCATCGCCTCCGGTAAAAGAGCTCGCTTCCGCGCACGGTATCGATGTTATACAGCCTTCAAAAATAAGGAGCGGGGAGTTTTATCAAATCCTGAGGGAGATATCTCCGGAGTTTATTATAGCGGTGGCATACGGGAAAATACTGCCCGAAGCGGTCCTCGGAATACCGGCGGCGGGATGTATCAATGTCCACGGTTCTCTCCTTCCGAAATACCGGGGCGCGGCGCCGGTCCAATGGGCGCTGATTAACGGAGAAAAGATTACCGGCGTCACGACGATTATGATGGACAGCGGGATGGATACCGGCGATATGCTGATGCATGCCGAAATCGAGATTCAGGACGCCGACAATTCTGAAACACTCGCGGGCAAACTCGCTCACCTTGGGGCGAGAACTCTTGTCGAGACAATTGAAAAGATAAGGTCGGGGGCTGTCAGGCCCGTGCCGCAGCCGGGCGGTGCAACATATGCTCCTCCGCTGAGGAAAGAGGACGGCAGGATCGACTGGAAAAGGAGCGCGGAGGAGTTGCTGCATTTTGTGAAGGGCATGTACCCGTGGCCTTCTGCATTCAGTTATATTAATAATGAGATGATAAAGATTATCAGAGTGAAAACTCTTCCTGGAGCCGGCTTGCCGGGAAGGATCGAAAAGGCCTCGGGAGGGCAACTCGTGGTCGGTACAGGCAGGGGTCTGCTTTTAATAGAAGAACTCCAGCCTCATAGCAGGAGGATAATGACTGCAGGCGCATTTCTGTCCGGCCGGAGGTTGAAAGAAGGATATGAAACGTTTTCTTAGAGGTTTTGTTTTAAAGGTGCTTTATCCGTTGCTGATGCTCGCCGGGGCTTTTGTCAAAGACAGAAAGGAAAAGTTCCAGCACTACATCATCGATCTCAACAACAGGCTGATCAGGTCGGAGCCCGAGAGGTACAGGACAAAGAGGATTCTCCTGCTGCTGCCTCATTGCCTCCAGACCGAGGAGTGCGACGTCAGAATAACCAATGATATCTATAATTGCAAGCGGTGCGGCAAGTGTGGAATTAAGGACCTTATACAGGTTGCCGTTGACAACGATCTTAAGCTTTTCGTGGCAACAGGAGGCAATCTGGCCCGGCGCATTGTCAGCGATGTGAGGCCGGAGGCTATTGTGGCCGTTGCATGCGAAAGGGATTTGAGCAGCGGTATTGTCGACAGCTATCCTTTACCCGTTATGGGTGTCCCCAATGAGCGGCCTTGCGGCCCATGCCGCAACACGAGGGTGGATTTGGATAAGGTAAGGGAAGCCATTCAGTTTTTTGGGGGCAATAATAATGTTGAATGTTGAATTTTGGATGTTAAATTGTGGAGTTTATTCCCTTAATTCAACATTTAGCATTCAACATCCAAAATGGTAAGTAATAAGTATGTCACCTTCGAGGGAACGCGCTGTCCTGGCTCTTAATGGAATTTTCAAACGGGGGAAAAAACCGAAGGAAGTAATCCAGGAATTATCATGGGAGGAAGACAAGAGGGAGAGGGCCTTTCTCATGGAACTGGTATACGGCGTTTTAAGGTACAGGGACTTCCTTGACTGGATGCTGAAGGATTTCATCAGGAGGCCTTCCGGTTTGTCTTTTGATACGATCAATAATCTTAGAATTGCGGCATACCAGATTGTATATATGCGTGTTCCGGAATGGGCGGTTGTGAATGAGGCTGTCGATGTGGAGAAGTCCCACAGGGGAAGGGTGCCGCTGGTGAATGCGGTGTTGAGGAACTTTCTCCGGCGCCGGGAGTCGACGCCGCTACCTGAAGATGACATGATCTCACCCCAAAAAATCCTGCAATTTTTTGGGGACCCCATAGATGCCATTTCAATCAGTACGTCTCATCCCCGATGGCTTGTGAAACGGTGGGTCAAGCGGTTCGGATATGATGGTGCTATGGGTCTGGCCCAAACTAACAATGTGATCCCGGGGCTCACTGTAAGAATCGATGACGCGGCGGAACGGGAAAAGGCCATATCCACCCTCGTCTCCAAAGGCGTGCGCGCACGTAAAACCATTTACTCTCCTTCCGGCGTTGTCCTGGATGATCCGGGATCCTGCGACTTTTTCGGCACCCCATGGGACTTCCCCTTTATTGTCCAGGATGAGGCGGCACAACTGGTGACTTTTCTGCTGGCACCCGGTCCCGGCGAGACCGTACTGGATGCGTGTGCCGCTCCCGGCGGCAAGACCACTCATATCGCAAAACTTATGGGGGACAGCGGAAAGATTATCGCGGTCGAGACAGAACCTCAAAGGATAAGGCAGCTTGAGGAAAATATCTCGAGGCTGGGCATACGCTCGGCGGCAGTTGTTCAGGGCGACGTCCGTTATTTGCCGGACAGTATAGGGTGTTCTGCCGATGCCTGCGGTTTTGACCGTATCCTTCTCGATGCCCCTTGTTCGGCCCTGGGAGTTGTAAGAAGAAACCCGGACGTAAAGTACCGGCACCACCCGAAAGACCTGCAGCGGTTCAGGGAGAAGCAGCTCGGTCTTCTCCAGGCTGTATCGCGGTATCTGAAGATAGGTGGCAGTATGGTATATTCAGTGTGCTCGACAGAACCGGAAGAAGGGGAGGAAGTAATCGGAATGTTTTTGCACAGTAATCCTAATTTTAGTATTATAAAGGGTGAGCAGGATTTTCTGCGGCCTTTTGAATGTGGGGGTTCAGTCGGGGTGTTTTACAGGACGTTTCCGCACAAGCACGATATGGACGGGTTTTTTGCGGCGCGGCTGAAAAGGATTGAATGAGGGGTCTGATAAAAATAATCGGGTATGTCGTCGTACTGCTGTTCCTGGGCATTGTTGCGGGCCACTTTACTTTTCAGCTTTTGAGCTTCAGCAGGACCGTCGTAGTTCCCGATCTGAAGGGGAAGGAAATGATGCGGGCCAACGACATTCTCAGGAATCAGGGGCTATATATCCGTCTTGAAGGTGAGGATTACGACCCGGCCATTCCTCAGGGTAATATTATCCGTCAGGATATACTTTCCGGCAGTACCGTAAAAGAGGGCAGAGAAATCGGCATTGTGGTGAGCAAGGGGCCCAGGATACAGTACGTACCGGATATCGTAGGCCAGCCGCTCGACGCCGCTGAAGCTATACTGAAGGAGAAAGGCATACGCATCGGCAAGATATTATACGTTCATTCCGAGAAGACTTCACGGAATGTGGTACTGGCACAGAGGCCGGAGACGAACGAGCGCGGGGCGGATATTTTCAGTGTTATAGTCAGTCTCGGTGATTTCGGGGACCAGAATAAGATAAAAGGAAAAGTGGCGGCGGGCAATGTGCCATAGACTATCGCCCGTAGCCTGAATTCTTTGGAGGAAACGTGATCAGGATTGCCCCATCATTGTTATCTGCGGATTTTTTGAGGTTAGGTGAGGAAATAAAGGCTGTTGAGGCTTCAGGAGCGGACATGCTGCACCTTGACGTAATGGATGGACATTTTGTCCCCAACATTACCATAGGTCCGGCTATTGTTGCATCGATACGGAAAGTGACGTCACTTCCGCTTGATGTACACCTGATGATAGAAAACCCTGACAGGTATCTGGATGATTTCATCACTGCAGGGGCCGATTACCTGACTGTGCATGTCGAGGCGTGTGTTCATCTTCACCGGACTGTACAATATATGAAGAGTAAAGGCGTGAAGGCCGGCGTGTCGCTTAATCCTGCAACACCACTTTCTGCCCTTGACCATATACTGCCTGACCTTGATATGGTGCTCCTGATGTCGGTCAATCCAGGGTTTGGAGGTCAGCAATTCATTCCATTCCTCCTGGACAAGATACGTTTGCTTAGAACGGTGATCAGGGAAAAGGGTATCGACACGGTTATCGAGGTTGACGGGGGAGTTAAACCTGACAATGCAGCGGAAATAGCCTCGGCAGGGTCCGATATCCTTGTCATGGGGTCCGCATATTTTTATTCCGGAGATTATAATGCCCTGATCGGGGAACTCAGGACGCGGTTGGCCGGAGTTGGAGAACATCGTGAAAAATAGAATTATTGATCTGATAAGAGAGGCTGAAGTATTTAGAAAGAAGACCCGGTACAGAGAGGCCCTGAAGTTGTTTAAAAACGCTCTCTCTTTGAGCAGGAAACATGGTAACGTGGAAGGCATTCTCGATGCTACCCTGGGGACGGCTGATATAAGCAGGATGACGGGTGACTTTGACAGTGCCATAAAGAATTACGAAGAGGCCCTGGAGGCGTGCGAAGCCATGGGGAACCGGCTCACTGCCGCTGACTGCATGGTCGGGATAGGGCTCTCTCTGAGGGCAATCGGAATGTGGAAAGAGGCGCTGCGCTTTATTAATGCAGCCAAAAAAATATATGATAGGGAACGGGACAGGAAGGGTACGGCATTTTCTCTGTGGGCTGAAGCGGGAGCGCTTCGGGTGGGGGGCAATATCAGGAAATCCATTGCGTTATTCAAGGATGCGAAATCGGCATTTTCTTCCGTCGGGTTCAAGCCGGGGGTTGCGTATGCTCTGTGCGGGCTGGGTGGAACGCACCGCATTGCCGGCAAATTCGGTGATTCTCTGCGCTACTACCTTCAGGCCAACAATATGTTCAATAAACTTGGAGACAGGTTCGGGACGGCATATTCCCATTGCGGCATCGGGAATGCATACAGAATGAAGGGCCGGTACGCCGATGCCATGAAGCACTTCAGGAAAGCCACGAAACTTTATGAAGATATCGGCGATATTGTCAGCTACTCCTATACGCTGTGGAGTGTGGCGGAACTATACAAAATGCAGCGGGACTTCACGAAGGCAAAACTCCGTATAGCAACCGCTTTGAGTAATTTCAAAAAGACTAAAGACCCGCGCGGAGTGATTTATTGCGACTTGACGCTGGGAGAAATTGACTTCATGAGCGGCAGAAACGCTGCTGCCGGAAAAAGACTGCGGAGAGCATTGGCGGATGCCGTAAAACACAGCTTCAGCCTGGAGCAATTCCATGCCAATACACTTCTTGCATTCCTGGCCGGGGCCTCCGCAAACACCGTGCCTTTGTCCGGGTACAAGAAGATAGGAGTTGCAATGCGCACCCTTTCAAGCCCTTTTAATATCCCATGAGACGAGTGAGAGTCCTCAGCTTGCCCAACGTCATCACGTTTATCAGGATCGTGATCATTCCTGTTTTTGTGACCTCACTTATTTACAGGAGATACAATTACGCGCTGTTTCTTTTTGCAGGGGCGGGAATATCGGACATGCTGGATGGCCTCCTTGCAAGGATCACCGACCAAAAAACTCTTCTCGGCGCCTTTCTCGATCCTTTGGCTGATAAATTTCTGCTTATGACGGCGTTCATTCTGTTTTCAGTTTATGGGTGGATACCCATGTGGATGACCGTAGCAGTTATAAGCCGTGACCTGATCGTCATGATGGGCTGGGTCCTGCTGTATCTCCTTTATGATATAACCAAGGTTGAACCGTCGTTTACAGGGAAGACTGCGATAGCGGCCCAACTGGTGCTGATTGCCTATACACTTTGTTCGCTTACCTTCCGCGGAGTCCAGCCTCCCCGGAACTGGATGCTCGTAATCGTTGCCTCATTGACGACGATCTCGGGGCTGCAGTATGTTTACAGGGGGTTCAGGCAAGCCAGTGAAAGGTAATCCCGGAGTAGAGATAGAATCTGTGGCCGCGGGGAGCAGCGCTGAACGGGCCGGTCTGCTTGCCGGGGACAAGCTCATCAGAGTAAACGGCAACAAGATCAAAGATGCGATAGACCTCATGTTTTACAGTCACGAGCCGGACCTGAATTTTACTGTCGGCAGGAAGGGGGCGAGGATGGTCATAAGCGTCTCCAGAAGCCGGAATGAAACCGGCGGGCTTGGTATCGAATTGAAAACCTTCCATACGAAATCTTGCAGGAACAATTGCGTTTTCTGTTTTATCTCACAGCTCCCGAAAGGGTTGAGGAAGTCTCTTTATGTGAAGGACGACGATTACCGGATGTCTTTTCTCTATGGCAATTATATCACTATGACCAATCTTTCACCGCAGGAGAGGGAAAGAATTGTTACGCAGCGCCTGAGTCCTCTGTATATTTCGGTTCATTCCACGAATACTGCGATCAGGAATAAAATGCTCGGTACCCAGGCTGCGCCGAATATTCTCAAGGACATCAGATATCTTGTGGACAAAAAGATACACATGCACACGCAGATTGTTTTGTGCCCCGGTTATAACGACGGCAAGGAACTCGAAAAGACTATTTCCGACCTGTATCGTTTTTATCCTTATGTTCAGTCGATGGCCGTGGTCCCGGTCGGCCTCACTGCATACCGGAAAAAAACGCTGAAACCCGTTGACAAGGATGATGCGGTGAGGGCGCTCGATACCGTCCGCAAGTTCCAGAACAGGTTCAGGAGGAAGCACGGAGAAAACATTGTGTATGGCGCGGATGAGCTGTATATAAAGGCCGGGGCCGAGTTGCCTCCACTGGATTATTACGGTGAGCTTCCGCAGATCGAAAACGGTGTGGGAATGGTTTCTCTATTCCTGCAGCAGGCGAAAAAAATCAGAGTCCCCCAGGCGCTTCAACAGGCTGCCGGCAAGGCGCGCAAACGGTTTGTCACTTTTACGGGCGTCTCTTTCCATCCTTATCTCTCCAGGTATGCCGCTAAGCTTGCGAAAGCGGGTATCGAAATAGAGGTGTTTCCTGTTGAGAATAGTTTCTTCGGTACCAGCGTCACCGTAACGGGACTCCTCACCGGCCGCGATGTAATCAAGTCCCTCTCGGGAGTTGTAGACAAGAATGATGTGATCCTCGTTCCTGATGTCGTTTTGCGTGACGAAGGAGACATGTTCCTCGACAATATATCCCTGAAGGATATTGAAGAAGTCCTCGCCGTGCCTGCGGTGGCCATCCCATCGACACCCCAGGGCATCACAGACGCGGTTTCTGCCTTGCTATAGTTAAATGCCGCAGGTCATTCTCAGAAAGGCGACATACGATTACAGGACCCTCAAGCGGGTGTTCTTTGATATTATGGATGCCCTTGGCGGCAGCCGTATAGAGAAGAACAGCCGTGTTGTCATAAAGCCGAATCTTCTGGCCCCGGCCCCTCCCGGCAGCGCAATCGTCACGCATCCTCTCGTGGTCAGGGCGGCTGTGGAATATGTACTTGAGAGGCGCGCTTTTCCCGTGATTTCCGACAGCCCGGCGATGGGATCATTCGAAAAGATATTAAAGGTGAGCGGAATCATGGATGCGCTCAATGGGCTTGATGTGGGATACAGGGAATTTGAGAGATCATTGCCGGTTTCTGCCGGCGCTCCCTTCCATACCGTCGAAGTTGCCGAGGATGCCCTCAATGCAGGGGTGATCATCAACCTGCCCAAGCTGAAAACTCATGCCCAGATGCTGCTTACACTTGGAGTGAAAAATATTTTCGGTTGCGTTGTCGGGCTGCGTAAACCTGAGTGGCATTTCAGGACCGGCATAGACAGGGAAATGTTCGCAAGGCTGTTAGTCCAGATATACAAAGCGGTCAGCCCGTCTTTTACTGTTCTTGACGGTATTCTTGCAATGGAAGGCCAGGGTCCGGGAAAAAGCGGCATTCCGCGCGAAATTGGCGTGCTGATGGGCAGCAATGACGCCGTGGCACTCGATGCTGCAGTCTGCAGGATGCTGGGCATCGAACCTGAAGAACTATTGACCTGCAGGGTCGCGAAAGAGCTTGCCCCTGATGGAGGCGATGCCGTTATTGACGGAGAAGTTCCGGCTGTCGGAGATTTCAAGTTTCCGGTTGTGGGCTCTCTTGTCTTCGGTCCGCGACCTCTTCAGAGTATGTTGAGAAGGCACTTTGTCCAGCGGCCTGAAAGTGATGCTGCAAACTGTGCGTTATGCGGCGAATGCTGGAAGTATTGTCCGGCAAAAGCCATACGGTGCAAAGGCAGGAGAATCTATTTCGATTATGACAAATGCATCAGGTGTTATTGCTGTATAGAGGTCTGCCCGCACGGTGCGCTCAGGGCCGTTGATACGCTGCCCGGCAAATTGCTGCGAAAGGTGTTACGGCCGTTCCCTTGATTCACGAATTGCCTCTAATCGAAACATTGATTCATTAACCATCATAGTTTTTCCAGACCTGAGAACCCCGACTACAGTCTGTTTCCTTTCCCCCTGAACCATGATAAGATGATTATAAAAAGTAAAATAATTTATTGTAGTTGTGCAATTTCTTAATCCATGATGAACAAACAACAAAATGCAAATTTGAGACCGGGTCGGCTCTTCAGCTTCCTGCTGAGGGTATTGCGTGGTTTCAAGCGGAACCAGGGGCTGCTGTTATCCGGCGCTGTAGCTTATTACACCCTGCTGTCAATTGTTCCCATGTCAATTCTCGCCCTCATTGTGTTGTCGCATTTTATAGGAGAGGAACAATTGTTTCAGACCTTATCAACGTATATAGAAATGCTGATACCCGGCTATGCAGCAACTTTGACTGAACAGGTACGGGTATTTCTTGAGCATCGGAAGGTGATCGGTATTATCGGCTTCCTTGTCATGCTGTTTTTCAGTTCCATAGCCTTTTCGATGCTTGAAAACGCCATGTCAGTGATCTTTTTTCAACGTGTCAGGATTAAGCGCCGCAACTTTGTTGTTTCCGCAATTATTCCTTATGTGTATATCCTCTTAATGGGTCTGGGTATAGTGCTGGTGTCGTTTATTGCAGGAGCATTAGAGATACTTGAAAAAAGGCAATTGCTGCTGTTCGGATGGAGTTTGGGCCTTGAGGGCACTTCCAGGGTCGCGCTGTATATACTGGGGATACTTGGCGAGGTGCTTATGCTCACTTCCATATATTTGGTGATGCCCGTAGTACGTATCACTTTTCGTCACGCGCTAATCGGAGGGATGACTGCAACTGTTTTATGGGAAATTACCCGCCATATGCTGGTCTGGTATTACGCGACCTTATCTTTTGTACATTTAATTTATGGTTCTATCGCCACAGTAGTGGTTGCCCTTCTCAGTGTAGAAGCTGTAGCATTGATCCTTTTGTTGGGTGCTCAGGTCATTGCAGAACTTGAGCTCAAACCCGACGAGTTGACTGAAGGGAAACTGTCAGGTTTTCAGACGTGAAGAAGTCTCGCCTCTGGGACTGAGAAATGGATACTTATGGCGAAGGAGATTATTTCCTGACATTCGATGAAAGCACTGCTCATTTATCCTGAATTCCCGGAAACCTTCCGGAGTTTCAGGTACGCCCTGAAATTTATTCACCGAAAGGTGAGCAGTCCACCCCCCGGATTGTTGACTGTAGCAGCGATGCTTCCTGAAGCCGGGAAGATATCATTATGCAAGATATCGTTATCCGGATTGCCGTGGTGGTAACGTATGTGACATAAAACATCTTTTTTGGTACTTTTGAAGGGGATATTTTCACACAGCGGGAGGGGATGAAGAATCAATTGCCGGTTATCTGAACCGGTTCTTAATAGTAACGGGCATAAAACCTGTGGGTTCGGTGTGGGCCACAATGGCAAAGATCGCAGGCGATGCTTATCCTGAAGACATAAGGAAGGCAGCATTTGATCTGGGCAAGAAATTGGTCCTTTCATGTGAAAATAAAGCAGCGTGCAAGGATGCCGGAAAAAAGGCGGAGAGCTTTAAAGAAAGGATGCGCGGCCTGATGCTTTGGCGAAAACAGGAATGGCCTTACGAATATCAATACTGGAAGAAACATCGCGGACTTGATTGATTCAACTCCTGCATAATGATGTCGAGCAGGCAGGCCACAGTGCTTCAGCTCATTCTCGCAAGGCATCCCGCCTTGCTCCGAGGCTCTTGCAGCCTGTTCCGCCATCCATAGCTTCCCTTAGGCTGCAAAAGTCCGCTTCAGCACTATGTCCTGCCTGCTCTCGGCCATATTTATGAATAAAATGGTTTCGTGTCAAAAGTATTTTTTGCCTTCAATGAGGGCTTCTCGGGTAATGATGTATCTGTTTGCCTGCATGGCGCCTTTCAGTTGAATGGGACAACAACTGCCTATCCCTTCCGTTAATGCCTCCGGAGGATATTTCACATTGCATGCTTTGCACTGGATGAAGCCTTCATTGAAACGAAATCCCAATTTCTTGCGGAAACATTCCCTGCATGCATCGAAGTACGACTGAATCCCGCCATTTACCCTGAGGAGAAAAAAATTTACGGTTTTCCCGTCAAGCACGACAGAGTAAAATTCTGGCTGATTTCCTTTCAGATTGCTTACATCTATTTCGGACTTGTTCCCGTCAAAAGGCGCCCTGTGATATGCAGAATGAGTTTCACATGCACAAAGGAAAACCGCTGCGATTAAAAAAACAATCGATGGTTTCATTTACCATTTTAGAATGTCCTGCCCGGCTCTATCAAGTCACTGCGGTTCAGACACTGGATAAGTCTGGAGCGCAGATCAAGCCATTCAATACTTGACAGAGCGGTCCCGTTCCGGGTTATATTTCACGTCAATGAGATTAATAACCCTTATAATTCTGGGCGCGTTCATTGTGATAGTGATTGCGCCTGTTCATATTAATGCCTGTCAGTATCCTGATAATAAAACCGCGTCACTCCTCACGCTGGATGTCTGTAACGCGTCGGGCAGTGTTCTATCAGTCCAGGCTGACACACCCTGGATGCTCGATGGGCTGTTCAGCCTGTTTTTTCCCGGAGGAATATATTTTCACGAAACCTTACAGCCCGCTTTTCATGCCTTTCTTATACCTTTTCAACAGGAACGTCCTCCCAGATCCTAAAGTAGTGCGGCCTAAATACGCTGTTATTGTCATCCCCGAGTTCCCCAAACACTCTGGATTCCCGCTGACAGACTGCGGGCATGACGGGTAAACAGACGTTTTTTATTCAGCGTCAAGGGAAACATTTCTATTAATACGGCAAGGAGAACTAAATAATAATGAAAAGATTTATTCTGTTTGTGATAATGTGCCTGTTGTTAAATTGGGCCGCTGCAGGCGCAGCGGACATGGATACGGATGCTCAGCCATGCCACGAGGGGCATGAGCACGCTGGTCACAGTATGGACAATATGGGGGCAGGCGCCCAGTTGCTGTACAATCCCGCTTTTGGCGACGATATATATCATACCCACCCGGCCGGTATGTGGATGGTCAATTACAAGTACATGTATACGAATATGAGCGGGTTGCGCTCCGGCAGTAACAACGTCGACACAAACAGTGTCGGTTGGAATAGTAACAAGCCTTATAATTATATGATGATACCCACCGGTATGACCATGAACATGCATATGTTTATGGTTATGTACGGGGTTACTGACCGGCTGACACTTATGGGGATGGCTAATTATCAGGCCAATAATATGGAGATGCTGATGAACATGGGTATGGGCAGGCCTTACATGAGCCAACCCGTAATGCGAACAGAGGGATTCGGTGACACGGAACTGCGGGGGATATACAAGATCAACAAATACCTTGTCGGCAGTCTCGGTTTGAGCCTGCCGACCGGCAGCATAAAACAGACGGCTCCCATGATGGGAATGGAATTTCGCGCCCCTTATGACATGCAACTCGGTTCAGGGACATACGATCTCAAACCTGCGCTTACGTATAACGGCCTCAGCGGCGATGCCAAATGGAATTGGGGCGGGCAAGCCATGTACACCTATCATATAAGTAAAAACGATGGCGGCTACAGCCTTGGTGATAGCTTGAAGTTGACGAGTTGGGTGCAGCGTGCCTTCGGCCCTGCTGCGACCTGGCTGCGCCTTGCATTCAACGACACTGGGCGGATCAGGGGACAGGACTCCGAAATCCAGAAGATACTCGATCCTGTGACAGGGGCGCCATCGCCTGATGCCGATCCCCGCAACTACGGCGGCCGGCGGCTCGATGGTCTGGTAGGAGCAAGCATCCATACGGGGCGACTTGGTTTTGGAGTTGAAGGAGGCATCCCCATTTATCAATACGTGAACGGCCTTCAGTTGAAAACCAGCTGGATTCTCAATGCCGGTATTCAGGTAATGTTCTAGGCCCTGAATAGCGGCGGGTCTTAATGTTGGGCCCTGATTTGGTATAACAGTTCTGTGAAGAACAAAAAACCAAAGAAGGGCTCAACATGAATATATTTGCCGGCATATTCATCCAATTGTTGCAACCTGAAATCTATTCCTATTGCGCCATCTGAGTACTTCATAATTTCTTCACATGCAAATGATACTCTTTATTCAACAAATGCATCAGGAGGGAGTTATGACGAAAACAATTATCGTAGTCGGGTTGATTCTCGTATTCGTCGCGGGCAGCGCCTTCGCCATGATGGGCGGCGGTGGGCATGGTTCAACGCAGGATTGCCAAATGGAAAACGGACAGATGAGTGGGTCGATGGATCAGGGGGCCATGGACCATGCATCGATGCCCCATGATTCTATGGATCATGGCTCAATGAACAATCAAAATATGCAAATGGATCAGGGTGGGATGTCGCAGGATGAGCAGAACGACCAGAGCGGTAAGATGCATGGGACGCCTGGGTCAGGAAGAAATTGAGAGGCTTCTTTGAGGCATCCAAAATGCAGAAAAGAACAAGAAATGTGGAGGTATCAGTTATGAAACGGTTAGTGATATTAATCCTGGCGGTCGTGTTGATGGCAGGTGTAACGTATGCTCAAGATAACGTAATGACAAAAAAAGCCGGAGATTACACAGTTTTGGCCGGCTTTGATAAGACACCAAAGGCAGGGGATAACACCTTTCTTATAAACATTAAAGATGAGTCAGGCAAGGCAGTTACAGATGCGACTGTTAAAGTCCACTATTATATGAGAGAAAAAGCCGGCCCGACCGGAAAATATCTCACTATGACTTACATGGGTTCAGAGGCAGGCGCAGAGGCAACGAATACCGGTTACAAGGCAAATCTGAATTTCTCGATGTCCGGTCCATGGAATATCGAAGTAACAATCACACGTGGAGGACAAGAGCAGACCGCAGGTTTTTTTACTCTGATTAAATAAGAACAATTCATCAATACCCGGGAAATTCAGTATTCCCGGGTATTGATGCTGTTCTCTATTTTACCTTAACGTGGAATGATGTGGTGATAAACTTGCCGTCCGTTTTCACTTTCATATCGACAACCCAGCGCCCTGGCATGGTAAAATCGACTGTAGATACACATGCAGCCCCCTCATGTTTCAGATCCACCGGTGCAGTCATATACCCCATTGTTTTTACCTTTTCGGTAATCTTAAGCTCTTCCATATGAGCCCGTAATTTTACAACTGGATTTGTCACCGTTTTCCCCGCGGGATCGGTGACAGTAATTGTCAGCATATTGTCCCCGACTGATGGCGGCATTTTTTCAAAAGCGACAGCTACAGTGTAGTCTTCTACCTTTTGTTTCATGACTCCATCCGCTGCGTAAGACGCACCTGCCATAAATAGTAAAGAAACTACCCACACAACACAATTCTTCATCCATTTCCTCCTTATAAAAATTAGATTGAATCGAATTCATAATTACGATCCGACTCTAGTATCGGGCATTACTCTTTATTTGTCAATGACTTGCCTACATTTTTGTAGCTTTTGGCTGCCGTAACAGTCAAGCACCCTTAATTGTTTGAAATTCATATTTTCTTCACAAATAGATGATAATCTTTTTGTAGATCGGATACCTGCAAGTTATGGTTGCGCTTTTAATGGTAACTTGTGCATCAGAGGAATTATGGTACTGTGAAAATAAGAACAAACTACCAATATTCGGAAAGCAAAAATCTTCCCGAATATTGACGCCAGCAACGAAAGGAGAAAAAATGAAGAGAGTGATTCCATTGATTGTGCTTATGCTTGTGGTAAGCGCCGGTTCTGTCTATGCAGATGTATACATGACAAAGAAGGCAGGTGATTATACTGTCACAGCCGCCTTTGAAAAGACGCCGTCTGTGGTTGGTGAGAACTATCTCCTTATAAAAATAACAAATAAGGTCGGGCAACCTGTCACCGATGCCAAGGTAAGCATAAAATATTATATGACTGCCCAAAGGCAATCCACTCAAATGCCGTATATGGAAAGCAGCGCCGATGCGGAAGCGAGTGGCTCAGGGTACGGGGCAAAACTCAATCTTCCGATGAAGGGCCCGTGGTATATCGTTATAAAGTTCTAGGAGGGGCGCTTTTTTTGTCTTCATAATTCCTTCACAAACAGATGATATTGTAAATACGGAAAGTTGGAAAACAAATATCGGGAGGTATTGATGAAACGGTTAATGGCATTAATCCTGGCAGTTATGTTGATGGCGGGTGTAGCTTATGCAAAAGGACTGGAAGTCAAACAGAAGGCTGGTGACTATAATGTAGAGATAAGGCTCGATAAAAACCCGCCTGTTGTAGGTAATAACAGCATGGAAATTGAGATTACGGATGCCTCCGGCAGGCCCGTTACCGATGCAAAGGTATTGGTCAATTATTCAATGCCGGCTATGCCCGGGATGCCTGCAGCTAATTACAAGAGCGTAGCGTTATTGACAGGGACAAAGTATGCTGCTACGCTGAATCCGTCGATGTCAGGCGCATGGAATGTTGCAGTTAAGATAACAAAAAGCGGTAAGACTTCCATTGTGAAGTTCAATATAGACGCGCAGTAAGATATGATAAATTAAAGGGATCAGCGTAATGGGCATCCATTGCCCATTACGCTTTACTTTCTGATGATTTTTCAATCTCCCTGGCGATATCTATCATCAATCCGTGGCCATTGCTGGTGTAATCTGCGACCTTGATCTCGGTCAGTTTTCTCAGTGTCCCGATCACTGTATCTATCTTTTTTGATTGTTCTTCTATCATGTCCACAAAGTCGCTGACCTCACTTTCCGGTTCGAGCTTCTGACAACGTCTTGCCGCTCCCCCGATTATGGTATTTGCATTTAAAAGGTGATGCGATAGCGTTATCATCAATCTTTGGAGCGTTTCCGACGCTATCTTTTTCTTTTCGTTTTCGAGATCCGCCTCATAGATTTTCCTGCGCTTATTGATCAGTATGCCGATGAGCAGCCCGATAACCCCACCGAAAAGGGCAAAAGATACTGCCATCACAAACATCTCGCTATCGAAAGCGTGAAGCGTCGTCCAGAAGATATCCCTATAATTGTAAGCTGCATTTTCATTATGATGATTTTTAGTCATGGAATGTATGAGCATGGTATAAGGGTGAAATAAGAGATATCCGGTCAAAACACCTATAACCGATGAAATAACTTGTATTCGCCAGGGATGCACCTTGCTCTTTGTCTTCTCCGCGATAGTATGAGCCATTCCTGTGCTCACCTCCTCATCTATCTTAAAGATAGACCAAACACTATTTTAAGCAACGTGCCACAGTATGGGAGTTATCATTTGAATTCCTTCTCTACAGTTTCCCGTATCTGCTTCGCGGAGTAACCTTTTTTATAAAGCTCGAAGGCCCGCAGGGCCTCCCCAAGGCAGATATCTCAGACTGCAGCATGATCGTCAACGTAACAACTGAGCAGGCTCTTATGCCTGAAAGCCGGAGATTCCTTGCACATGCAAAAACAATAGATACTGTCCAGGACCCACGGGATTTTTTTTGCGACCTTGTAGGCCTCTTTCACGCGGGTGTCGTCAAATTTTCCTGGGTCAAGCGTTGCCCTTGTCTCACCCTTGCGCAGGGATTCGTCCTTCGGAATCGCGCCTTGTTTCTGCGCTGCCGCAGCTCCGACATAAAAAAATACAATAAACAGCGGCAAAACAATAAGGCCCAATCCTGATATTTTCATAGCTACTCACCTCCTTTATTAATAGTTGAATCATAAAACACAATTATGAATAAATTATGAACGTCAGGTCTAAGGCAGGAAAACCCTATTATCAACATGGAAGTCTTTTTCATATACTGTGTAGGCAGTATATACCCGGGAGAAAAGGATGGCAACAGGTAGTTTGGACAATGTAGTTTGGACAAGAAATAATTATTCTTCATATTTTCTTCACACGCAGCGTGTAGTATAATTTACAATAAGTTCAACAATATGCATTAGGAGGTACTTTATGAAACGGTTAATGATATTAATCCTGGCAGTCGTGTTGATGGTAGGTGTAGCTTACGCAAAAGGACTGGAAGTCAACCAGAAGGCTGGTGACTATAATGTAGAGATAAGGCTCGATAAAAACCCGCCGGTTGTAGGTAACAACAATGTAACTGTTACCGTAAAAGACGTTGCTGGCAAGTATGTGACCGACGCAAAGGTAAAAGTAGAATATTCCATGCCGGCGATGCCGGGTATGGCCGCTATGAATTACAAAACCGACGCTATGTTGAACGGCCAGACATATACTGCTAAAATGAACCTGTCCAGTTCAGGACCATGGAATATAGCAGTCAAGATCACAAAGGGCGGCAAGACTTCAACTGTCAAGTTTAATGTTGATGCCCAGTAGCATACGAAGGAGGATAGCGTAATGGCGCATAACCGCCTGTCCATCGCCCTTTCCTGCCTTGCAGCTTTTGCAATTTTCTTTCTCGCTGCAGCGCAGGTCCGGGCCGATGACCTGAATCTGCAGCAGCTTATTGAAGAAGCGCTCAAGAACAGTCCCGATCTTCATGCCTCCGGGTACAGAACATCTGCGGCAGAATATCGCATACCACAGGCAAAGACGCTCCCTGACCCTATGATCACGTTCGGCTATCAGAACGAAGGGTTCAGGAGATTCACTTATGGCAATCCGGACAATCCCAACAGCCAGGGCATAGTCGCAGTCGCGCAGACGTTTCCTTTTCCCGGCAAGCTGGCCCTGAAGGGAGAGGCTGCATCGAAAGAATCGGAAAGCATGGGCGCTTATTATGAGGCCCTCCGCCTGAGAATAATTGCGAAGGTGAAGGAGATCTATTTCGATTTGTATAGCACATATAAAAATATTGACCTGATAAATGAGAGGACCAACCTTTTTACACAGGTGGAAGATGCCGCGCTTGCCCGTTATTCCACCGGTAAAGGGTCGCAGCAGGAAGTTTTGATGGCCCAGACAGAGAAATATATGCTTCTCGAAAGGGAGACGATGCTGAGGCAGAAAGTGGAGGCCCTCGACGCCATGATGAATACAACTGTGGGCAGGCAGGCCGATGCGCCGCTCGGAAGGCCGGCTGATCTGCCGCACTCAGACCTGATCTATTCGCTCAATGAATTGATTGCGATGGCGAACGAGCAATCTCCCGAACTCAAATCCCTGGACAAGAAGATCGATGCTGCTGAAACAAAGGTTGCGATTGCAAAAAAGGATTACTACCCGGATTTCACAGTGACGGGCAGTTATTTCCCGCGCGGAAATAGCTTTGAAGATATGTGGAGTCTTACAACGACAATAAATATACCGATCTTTTACAGGACTAAACAACGGCAGGCGGTGTACGAAGCCGAAGCGTCTCTTGGCGAAGCCAGAAGCGAAAAAGAATCGGCCAGGCTGATGATAGCCTCTGGAATCAGGGACAACTATGCTATGATCAGGGCGTCTGATAAGCTTATGCAGCTTTACAAAGACGGGCTCATTCCAAAGGGCTTGCAGGATGTCGAGTTTTCCCTGTCCGGATACAGGACAGGTTCAAACGACGCACTCACCGTTATAACAAGACTGAAATCGATCATAGATTACGAAATATCCTACTGGTTGCAGTTTTCTGAGCATGAAAAGGCAATAGCGCGGATCGAGGCGGCAGCCGGGTTGACTGGCGCTGCTGTCAAAAACCGGAAGGGGAATTGAAAATGAGAAAAAAAGTTGTTATTGTCATCTCCGGAATCATTGCCCTGGCGGTTGTGATCTATGTCTTTCAAAATAATCTTTTACATGGCAGTAAGAAACCCGCACCCATCCAGCAAGCGGTGACAGTCCAGCCGGTGCAGCAGGCCACTACTGCGGAGCAGGAGCAGGAGGAGGCGCCGACTGTCGAAATCCCGCCGGAAAAGCAGCAGCTTATTGGCATCAAAACTGTCGTTGCCGCGATAAAGCCGCTCCAGAAGATCATCAGGACAGTGGGCGTGGTGCAATACGACGAGCGGCGGCTCGCCACCGTTAATACAAAATTCGAGGGGTGGATAGAAAAACTCCATGTTGATTACACGGGCAGGTACGTGCGCAGGGGAGAGCAGCTTGCTGAGATTTACAGCCCGGAACTTCTGGCGACCCAGCAGGAGTTTATCAACCTGCTGCAATGGGACAAGAAGAACAGGTCTGTCAAAAATGATATGGTGGGCTCTATGCTTGCAAACGATTCAAAAGCGATAGTCGAAGGGGCCCGGCAGAGATTGCGGCTTATGGACATTTCCGATGAGCAAATAGACAAGATCGAGCAAACCGGAAAACCGGTGCGGACTCTTACCATTTACAGCCCGGTAAGCGGTTACGTAGTGCAGAAGATGGCTTTCCAGGGCATGCGTGCCATGCCGGGCGAAAAGCTCTTCGATATCGCCGATCTTTCGACGGTGTGGATATTGTCCGATATCTTTGAATACGAACTTCCTCTTATAAAAACAGGAGATAAGGCGATGATCAGCCTGAGCTATTTCCCGGGGAAGGAATTTGCATCAACAATCGACTATGTTTACCCTACCATTGCCGGCGATACCCGCTCCGCCAAGGTGCGGTTTACCATCCCGAATCCCGGCAATAAGCTGAAGCCGCAGATGTATACCAATGTCGGGGTAAAGATCAACCTCGGCAATAAGCTCGTTATTCCGGATGATGCAGTTCTTGATGCAGGTAAGCGACAGGTGGTCTATGTTGACAAGGGAGAAGGCAATTTCGAACCGCGCGAAGTCGGCATAGGAATAAGGGCCGATGGGATGGTCGAGATTACTTCGGGTCTCAAGGCCGGCGAGCGTGTTGCGTCAGCTGCGAACTTCCTGATCGATTCCGAAGCGAAACTGAAAGGGATCGTTAAATAATGATCGCAAGGATAATCGAGTACAGCGCCAGGAACAAGTTTGTCATCTTTCTTCTCGTGGCATTCCTTATTGTCTGGGGTTATTGGGCACTGAAAAAAACTCCGCTCGACGCCATTCCGGACCTGAGCGACACCCAGGTCATTGTTTTCACGGACTGGAGCGGCAGGAGCCCTGACCTTGTCGAGGACCAGATAACCTACCCGATATCATCGACTCTCCTGGCGGCCCCTGAAGTGCAGGCTGTTCGGGGCTTTTCATTCCTGGGCAGTTCCTTTATATATGTTATCTTTAAGGAAGGCACCGATATCTACTGGGCGCGGACCCGGGTGCTGGAATACCTCCAGGCAGTAAAGAACAAGATACCTGTCGATGTAAATCCTGTCCTCGGCCCCGATGGCACGGGCGTCGGGTGGGGCTTCGAATATGCCCTGGTTGATGAGACAGGCGGCCACAACCTGGCTGAGTTGCGTTCCATTCAGGACTATAATGTGAAGCTGGCCCTTGAAAGCGTGCCGGGCGTGTCACAGGTGGCGAGCATCGGCGGCTTTGTCAAACAATACCAGATCACCATTGATCCGAATAAGCTTCTGGCCTATAACATAGCTCTGCCAAAAGTGCTCGATGCGGTCGGGAAAAGCAACCAGGATGTGGAGGGCAGGGTACTGGAATTCTCGGGCACAGAATATATGGTCAGGGGAAAGGGATATATTAAAAGCATTGGGGACATCGAAAATATCCCTGTCGGCGCCAGCATATCCGGGACTCCCGTTTATTTAAGGGACATCGCCCGTGTGCAGCTTGGCCCTGAGATTCGCCGGGGGCTTGCCGAACTCGATGGAAAAGGTGAGGCGGCCGGGGGCATAGTTGTAGTCAGGTTCGGTCAGAATGTCCTCAGTGTAATAGACAGGGTGAAGCAGAAGTTGAAGACCGATATTGAGCCGAGTCTTCCCAAAGGAGTGAAGATTGTTGTCACTTATGACCGGTCGGACCTTATACATCGGTCAATAGACACCCTTAAAGAGGAAATCGTCAAACTGTCGATTGCAGTGAGCGCGGTCTGCATCATATTCCTGTTTCATCTGCCGAGCGCCCTTGTCGTAATCCTCACTCTTCCCGTGGCAATCATCATCTCGTTTATCTGCATGCACTTTCTTGGAGTCACTTCCAATATCATGAGCCTGAGCGGCATAGCCATTGCTATCGGGGCCATGGTCGATGCCTCGATCATCATGGTCGAGAATGCCCACAAGAAGATGGAAACGTGGGAGTGTAACCGCGAGCTGTATTGCAGCAGGACCGATGTGATAATAGACGCTGCCAAAGAGGTAGGGCCGTCGCTCTTTTTCTCGCTGCTTGTTATTACGGTAGGGTTTCTTCCTGTGTTCACGCTCCAGGCGCAGGCAGGGAGGCTTTTCAAACCCCTGGCCTATACAAAGACCTTTGCCATGTTGTTTTCATCCTTCCTCGCAGTTACTCTCACTCCCGTCCTCATGTCGCTCTTCATCAGGGAAAGCAGGCTCGGCAAGGTGCCTGTCATTAAATATTTCTTCACCATTTACCCTGAGGAAAAACACCCGGTCAGCCGCATACTTCATAAGGTTTACGGGCCGGTCGCGAAGATTGCACTCGGCTACAAAAAAACCGTAATCATCCTCGCAGTCATCATCATGGGGTTGACTGCATATCCGTATACCAAACTGGGCTCTGAATTTATGCCTCCGCTATATGAAGGTTCACTGATGTATATGCCGGTAACAGTGCCTGCGGCTTCTGTCTCTGAAGTATCCAGGCTGATCCGGCTTCAGGACCGTATCCTGATGCGGATACCTGAGGTGTCGCAGGTATTCGGCAAGGCAGGACGCGCCGAAACCCCTACTGATCCCGCGCCTCTTGAAATGTTCGAGACCGTTGTCAACCTGAAACCCGAATCGCAGTGGAGGCCGGGGATGACGGTGGAGAAACTCAAATTCGAGATGAACGATGCGCTTACCATACCGGGAGTCGCCAATTCATTTACAATGCCGATCAAGGCGCGTATAGATATGCTTTCCACCGGCATCAGGACTCCGGTGGGTATCAAGATACTGGGAGCCAACCTTGAAGAGATCGAGCGCATCGGCCTTGAAATCGAAAAACGGATACAGGATGTCCCCGGTACACGGAGCGTTTACGCAGAGCGTGTCACTACCGGCTATTTCTTCGATATTGATGTGAAGCGGGAAGCGGCTGCGCGGTATGGCCTCACTGTCAAGGACGTGCAGGATATTATTCAGTCCGCTGTCGGCGGCATGAACCTCACGACTACTGTTGAAGGAAGGGAGAGGTATCCTGTAAACGTACGGTATTTCAGGGACATGAGGAGCAGTGCAGAAGACATCAGGCGGGTGCTGGTCCCTGTAATGGAAGGCCCGGCTCCTGCCGCTGCTCAGGGGATGCCGGTACAGCCGAGAATTATGCAGGTCCCCCTCGGGGAACTCGCCGACATCAAAATAGTCAGGGGACCTACCGCAATAAAGAGCGAGGAAGGATTGCTTACCTCTTACGTCTATATAGACTTTGCGGGCAGGGACGTGGGCGGATATGTTGATGATGCCAAAAAGAAGGTCTCTTCCCTTGCAATACCTGCCGGATACCGTCTTGAATGGAGCGGAGAGTACGAATACCTGGTGAAGACCCACGAAAGGCTGAAGATGGTTATACCGTTCACACTGTTTGTTATCTTTGTCCTCATCTATTTCAACACGAAGTCTTTTGTCAAGACCGGGATCGTGCTCATGGCCGTGCCTTTCTCGCTTGTGGGATCGTTCTGGCTTCTATATCTGCTGGGCTACAACATGAGCATTGCGGTATGGGTTGGAATCATAGCACTGGCCGGTCTGGATGCGGAGACCGGGGTCGTGATGCTCCTGTACCTCGAACTGGCATACGAAAAGTGGAAAAAAGAAGGGAAACTGACCGGCCCTGAATCCCTGAAAGAGGCTATCATGTACGGAGCAGTGAAAAGGATCAGGCCCAAAATCATGACTGTCGCCGTTATCCTTGCCGGACTGATACCGATCATGTTCAGCCACGGCACAGGATCGGATGTGATGAAGAGAATCGCTGCCCCAATGGTCGGAGGCGTGGTCACTTCGACCATACTCGAACTCATCATCTATCCAGCCATATATATGCTTTGGAAGGGAAGGGAATTCAGGGAACAGAAGCTGACCTTATCGGAGCAGAACAGTACCTCAGTAAAATTCTGAAAACCAAGGTTGACCTGATCCCTAAAAATGATGTTATACCTGAGCTAAAGGCTAAAATACTGAGGGAAGCCATCACTGTATGACCCGCAATGTTGCACTCTTCATTGGTGCAAAATGTTCCCGATGATTTGGAAGCTGATAAGTGAAGGGCATCTCCACCTCTGTCTTTATCTGTATTCCATAACTTCAAACCACCCCTCCTACTCCGCAAAACCGCGAGGACTTTGTCGGCGCAAAGTACTCCCTAAAATTGACTGGGCACATTGCACTCTCTTGAATTTCTAATAACACCTGATAACAACCAAATGGTTTTTGTCGGAATTTCCGCCTTTTCTCGGGCTTGCAGACAGTACCAATACCTTTTTTGACATATGCATCCTCCTCCTCACATTATCTGTCTTTGAGCGACGCCATATCAATCACAAAGCGGTATTTCACATCGCTTTTCAGCATGCGTTCATACGCTTCATTGATATCCTGTATCATAATCACTTCGACATCTGAAGTGATGCCATGCTTGCCGCAGAAATCGAGCAATTCCTGGGTTTCAGGGATGCCGCCTATGACGGATCCCGCCACCGATTTGCGCCCCATGATCATCGGAACGGTGTTCAAGACCGGCTCCAGACCGCCCAGGAACCCGACCAGCACCAGCGTGCCGTTGAGTGTCAGCGACGGCATATAGGGGTTGAGATCATGGGCATAGGGTACGGTATCTATTATCAGCTCAAACCGGCCTTTTACAGCTGCCATTTGCCCTTTGTCGGTGGAGAGCACTACATTATCAGCGCCCAGACGACGCGCGTCCTTCTCTTTGCCCGAAGACCTGGTAAATAGCGTGACATGAGCACCCAGCGCTTTCGCCAGCTTCAGAGCCATATGACCGAGTCCACCGAGGCCGATAACCGCCACCTTACTGCCCTTGCCCACTTTCCAGTGACGCAGCGGCGACCAGGTAGTAATCCCGGCGCACAGTAGAGGCGCCCCCCCTTTCAGATCCAGCCCATCAGGAATCTTCAGTACAAATTTATCCGACACGACGATCTTCTCGGAATAACCGCCGAAGGTGGGCATTCGATCATGACGATCAATCCCGCCATAGGTGTACGTCGGGATCTCCTCGCAATACTGTTCCAGTCCTTGTTCGCAGGCTGCACAATGACGGCAGGAATCGACCATACAACCAACACCGACATGATCGCCTGGTTTGAAGCGTGTGACATCCGGCCCGACGCTTATCATGCGGCCGATAATTTCGTGGCCCGGCACAATCGGGTATGTACTGAAACCCCAGTCATTGCGGACAGTATGTAAATCCGAGTGGCATACGCCGCAGTAGAGGATGTGGATAACCACATCGTCAGGCCGCGGATCGCGACGCACAAAACGATATGGAGCCAGGGCATCCCTAGCTGACTGTGCTGCGTAACCAAGTACATTCAGTGTCATTGCTTTTTCCTCCATGTTAAACCAAATTTTGTTCTCACTCAAGGGCGTCCTCTCCCGAGTGCTCCCTCCGTTCTTGCTGCTTAGAGACCGGTCCTTTTTTCCAGGGCTTCGGGGTAGCGATCACCCTGGATCGTGACCTTTGAGGCAGCGCTGTCGATTTCACGCAAATCCTGAGACGTAAGTTCGACTGCAACTGCTCCGATGTTCTCTTCCAGGCGCTCCAGTTTCTTGGTGCCCGGGATGGGAACAATCCACGGCTTCCGGGCAAGCAGCCAGGCGAGTGCTATCTGAGCAGGCGTCGCCTTCTTCCGTTCTGCGATGTTGCGAAGCAGATCGACCAGGACCTGATTCGTTTTCCGGGCCTCCGGCGTAAAGCGAGGTACGATGTTGCGGAAGTCGGACTTATCGAACGTCGTCTTCTCGTCGATCTTTCCCGTGAGGAAGCCTTTACCAAGAGGACTAAATGGAACGAGCCCGATTCCGAGTTCCTCGATCGTCGGTAACAATTCCGCTTCAGGGCGTCTCCACCACAGCGAGTATTCGCTCTGGATCGCAGTGACCGGCTGAACTGCGTGCGCGCGGCGGATCGTTTTCACTCCTGGTTCAGAAAGCCCGAAGTGCTTGACCTTGCCTTCCCGGATCAGGTCTTTTACCGCTCCCGCCACATCTTCTATCGGCACCTCCGGGTCAACACGGTGTTGATAGTAGAGGTCAATGGCATCGACCTTGAGCCGCTTGAGCGAGCCCTCGAGGCTCTGTCTGATGCGCTCGGGCCGACTGTCTTGGACCTGCTGCCCGCCGGGATCGAGCTTGATCCCGAACTTGGTGGCTATAACCACCTTCCCGCGGAATGGAGCTAAGGCTTCACCCACGAGTTCTTCGTTGGTGAACGGGCCGTAAAGTTCGGCGGTGTCGAAGAATGTAACGCCCCGTTCCACGGCTTTCCGTATAAGAGCAATCATATCCTGCTTATCTCCAGCCGGACCGTAAGCTATGCTCATTCCCATGCAGCCTAACCCGAGAGCCGAAACTTCCAGGCCGCTTTTTCCTAATTTACGTTTTTTCATTATTTCTCCTTTCGCATGTTTAAGGTCGAACTATTTCGTAGAGTTTGCTCACATCTATTTGCCACTCTGTTGATGATTTAATTATAATCTTAAAAGAACAAGTTGCCACCCTGTTCATGATTTTATTGTACTCCTGATTGTGTGTGAT
>JADFXU010000039.1 GCA_015233365.1 Nitrospirota bacterium | reverse complement strand
CACAGAAGCACTTAGGTTTTCTTCCTCAAAAATGTCGGTATATCCAAAACATCCTCTGCCGGGAACGCCGAATTCTCCATGAACTTACTATGCTCGCTGTCAGCACTGCCGGGATGTTCCTCAGGGGTCGAAGCGGGCTGTCCGCCCGGGTCATCGGCAGGGCCGGCCTTCACATCAGAGATTTGCTGCGCCAACGGAAGTTCTTCGCCGGACACAGCCGGCTCCTTTGATTTGTGATATTCCATAGTGTAATCTTTTGACGGGGTGCCCATGTTTTTCGATAGTATTCTCTCGGACCCTCTCAGATTGAGCGGGTCTTTTTTAGGCGTCCACTTCTTGATCTGCGGAAGGTCCGCCTTCTCAACCCTGTCTTCCAGCCCCGTAGCAATTACCGTGACTTCCACAGACCCTTCCATTTCAGCATTTATGACCGCTCCAAGAATAATATTCGCCTCATCATGAGCGGAGTCATGGATCAGCGACGCGGCCTCCTGAACAGCATCGAGCGACATGGTCAGGCCCCCTGTGATGTTGATCAGAATGCCTTTCGCCCCTTCAATAGACGACTCTTCCAGGAGCGGATTGGAGATTGCCCTTTTTGCCGCCTCGAAAGCGCCGCCTTCGCCTTCTGCGCGGCCCATGCCGATTACGGCCCTGCCCGATTTTTCCATGACTGCCTTCACATCGGCGAAATCCAGGTTGATCAGGCCGGGAACAAGTATCAAATCCGAAATTCCCCTGATCGCCTGTTTAAGGACATCATTGGCAATCAGAAACGATTTCAGCAAGGGAGTGCCTTTTTCAACTACCAGGTGTATCCGGTCATTCGGAATAACAATAAGCGTGTCAACGCACTTCTTGAGCTCTCTTATGCCCTCTTCTCCATTAATTGCGCGCTTCCTGCCCTCATAGTAAAATGGCCTGGTCACAACGCCGACGGTAAGAATCCCCTGTTCCTGCGCCAGATTGGCAATGACAGGCGCCGCACCTGTGCCGGTGCCCCCGCCCATCCCGGCAGTAATAAAAATCATGTCTGCGCCTTCGACTACGCTCGTTAGGGAATCCTTGTCATCGAGGGCCGCCTGCCTGCCTATCACAGGGTTGGATCCGGCCCCCAGACCTTTCGTCAGAGATTCCCCGATCTGAACTTTGACGGGGGCAAGGGACGCATCAAGATGCTGCTTGTCAGTATTGACGGCAATGAATTCTATGCCGAACATGTCAGCGGAAACCATGCTGTTTATAGCATTTCCTCCTCCTCCGCCAACACCTATCACCTTTATCCTGGCAACCAGCCTGCTCACTTCGTCCAATTGAAACATAAAACCTCCATTAATCAAAGGTTGAAGGATGAAGGATGAGGGATGAAAAAAAACCTTCAACCTTCATCCTTCAACCTTCACCCTTATTTTCGTACTATCCTCCTGAACCATCCGGTCATTTTGGCTACAATCCTGTTAAAAACATTGGACGATAACATCTTTTCGTCCGGCATTATGGACCCGGCTCCATACAGCACAAGTCCCACACCGGTGGCATATATAGGACTATTGAATTCCCCATTCAGCCCCTGGATGTCCGCACCCCGGCCTTCGTACCCAGGGTCTTCACGGGGTGCCTTGACCGGGTAGCCTATCCTGACAGGCATGGACAAGACAGCCTCAGCCATCCGGTCAAAGCCTGAAAGCAGTGATGAGCCGCCTGTGAGGATCACCCCTGAAACAGCGATGCCGCCGCCCTGAAAGGCCTGTATTTCCTGTTTGATGAGTTCGAGCAACTCTTCGCTCCTCGGCTGAAGTATTTCGGAAATATACTTCGCGGGAATCGTCCTGACCTGGCCGTCAATAGCAACGACATCGACATCATTAGTACCGTTCATTTCCTGTGAAGGGGCAAAAGAGCTTACCGACCCATATTTCTTCTTTATTCTCTCCGCCTCAGGAAAAGGCACTCTCAGACCGATAGAAATATCATTGGTAAAGTGGTTGCCGCCGATGCCCAGAACAGCCGTATGCCTGAGCCATTCGTCTTTGTAAAGGGCTATATCGGTAGTGCCTCCGCCGATATCCACGAGCGCGACACCCATGTCCCTCTCATAGGGATTAAGCGTGGCCTCAGCCGAGGCAAGGGGCTGCAAAACTATATCAATGACCTCAAGCCCCGCCCTTTCGCAACATTTCAGCAGGTTTTGCACTGAAGTCACCGCTCCGGTGACAATGTAAACGTTCACTTCAAGCCTGACTCCAGCCATCCCGACAGGATCTTTTATCCCATCCTGCCCGTCGAGGATAAAGTCAGTCGGAAGCACGTGGAGTATTTCCCTGTCAAGAGGAACGTACACAGCACTTGCGGAATCTATTGCCCTCTCGACATCTTCGTGGGTCACTTCCTTACCCTTAATGCCGATTGCGCCATAACTGTTAAAACTCTTTATATGGCTGCCCGCTATCCCGACATATACCTCCCGGACGCCTGTCCCGGTCTTTTCTTCAATATCGGCAACAGCTTTCTTTATTGAATTTGCAGTGGCTTCGATATCGATCACAACGCCCTTCCTCAGTCCGTTCGAAGGATGGCTGCTGACCGCGAGCACTGTGACGCCATCTTCATTTACGTCGCCCATAATAGCACATATTTTTGTCGTCCCCACATCCAGTCCGACTATAATATTTCCTTCGCTATTTCTTCTTCTTTTTTCCATCATTGTCCGGCTCCCTGCTTCTGACCAACTTCTCCGGCCTCCTCGTGCACAGGCTTCACAATAATTTTGTTGGCAAACCTCAGGTCTATATACTCCACATTCATGTTTCTCTTCTGTATTTCATCTCTCACAAAGGCGAGTCTCGCCAATTTTTTTTCAAAGTCCCCCATGCCCACTTTGATGTCCATTTTATCTATTTTCAGTGTAATGTCTTCGGGCCTACGCCCTGTAATTTCAGCATCGCCCTGATAAGACACCACTCTTTTGTCATGAAGCACTTTGACGAACCTGACCGCCTCGGTATAGGTTTCCCCGTCCCTTACAGGGTCAATGCCTTTAATCACCGGCAAAAGCAGGATGGTCCCTTCTTTCATCTGCTCGAGCACAAAGCCCTCGTTATCTATTAAAAAAAGTTTGTCGTTCATGTTCAGCAGTGCGACCGGCTCACGTTCCGTAACTTTAACAAGGACCCTGCCTGATAATTCTTTCCGGACCACCGCGTCCCTGACCCACGGGGACTGTTCAAGTCCCAGGTAAATGTCCCTGCCGGAAACACCGAAAAGTTCACCGTTTTTTTTGATCCTGCATATTGCAGTCAACTCTTCATTTTTGAGATGGTGGTTTCCAATGAAAACTATTTCCCTCACAACCAAAAATTGCTTCGCAAGAAAGAAGACGGAAAGGCAAAGGGCTATAGTAATCAGCGGAGGGACAATCAGAAAACGGAATCGTTTCTTTTCTTTCCTCCTCTGCAATGTCCTCAGATTGCGTATTGCCATTTCCCCGCACCCGCACCCTCACCCGCTCCCATCGAGGGAGGGGGATGGAGTAGGGGTAAGTTGTTTACCTTTCACCGCGCAGTGCTGATGCAAGTATCTTCTCAATAAGGTCCGGAAACTCCACCCCCGCCAACATCGCTATTTTGGGCAAAAGGCTTGTTTCGGTCATTCCAGGGATTGTGTTGACTTCGAGCAGAAAGGGATTATTGGACTCATCGAGTATAAAATCCACCCGTGTCGCGCCTTTGCATCCAAGCGCTTTGTGGGCCTGAAGCGCGAATGCCTTAATGGTGCCGTATTTCGAACGATCGATTTCAGGCGGCAATATATAGTTCGTCAACCCCGGTGTATACTTGGCCTCGTAATTATAAAATTCCCTGAGCGGTCTCACTTCGACCCCGCCGAGCACCTTTTCCCCGAGAATTCCGATCTGTATTTCTTTGCCTTTTACATAGCGCTCGGCCAGAACTCTGTCGCCATACTCAAACGCCTGCTTTAACGCCGCTTCGATCTGTTCCTCCAGCCTCACTATGCTGACACCGATGCTCGATCCTTCAGTAGCAGGTTTGACTACCCAGGGCAGGGGGAAATCCGTAATAGCGGTTATCGCCTGAATGTTGATCCTTCCACGGTTCTCCACCTCTTTTCGCCTCACCACAATAAATGGGGCCACAGGGATACCGTGGGAAATAAAGGCCATCTTTGAGGCCTCTTTGTCCATTGCCAGCGCAGAACCAAGGATGCCGGAGCCGGTATAGGGGATACCCATTACTTCGAGCAGGCCCTGAATTGCCCCGTTTTCACCATGTCCTCCGTGGAGTACGACAAAAGCTATTTCCACTCCGTTTTCCCGGAGGGTCCTGCAAACATCAGCCGACACATCGATAAAAACCGCATCATATCCCAGACCAATAAGTGCCTTGTAAACGGCATCTCCACTTCTAAGTGAGACGTCCCTCTCCGCAGATGTGCCCCCGGCAAGGACTCCTATGCGCTTTTCAGTAATCATTGGTCGCCACTCCCTTATAGTATACGTATTTTAAATACTATTAAGGTATATTATAAAATTTTTCCGGCAATTTGCGCTATAAAACAGGTTGAGGCCGTCCACTCATTCCCCACAAGGGCGCCTGAATGCACAAGTTATTTATTCTAGCGCCCTAAGAATTTCCTCTCCCATTTTATACACGTCACCCGCTCCCAGTGTGAGAAGCACATCGCCCGGGGCCATCTCGCGGGAAATCGTATCAACCATCCCTTTCCGGTCAGCTTCGTAATGTGTGGCGCGTGCGCCTGACTTTTCCATGTTTTTCAGGAGGACTTCCGCCGTTATTCCCTGTATCTGCTGTTCCCCCGCAGGATAGATATCCATAAGATAAACCCTGTCCGCATCATTGAAACTCGCGGCAAACTCATCCATCAAGTCTCTTGTTCTTGTAAAACGGTGAGGCTGGAACAAGACAGAAATTCTGTTGTTTGCAAAACATTCCCGCGCCGCTTTCAGTGTAGCCGCTATTTCAGACGGATGGTGCCCGTAATCATCATATACTTTTACACCCCGGGCCTCTCCCTTGAATTCGAACCTGCGGTGGATTCCGCTGAATTTCCTGAGCGCCTTCGAAATAACGTCAACAGGAATTTGCAGCTCCACGGCAGCAGCTATCGCCGCAAGGCTGTTCAGCACATTGTGCCTGCCGGGAGTGGGGATGGTAAAGCTTCCAAGAGAGCGGCCGTGCATGACCGGCTCAAAGCTCATTTTCGTGCCATCGTTTCTGATATTACGCGCATATATGTCGGCGGCATCGGTAAGACCGTATGTCAGGGCCTTCCGTTCGATAGAAGGAATAATCTCTTTCAGGTAGCCATTCTCCAGGCAAACGACGGCAATTCCATAGAATGGCAGCTTGTTGATAAAAGCGAGGAAAGCCGACTTCAAAGTCTCGATGTCCCTGAAGAAGTCCATATGCTCTTTATCGATGTTAGTAATGACCGCGATAGTGGGGTTGAGTTTCAGGAAAGATCCGTCACTTTCATCGGCTTCAGCAACTATATAATCACCCTGCCCAAGCTTCGCGTTGCTGCCGATAGCATTGAGCCTGCCCCCTATGACCACAGTCGGATCAAGCCCCCCTTCGCCCAGGATTGTGGCAATGAGTGACGTCGTTGTCGTCTTTCCGTGCGCCCCGGCAACCAGTATGCCGTATTTGAGCCTGCCCAGTTCAGCCAGCATTTCAGCTCGCGGAATAACGGGAACAGACTTGAGCTTCGCCTCAACTACTTCCGGATTGAGCTGTGAGACAGCCGAAGATATTACCACGACATGAGCATGGTCTATATTCGCGGCTGCATGCCCCAAATATACCTTTATCCCGAGGTTCTTCAACCTTTTCGTTGTCTCGGTTTCCCTGAGATCGGAGCCTGTTACCTCGTAGCCGAGATTATGCAGCACCTCGGCGATTCCGCTCATTCCTACGCCGCCGATCCCGACAAAATGAACGATCCTGTATTTTTCAAACATATGATTCTCCTTATAGCCTTTACCCTTAACCTTTCACCTTTTACCATTTTTTTTTATGAGACTTAGTGCAATATCAACCACTTTTTCAGCCGCATCAATCCTGCCGAACACAGCAGAAGCATTCTGCATTTCACGGCGGCCATGTTCATCGGCATAAAGATCCCTGATTGTATCAGCCAGCACCTCTCCGCTCAATTTATTGTCCATTACAATTTTCGCAGCACCCATGTCCTCCAGTTTTCTTGCGTTGTATTCCTGGTGGTTGGATGCAGCATGAGGATAAGGAACCAGGAGGGCCGGTTTGCCTATGGCTGTAATTTCAGCTAACGTCGTAGCTCCGGCCCTGGAGATTACCATGTCCGCGACAGTGTATGCTTCGGCCATCTGGTAAATAAAAGGCACAACAGTGCCCTTGAATCCAAGCCTTCTGTATGCCTCTGTCACCTTTTCGCAATCTTTCTCTCCGGTTTGATGAAGGAACTGAATATTTTGCCTTAAATCCAGCAGGTAGTTCAATGCCTCAATCATGGCCCTGTTTATGCTGCTCGCGCCAAGACTCCCACCTGAAATAAAAACAGTAAAAAGATTTTTATCGAGAGCGAACAATGCATTGGCCGTCTGCTCATCTC
Organism: Nitrospirota bacterium; assembly: GCA_015233365.1. Taxonomy (GTDB): domain Bacteria; phylum Nitrospirota; class Thermodesulfovibrionia; order Thermodesulfovibrionales; family Dissulfurispiraceae; genus JADFXI01. Next base: position 9,084 of record JADFXU010000039.1, on the reverse strand, counting down.
TGACCAGCATATGTTTCCTTACGGGATTTCCGGTCAGAAATGTCTTTTCGCCCGGGAAAAAATTGATGCTTTCCTGATATGTAACTGCAACGGCATCAACGAATTTGCCAAGGAATTTATTTGCAAAGCCCGGCACCGAATTCTGTTCCAGTATCATGGTCGGGATGCCTTTAATGCGGGCCGACAGCAGCATGCCGACGGATGCATAGCCCCCGACGCCGACGACCAGCGAGGGCCTTATGGACCTGAGTATCCGGAAGGAATCGAAGATTGACAGGAGAAAAACAAAAAGCGCCCTGACTTGCCTGAAGAGAGATTTTCCGACCAGTCCTTCGGCCCTGACAAATTTGAGCGTATACCCCTCCCTGGGTATTACACGCGCCTCTATTCCATGAACAGTTCCCGCAAAGATAATCTCTGCGGAGACCGGCCTCTCCCTGAATTCTTCCGCCACAGCAATACCCGGAAAGAGATGCCCTCCAGTACCGCCGCCGGCGATGACGAGTTTCATCGCCATAATCCGCGGGCCGCACCGGGAGATCCGCCATAGACTCTGTCAGTTGCGGCGCTATGCCGCCGGTTGTAAGTACTGTACCCGGTTCCTCTCCGCCACTGAGACCTGCCTGACACAGGCTGCATCCGGGTTTCTCTGTGAGATGAGACTTTCAGCGGATCGGCGCCCGGAGACTGATTACGGGGAGTGAGATTGCCCTGGGCTGCAGCCGCCTGGCGGGAGTTCTTTGAAACATTCAGCAGCAGGCCTACGGCAGTCATATTAATGACCAGCGATGAGCCCCCGTAGCTGATAAACGGGAGCGGCAACCCTTTTGTGGGAAGCAAACCTGTGACCACTGCAAAATTGAATATGGCCTGGATGGCTATCATCATGGATAAACCATAGGCAAGATAGTAGTGAAAGGGTTCACTTGTTTTCTTCGCAATCGAAATCCCTCTCATGAAAAATGCGAAAAAGAGGAGCGCCACCACAACAGCCCCTATAAAACCCAACTCTTCTCCTATCATTGAAAAAATAAAATCAGTATGCACCTCGGGCAGAAAAAAAAGCTTTTGTTTGCCTTCACCGAGGCCGACACCGCTCAGGCCTCCGCTGCCGAGTGCAATAAATGATTGAACAAGCTGAAATCCGCTGCCCTGCGGATCTCTCCAGGGATCAAGGAACGTAGCGACCCTCTTCCAGCGGTAGGGCTCGGATATGAGCTTAATAATAACGGGGATGCCCAATATCCCAAGGGAAAACAGATAGCGCAATCTTATACCGGAAAGAAACAGCATGGACATTGTGAGAAGGGCGAGGCTCATTGCAGCGCCGAAATCAGGTTGTTTCAGAAACACCGCCTGGAATATTCCCATAACGACTATGGGGACAAGAAACGAACTGAATTTCTCCTTGCTGTATTTCGCCATGCTCATGTAGCCGGCTAAAAAAATCACCATGCATAATTTCACCAGTTCAGAGGGTTGAAACGTAGAGGGCCAAATCCTTATCCACCTCCTGGCTCCGCCTGCGGTAATGCCTAATTTTGTAAAAACCAGCAGCAGACACACAAGAGATACGACAAGCAGGGGCACAGAAATCTTCCGCACGAAGCCGAGGGGCATTTTAAAAGCTGCAAACATGGCAATGGCACCCAGCACCACTGTCAGCAATTGTTTCCTGATAAAACCGAACTGGCTTAACATCACACCCTTCTTATGATATTTCGCCAGCAAATCAGGGGAAACAACAGAGGTGGAACTGTATACCGCAGTCAAACCGACCAGTATCAACAGAATCACAATAAAAAGGAGCCATCGGTCATATGACTGTTTCATAAATTCCCCACAAGCTCCTTGAAGCGTCTCCCCCTGTGCTCAAAATCCCTGAACATATCGAAACTGGCACAGGCGGGCGAAAGGAGAACAACGTCTCCGGGCGAGGCAATCTCCCTGGCCTCTTTGACAGCGTCCTCGAGACTGTCTTCCACAATTATACGGGTGCTGTCGCCGATCGCCTTTCTGATCTTGTCTCTCGCCTCGCCGATGAGCACGAGGGCCCTTACTTTTTCCCTTACAAGGGACCTCAATCCGGTAAAATCTCCATCTTTGTCCCTTCCTCCGGCAATGAGGACAACAGGCACATTAAAGCTCTCAAGGGATTTGACGACGGCACCTACATTGGTCCCCTTCGAATCGTTAATGAACGAAACACCGTTTATCTCCCGAACAAACTCAAGCCTGTGTTCGAGCCCGGGGAATTCCGCAAGCGCAGCCGAAACCGAGCCCGGATTGCAGCCGGACAGGAGCGCCATTACCGATGCTGCCATGGCATTTTCGATATTATGGACCCCCCTTATTCTGAATGAAGATGGATCAAGTGTGAAGGACGACAGTCCGGGCAACCCGAAATTAATTACTCCGTTTTTATACCAGGCCCCGGCAATTTCCTTTCTTCTGCTGAAGTAGAAGATCTGAGGCCCTGTCCGGCCTGATTGTATGGCGATCCTTTTGACTATGTCCCTGGTCATGGGGTCGTCGGCGTTCAGCACTATAAAGTCATCCCGGTCCTGATTCAAAAAAATCCGGCACTTTGCATCAATGTAATCCGCCATGGAGGCATAGCGGTCGAGGTGGTCCGGCGTTACATTGAGAATGGCGGCCCCTTTAGGTTTGAAGTCATATACCGTTTCGAGTTGAAAGCTGGACACTTCGGCAACGATAAAATCCGCAGATATTTTTTCAGTCAACGCTTTCGTCAGGGCATTCCCGATATTGCCGCCTAGAAGCGTGGCGTACCCCCCTTTTTTCAGCATGGCATCCAACAGGGAAGTAGTAGTTGATTTTCCATTAGTGCCGGTTATGGCGAGGAAGGCTGTTTTACTGCGTGCCGCCTTGTAGGCAAGTTCCAGTTCTCCGATTATGCTGATGCCTCTCTCCGAAGCGGACTTAAGAGGGGCAATTGAAAGGGGCACCCCGGGACTGATTACTATAAAATCGGCTTCCCCGAATAATTCAGGGGGATGGCCGTCCAGGCAACACTGTATGCCGGGCCGGAGTTCCTCAATATAAGATACAAGTTCGTCAGGTTTTTTTTTATCAGTCACGGTTACGGACGCGCCGAACTCGTGGAGCAGGTTGGCAGCGCCAACACCGCTCCTGCCAAGGCCGACAACAACAACCTTTTTCCCTTTTACATCCATTACCGTATTACCGTTGTTATGTCAGACTCTTCCCGGAGGATTTCTTGCCTTTTTTCGCAATATTCATGCGTCCTCCTCTTCTCTTTTTATGGGCGGCCCTTGTCTTGTTCTTTTGAGCATACAGCCGCTCGCTGCTCGTGGCCCTGTGCCGTGCGATACTGTGTCTCTTATGGGTCCTGGCGCCTTCATAGGAAGCAAGGACCACGGGACTCTCTTTTGCGCTGCTGAAATAAATTACCGGTTCGGTCTTCTGTGTCTGGACTTCATAACCCCTGGCGAGAAGCATCTGTGAGTCACGCCAGAGATTACCCCGCACCGGCTCGCCCAGGATCGAGGTTATCAGAATGTTATCTCCCTTGCGCGCCGCACAGACAAAACAATGGCGGGCCGCGCGGGTGAAACCGGTTTTTCCGCCAAGAAGGTCGCTGTCCTCCCAAAGAAGCTCGTCGGTATTTTTTACGAGTATACGCCTGCCGTCCGTCGAATAAATATCTTTCACCCGTGTATTGATTACTTCCCTTATTAACGGATACTGGAGCGATTCCTTCATCACCTTGGCCAGGTCGAAAGCAGTTATATACTGGCCGGGGCCCGGCAACCCGGAAGCATTAATAAACCGGGTGTTCTCGGCGCCCAGGCGGGCAGCTCTTTCGTTCATCAGCTGGACAAACTTTTCTTCAGATCCCGTTACGGCTTCGGCAAGCACAACAGCGGCGCTGTTGACCGACCTCATAAGAGCCAGGTACAGCATATTCCTCACCGTAAACCGTTCGCCGGCCCTCAGACGCGGAGAAATCGAAGGGGTATTGGCCGCCGCCTCGCTTACGGTGATAACATGGTCCGGGCTTATATTGTCAAGGACAACCATTGCCGTGATAAGCTTGGTCGTACTGGCCGGAGGCAATTTCCAGTTCGGATTCTTCCCGAACAAAATTTTTTCGGTAGTGCCGTCGATCACCACTGCCGCACGGGCGCCCACTTCATCGCCATAAGCTGCGGAAAGAAGACCGGGACCGAAAGATAAAAAACAAAAGACTAAAGACAGGAAAAAAAGCAGCCCTTTTTTTGTCCGTTGTCCGATCCCTGACATTTGTGCTTCACCCCCTGTTTTATTTATTATATTTTCAGCTTTCCTGCTTCCTGCTTCCAACTTCCGATGTCTCTCTTTCATAGCTTATCACCTCAATTTTAATGTTGATAGACTGAATAAAGCAAGGATTATACCGACAATCCAGAATCTCACTATGACCTTTGGCTCCTGCCATCCCTTCAGCTCGAAATGATGATGCAGGGGCGCCATTTTAAAAATCCTCTTGCCGGTCAGCTTGAACGACATTACCTGCATGACGACGGAGATAGTTTCAATAACAAAAATTCCACCGACTATGGCAAGGACGATTTCATTTTTTGCAATCACTGCGACGGTCCCCAGTGCCCCGCCCAGTGCCAGAGAGCCCACATCACCCATAAAAACCTCGGCCGGGTATGAATTAAACCACAGGAAACCGAGGGCCGCCCCTGCCATCGCCCCGCAAAATACCGTCAATTCGCCGATGCCCGGCAGATATAATACCTGCAGGTACCTGGCAAACAGAGCGTGGCCCGAAACATACACGAGAGCGACGTTGGCCAGTGCGGCAATGGCAACAAGCCCGATGGCCAGGCCGTCTATGCCGTCAGTGAGATTCACGGCATTCGAAGAGCCGACAATGACAAAAACGGAAAAAGGTATATAAAAGAAACCAAGATCAAAGAGCCACTTCTTGAAAAACGGGACGCTGAGCACGGTGTTGTAAGGGTCATGGGGGTTTACATAAAGGAACATGCCTATGGCAAAGGCGATCGCTACCTGCGCCCCGAATTTATACCATGCACGCAATCCTCCGGGATTTCTTTTTACCGCTTTGAGATAATCATCAATAAAGCCGACGGTCCCGAAACCGAGCAGCGCAATCGATGCTACCCACGTATAAACAGTTCTGAAATTGCCCCACATCAGAAGTGAAATCATAATGGCCAGAACAATGATAATGCCTCCCATTGTGGGAGTACCGGCCTTGGCAAGATGGGTCTTCGGCCCATCGGAACGAATCTGTTGCGTCATGCTGATTTTCTTGAGCGTGCGGATTATTTTGGGGGCTATGATAAGGGCCAGGATAAGCGATGTCAGGGACGCCAGCGTTGTCCTGAAAGTAATGTAGCGGAACACATTTAAAGGAGTCCAATAATTATGGAAACTATAGAGCAGTTCGTAGAGCATCTTCCATCCTCATTCCGCGTGATCCTTTTATCAGGACAATGTCTCCGTGCCTGACAAGCTTCACAAGCTCGCTGCCGGCGGCTTTCGCGTTGTTCGCAGCGATAGCCTTCCCCTGAAACGCCTCCAGCGCCTGCGACATAAAAGGTCCGACACCAATGAATATGTCCACAGCCAGCCCCGAGAGCCATTTGCCAAGTTTTATATGTGCGTCCGAGCTGCAGGCGCCGAGTTCCAGCATATCGCCGAGCACAGCGATGGTCCTCTTGCGCACCGGCCCCTGCCCGGCGCGCCTGACCAGTTCCCTGACCGATTCTTCCATGGATGAGGGATTGGCGTTATATGCGTCATTAATGTATGTAACATCGCCCCGCACCAGGATCTCCAGCCTCATGGGTACTCCCCCAAAAGCTTCAAGACCCTTTTTTATGGTATCGGGAGCAAACCCCATGGAATATGCCGTGGCCGCCGCCGCAAGGGAATTATATATATTAAAATGCCCTGAAAGCCCGGACTCGATTTCTACCCGACCGCTGCCTGCGCACAGTGTAAATCTCGTTCCCCTGTCGTAAAGTTCTATCTCTTCCGCTCTTACTTCTGCCGTGCGATCTTCGATGCCGAAGCAAATGCGCCGGCCTTCAAATCTATTCTCAACGCCTTCCATCAGAAATGCATCATCGGCGTTAACAATCAATTGTTTCACATAAGGCAATAATTCAAGTTCCGAATCCCTGACGGCCTCCAGCGATCCGAAGCCTTCAAGGTGCTCCTGCCCGATGTTCGTTATCACTCCTGTTTCCGGCAGCCCTATCGAGCAAAGCTCATCGATATCACCCGGTCTGTTGGTCCCCATTTCGAGCACCATTACCCGGGTATCCTCCCCGACCTTCGTTATCGAAAGAGGCATGCCTATATGATTGTTGAAATTGCCTGCAGTTTTTAAAACATTGAGGTTTATTCCAAGAATTGATGCGATAAGTTCTTTCGTAGTTGTCTTGCCATTGCTGCCGATAACGCCGACAACACTGCCCCCGAACTGTTTCCTTATGGAGCGGGCCATGGCGTGCAAAGCCAGGAGAGTATTATCAACAATAATAATGCATTTATCGGCGCCCAAAGAAATCTTAGGTTTTTCGGGTGTAATCCAGTTGCTGCCGACAACAGCTCCAGCCCCTGTTTTAATTGCATCCTGAATAAAATCGTGGCCGTCAAAACGATCGCCTTTTAAAGCTAAAAACAATTCACCCTGACATATGGTCCTTGAGTCTATGGAAATGTCCTGAAACAAAATATCGCCGGCAAACTGCGCCGCTGTACAGGGGCCTTCCTTATCACCTGTGATAATAGACCCTCCGGTTTCTGTAAGTATCTGCCTGGCGCTCAGCATCTTTCACCTCTTTACCGCAACATTTTTTTCAGGGAAATGCAAATCATATTATTATCCTCAACAGGAACATTCCTTCTCGTTTTGCCGGGGAGTATAAAGGCCGGCAAAAGCGCCCCCCCCACCGAAGGCAGGCCTGTTGATGGTCCGCCTGATAGCATTCTCAAGTGCGTTCTTATCGCTGAAATTATGACGGGTGCCCTGTATCTCCTGATACTCCTCGTGCCCCTTGCCTGCTACCAGCACTATATCTCCGGACGAAGCGAGTTCCACTGCCATGCTTATAGCGACATTCCTGTCGGGAATGACAATGTAATTATCGCCTTTAATACCTCTTTCTATATCTTTAATAATGGCCTTGGGGTCCTCGTTCCTGGGATTGTCCGAAGTGACGATGACAAAGTCACTCAACCTCGATGCGACTTCTCCCATCCTGCAACGTTTTCCCTTGTCCCTGTTGCCTCCGCACCCCATGACTGTGATGATCTTCCCCTTTTCCTCCGCCCCGGACGGTTTTTCAGGAATGCCGAACCGTCGTCTCTTATGCTTCATGATCCTTTCGGTCTTTTCAAAAAAGCGGTACGCTTCCATCAGTTGACGGGCTGTGAGCAAGAGTCGTTCGAGGGCGTCTTCGGTATGTGCATAATCCACCACCGCGAGAAAGTCCTGTCCCATGTCAACCTTCTCAAACCTTCCTTTAACCAGTGCAGCCATGGCAATTCCCTCCTGTATTACTTTTATGGGTATATTAATCGATAAAGCTGCGCATAACGCGGCCAGAATATTGTATATATTGGTCCGACCAACCATCGGAGAAACGACTTCCATCTCAGCCCCATCCAACCGCGTTTTAAATGAAGTTCCACCGAACGACGCCCTTATATCACAGGCCGTGACATCCGCCCCTTTATTATCAAGTCCGAACGTCACAACCCTGACTTCCGGCCTCCGGCTCCGTAATATGTCCGCAAGCTGTATTCCCCAGGCATCATCTATATTGATGACCGCAACGCCATCCTCTGCCAGAAGTTCGGTAAACAGGCGCTCCTTTGCCTTGAAATATTCCTCCATTGTAACGTGGAAATCGAGATGGTCTCTTGTGAGATTGGTGAACACGGCGACCCTGAATCGCGTATAATCCACCCTTTTCTGAACAAGGGCATGCGAGGAAACTTCTGAAATAACATAACCGCATCCGGTGTTCCTCATTTCTCCGAGCAGGTATTGGTAATCAGGGGCTTCGGGCGTCGTATGAGGGGCGTCATAGATTACGTCCCTGATCATATAATTAATGGTCCCTGTAATCCCGACCCCTTTCCCCCACTGCTCCAGGACAGACTTAATCAGATAAGAAGTAGTCGTTTTGCCGTTAGTGCCGGTGATCCCGATAACGAAAAGTTCCTCTGAAGGCCTGCCGTAAAAGCGATGCGCGACACGCGCAAGGGCGTCCCTGGCATCAGCGACGCGTATCCAGACAACTTCGGGATATTTTCTTTCCAGCAGCGCATAATGCATTGCCGCGTCACCTTCATGATGATCGAGCATCACTGCAACCGCCCCTTGCTTAATCGCACTCTCGATAAAGTTCCTTCCGTCCAGCTTTTCACCCTTCAGCGCAACGAACAGTTCTCCACCCTTAACAGTTCTGGAATCGTACGCAATGCCCGAGATTTCCCTGCCGGCATCACCGGTCACATCAAAAGTGCGATCTGTTACATCAGCCAACTTCACCAGGGTCATTGTTCCTCCGCAAAAATCCACAATCCTCTTTTTCTTTTATTAATCCGCATACCCATTACTCATTCTTGCCTTTTGCCTGTCTCATTTTCAGAGACAAGCAGCAGTCTTCTTTCACGCGAGTCGTCTCTCAGGACACTTAAATACGAGAGCGATGAGTTCGCGATATTCTTAAATACGGGTCCTGCCACAACCCCCCCGTAAATGGCTCCTTTCGGCTCATGAATTACAACTATCATTGCTATCCTGGGTGCGTCCGCCGGAACAAAACCGACGAAAGAGCTTATGTATTTATCTTTCGAGTATTTCTTTGTCCTGGGATCCAACTCCTGTGCCGTACCGGTCTTGCCGGCAACCTGGTTGCCGTCGATTGCGGCGTCGGTGGCGGTCCCTCCCTCCTCTGTGACGGTCTTCAGAATATTTTTGAAAGTCGCTATCGTGCTCTCGGAAATAATCCTGGAAGCGTCGTAGGGAGCAGTATAAATAACCGTTCCGGACGGAGACCTGAT
>JADFXU010000038.1:14530-16277 GCA_015233365.1 Nitrospirota bacterium | reverse complement strand
CCTCAATTCATGAGACACTGACGACAAAAATGCCGATTTCATTTCGTCCAGTTGCTTTAATTCTTCGTATGCCTTCTCCAGTTCGGCGGTCCTTTCGCTTACCATATCTTCCAGGTTCTGTTGGTAGAGCTTTAACTTCTCCACCATCCGGTGAAAGGATTCCGTAACCTGACCGACCTCATCCCCGCTACTGCCAAGCCGCTTCTCCAGTGTAAAGATAATTTTATTAATAAATCCGGTTGGCGGGCCAATTTCATTCCCGATTAAACTCCTGTCCTGCACCTCCAGATTGCCTGTCTCAACTCTGGACATCGATGCCCGAAGCCTGCCGACAGGACGTATGATCACCACGGTAAGGAGCAGGTATGTAATTAAGCTGATAACAGCAGCAACCAATAAGGGTGTAAGCCAGGAGATTGTTGTCATGGTCGAGAGTTGCCCGGTCACCTCTTTTACCGGAACAGTTACACCCAGGCTCCAGTTCACGCCGGTCACCGGTGCGTAACCCATATACTTGTCCACGTTCTTGAAAATATAGCGTGCAACTCCGTCTTCCCCATGGACCATCCTACTGAGCGCTTTCCGCAGTCTTGGGTCGGTATCGTCGCCTTCTCGCAGGTAATTGGCTTTCATAGCCACGTTACTGTCCTGATGGATAATCGTCCGTCCGTCGCCCTGTATTACAAAAGCGTAACCGGTCCTGGCTACCTTAACTGTTGCAACACGCTGCGCAAGTTCATCCAGCGGAATGGTCCCGCCCATGAGACCGATAATCCTCCCCTCCTTTTTTATTGGAACAGCGATCACAGTGACAGGCATATTGGTAGTTTTAGACAGCACGGGGTCCGATATTACCGAATCCCCTTGCATTACTCTTTTAAAATAAACCCGATCGCTTAAATTTCCGGTATTTGAGGTCGCAATTTTACTTGCTTTCTGAGTATATGAAATGAAATCGCCCTTATCATTTGAGACAAACAAAGTCTCGAATTGTTTCAGGCGTTCGACTTCGGAAGCCAGGTACGGCAATATCATTGTTTTATTGCCGGACTGAATCAGCAGCGTGGCTGCCAGTGAGGAAATGTAGGACTTTTTCCCGTCCAGCCACAAACCGATTTCCTTGCTCGAACTTATTGCCAGGGTTGCAACGGATTGTTCGGCATAGTTTGTAAGCGCTTTTCTTGCGTTTAAATAAATTAAAAAGGAAGACAAGCTCAATGCAGCGACAAGGGCAATGACGATAAGCCCTACAAGTTTGACCTGAATGCTCTTGGTAAAATCAGGAGGCACGCGATCCTTTTCAGATTTCGTTGTAGCCCGATATCCTGCCATTTTCAGGCTGTTAAAATATACCATAAAACATATTTCATAGTATATAATTTAAAAACAATGGGTTTCCGGCACGCCATAAAGCGGGATTTCGATGCTGTCTTCCAACGCGACCCTGCCGCAAGGAACACAGTCGAGGTACTTTTAACTTATCCCGGACTGCACGCCATTTTAATGCACCGCATAAGCCATGCGCTCTGGAACCTGCGCGTGCCGGTGCTTCCCAGATTTATGTCCCACATCGCGCGCCTCCTGACCGGCATCGAAATACACCCGGCAGCAAAAATCGGCAGCGGTTTCTTTATTGATCATGGGATGGGAGTCGTAATCGGAGAGACCGCAGAGATAGGAAATGATTGCCTTCTGTACCAGGGAGTGACGCTGGGAGGCACAGGAAAAGAAAAAGGGAAACGCCACC
>JADFXU010000038.1:0-14507 GCA_015233365.1 Nitrospirota bacterium | reverse complement strand
GGTAGGCGCGGGCGCAAAGATACTCGGCCCGATTGTTATAGGCGATTATGCTAAAATAGGCGCTAATTCCGTTGTATTGAAACCTGTCCCTGATTATTCCATTGTAGTGGGCGTTCCGGGCAGAATCATAAAAAAGGAAGTAGTGCATGTGGGTACGGAAGGCCTTGTAGAGGCGCTCGATCATGTGAAACTCCCGGACCCCGTTGAAGAAAAACTTGTTGAATTCGCTGAACAGATCGCAAAACTTGAAACGAGGATCGATAAAATGGAAGGCAAGAGAACAAGCATGAAAGTGTTCAATAGTATGTCGGGGAAAAAAGAAGACTTTGTTCCTATAGAAAAAGACAAGGTGGGCATTTATGCCTGCGGTGTTACAGTGTACGACTATTCACATATCGGCCACGCGCGAAGCGCCGTGGTTTTTGACGTAATCAGACGTTATCTCAACTACAAAGGTCTTGCGGTGAAATATGTCAGGAACTTTACCGATATCGACGATAAAATAATCAAACGGGCCAATGATGACGGTATTGCGTGGGACGAGGTCTCGCGAAAGTATATCGCAGAGTATTATACGGACATGGACAGGCTCGGCGTTGCTCGTGCCGATGTGGAGCCGAAGGCAACAGACCACATACAGGAAATGCTCAATGTCATAAAGGCGCTCGTCGATATGGGGCACGCCTATGTCTCCGAAGGGAGCGTGTATTTTGCCGTCGATTCATTCCGCGATTACGGGAAGCTCTCCGGGAAAGAGCAGAAAGACCTGCTTGCAGGAGCCAGGGTCAATATCGAGGAAAAGAAGAGGAACCCTTCCGACTTTGCGCTGTGGAAGGCGTCAAAAGAAGGCGAGCCGTGGTGGGAGAGTCCCTGGGGCAAGGGAAGGCCGGGATGGCACATCGAATGCACCGCCATGGCGATCCGGCATCTCGGCGAATCTATTGACATTCACGGCGGCGGAGCCGATCTTATCTTCCCTCACCATGAGAATGAGATCGCCCAGTCAGAGGCATTTACCGGGAAGCCATTTGCAAGATATTGGGTCCATAACGGCTTTATCACCATCGACAAGGAGAAGATGTCCAAATCCCTCGGGAACTTCTTCACGATCCGTGAAATCCTTGAGAAATATGATCCGGAGATAATCAGGCTGTTCCTTCTCTCAAGCCATTACCGGAGCCCCATTGAGTTTTCAAACGAGCAACTGCATGATGCGGAATCCTCTTTGGACAGGTATTACAGCACTGTCGCACGAATCAATGAATTTCTGTCTGCCGTCCAGGCGACGGCACAGAGGACACCGAAGAACGACGACGCGGTGATGGGGGAACTCAAGGCTGTGCTCGATACTTTCAAGAACCGTTTTGAAGAAGCCATGGATGATGATTTCAATACCGCCCTCGCCATCGGGCATGTTTTTGAGCTTATCAGGGTCACCAACAAATTCCTCGATGCAAAACACTCCGGCGGGGACGCCCAAAAACTGATCGGTCAGGCGCAGGAGGCCCTGCACATAGCGGGCAGCGTGCTTAACCTCTTCCAGCGGACACCTGCAAAGTGGAATATCGATCTGCTGGCAACAAGGAAAATCCCTCTCACCAGTATTGATATAGAACAGAAGATAGAGGACCGGAAGGCAGCGAGACAGAACAAAGACTGGACGCTCGCAGATTCAATAAGAAAAGAACTGGAGGAGATGGGGATACTGCTTGAGGACGGCAAAAGCGGGACGGGGTGGAAGGTGAAGATAGTTTAAACAGCTTATGAAGGACAGGTACGACAGTGTCTTTTGGATATACGGCGCAAATCCGGTTGCGGAAGCCATCAAATCGGGGCGGAGAATTGATGCCGTATATGTGCAGCATCAGAGCGGGACGCACCTGGGCGCTATTATCTCGTCGGCAAAAGCCAAAGGCATTCCGGTGAAAATCGAGACAAAAGACTTTTTCGACGGCAGATTTCACAAGGGCCATCAGGGTATCGCAGCCATTACCGCAAAGAAGGAAAAACTCCGGATCGAGGAATTACTGGACATCCCTTTAAAAAGAGGCGAAATGCCTTTTTTTATCATTCTCGACTCGATAGAGGACCCTAGGAATTTCGGCGCGATATTGAGGGTTGCGGACGCTGCCGGAGCGCATGGGGTTGTGTTCCAGTCGCGCAGGTCAGCGGGAATTACCCCTGTCGTGGCAAAGGCATCGGCTGGTGCAATCGAACACGTGAATCTCACTGAAACCGTCAACATAAAGCACGCGATGGAAAAAATGAAAAAGGCAGGCATCGTTCTTATAGGCGCGGAAGCCGGAACAGGCACTCCGCTGTGGGATATCGACATGAGTGCTCCGCTGGCCCTCATTGTCGGGTCCGAGGGCGAAGGATTGCGCCGGACAGTGCGTGAGATGTGCGATTCGACGGTCAGTCTGCCGATGAAAGGGGCCGTTAATTCGCTTAATGTATCCGTTGCGGCTGGCATCCTTGCCTATGAGGTTATGCGTCAAAGAAAAACGCAGCGTTGATGCAATGTGATCTGGAGACTTTTGCCCGGAAAATAAGGCGGGCCGGTCGACCCGCCGTCTTTTCCGCCTTCTCCGATTCTTCTATTGTTTTACTACGTTGATAGCCTTTGGTCCTTTGGGGCCCTTTTCGACATCGAAAGACACCTGATCACCCTCGGCAAGCGACTTGAAGCCCTCTCCCATGATAGAGGTGTGATGGACAAAAACATCGCTTCCATCTTCGGCTGTAATAAATCCGAATCCCTTTGAGTCATTAAACCACTTTACTGTTCCCTTCATAGTACTGTTGTTCTCCTTATGATACGAAATAAAAAAAACCATAGACAAAATGCCCGTGGTCACCAGCGATCCACATTAAGGCTTAAAAAGCCACACTTATTGTAATAGCACTAATAAGCGAGAAAAGCAACATTATTATTTCATTATGCCCTACATCCTCTCATTTTTGTATCGCAGGTAGTCAACCAGTATAACACTTTTAAGTAGACGCAAAGTGCTCGTCATGAGTATGATATAATTGGAAGTAATAAGATATCGATTTCTGTTTTAAACTGAAAATGAAGATCTTTAAAATGCCCTTCACAGAGGAGGAGTTATGGGATCATTCAAAGATAAACAGAAACGTTTCCTTGTTATTGACCATAGTGAAGATTATTCATTTGTTGCCTGCCAAAGCGGTGAAGAAGTCGGTTTTTTTGTTAAATCCAGGAAATTAAAACCGGATTATTTTTGGGTCCTGAATCTCTCAGACTGCATCATATTCCATGAACGTTTATTTTTCGGACAGGACTATCAATTTAAAAACTTTACCAAAAGTTCAAGCAATAGAAATGCTTAAAGAGGGGACCTGGGGTCAGTGCGGGGTCAGCTTGCGGGGTCAGGTCTTGGGGCTTGAAATTCACCCTGCTTTTTCAAGCCCCAAGACCCCCTTACTCTCTCGCGCAAAGCTTCAGGACAAGATTTCACGGGTCCGGGAACTCTTATATACAAAAAATGGACAGCAAAGTCTTTTCGATGTACGGCATAAATCCGCGCACTTGCATGGCGTCAGCATATTGTGATACATTAATGTAATACAATTGAGGAGCAAGGGAAGATAAACATGCCTGTCAGTGTAAGATTGGACAAAGAAACCGAGGAACTGCTCGAAAAAGCCGCCCGCATTACAAGAAGGCCGAAAAGCAGAGTGATGAAAGAATCCATAAAAGATTATTGCTTGCGAATAGTGGCAGGGCACGGTAAAAGGCCCTATGACCTTGCCAGTGACCTTATTGGAAAGGAGGGAAGCGGCAGGGGTGATCTTTCTGTAAGGGGAGAGGAAATCCTCAGAGAATTGCTCAGAAAGAAACATAATGATTGCTATTGATACAGGCCCTATTGTTGCCCTCTTCGATAAAAATGACGACAAACACCTCATCTGTGTCGAAATCTTCAAGACAATTAAGGAACCGCTCATTACAACCTGGCCTGTAATAACTGAGGCGTTTTATTTGCTCGGGTTCTCACCCACAGTGCAGGATGATTTATGGGAATTCATAACAAGGGGGACTGTTTTGATCTCTGATCTTGATAAGATATTGATGGCGTCATGCAGAGTTTTGATGAAAAAATATCATGATCTCCCCATGGACCTTGCCGATGCCTCCCTGGTTGCTGTGGCAGATGCCGCAAACATCCACACTGTCTTTACGCTTGATAAGGATTTCAAGGTCTACAGAACAAAGCAGAAAAAACATTTCAAACTGCTGCCTCGGGAACTGAATATTTAAACGATCCTCAAGAAAACGACATGAAAGACAGGTACGACAGGGTCTATTGGATATACGGCGCAAATCCGGTTGCGGAAGCTGTTACTTCTTCAGAGACTTCCCGATTCTCCGCTCAATGGATTTCACTTTTGCATCAATCCTGTTCGGCATATCTTTTCTGTCATCGATGTTTATACTGGTTAATACCCTTTCCCCCTCCTTCATAATCGTAAGATGGCATTTCCTGATAAGCTTCATCACGTCATCCCATTCCCCTTCGATGACCGTACCCATGGGATTGATCTTGTACGGCATTCCGCTCGCATCCACAATCTTCAGTACCTCAGCCAGTTTGTCTCCGATGCTGCTGCCGATGCCGACCGGCACAATGCTGAATTCCGCCAACATAACACCCTCCTTTTCCGCCCTTGACAGATAATCGGTGATCTAAAACAAATCTTATCATATAGAACCATTTTGTAAAGCGGTCAAACCGGAATCCGTAACTTAGTACTTAGCGGCAGAGTGTCGCAAGCGACAGAAATGCTATGGCAATAGACATGAAACAGGCAGCCAGCACGCCGGGCCAGCCGTAGGCGTTCCACAAAAAACCGGGCAAAAAGGCCCCGGCACTCCCTCCGATGTAGTATGAAAACAGATACAGAGAAGTGGCGGAACCCTTGCTCGTCTTTGCATTGTCGCCGACGAATGAGCCGGCAGCAGGTTGTGTGGAAAACAGGCCCGCACAGAGAAAAAGCAGGCCGGCAATAATCACCGCCAGGGAACGGGCCATAGTAAGGGAAATTCCAAGCGCAGCGATCATCAAGCCGGACCCCATAACCGCCCTCCGGCCGAACCGCCCTGAGAGCGAGCCCGCAACAGGTGAAAGCACGCCTGTTATATATACCGTGAAAATTAGTCCGAGCGAGACTGTTGAGAGATTGAAAGGCGGAGCGCTGAGATAGAACGTGATGTAAGTGAAAGCCCCTGTAAACGTAAAGAATAATGTGAACGCTATTATAAAAGCCCCGGCCAATCTCCTGTTTCTGAAGTGTTTTAACATTTCCCCGTAGGCATTCAGGAGACCGGAGCTGCGTTTGAAGTGCCTTGACGCTGGCAGAAAATAAAACATGATCCATGATCCCAGCAAATTCAATATGCCGAATACTATAAAGGTTATTCTCCAGCTGAAGGTCCCTGCCAGAACCCCGCTCAGCACCCTCCCCAAAAAACCGGCTGCGACCATCGAACTTACATACAGTCCCATCATTCTGCCCATAATTGCCGACGGAAACTCTTCATTTATATATGCCATTGCAATGGCCGCGATACCGGCCACGAAAAGCCCCTGAACCGTGCGCAGCACTAAAAAAATTGTGAAGTTATGGGTAAATGCGATAGAGAGAGTCGGAATTACGAGTAAAAAGCCGGTTGTAACCATGACAGGCTTGCGTCCCGCATAATCGGAAACAGGACCGTAAACAAGCAATGCCAGGGAGAGCGCAAGGATATTCAAAGATACCGCCAGACTCGCAACCGTGTGGCTTACACCGAAACTCGTGCTTAAGAGCGGCAGAATAGGCTGGGCGACATAAATATCGGAGATGATCGCCACAGTTCCGAAGCAGAGCGTGGCAATTGCTCTTTTGTCGCGTTTCACATCGCATATTTTCAGCACCGGCCGCCTTCAGGACAAGTTTGTTTCGTCATGCCTTCATTATAGCAAAAACCCGACCGTTCATTATGACCGGCTCGATAATGTCCGATTCGCCAGTTACTACTATTTTGTCTTATTTACGCTATTTCTGTTTGGATGCCACATATTCGTTTTCCAGTATCTCCTTAATTATCAAGGGACGGAACTGTTGGCATGACAGTTGCTTTTATAGAAATTAATTGTACGAAAACAGGAGGTCATCATGAGACAGATAGCGGTGTATGGTAAGGGCGGCATCGGCAAATCCACAACAACTCAGAATACCGTTGCAGGTCTTTCAGAGGCAGGATATAAGTGCATGATAGTGGGCTGCGACCCAAAGGCGGATGCAACAAGATTGATACTTCACGCAAAAGCTCAGACAACGGTAATGGACCTTGCGCGGGAGCGTGGCACTGTCGAGGACCTCACAATCGATGAGGTGCTCCTTACCGGGTTCAGGGGCATACGGTGCGCCGAGTCAGGAGGCCCTGAGCCGGGCGTCGGATGCGCGGGCCGGGGCGTTATTACAGCGATCAACTTTCTTGAGGAAAACGGCGGGTACGGGGCGGACACCGATTTTGTCTTTTACGATGTCCTCGGCGATGTGGTCTGCGGAGGCTTCGCAATGCCCATGAGAGAGGGAAAGGCAAAAGAGATTTACATCGTTACCTCAGGCGAAATGATGGCGATGTATGCTGCGAATAATATTTCCAGGGGTATCCTCAAATATGCCCAGAGCGGCGGCGTGAGGCTGGGCGGCCTCATCTGCAACAGCAGAAAGACAGACAAGGAATACGAATTGATTTCCGAGCTTGCAAAGAGGCTTAACACCCAGATGATCCACTTTGTGCCGAGGGACAACGAGGTGCAACGGGCGGAACTGAGGAGAATGACGGTCATTGAATATTCCCCTGAACACCCCCAGGCGGATGAGTACAGGGCACTGGCCAAGAAGATAGCGGAAAACAGGGACCTCGTCATTCCAACTCCCATAAGCATGGATGAACTGGAATCACTGCTCATGGATTTCGGAATACTGGAGAATGAAGAGGCAGTGGCGTAAGGAGGAACTATGAGCACGGCAATTAAAGATACACAGAAAATGATAGAAGAGATTCTGGATGCATATCCGGAGAAAGCGAAGAAGGAGCGCGCCAAACATCTGGCTGCCAATGATCCCACGGGCCAGTGCAGCACCTGCCAGGTCAAGTCCAACGTAAAATCAAGGCCGGGCGTCATGACGGTAAGGGGATGTGCTTTCGCGGGAGCGAAGGGTGTGGTCTGGGGTCCGGTAAAGGACCAGATAACAATCAGTCACGGCCCGATAGGGTGCGGTCAGTATAGCTGGTGGGCAAGGCGAAACTACTATAACGGGCAGACCGGCATCGACACCTTCGGCACCATGCACATTACGACGGACTTCCAGGAAAAGGACATCGTGTACGGAGGCGATAAAGGACTCGATGGCGCACTCCATGAGCTGAAAGAACTCTTTCCTCTTGCCAAGGGGATAGGTATCCTCTCGGAATGTCCGGTAGGTCTTATCGGTGACGATATCGAATCGGTTGCAAGAAAAGTACAGAAGGAATTCAAGATACCCATTGTGCCGGTTAGATGTGAAGGTTTCAGAGGAGTAAGCCAGTCCCTCGGCCACCATATTGCGAACGATACGATAAGGGACCATGTGCTCGGCAAAGGGCGGCTGGACAAAACAACGCCCTACGATGTGGCGCTGATCGGCGACTACAATATAGGCGGCGACGCATGGGCGTCACGGAAGATGCTGGAGGAAATGGGGCTGAGGGTAATCGCCCAGTGGACAGGCGATGCATCTGTCAATGAGATGGGTATAGCACACAAGTCAAAACTGAATCTCATCCACTGCTACCGTTCCATGAACTACATATGCAGGCATATGGAAGAGGAGTACGGCACCCCGTGGGCCGAGTTCAATTTCTTCGGACCCACAAAAATATACCAGAGTCTGAGAAAGATCGCCTCTTACTTTGATGATACGATCAAGGAAAATGCTGAGAAAATGATCGGGAAATACAAACCGGTCATGGATAAAGTCATTGAGCAGTTCAAACCGAAGCTCGAAGGCAAAAAGGTGATGCTCTATGTGGGGGGCTTGCGGCCCAGGCACACGATAGGCGCCTATGAAGATCTCGGGATGGAGGTTATTGCCTCGGGATACGAATTCGGCCACAGCGATGATTACAAAAGGACTTATCCCGTTATGAAGGAGGGTGCGGTAATCATGGATGACGCTACACTCTATGAAATGGAGGAGTTCACGAGGAGGCTTAAACCGGACATGGTCGGTTCCGGGATAAAAGAGAAATACTCTTATCATAAATTAGGGGTGCCGTTCAGGCAGATGCACTCTTGGGATTATTCCGGGCCTTATCACGGTTTCGACGGTTTCCCGGTTTTCGCGCGGGACATGGATATGACGGTGAACAGCCCCACATGGAATTTAATTAGAAAACACGGGGTCCCCAGGAAGTCCGGGGACTTGCTGGGGAGGTAGCTGAAATGAAACTAATGAAGATACGGGACCATAACGAACTCTTTGAGGCGCGGGAGTACCGGGAACAGTTCGAAAACAAAAAAGAATTCGAGGACCCCTGGCCCGCCGAAAGAGTGAAAGAGGTGGCTGAATGGACGAAGACAGAAGAATACAAGGAAAAGAACTTTGCCAGGAAGAATATCAAGATCAACCCGGTAAAGGCCTGCCAGCCACTCGGCGCTCTTTTCTGCGCGTCGGGCTTCGCCGATACAATGCCCTTTGTTCAGGGGGCGCAGGGCTGTGTTGCGTATTTCAGAAGTCATCTGAACAGGCATTTCAAGGAGCCGCTGGCCGCCATCTCCACTTCGATGACTGAAGATGCAGCGGTTTTCGGAGGGCTCAACAACATGCTCGAAGGGCTTGAAAATGCATATTCACTTTATAAGCCGAAGATGCTGGCCGTCTCCACTACCTGCATCGCCGAAGTTATCGGCGACGATCTGAATTCTTATGTAAAAACGGCACGGGAAAAAGGCCTCATTCCCGAGGACCTTCCCGTCCCGCAGGCACATACTCCGAGCTTCGTAGGCTCGCAGATAACCGGGTACGATAACGAGATGAAGGCGATACTTTCCACTATTACAACGGGAAAAAAGAGCACCCCGAACGGCAAGGTGAATGTCATTCCCGGCTTCGACACCTATACGGGAAATTACCGGGAGATGAAGAGGCTTTTTGGAATCATGGGCGTCGAACACACGGTCCTTGCCGATGTAAGCGATACCTTCGATTCCCCGAATACCGGTGAGTATAAACTTTATCCCGGAGGCACTCCGCTAGCCGATGCTGCAGATTCGATCAATGCAATGGCAACAATTGCGCTCCAGAGGTATTCAACGTCAAAGACCCTGGAGTATATCGAGAAAGAATGGGGCCAGAAGACAGCAGTGCTGCCGCCCATAGGTATCAGGAATACGGACACTTTTTTTGAGGAAATAAGCAAGATTTCCGGCAAACCCATTCCCCAGGAGATCGAGGATGAGCGCGGCAGGGCAGTTGATGCACTGGTCGACTCCCATCCTTACGTCCACGGAAAGAGATTTGCATTGACCGGGGACCCCGATCTCCTGCTCGGACTGGTAAGTTTCATCATGGAAATGGGGGGCATCCCCGTGCATATAGTCTGCACCAACGGCGACAAGAAGTTCGAAGAGGAAATGACGAATCTCCTGACCGAGAGCCCCTTCGGCGCCGAGGGGAAAGTGTATATCAACAGGGACATGTGGCACCTGAGGTCACTGCTGTTCACAGACCCGGTTGACCTGCTTATAGGGAATTCCTATGCAAAATTCCTCTGGAGAGATACAGGGACCCCCCTTATTCGTATCGGGTTCCCGTTGTTCGACAGGCACCACCTCCACCGGTATCCCATCATCGGATATCAGGGAGCACTGAACATGTTTACGCAGATAGTAAACACGGTACTTGATGAACTGGACAGAAAGACCATGAATACGACGAGCTTTGATGTAATAAGGTAGGGGGACTGCAATGATAGCAAACATGGACAAGTTAACAAGCAGCGGCTGTTCTGCAGAGAACAAAGATAAAGTCTGCCGCTCCCGGGGCGGTGAGTCATGTGCCTTTGACGGGGCCATGATCGTACTACAGCCCATTGCGGATACAGCGCATCTTGTCCATGGACCCATTGCATGCTGCGGTAATACGTGGGAAGGAAGGGGAACCCTGTCCTCAAAGGGAAACCTTCACAGAATGGGGTTCACCACGGACATGACTGAGCTGGATATCGTGTACGGTTCCGAAGAAAAGCTGTACAACTCAATTGTGAAGACCTGCGAGACCGTCAGGCCGAAGGCCATTTTCGTTTATGCTACATGCGTAAGCGGCCTCATCGGCGAAGATATAGAGTCGGTTTGCAAAAGAGCTGAAAACAAGCTCGGCCTCAGGATCATCCCGGTCAATGCCCCCGGCTTTGTCGGACCCAAAAACCTCGGAAACAGGATTGCCGGTGAGGTACTGCTCGATTCCGTGATAGGGACGGCGGAACCTCCATTTACCACTGTCTGCGATATCAACCTTATCGGTGAATATAACATTGCCGGAGATTTGTGGCTTGTCGAGCCTGTGCTCAACGCTGCGGGGATAAGGATATTGTCCAGGATCACAGGCAATGCCGCCTTCGAGGAAATAACTTATGCGCACAGGGCAAAACTGAATGTGGCGGTTTGCAGTCGCGCGTTGATTAACGTGGCCCGGGCAATGGAAGCTAAATATGGTGTCCCTTATGTAGAAGTCTCCTTTTTCGGCAGCACCGAGATGGCAAAGGCAATCAGGCTGATCGCCTCGAAGCTCAAATTCCCGGACGCGGCTGAAGCCGTCATTGCAAATGAGGAAGCAAAAATCCGGAGGAGACTGAAGAAATTCGAGCATCTCAACGGCAAGAGGGCCGTGCTGTATACCGGAGGCGTCAAGAGCTGGTCTTTTATTTCAGCCCTTATGGACCTGGGGATAGAAATTGTTGCCGTTGGGACAAAGAAGAGCACCGTTGAAGATGAGGAAAAGATGAGAGGACTGCTTGGGGAGAATGCGCCCCTGGTTGAAGACGTGGCGCCTAAAAATCTTCTGAAACTGATGAAGGAAAGAAAGGCGGACATGCTCATAGCTGGAGGAAGAAACCAGTATCTTGCGATAAAGGAGGGGTTCCCTTTTGTAGACGTGAACCAGGAACGCCATACGGCATATGCCGGGTATGAAGGCCTCCTGAATCTGGCCCAAGACATAAGCAACAGTATCGGGTTCTACGACATCAATGAAGGGCAAAAGGCAAAAGGCAAAGGGCAAAAGGGATACAGCGTAGAACAGAGCACAGATATCAAGCCGTTAGCCTTTAACCGTTCGCCATTAGCCATAAATCCTTTAAAGCACTCTCAGACCATAGGCGCTGCCATGGCTTTGCAGGGGGTTGACGGGGCATTGCCGATCATCCATGGTGCGCAAGGCTGTACGTTTCTTGCAAAGGTGCTTCTGACAAAGCATTTCAGGGAGCCCATCGCCCTTGCCGGCACCAAGCAATTCTCCGAAGATATCATTATGGGAGGCGACGGAAATATTATTGGAGTGGTCGAGGGGTTTATCGAAAAGCAAAAGCCGGCAGTGGTCGGGGTACTGTCCTCCGGCCTGTCTGAAGTAAAAGGGGATGATATCGCTTCGGCTATAAGAAATATCAAAAGTTCGGCATCGGAAGTTATACCGATAACCACGCCGGACTATGAAGGCGGACTGGAAACAGGTTATACCGCGGTGGTGGAGGC
Organism: Nitrospirota bacterium; assembly: GCA_015233365.1. Lineage (GTDB taxonomy): Bacteria > Nitrospirota > Thermodesulfovibrionia > Thermodesulfovibrionales > Dissulfurispiraceae > JADFXI01. The sequence continues at coordinate 2,700 of JADFXU010000038.1, read as the reverse complement.
GCTTATAGGCCTGACAGGACGCGGTCACAGGGGCACCCAAATAACAAAAGGCAGCATCAATGTCCTGGCAGGCTCCCACCTGACACCCGCCGACTTTCTTGAGTTGCGGGAGATAATCGAAGCGTTCGGTTTGCATCCTGTCATCCTCCCCGACCTGTCGGCCCTGGATGGCAGCAGACAGGGATTTTCCGCGCTCGCGACCGGCGGAACGGGCCTGGATGAAATTAAAACCATGGGCAACGCTGAATTCACCCTTGCGATTGGAATTAGCATGGAGTCGCCGGCAAGGAGATTAAAGGAACGATTCGGCATTGAATACAAAGTGCTGGAGAGCATTTCCGGGCTCGGCGATACCGATCTATTGATGGAAACGCTTTTCCTGCTCAGCGGCAGCGCCGTACCGGCAAAGCACGCAAGACAGCGGCGCATCCTGATCGACGGAATGAGAGATGCGCATTTGTACTTCGGCGGTAAAAAAGTCTGCACCGCCCTTGAACCTGACCTCTCAGTGCAGACCTCCCGATGGCTTTCAGAAATGGGCGTTGAGGTAGTGCTTTCCGTTATTCCTCAAGCCGCGACATCGGAAAAGGACATAATGGCGGAAGACGTAATTACCGGGGATCTCTCGGTCCTCAGAGATGGTGTTTGCGGACGTGGCAAGTGTGATCTTCTTATCTCGAATTCCCACGCTGAAGACACGGCGCGGCAGTGCGGCATACCTCTTTACCAGTTGGGGTTTCCTCTTTATAAAGTATTCGGGGGAAATTCGAGGACAACTATAGGCTACAGGGGAACGCTCTCGCTGATTAACGACATAGCAAACATATTCGCAGGTTCTCACTAAACGGAGGAGGTGCACACATGAAAATAGCTTTTGCCACAACCGATGGGATCAATGTCGATGAGCATTTCGGCAGGGCGGGGAAGTTCGCCGTTTATGAGTTGACCGATAAGGACTACCGGTTTGTCGAAATAAGGAAATTCGCGGAAGGTAGGGACACCGAAATAGAGCAGACGAAAGACATGGGGCAAATACATGAAAGCAAGGTGGAAAAGAAGGTAGACAGACTTGCGGACTGCAAGATCATTTATCTCACTGAAATCGGAGGGCCCTCGGCAGCGCGGCTTGTAAAGAAAGGGATCATGCCGATAAAAGTGAAAGAGATTGTTTCCATAAAGGAATCACTTGAGAAACTGCTTGCCACGGCACAAACGTCGCCGCCGCCCTGGTTTAGGAAGGCGCTTTATGAGACGGGTCAGTAGCGGATCGTTATTCGATCCCAGCAAAAAACACTCTAAAGGGAGAAAAACACTATGAAAATGATACGAGCATTTATACGGCCTGAAAAAGAGCAGGAGGTAGTTCTGGCACTTGAGGGCTCAGGATTTCCATCTCTCACCAAGATGCCGGTATTCGGAAGGGGAAAGCAGAAAGGACTGCAGGTTGGGCCGGTGCATTACGATGAACTTCCGAAAACACTTATCATGATGGTTGTCGATGACGAGGATGCGGCCAAAGTAATAGGGATTATTAATGATAAGGCGCGGACAGGGTTCATAGGTGATGGAAAGATATTCACAAGCCCTGTCGACGGTGTTTACACCGTAAGAACGGGGGAGGCCGTACTATGAAAGAGATTACCGCAATCATCAGGAGGGACAAGCTCCCTGATACAAAGAAGGTCCTTGACGAACTGGGATACCCCTCTGTCAGTATCCAGAGCGTTGACGGAAGAGGAAAACAAAAAGGTGCAGTATGTGATAATGACCTCGATCCTGAACTGCCTGACAACTATTGCATGTCGGTCAAATTAAAACCCACGCCTTCGACGTATGCGCTTGAGCATACTCTTCCCAAGGTCGCTCTCTTCGTGCCGAAAAGAATGCTGACCATGGTTGTGCCTGATGACGTTGTAAGTAAAATAGTGAAATCGATTATCAAGGTCAACCAGACAGGCAAGACAGGAGACGGCAAAATATTCATCTCACCCGTAGAAAGCGCCTTGAGGGTGAGGACAGGCGAAATAGACGGAGAAGCTATTTCTTAAAGAAAGGAGGGGATATGAGTATTATCGGATATACGAGAGGCGGACAGGCCTGGACGCCCCAATTTATTGAATCAATCGACGTTGAAAAATGCATTGGCTGCGGGCGCTGCTACAAGGTCTGCAGCAGGGACGTTCTGGAGCTTATCGAGAAACCCTTTGAAGGTGAGGATGAATACGGAGACGACATGGGCAACAAGGTGATGTCGGTTGCCCATCCGGAAAATTGCATCGGCTGCGAGGCATGCAATCGCGCCTGCACAAAAAAATGCCACATGCACATATCTTTGTAGCGCCGCCCGGCCCGCTAGTTTCGAGCCCCCTTCCCGAGGACGGGATTGGGGGCTGTTTTTTCTATCATCACTTATTTCCTCTTAATCTTAAAAGTGACGACTGCTTCCGTTCCTTTATCGGATTTGATCTGGAGGGTGCCCCTGAGCTGTCCTGTTAAAACTTTGACAAGCCGGAGGCCCAGGGTGCTTGTCTCTTTATAATCAAAACCCTCAGGCAGGCCCACACCGTTGTCTTTGATTGACAGCGTGTAGGTGTCCTCAGCCTTTGTAAAATGGATGCTTAATACCCCGCTCCTGTTATCAGGAAAAGCGTATTTCAGGGCATTTGTGAGGAGTTCGTTGATTATCAGGCCGCACGGTAC
>JADFXU010000037.1 GCA_015233365.1 Nitrospirota bacterium | reverse complement strand
GTTGTTCCCGATATCAGGCAGGATGCCGAACATAAAGTGCTTAGCGGGATATCTTCATACGAAGAGATTGAGAGAGTAATATGACCGATTTGAAAATGGAGGAGATAATCATAATCCTTGAGGTGTTTGAAGAATCAATAGCTGACGGCCTGGACATCAGATACACTTTGCGCAGACTCGAAAGCGTCTTTTCCAGGAGAAGAAAGGCACAGGTCATTGAGGACATGAGGCGGCGGATTTTCGTCGAAAAAGGGACCATCGCCGCCGGATTCCATGAAATACTGCCCGAAAACCTTATAGAGGCCATAACAGCCGGTGAAAAATCGGGCCACCTGGATGTCATATTCGCCGAGATAAAACGGGTCTATCAACTGAAACAGACAGTTTATGAAAGGATCAAAAAAGCCATTTCTTACCCAATCGCAATTATCATAGCGCTTACCGGCATATTTGCGGCTGTGCTGATATTTCTGATACCGCGGTTCGCCGCTGTTTTCAAGAGCATAGATCAGAAGAAAATACCGGCAGCCACAAAAATGCTGTTCAAAATGTCGGTATTTTTAAGAGGTCATCTTTCATTAACGGTGGTCCTGATGATTATAATAGGAACGCTGATTTTCATTTTTATTAAGAAATATTATCACTTGCTGTACAAAATACCGGTTGTGAGCGGTGTCATGACGTTGCAGGAAAACGCTACAGCCTATTTGCTTCTCGCCGTTTTCCACGAATCAGGGATTAATACAACAAGGTCTTTGAATGCCGTAGGGCAATCACTTGCAGGCCCGCTCAAAAGGATACTGTCCGAGGCGGGCAAGGCCATGGAAGAAGGCAACTCCGTCCCCAAATCATTTGAAAGGGGCGGTGCGAGCGATGACGTGGTTATTTATTTGGAGGTTGGAGACGCAACCGGCAGAATCGGCAAGTCATTTAAAAAACTTTCGGAAATAGAGATCAAGAGTCTCGACAAAATGATGGGAAGAATGGTTGCTACGCTGAATATAGCGCTTTTACTGGTTGCCGGACTTTCCATAGTTGGATTGTTCGGGATTACCGTTTATCCGATTTACAGCATGCTCGGCGGGCTTTAACCCGGAATAGATAGTGTTCCTGCTCATATGGTGCAAGCGAGCGTGAAATTCAGGTGGTCAATTTCACGCTGTATTGCATTGAGGCGGCTTATGGACAGTTTCAATGGCCTGCCCGGCAAGGCGGAAAACATCACCAGTAACCTATTGCAATCGCTGGCGCTTTTGGGAAAGAATAGATTAAAATGGATCATGTGGCAGGAGGTGAAAAATGATCACACAGAAAGCCATTTCGGACATCCTTAAACCGCTCATGTCGTCGGGAGTCTATAAAGACGAAAAACTGGCATTGAAAGATATAGTTGCCGACTATATCCGAAGGAAAATCGAAGCATATGATGCAGTTATCCTTCAGATGGAGCGCAAGCACGGCAAGGATTTCACTGTTTTCTCCATGGATATTCAGCGACGGGCGTCCGTTGCCAAAGAAGATGACTGGATGGAATGGAAAGCTGCGATAACCATGAAAGAGGCATGGCAGCAGGCCTTCAAGAAATTGCTTCGCAATGCGGCATAAGTTTGATCTCAACAAAATCATTGCTGAACTTGAAGACACCCCTCTTGTCGGAAAGGTTGAGCTGCTACTGAGCGATGAAATTGAGACGAGGGGCTTTTACAAGCTTCGCTGTGTGCTTATACCTTCGAGTTATAAGCTCGACATAAAATTCATTAAGACCGAAAAAGACCTCATCTATGCCTACCAGCTCTATGCAGACGAGGCAATGGCAAGATGGGATAATGAACCGCATTATCCGGACCTGGCAAATTTCCCTCACCATTATCACCGTAAAGGCAAGGTGGCAGCATCGGCTTTGTCCGGCAGACCCATGCAAGATATAAAAAAGCTGTTTTCAGTAATTCTTGAGATATTGGAGAGTGACAAATAACCAATATGGGTTCGCAAGCGCCTCGCTGCTATTCGTCACAGAATAGAGTCGAATAAATACGCTTTTTTGCTCCAGGATAATAAAGATATTCACATGCCTTTGCAGCTTTTTTCAAAGCTTTCTGCTGCCTTGCTTTAACTTGCTTAAATCTTCATCTCTTAGCTTGAGTTCAGGCATCTCTCACCTCGTTTTTACAGCATCTTAATATGCATTACATGAAGCGGGAAAAAATGGGGAGTCGATCGCAATTCAAAAAGTAATATTCAGGTAAGTGCTATATCGCAGATCCTAAGGAGGAAGAAGATGAGAAAGCGCATTGTTTCACAGATTCAATGCAGCATGACGGAGGCCGGCTTTACGCTCGTAGAACTCCTGATGGTCATATCTATAATAATTGTTTTGCTGGCACTTATTTTGCCGACGCTCCAGGGCAGTTCCGACAAAAGGAACGCGGCTGCGATCATGAAAACCGTTGAAAACATATCATCCGGCTTGATACGTTACAAAGCTGATCTCGGCTCGTATCCTGCAGCGTTGCAGCTTTTATGGGACAAAAGTGTCGTGTCTTCAACTGTAACGGATTACTGGAAAGGTCCATATATGGATACGCCTTCGAAGACGACCGGTACAGCTCCGGCTATTGATGTTGCAGACCAGTTTGTTGCCGGGGTGACATATCACTATGTGAAACTTACCGGTAGCGGCGGCGGGACCGGCAACTGCGCGAACTGTACACAGGTCGGAGCTAATAATCCGACAGGGGCAGACCACACCGTTCAGGTATTGTCGGTCCCCCATGATACTGCAAAAGCCATAAAGGACCAAATGGGAAACAGGATCTGCCTTTCCGATGCCAATGCGGATACAACCGACATATATTTTATAGTTGAAGAGACCTGGTAATACATGCATACCGGGTACGACCATAGGGACACCGGCCACTGTCAGCAGCTGATAGATATAATCCGGTGTCATCTCGACCTGGAGAGTTTGAGCGATTTTTACTTCGCCTCCGACTCATGTCCTTCCGTCAGAATAAACAATGATATTAAACCGGTTTGCGATTCGAAGGTGACCGATGATGAAATTAAAGCACTGCTGAACGGTCTTGCCTTTGAGGGGGATTCGGAAAAGCTGCCGCTGGACTTCGGAATTACATTTAACGGCAGAAGGCTTAGGTGCAATCTTGACAGGCGCTGGCAGGGACTGGACCTCACAATAAGGCTTTTGCCCTCCCGAATCAAAACTCTGAAAGAACTCGGGTTTCCGGAGCATCTTTATCAGTCGATGGAATTGAAGCAGGGACTTGTCCTGATATGCGGGCCTACGGGATCGGGGAAATCTACAACAATGGCATCGCTCATAGAGTACATAAACAGCCGCTACATGAAGAAGATAATCATGGTAGAGGACCCAATAGAATATATCATTAAAGAGCAGAAATCAATTATCAGCCAGAGGGAAACCGGAATTGGTGAAAGCTTTCATCCCCATCTCAGGTCAGCCATGCGTCAACATCCCGATATTATTGTTGTCGGAGAGATTAGAGACAGGGAGACCGCATTGGTGGCACTGCAGGCTGCTGAAACCGGGCATCTGGTGCTTTCGACAATGCACACTGATTCGGCGCACCAAACCGTCGCACGTTTTATAGATATGCAGCCGGAAGACATGAAAGGAAATGTGAGATCGTCTTTGTCCGCAGTCCTCAGGACAGTGCTTGTCCAAAGGCTGATAAGAGGCAAAAACGGGGCGGTCCGTGTTGCATACGAGATTTGCATAGTGAACAGGGCGATATCGAACATCATCAGAAACGACAAACTGCAGCAGCTTCCAAATCAGCTCATATCATCCGACGGCTGTGTCCCGCTGAATAAGTCGCTCGATACGCTGGTAAGCCAGGGACATATAACTATGGAGGAGGCAAAAAGGTATTCCTATGACCAGGAAGCCTTACAGTAGCAGGCATCCGGTGTCGAGCAGGCGGGCCACAGTGCTTCAGCTAAATTTCGCAAGGCATCCCGCCTTGCTCAAAGGCGACTGCAGCCCGTTCAGCCATCCATGGCGTCTCGGTCTTCAGACGCCCGCTTCAGCACTCTGTCCCGCCTGCTCTTGGCCATAATTATGAATAAAGCGGGATAGGAGCTTATGGCGGCGTTAGCTATAGGAGTGTTATTTTTCATCGCTGCTTTTTTTTCGCTTATGACGGCGAGCACTATTTATGACGCCAACAGCGCTACTGCAGCTCAAAAAACAGCATTCCTTGCGGAGCAGGCAAGAAATATTGCGTCCTGGTATCGGTTCAATATTTTTACGATCGACGCAAATGCGGGGCAGGTTATGCCGCCGGGCGTCAGCAATCAGTGGGTGTTGACGCTGCTTGCTTCCAACCGGGTGAATTGCAACGGGCAGACATATGCCCACAGGTATGCACTGGTCCTTCCTGGTTCATCGGGTATAGCCACAACAATGGACGTGACAACAGGTAATGTCACCGCCGGGGCAAGCGATCAGGTGCAGATTGTGGACGGCTGCCGAATAGGCGCATCAATGGTGCGGGCGTCGCAGAATAAAGCGGCTACTTTGGCCGGTACGCTTGAGAATTATTTTAAGGGTAGAGAGTTGCAATATGGTCCGCAAGGGAATTTTTTTACAAACCCATCGTGCGGGGGGATGGGCGAGATCCAGTGCGCCACGAATGCCGGTGCTCAAATACTGCAGCCGGTGCTAGGTGTAGGCGCGCTGGACTGCCAGGATGCTTACGGTAACAACATGATATTTGATAACTCATCCCCGGCTGTAAATTCGACTACGCCGCCTTACACTGCGCGGATTGGGTTTAATACTCCTTGGGGCGTGACGATTTGGACAGAAGCGATAACAACACGTAATTAGAATGAAGACCATCATGGAGTCTGCCGAAAAAAAAGAGTTGAGCGAAGCGGGGTTTACCTTAGCCGAACTCGTAATCGTCCTGGGGGTCATAATTACTATATTTGTGATGTCTATGGGAGGTTTGTCATACCTGTGGCGCTGGCAGAAGGAGGCTGAAACCAAAAAAAACCTTGCCGACATCCAGGCGGCGTTGCAAACGGTGTATCAGTCCAACGCGTGGTCGGTGGATTCGCAAAACTTAAACACGTTTGTTTTTTCGTTGAATGGAATCCAGTACACATTGAGTAATGGCTTTGCGACTGATGCCGGCAACACTACCGCACTTCAGGCGATAGCGTCGAATTCGTCTCTTGCGTCTTCCACCATTGCCGCAGACTCTATGCATAACCCCCTGACCGTTTTTGTATCCAACCTTCTCCAGGACAGTAATTCCGGGGTAAGCTATCACGCAGTCGCGCTCGTGTCTTCAGGGTGGAACGGCACATGGGAGAGTACATTTGATCAGACGACCGGGGTGCTGTTACTGAACGGCGATGACCTTGGAGTTATCGTCAGCGGCTGGCAGTATGAGGTGAACAATCTTCAGAACACACTCCAGAAAATGTACATTGTCCGTGACAGCTATCAGAACTATTTTACGCAGCTTTACTTTAACGATGCTCAGAAAGACATTTATGTAGACCGCTTCGCAAACCAGAACAGTTCGTGCGCCCAGAACCAGGCGTGGGACAGCGCATCAGGAATTTCAAATTCCGCGTGTACGGGGGCGCAAACTACAACAGCCACAGGACTCAAGTCTGCGCTGGGCTTGAGCACTGATGCCGTGACTACTGCGTGGGGCAGGGAACTGCTGGTCGACAACTCCTCAGCAGCTTCAAGGAACCCGGATACTACGGGGCAGGCAATTCCGTATACAGCGGTGATAAACGCTGAATTGCCGTGGTCCCCCGGTGCATTTCTGACAGTGACAGTTACGGGGCTGTACCAGTGAGAAGTATTTGGATAACGGATACACTGGCGAACATTTTTTTTGTGCTATACTAAACTTATGAAAAGAGAGACCCCTGAAAGATATCTTGCGAACGCCAAGGAGACACTTGCTAAAGCGGGTATCGAGGACAAGCGATACGTAGATATGAAATACGTCAAAGTTGCATGTGGGACTGCTTATCTTGGTATTCTGAAGGCCATTGATGAGTATTTACTCCGGTATGGCGTTAGCGAAGACAAGTTGCCCAAAAAGGTCGAGGAGTACCAGAAAGCCCTCAAGAAATACAGCGCTCATAACGGTAAGACGCTGGGACAATTTAATGCCCTTTATCATGAATTGCACATTGCCGGCTACTATCGCGGCGATTTGCAACTGGTCGATACGGTCAAAGCGTCGCTTAAGGGCGCAAAAGATTTTGTAGCCAAGCTCACATAAGAAACATTCTTATTCATACTCCACATCGTCTCAAATTCCCCCAAAGTAATATTTCTATATCGCGATTGTCCCGTTGCTCCGGCATATAACCCCCTATGTCGGGGCGGCGGGACAATCGAAAGGGGAATTACATGACACACAACTCAATTATTCACAAAGCAATCAGTATGCTTCTGATTGCGTTGTTCATCTACACCTTCGAGGCATTCCTGCAGCATGAAGTGATGGCGGCCGGGGCGGCCCTCGCCGCGATACAGGAGGGCGCGTCCAAGACGGTCGTGATCGTGGAGCGGCACGGGACCGGCGGAGATGCCGTGTTTGCCCGCACAGTCGGGGGGCAGGACAGGCAGGAGATTCTCCCGCCGACCCTCGGCACTGGTGGGCTCGCCGTCGGCGGATCGTACCCCGACGGGCCTTTAGCCGTCTCCGCCGTACAATCTGCGGTTTTCGGCCAGACAAGCGGCTACGCCGCGGCCGTAGCGCAGTACCTGCACAAGTACGGCTATTCTGCTGCATCCGTACACTACTATACTCTTTTAATGGGCATGACACCGATAGCGGCAATAAGGTCTTGCGAGGGATAAAAGCATGAACGATATTTGGAGACGTATTTTTGTCTTTGCTCTCACCCTGTTTACCGCCATCCACCCGTTACTGACATCGGCTGTGTGGGCATTGTCCGAGGCGCAGTCGAAGTCGTTGGTCATAGTTGAGCACGCCGGGGGCCCGGTAGCAATTCGGGCTGTCGGAGGGGCGCGGGCTCAGGATGAACCACAGCCGCCACTTCTCGGAACAGGGGGGCTTCCCCCCGGCGGAGCGTACCAGGACGGCAACTCCGCGATATCGGCGGTTCAGGGATCCCTCTCATTGGAAAGCTATTCCTCGGCACTGACCCAGTATCTCGCCCAGCGGGGGTACTCGACGGCACATATCCATTGGTACTACACGTTCAACAACCAGAGTGTCGGCTCAAACCAGCAGGTGTACGGATACTTTTCGGTGAAGTCCGACGGGACGATGAGCAACTTTGGCTGGCAGGTAGTCAACGCAAACGGTGGGCCGACGGTGATGTACTACAAGTATGTTTCCTTGGCCGCCGAGACCGGCTTGCCCTCTGGGCAGGGCTGGACACACGACAACGGTGGACAACTGACCACCACAGTGCAGGACACGCTCGGCAACCCGCAGGGTCAACCGGTGGTGACTACTCCGCAGCCGCCTGGTGTGTATGACCCCCCGGGAACATCGTACTCCGGCAATGCGGTCGATCCGGATGCGGGGCTTAAACAGTTAATATCGCAGGTGGTAGTGCCGGGCATTCAGGGCAACGGTGCGGCGTTCGCCATAGTTGATTATGTCAGGCAAATAGTTCCAGTTTATGATTGCGACAACACTGGTGTCTGTACCGCCCGGCGGAGCGTGGATTTTCAGTCAAGGACGCTGTCACTCACAGACCCGTGCAACCCTGGGGGCGCTGGGACTTATGAGTGTTCGGGAGTCTGGGGATTCGAACTCCAATACACGACCTTCCGGTACATTGTTGATCCGCAGGGCAATTACTCGCTTACAAGCCAATTGCAGACGGCCACCCCATCGCCGGCAGTTCAATTTGATGTTAGTGCTCCGGTCTCTGGGGTGGCGGCTGCATCTTTGCAGTACGTGGTGGTGGACCCGCACGGGACCGGTCAGATGTACGATATCAGGAACGATACAGTAAATAATCTGCCGTGCGCGAGCTATATCGATCAGGGCGTGTCATGCAACGCCGCGCCAATCTCGCAGTCCCAGCAACAGTGTGTGCCGCAGCAGGGCGACGGAGGAGGGGGAGGTTAGGATGATGAAGATGACATGGATTGTCGTGACCATATTGCTTTTGGTTTCGGCGGAGATGGCCTCAGGCCAGTCGGGGGCGCACGCTGCCAAGGAGTTCGACAAAAAAGCCGAAACGTTATGCAGCGCAAGACTCAGGGAAATGAAGTCGGAACCCGGAACTGTGTGGGAGGGTTCGATGGCGTGCTACGAGTCGTCACGCCCGGACACGCTGATTTGCTGCACGGTCAAGAATGGCAAGGCGAGGACCGTAAGAGTGCCGTTTAAGGGCGACGTTTTTAATGGCACTGGGGATGTTGCCGCGATGTTAAAGGACTTCTATCGTTTGGCGCCGGGAAGGGAAGCCGCGAAACTCAAGGGGAACGATAAATGAGAAATGTGGGGAGAATCTTCATCATGGTTCTGTTTTTGAGCATCACGCAGTGGGTATGGGCAACCCTGCCTGTCCTTGAATGCAAACAGACCCCGGCAATTATGCCGGAGCAGACAGCGCTCCAGGCTTTTCAGTCCAGGATGCTCGCATGGCTGATCGCGAATCGGCGCGATATAGCTTATGCCTTCACCCCGGCTGCCAACACTGACGAGGACAGGTTGACTCCGGTGACGCCTCAGAGGCTGCCGGGCGGGAATCCAAACAAGGTGTGGGATTTTCGCCGCTTGAGTGGAGATGAAGAGGGGATCATGCTTAACATCCCGGCGAACCAGCTTCCTAAGAATATTAAATTACCGGCGGTTCCGCCCTCTGTCTTATTCGCAAAGTACGACCCTCTCAATCAGATGGGGCAAGTGACATTGTTCAAGGTATTTAGTAATGGAGGGAAGATTATCACAATCAAAGCCATACAGCTCACTCCGCAGCACGGTTCCCATGCCGGGCCACAGGCAGATGCGATGTTCTATCAGTACTACGACAGTGTATGGGCTGGCGGGGCAAGCTGCAATACCCCGCAAGCGGTGACCCGGTACTGGCCCGTAGGTGCGGCGGTGGCGCCATCGGCAAAACTTGCCGCGGTGAACAGCGGGGCGAATCCGTGCTTACTCCCGCAGGGCTTCAAGGATTATGACAGGGGGGACTCAGACTTCCATGTCACAGAGGGGGGCTTCCGTACGCTTGTCACTTTTTTAGCGAGGCAGCACAACATCCATGCACACACGATAGTGTATGTGATTGCGAACCCGAAGCCTGGGAGTGAGGAGAAGTGCGACGGCGGGATATTCATCAAGAAGTGCGATATCCATAACTGGGTCGATCTGGTGCCGGTATGGTGGGAGGCCAGTCCGTACCTCGATGGACTGGGAATCAGTAACAGCGGCAATATGGTGATCCCGGGGATAACCGGGGACCCCAACAGCCGGATGGTGTGGGTGCCGGCATCAGCGGGGAACAACCTCGACAGCACGTCGGTGAGGGTGTATGACCACCACCAGACAATGTCAGGGTTCGGGTTTCTGGCGGTGTTTATCGCCGCTGTGGTGATGTGCGTCTTGGCGGTGGCGACGATGGGTGCGGCTCTGGCTGCTTTAGCACCGGCTTTAGGTTTGACTGCAGGGTTAGGTGCAGCGGTCGGAGCAGCGATCGGCGCAGCTGTCGGAACAGTGGGTGCTTTTCTGACTATGCAGGGGGCCAACGGGATGAGTACTACTTTCCTACCATATGCAGATGGCTCGCAGTCTGCAAGCGCTCCGAGTTTGCAGGGGGAGATGGCTATTGCCCAGCAGAACTCGCCGGGCAACTGGACGAACATTCCTGCTGTCAACACACCCGGTGGCACCGGGACTGTTGCGAGGCAGATTGACTTGAGACGGCTCGTTCAGTGCGTTTCAACCAACGGGGCTGACTGCTCGAACAACTCCGACCAGGTGATTCAGAAAGGTGACCCCAGGTACGATGAGGCAGTCCGGAAAACGTTTGACCTCCCCGGCAGGAGGCTTATCGACCAGCAAAGGTTAAGCCCGAATCCAGACGTGGATGCCAACCCGTTCCTGGGGCCGGGGTACAACGGTGCGCCTGGACAGACTACGGCTACTCCGATGGGGCAGGGGCAATGATTGTGTGATTACTGCTAAAGAAGGGGTGGAGGCCGAATGATCGCGGCCTCCACCTGGTTACTTTGTTGCGCTGCGGTTCTCGGCATTAGTGATTGCCTTGATCTGGTGGGCGAGATCAAGAGCGGTACCGGAGCAGATAGCCTTCACCACCGCTTCAGGATAGGACAAAGACCAAGGGGCATTATAGTAATATACGCCTATCATCTCTGTTGTCTTCCCATTGATGGTAACATCGGCTACCATCCCGTCTGCTGTATGGTGGCCGAACACCGCAAACTCAGCCATTACGAGGTCTTTGACCTTAACGCTGTATGCTTCAGGAGTGTGTCCAAAGGCTATGTCGACTCCGTAGACATCCTCCAGTGCGGCAACGGCATACGAAGAGTCGCACTTCTTCTGTCCAAATTTGATCTTAGTGTAGGGCACGTCAAACACGTACTTTGCTGGAACAGTTCTTACGGCAGAATCAGCGTAGAACTTGTCATACGCCGCCCGGTTTGAGATGTCCGTGGCGCACCCCAATATTCCTGTTCCGGCAAGCACCACGACTGTGACCATCCGTATTATCCTTGCTATTCGTTTAATCACAATTTTCCTCCTTCGGTAAATTTTACATCTTTCAAGGAGCCTGGCTTGTTGTCCTTGTCGGGCACCAAAGTCGCCTTAATCCCTGTGGGGACGATGCCTGTCTCGGCGTATCTCTGAATTATGGCTGCTGCCGCCAGAGTGTCTGCGTCCATAATAGCCGTTACCATATCTGACCTAGCAGCTTCGGGGACAGACACCCATGCCTCTACCCGATTGCTGCCGTTGAGGTACACGGAACCGTTTACTGCCAGATTCCCCGGCCAGGGCAGTAATCCACCAGTGGCACGGAAGGTCATTGTCGCGCCCTTTTCTTTGTCTACGACTGTGACAGTGGTGCAAGAATCTACGGCATCTCTTATATACTTACCCTGCGTCCAATCCCCATGGACGACGCCCGTGGGCGCCATAAACTCGACCTCCGTTTTCGACAAGGGGATGTAGACTGTTTTCCCGCTTTTGACTGGGTTCATCGATTCGTTGCAAACAAAGTCAGATTTGTCATACAAAGCTCGGTTCGAGATATCTGTTGCGCACCCCAGCAGAGTGAGCATTGCCATTGTCATAATCGTTCGCATCATGTTATTTGTCCCCTTTTTATTATAGCAGGAAGTCCCATTTACTCAGGGACCTCCTTTTAATTGTTGGCTTGCCCTGCTGACTCACTCTGACAATGTTTTATTCCTGTAACTTCGTTGCTGTGATATTGCCGTTCTTACCTATTGCTATATGTATTTTTTCCGCATCAGCAACGGCCGTCACAGCCGACCCGAGCAGGTTCGTTACGCTATCGTCGATTCCCCTCGCTCCATAAGTCGAAGTCCGCACTCTCTCCGCCAGGTATGCATAAACTGCGTCGTCTATTTTTATAATAATCCCTTCATCGGATTCTTTTCGCTGAACAATCTTCTGCAACTTGCTTCTAATAATGGCGATGGTAGCGTCTGCCGCAAGTGGATTATAAACGATCACCCTGTTTATCCTGCCGAGAAGTTCTTGTTTGAAATGATAAGCGAACAAATCCCGTTTTTCGTCGTTTGAGAGATTTGCAAACGATTCTGCGTTGATTGCACAATCGGGCTGTGATGTTGTGACAGGGGCAAATCCGATAATGTTGTTTTCAGCCGGGCATTCGTTTGTTGTTTGGGGCTTCAGGTTAGTGGTCATAATAATGACCGTATTTTTGAAAGACACTTTGACATTACACGCCGCGTCACTCATCACTCCGTCGTCGAACAGCGCAAGGAAAGTGTCGAGTATCTCGCGGTTTGCTTTTTCGGCTTCGTCCAGAAGCACAACGCAGCTGCCCAATTCCTGAACTTCCCTGGTAAGGTCACCCATTTTATATCGGTCGCCGAACAACCTGCTGCCGTCGAGGGAGCTTTTGTATTCGCCCAGGTTTTTTCTCACCAGCCTGCCTTCGAACAACCAGTTTGCCAGGGCCTTTGCCGTTTCTGTTTTCCCGACGCCGGTAGGGCCGGCAAACAGGAATACCCCCATCGGCCTGTCCGGGGAGGAGACAAAGCCCGATACGGATATCTTCAAATAATCAACAATTTCCTTGAGCTGCTGGTGCTGCCCGATAATATTGCAGAGCGGGGACTCTTCGATTGAATCGAGTTTTTTTACGTCAATGGCGTATCCTTTAAGAAGGCTTTTTGACTCCTGTCCGATGATGTCCCCTCTGGCGGTGCGCAGGGTCAGCAGCAGTTTGCCGCCTTTTTTGTCAATGCTGAGCGTTAATGGTGCCGATGCATCTGTAGCCTGTTGGTCACACACAATTAGCCGGTTTGAGGGTGAGAGCGCCTCTTCAGCACTGATAGCCGTTACGTTGTTAAACCGCGCAGCAGTCCTCATGTTGACATCAGAGGTGACAAGCACCACGTTCTGCAGAGGGTGTTCTCTTTGGTACTTGAGCGCGGCTCCTATAATGTTATTGTCTCCCCTATTGTCCAGTGATGAGACTTTATCAAACCCCTCATGGAAACTCACAGTCGACTGCTGACCGCCAGCGGTAATGTCATCCAGTACACGTGCTGCCTGACGCGCCTTTGCGTTCCTGGCACTATCTGCGTTCAACTTCAGTCCATCTAACTGTTTCAGCACAGTTACTGGAATTACAACATGGCCTTTCAGCTTGAAAACAATATCGGCATCATCCATGACGACGGACGTATCGAGCACATAAGTAATCTTCCCTTGGACAGGTGCCGTTTTGTCAAGAAAACTACCGACTGTGTCGCTAATCGCGTTTTCAATACCTCGATATCCCTCAGAGACATCTATACTGTCAGCAAGGGCTGCGATACCGCGATCCTCTATGATTATATGTCTGGCCCGGGCTTCCCTGTTCAGCAGGTCCCGGCATATATTGGCAGCGATCTCTTTTGTGAACGGTTTATATGGGACCACGGTGTTCACCCGGCCCAGGAACTCTGGCGTAAAAAGGTGTGTAGGGCCAATATCGGTGAACCGTGTGGTCACATAACTTCTTAAATCTTTTTTCAGCTTACTCTGTGGTGTATTCCACAGTTCATTGGCTCTTTCCGGCCAGATGTTCGATGTCATGATTATCATGGACTTGTTAGCCGTGTAAATCTGTCCCTCGGGTCCCCTTGCGTATCCCTCTCCCGTCAGTTGCAGTAAGTTGTCAAGAAGATTTGGATGCGTTTTCTCAACTTCATCAAAAAGGATTACGCACGGCACCAAGTCACGTAGTCCCTTTTGCACCAGTCCGCCGCTCGGATCGTAGCCTATATACCCGGGGGCTGAACCAAACAGCCTCGTGGACTCATGATCGGTTTGATACTCGTTCATGTTAAACCGCAGCAGCCGTCCGCCGTAAAATATGTTCGCTATTTGTTTGACTGTCTCGGTTTTTCCAACTCCGGTAGGACCCATCAAGATGGCGTTACCGAATTCTTTTTGTCCATTCAGAACAGGGTAAAGCGCGGAACCCCACAGTCTTTCGAGGGCTTCCTGCTGCCCTTTGATGCTGTTGAACAGATTTCCCCTGTTCACTTCTGAGGGGATTGCAGCTATATTTGCCGTATTGGCCGCTTGTGTTTGCGGTAGAGGCTGCGACTGCGGTTGAGGCTGCGACTCTTGTTGCGGCTTAACCGCCTGTACGGAGGGCCGACTTTCCGCTGGGTTGGATAGTTCAGATATTTGGGTTGGAGCAGATTGCATAAACACTGTAGGAGGCAACAGACTTCTCCATGGGCGTAGTTTGAACCTATTTATGAGTGCTTTAGATGTTAGTATATTTGCAATCAACCATGACCACACCAGATAGGAATACGGAGTTGAGGATTTGAAGGTTATTGCGTCCATAACGCTCGGTACCGCGGTTGTCCCGGAAAGAAAGTTTTTGGCGGTAGACCAGTATGGAAACATTACCAGTGTAATTGCTGTGATACCATTGAAAGCACTGCCAAGTTGGTGTCCCCTCCATTTACCATAAACGTTATATGGCCTTGCTATGCAATACACAGTGCATACCCATAAAGCAATATGTGCGCTATATACAAGCAATCCACCAATTATGCCTAATGGAAACGGGACATTGAGCAAATAATTAAAAATGAACTGTGCGGAATGAGCAACATGATTTTTATGCAGAAGCAAGGCTTCTACTCCACCGTTATTTGCAATGGAGGAAGACGATAATGCCCCGGCTATAAAAACCAGTAGCGGCATAATCGGTCCCCCAAGCCCCGGGCTTATGTATCTGATAAGCCATGTTGAGACGATTATGGACACCAGTACAGCAACCCACATTTGAAACATGATTTTGTCGCCGTAGGAATAGTTCGCTATTGCTGTCGATAATCTGTATATGTTAAGGATAAATCCAGCAGTGAGCGATTGCACCAAAGGTAATGTTCTATATAGGAATAACTTGTTGCCGCGGGGAAGACTATAAAACTCTTCTCCGGAAATAAATATTTTGCTGTATGTGACAATGTATGATGCCAAAAAAACACCGAACGCCAGAGTAAAGTATTGCCTTATATCGGTCTGTATAGGCAGTAATCCTGCTGTAGGCAGCGGCTGAAACATGGCAACAGGATGACTGATAATACCTTCAGTGTCAATTATATTATACAAGCCGGCCGCTATTTTCCATCCCACTAGAAATAGACTGATCATCCCCATTGCAACTGCCCCATCAGGCGCTAACCCGCTGGACTTTATCTTATTCCACCAGTTTGTCATTTTTAAGTCACCTCCAAAACGCTTTTTGCTTTTCCCATATTTATATATATGCATCAATTTACCAAAAATCAAGGGCGTTGTGGGAAGGCATTTAATCTCATTGCACCGTGGAGTACGTTCAAGATCTGAATCTCGGCGGCTCTGGTGCGGTAAACCAATATATAAGGTGTCCCCACTAGAACCAGTTCACGCGTGCCCTCTTTTCTTCCTGGCCGTCCGCTATTGGGGAACTGTATGAGCTGCCGCGCAGATTCAATGATATCAATCATGACTCTTGTTGCAGCGGCAGGATTGTCTTGTGCTATATAACTTTCTATTTCATCTAACTGCTGTTCCGCTTTCTCAGTCCACCGAATGCGCAAGTTTTGCCCTCCACTTGGTTAGAAGAATGTCATGGTCTATTAATTTGCCTTCATCCGCGTCCTTGATCCCTTCCTCGATCTCACGCAATTGCCACTCATACTGAGCAATTAAGTCGTCTACGGCCCGTTGTATCAGGTATGATCTGGTCCTGTCCATAAACTTGGCAATGGTTTCAAGTTTCCGTCTCTTTTCATCGTCCATCCGAATAGTTATTGTTGCTGCACTCATAAGTTTCACCTCCACGTAAGACAGTATAACACGGCGTGTCACAGCAGTCAAGTGAACCACCCATTTCAATAGATAATTTCGGATAGCCTTAATTTCCCGCGGTAAAAAAGTAACGGTAATATTATCAATATGCGAATAATACTTCTGCTTGCCTTGGCGTTTTTCATGGCCACCCCAGCCGTTGCTGAAGATCAGGTCGGTTATTACGTCCCGGTCTCACTGACAGTGGGGGAATCCTCCCCTGCCTACGCCCCTCTTGGCAATGATATTGAAGTCCCTATAGCCGCGCCTCCGCCGCAGCGCCAAAAGACAATCAATGAGATGGTGGAGGAGGCCCAGCAGCAGGCAGCGGACAGATTTAAACTGACAAAAGCTGTGCGTCAGGTCATGTCGGCTATCAAGCAAGTAGAGAGTAAAGGGTATCCGTGGGCATTATGTGTGAACCTCGGGGGTGGGAGGTACTATTCAATATATCCCCGGGACTATTACGAGGCGGCTGCTTACCTTGGCGTACTGAAGACCGACAATATCGATATTGGCCCCTGGCAGGTCAACTACAGCAGTTTGGGTAAGCCTTTCGGATTCAAGAAAACCGATCTGCTCAATCCCTATGTGTCGGCAACGCTGGCCGCTTACACGCTGGGGTCGGAGATTGCGGCTAACGGCAATACCTGGAATGCGATCGGCAATTATCACAGCCGTACCCTGTGGAGGAAGATCCAGTACGTAAACAACGTGAAACGGGTGTTGCGAAAGCAAGGATACACCGTTGAGTGAAGATTGTTCCACATTCATAGAGGAGCTTCTTTTGGAAGGTGTTAAGCGAGGAGCCAGTGACATTCACCTGACCGAGCTGTCAGAGCCGTATTTTCGCATTGATGGTGACTTGCAGAGAATCAATGGTGTGGATCGGGTCGATGTTGGTGACATGAACAGGTTTTTGGACACTTATATACTTGCTGGCTACAAGGGAACGGATGGCGATTTTTCCTTCACTTTTGGGCAGAAGCGGTGGCGGGGCAACTTTTTCTATTCCAACAGCAAAAAACTATCCCTCGCATTAAGGATACTCCCTTTCGATGTTCCCGATATTGATTCGCTGGACCTGCCAGTAAGTTTCAAAAAAGTCGCGGACATGAAAAACGGTCTCGTTTTAGTAACCGGCCCGACGGGAAGCGGTAAGTCCACAACTATAGCTGCCATGATACGCCTTGTCGTCCAGACTAAGAGCGTACATCTGATAACCATTGAAAATCCTGTGGAATACCTGTTTGAGGGGACGGAACGATCAAAGGTGGACCAACGGGAAGTGGGCAGCGACACGAAGGAGATATCGGAGGCGCTAAAGTACGCATTAAGGCAAGACCCGGACGTAATACTTGTCGGGGAGATAAGGGACATGGAGACAGCGCGGTTGGCGGTGGCAGCCTCGGAGACCGGGCATCTGGTTTTCGCGACGCTTCACACTGTCAATGCGGTTGAAACCGTTAACAGGCTCTGCGGCCTGTTCAGTCCGGCAGAGCGGCACCTGGTCCAACAGCAAGTAGCGGCAGTGCTTAACCTTGTAGTCGCTCAGACGCTTTTGAAAAAGCCTGGAGGAGGGCGAAGGGCGACAGTTGAGGCGCTTTTTCCC
>JADFXU010000036.1 GCA_015233365.1 Nitrospirota bacterium | reverse complement strand
ATCATGCTTCAGGAAGAGGGCGTGTTCGCCAATGTCGCTGTCTCTCCGGCGGTGCCTCCGGGCAAGGCGCTTATCAGGACAAGCTATATGGCTACGCATACCGATGAGCACCTGGCACGAGTGCTTGAAGCGTTTAAGAAGGTCGGGAAATCGGTCGGACTGATATAAATGGGCGCTTCAGTGTCCGCGGTTGAAGTCAGAGAGGCAAGGACAAGGCGCGACTTCAATGCCTTCATAAAATTCCCCTTTTCGCTTTACGCGAGAGACCCTTATTATGTCCCGCAGTTAGTGCGGGACATGAAAACACACTATTCCGCCAAGAACCCCTTTTTAAGGCAGGCTGAAGTCAAATTTTTCCTCGCTTTTAAAAACGGGTTGCCCGCCGGTCGCATTGTTTCCATTATCAACCCCGAACATAATAGTTTTCATAAGGAGAACGCAGGGTTTTTCGGTTTTTTTGAGAGCGTCAATGACTCCCATGTCGCAGATGCCCTTCTCAGGACTGTCTGCGATGAATTGAGGAAACAGGGTATGAAGGTAATGCGGGGTCCGATGAATTTTTCCACCAATGACGAATGTGGATTTCTTATTGACGGATTTGACAGTCCCCCGATGCTTATGATGTCCTACAACCCGCCTTATTATAATGAGTTGATGGAAGGCTGCGGGATGGCGAAGGCCAGGGACCTTTACGCATATAATTATACGTTTACCGGCACGCCACCCGAAAAGGTCGTGAGGGTCGCCGCGCTGGCGGAGAGAAAAGGTATAACGGCAAGGCCTATTGACATGAAAAATTTCATGGCTGATATGAAATCGTTCAAGGATATTTATAATTCGGCATGGAAGGACAACTGGGGATTTATTCCGCTCTCTAATGAGGAAATTTCCTATAGTGCAGCCAGGCTGAAACCCCTGGTTGTTCCTGAGTTCACTCTGATTGCTGAAAAAAATGGAGAACCTGTCGGTTTCCTGGGATTCCTGCCGGACTTTAATTCTGTGTTAAAGCACATGCACGGCAAGCTGACACCTGTAACGCTCCTGAAGGCGCTGTATTTCTCAAAAAAAATCACCGCGCTCAGGGTGCTTTTGTACGGCATCAAACCGGAATACAGAAGCCGCGGCGTTGAAGCGCTGCTCCTGGCAAAGGGTTATAACAATATCGTGCAGCGGGGCGGGTACCGGAATGTGGAATTTTCCTGGATTCTTGAGGATAATATCCCGGTGCAAAGAATTATCGAAATGTTCGGGGCGTCATTATACAAGAGATACAGGATTTATGAAAAAGCGTTATAGCGTTGATCCTGCATCGCTATAGCCGGTATCCAGGCTGTTCGTAATGGGTAGGGCAACTGGCGGATATCTTTAAATTTATTCGTTAATTGTGCTATGTTAAAACATGTCTGAATTATTGAGAGAACGAAGGAACGCACTCGGCAAAGAACTGAAAGAAATTGCCGAAGTGACCCGCATCAAGTGCGCTTATCTGAAGTCAATAGAAGAAGACGAATTCGAGAAGCTTCCGGTGGAAGTGTATACGAGGGGATATATAAGAGAATATGCGCAATTTCTCGGTATCCCGTCTGACATCGCACTTGAGCCGTATGAAGATTATCTCCGCGAGAAAAAGGGAGGGAAAGAAAAGGCCGCTTCCCAGGAAAAAGCTTCTGCTGTTTTGACCAAAGAAGTAATTGAAAATCCGGATACTTCTAAGGAGGAGTGCGAGACGGAGGATGTGGATAAGCTGTTTCCGGCCGAAGTTAAATCCAGTTCCCCTTTTAAAACTTCTTCACTTAAAATCTTGTGGATATTTCCTGTCATTGTTGTAGTCGCGGGGATATACCTGGTCATGCCTGCTTTCAAGATCGCTCCGCCGCCTTCACAGCAACAGAATATCCAGATTCCCCAGATTCCCCAGGCCGCGTCTCCAGTTGTCCCGGGAAATCCCCCGGCCCCGTCCGTTCTTCCGTCTTTTCCAGGTACGGATACTACTGTGAAAAATCCCAGGACCCCTGAATCCCGTGAGAGCAGCGGAGCCTCTGTGGTTCATGGACTCAATGAGCCGACAGGCCAGGGAAAGCCGCCAGTTCCCAAGGACACAAAAAAGGAGGCGCATGAGGTAACTGCCAAAGCCGCGTTAAAACCTCAATCCGGGGATGAAAATAATGCTGCTGACAAGAAGAAGCACATACTGAAGATAGATGCTACCGACAAAGTCTGGGTCAAGGTTGTTATAGACGGCAAGGAGAATAAGGAGATGCTTTTGCATGGTGGGGATGAGGTGAGTTATGGAGCCAAGGAATCCTTCACCCTCACAGTGGGCAATGCTGCAGGCGCAAGAATTCGCTTTGACGGTAAACCGTATGAAAACCTCGGCGACGAAGGACAAGTGGTAAAACTCAATTTTCCTCCCCGGCCCTCCGAGCCCCAATCTCCAGACGGCGAGCCTGAGAAGCCCGAATAGCAGGCTGTTGCCATTGTCCGCAGTTCATTAGTACTCGCCTATGATTACAAAAGAGTCGATCACCGCATTTTTTAAAGGCAATGTCACCAAACCGCTCAGGTTCGATGATATTGTGTTCTTGCTGGACCTCTCATCTTCTGAAAGGCGCGGACTCAAACGGCTGCTGAGAGAACTTTGTGCTGAGGGGACCGTTGTGAGAACCAGAAAAGGGCTGTACGGCCCCTCTGAAGAGATGAGTCTTGCGACGGGTTACTTCGAGGCCCACCGTGACGGCTATGGATTTCTGATATCTGAACAACCGGGAGAGAGGGATATCTTTATCCCTGCCAGGGCAACTCTCGGAGCGATGAATAACGACCGGGTTGTGGTCCGCATTGAGGACCGCCACCGTCGAGAGGGCAGGATAATACGGGTGCTCGAACGCGCCCATTCGAGAATAACCGGCACATTCGAGGCCGGTAGAGCGGCATCATACATAAAACCCAAAAACAGGTCCGTGCCGTTCGACCTTTATGTAGCGCCGGGCGACACCGGGAAAGCCCGGAGCGGCGATAGTGTCATTGCTGAAATCCTGAGCTATCCCACCGATAAGCGGCCGACTGCGGGCCGGGTCGTAAAAGTCCTCAAAAAACCTGAGACCGTTTCAGATGAAGTCGAACTCGTCATGGATGAATTGAATCTTCCGCGAAGATTTCCTGTGGAAGTACTGCAGGAAGCGAGGGACCTCCATGATCGTTCGCAAGCAGACCGCCGAACCCGGAAAAGGACCGATCTGCGCGATCTTCCCACAGTTACCATTGACGGAGAAAGGGCAAGGGATTTCGATGATGCGGTGTCCATAGAGAGAATAGAGGGGGGGTATCGACTGTGGGTGCATATTGCGGACGTTGGTTATTACGTAAGGTGGGGCACCCCGATCGACCTGGAGGCCCGGAGGAGAGGCACAAGCGTATATTTCCCCGACAGGGTCGTGCCCATGCTTCCTCAGGAGTTGTCCGAAGACCTTTGCAGCCTGAAACCCGGAGAGGAACGGCCGGCTTTTACTGTTGAGATGGACTTCGATAACAGGTCGGACAAGCGGGGCATGAGGCCGGACATGCGGTCTGTCCGGTTCTATCCGAGCCTTATCAGGAGCGATGAACGGATGACCTATACATCGGTAAAGAAGATACTGGTTGACAGGGACCCGGAAGAACGGGGCCGCTACAGGCACCTTATCGATGAGTTCGAACTTATGGGTGAACTGTGTAATGCCCTTAAACAGAAAAGGATCAGGCGCGGCAGCCTTGATTTCGATCTCCCTGAACCTGAAGTGGTACTGGATATGCAGGGCAACCTCGAATCGATTATAAAATCGGAGAGGAATTTTGCCCACATAATTATAGAGGAATTTATGATAGCCGCCAACGAGGCGGTTGCCGGTTATGTTGCAGGGCTCGGCATTCCATTTCTTTACAGGGTGCATGAGGAACCGGACCCCCTGAAACTCGAAAATATCCTGAAAATGATAAATACTCTGGGCATTATCAGAGTCGGCAAGGGATTAAGAGCGCGTGATTTTCCTGCCTTGCTCAGGCAAATAACCGGCAAGCCGGAAGAGGAGATACTCAACCATATGATCCTGAGAAGCCTGAAACAGGCGCGCTATTCTCCGGTGAATGTGGGCCATTTCGGACTCGCTTCCGTCTCTTACACTCATTTCACCTCTCCGATCAGAAGGTATCCGGACCTTGTGGTCCACCGGATTCTCGGGGCGGTCCTTGAAAAGAATCATTTGAGCGACAGGCAGACGAAAGAGATGCAGTCGATTTTGCCTGACATTGCATTTACCTCGTCCAGGACGGAGCGGCAGGCAGACGAAGCGGAGAGGATGGTTTTAAAGGGTATGAGAGTGTGGCTTATGCGTGACAAAGTCGGAGAGCAATTCGATGGGACCGTCGTATCGGTTATGCCGCATGGGCTAAGGGTGCGGCTCAATGATTACTACGTGGAAGGGTTGCTTCATATTTCTTACATGACCGATGATTTCTACCGGTACGATGAGAAGGCAATGAGCCTTTACGGCGTGAACAGGAAAAAGACATTCAGCCTTGGGAAAAGCTTGACCGTTAGAATTGAAAAGATCGACATGGAAGACCGTGAAATACTCTTCGGTACGGTCTCGTAACAAGCTCATATGCTGCGTTGCGCTGCATCCTTCGTCACTCGCACCCCAAAAGACTTCGGCTTTTGGGGACCCCGTGCGGCGTACGAAAAAGTACGCCTCATTCCTCAGGATTTGCGCGCCTTGCCTATGAACTTCTTACGAAACCGTTTTTCTATAAGGAAATGACAAAATCATTAAAACAGCAACTTGAGAAGTTTTATAGGGAGTATGATTTTGCGGGCAGGATTCTTTTTGATCCCATAGAATTTCCCCACCAGTACTCAAGACCTGAAGATATCGAGGTCGTCGCTTTCATTGCGTCCTGTTTTGCCTACGGTAAAGTAGATCTTTTCAAAGCCGTCCTGAAAAGAATCTTTGCTCATATGGGACAGAGTCCGTGTGATTTCCTTGCAGCATTCAATGTAAAGAAGCAGAGGGGGCTCTTTGCTGATATGCAGTACCGGTTCAACAGGAATGATGACATAGTCTGTCTCCTTTATGTGATAAGCAGGGTGCTGAGAAAGTACGGGAGTCTGGAGGCTGCCTTTCGGGGCCGGTTCAAGGAGACTGATAAGAACATCGGAAACGGCCTTTCCGGACTTGTTGACACGCTGCTCGGCATCGACACCACTGTAGTATACGGAGACGCCGAGAAGAGGGGAGGATTCCTGCAGTTCCTGCCTTCGCCTTCGCGCGGCAGCGCATGCAAGCGCATGAATATGTTTTTGCGCTGGATGGTGCGGGACCGGGACATCGATTTCGGCTTATGGAAGGAAATTCCCAAAAACAAACTCGTTATCCCGCTTGATGTACATATAGCACGCATTTCAAAGTGCCTGGGTTTTACCCGAAGGGCTACAGCGGACTGGAAAATGGCTGTCGAAATAACGGAATCGCTAAAAGCCATAGACCCGGACGATCCCGTCAAATATGATTTCGCACTTTGCCATCAGGGCATAACCCGGGTCTGCAGTTCAAAGCGCTGCAGCGAGTGTAAAATTGACAAAGTCCTGATTCAAAAACTATAATTATTTTAGAGATTTTTCTTATATCAGGAGGTTTTATGGCAGAAGGTATTGTCGATCTTACAAGCGCTGCTTGGGACAAAGAAGTTTTACAGTCGAACGGTCTGGTGATGGTTGATTTCTGGGCGGTATGGTGTGGACCGTGCAGGATGATTGCCCCCGCAGTTGAAGAACTGGCCAAGGAATACGCCGGAAAAGTGAAAGTGGGGAAGTTGAATACCGATGAGAACCCGGATGTGGCCAGCAAGTACAAGATAATGGGTATTCCTACTATCATGTTTTTCAAAGACGGCCAGAAGGTTGACCAGGTTGTAGGAGCTGTCCCCAAACCCCAGCTCAAGGCGAAAATAGACTCCCTCATCGCGGGTTGATGAGAAAAGGACTTTGTTTTGTTTTAGTATCCCTTGCAGTCGCAGCTTTTTTCTCATGCTCGAAGACAGAAAATGGAGTCGGCGTCAGGGATACCGATGCTGCCCCTTCCTTTGTTCTTTCCACTGTTAAGAGTGACCGGATAAGTCTCGACAATTACAAGGGCAAAGTGGTCATGGTTGAATTTTTTGCGACCTGGTGTCCTCCATGCAGGACTGCGGCGCCGGAAATGGAATCTATTTATGAAAAATACAGGGACAAAGGGTTCGTTGTGCTGGCAGTATCTATAGACGAAGGTCCGACTGCGGTGTCTGCAGTGAGTAAGTTTGTAAAAGAGTTCAATATCACTTACCCTGTGCTGCTTGATGACGGCAAAGCGAGCAGGCAATATCAGTTGATCAGCATTCCGACGAGTTTCATTGTAGATAAACAGGGAAAGCTCAGAAACAAGCATATAGGGCTGAGCCCCGATTTCACCGAATCTGTCTCAAAAGAGATCGAAACGCTCTTATAAAAGGGAAGGAAACCAAGGCACATGTTCGAATCCTTAAGCGAAAAACTTGACGCCATATTCAATAAACTGAAAAGCAGGGGACTGCTTAAAGAAGAAGATGTTGATATTGCACTCAAGGAGATACGGCTTGCCCTGCTCGAAGCGGATGTTAACTTTAAGGTAGTCAAGGATTTTATCCAGTATGTCCGCGAGAGGGCGATAGGGAAAGATGTGCTGGACAGCCTCTCGCCCGGGCAACAGGTAATCAAAATAGTGCATGAGTCTCTCTGTGAACTCCTCGGGACTACGAACAGCCGCATACAACTTGCTCCTAATCCCCCCACCATAGTGATGATGATCGGACTTCAGGGTTCAGGCAAAACAACAACTGCAGCCAAGCTTGCCCGTTTTTTTAAAAAGGAGGGCAGAAGGCCGATGCTTGTTGCCGCAGACCTTCAGAGACCCGCTGCTATTGACCAGCTCGTTACTCTCGGCAAACAGATCGATGTCCCTGTATATGCCGCAAAGGAGACAAAGGACCCTGTGGCTGTCAGCGAAGATGCGGTTAAAAAGGCAAAACTTGAGGGCAGGGACATCGTAATCCTCGATACCGCAGGCAGATTGCACATCAATGAGGAGTTGATGAACGAATTGACGCGGATAAAAGGGACTGTCCATCCGCAGGAGATACTCCTCGTTGCGGATGCCATGACGGGACAGGATGCCGTTAACATGGCAAAGAGCTTCAGCGAAAAGGTCGGCATAGACGGCATAATTCTCACCAAGATGGATGGTGATGCCAGGGGAGGCGCCGCTCTTTCAATAAGAAGCGTGACCGGCAAGCCCATTAAATTTATCGGCGCCGGTGAAAAGATAGACATGCTCGAGGCCTTTTTCCCTGACCGGATTGCGAGCAGGATACTCGGCATGGGCGATGTTCTGACGCTGATAGAACAGGCCCAACAGTCTTTTGATCAAAAAGAGGCGGAAAAACTCCAGAAAAAGATCATGGAGGAAAGCTTCACTTTCGAAGACCTCAAAGACCAGCTCAAGAAGCTGCGCAGCATGGGGCCGCTTGAAAACCTGCTCGGCATGATCCCGGGCATGAACAAGGCAATGAAAGATGTGAAAGTGGATGAGAAGGAATTTGTCAAAATAGAGGCCATCATAAATTCAATGACCCCGGAGGAAAGGCGCAACCACAACCTCATGAACGGCAGCAGGAGAAAGCGGATCGCCATGGGCAGCGGTACAACAACTGCAGACGTAAACCGCCTTGTCAAACAGTACCTCGAAATGAAGAAGATGATGAAAATGTTTAAGGGAAAGAAAGGGTTCAGGCTTCCCAAAGGAATGTCCTTCTGATTTTTTTGCCTTGCATGCCGATGGTTGAATATATTAAACTATTCAGTTCTTCTAAAAAAATGTTTTGCTCCTTTGCCTTTTTAAAGGTAGAATATAATCTAGAGCATTAATTGCGGAGGTGAAATTTGGTAAAGATAAGGTTGACAAGGATGGGGGCCCATAAAAAACCGTTTTATAGAATAATTGTGGCTGATTCGAGGGCGAGAAGAGACGGGCCTTTTGTTGAGATCATAGGTACATATGATCCAAAGAAAGAGCCGTCGGAAATAAAGGTTGATCTCGAACGGGCAAAGCACTGGATTGGACAGGGCGCACAACCTACGGATACCGTGACGAAACTCCTGAAGAGAGCGGGTATGTAGAACCCTGTTTTAGCAGAATCAATGTTTTTTGGGGATGGCGCTAAATTAATATGGAGGTGGGGAGAGATGAAGACATTGATTGAGGCGATGGCTAAAGCACTGGTAGATAAACCTGAAGACGTTAAGGTGACTGAAATTGAAGGAGAGAAAACCACTGTGTATGAATTGAGGGTATTTCAGTCCGATCTCGGAAAGGTTATCGGCAAACAGGGAAAGACTGCGCGGGCAATGAGAACAATTTTGGGAGCTGCGGGGACGAAGATGGGGAAAAGGTGCGTCCTTGAGATATTAGAATAAAGGTCTTTTTTTAAACAACGGGGGCAAGGGGGCGTTTCTGATGAACGCCCTTTTTTTCATAGTGTGAGTCCTTGACCGGCCCTGACACTAATAAATGACACCGATACTATGAGTGCAGGATTTGACATAATTACGATCTTTCCCGAAATGTTTTCCGCCTATCTGGGGGAAAGCATTCTCAAGAGGGCGATACAAAAGGGATTGCTTGATGTAAAACTCTTCAACCTCAGAGACTTTACCGTTGACAAGCACAGGAGTGTTGACGATTGTCCTTATGGCGGCGGCTCCGGAATGGTTCTGAAGATAGAGCCGATATACAACGCGTTGAAGGCGATCAAGGCTGACGGACAGCAACGGCTTACCCTGCTGATGAGCCCCCAGGGCAGTCAGTACACACAGAAGACTGCGGAACTGCTGGCGCATGAATCAAGGAGGATGGTTTTTATCTGCGGCAGATATGAGGGAATAGACGAACGGGTCCGGGAATCTCTGGTTGACGAAGAGTTTTCTATCGGCGATTATGTTTTAACTGGAGGAGAACTGGCCGCATTGGTTATAATAGACAGCATCGCACGTCTTATACCCGGCGTGCTTGGCGACGATGATTCCGTGAAAGAGGAATCTTTTTCGTGGGGGCTTCTGGACTACCCGCATTATACCAGGCCTCCTGAATTTATGGGCATGAGGGTCCCTGAGGTGCTGCTTTCAGGCAACCATAAGGAAATCTGGAGGAGCAGGAGAAGGGAAGCGCTGAGGAAAACGCTGCTCAAGAGACCGGACCTGCTCGAAAAGGCGTGTCTGGACCGTGAAGACAGGGAGATATTAAAGGAGCTTTGCTCGGATAGATATGTGACAAAAGGCAGGGAGGAAGAAGATGAATCAGATACACGCAGTTGAGGAGGGTTTCAGGAGGGAGGTCCCGGATTTCAATATCGGCGACACCATCAGGATATATGTCAAAGTAGTGGAAGGCGACAAAGAGCGTCTTCAGCCCTTCGAAGGAACAGTGATAGCCCGCAAGGGGAGCGGCGTAAGGGAAACCTTCATGGTGCGGAAGATGTCTTTCGGCGTCGGCGTGGAAAGGATATTCCCTGTGCATTCGCCGTCAATAGACAAAATAGAGACTATAAAACGCGGGCGCATAAGGAAGGCAAAGCTGTATTACATAAGAGACAAGAAAGGTAAAGAGGCAAAGATCAGGGAAAAAGCCAGGGAAATGAAATAGCGGTTGGCCAGGCGGATAATAATCGAGTGCGGATGCGATGAAGCAGGGCGTGGATCATGTGCAGCCGAAGTTTATGTAGGCGCAGTGGTCCTGGATCCGAAGCGTCCTATTGAAGGCCTGGCGGATTCGAAGAAACTGAGTGCGCGCAAGCGCGAGGTCCTCAGCGAGGAAATAAAGTTATACGCATTGAGCTGGTGCATCGAAAAGGCGAGTCTGGAAGAGATCGAAAGACTCAATGTTCTGCATGCAACACTGCTTGCAATGAAGCGTGCCGTAGAGGGTTTGAGTGTGAAGCCCGGCAGGGTCTTCATAGACGGAAACCATGTGCCAAAGCTGTCTGTCCCGGTTGAGGCAATTGTCAGGGGTGACGAAACAATCCCGGCAATAAGCGCTGCGTCGATACTGGCAAAAGTTGCAAGGGACCATGCAATGGTTGAATACCATCGCCTGTATCCGGAGTACGGTTTCGACGTGCATAAGGGATATTTTACCAAAGACCACAGGGAAGCTCTGTGCAAACACGGCCCCTGTCCTATCCATCGAGTGACCTACGCCCCCATCCGCCAAATGCAGTTGTTTGTATGAAGCGTTTTCTTCTCTCCGTTAAAGGGATTGTCCAGGGAGTCGGCTTCAGGCCCTTTGTTTATAATCTCGCCAGGGAATTAGGTATCAGGGGATACATCAAGAATACGTCGGCAGGGGTTGTCATTGAGGCCGAGGGCGCGAATGTGGATGAATTGATCGATGCCGTGCAAAGGAGACACCCTCCTCTGGCAAAGATCGACTCTATTGACATAAAAGAGCTGCCTCCGGGAGGTGACGATGATTTTGTCATCATAAGCAGCCTGGATGAGGGTGGCTTTACGCTTGTTTCTCCCGATGTCTCGATATGCGGCGAATGTCTTAAAGAATTGTTCAACCCCGTTGACCGGCGCTATCTGTATCCGTTTATCAACTGCACAAATTGCGGTCCCAGGTATTCTATTACCCGGAGAGTGCCGTATGACCGGCCAAACACGACTATGGCGCAATTCAGGTTGTGCCCCCAATGTATGGGCGAGTATAATGACCCTGGAAATCGCAGATTTCATGCCCAGCCGAATGCCTGTGCGGTATGCGGACCGCAGGTATCTCTGAGGATCGGCAATCCCCAATTCATCGACATGGCGCCGGACATGGGTGAAAATCCGATATCTGCGACTATTGCCCTGCTGAAGCAGGGGGCATTGGTTGCGGTCAAGGGACTGGGGGGGTTCCACCTTTGCTGCGATGCGACGAATGAACGGGCCGTGGCATTACTCAGGGAGAAGAAGAGGAAGAGCAACAAACCTTTCGCACTGATGGCCCCTGACTGCGGGAATATCCGTGAATTTTGTGAAATGTCCGAAGAGGAAGAAGCGCTGTTGAATGATATACGGAGGCCCATAGTACTTCTGAAAAAAAAAGGCGGCGGGCTGGGGGCAACAGGGAAGGGGCTTTCGGGGGTGATTGCACCGAATAATAAATATATCGGCTTTATGCTGCCCTATACCCCGCTTCACTACCTTTTATTTTATCATCCTCTTGCTTCCGGGTTCTCATCCCTTACTTCACATTTTGACGCATTAGTGATGACGAGCGGAAACATTGCGGAAGAGCCCATTGTTATCGATAACACCGGGGCTGTGGAGAAACTCCGTGGAATTGCCGACGCATTTCTATTTCATAACAGAGACATCTTTATGAGAGTCGATGATTCTGTAGTTAAAATCCTGTCCCCGCGTCGATTGTCTTTTGTCCGCCGCTCAAGGGGATATGCGCCCGAGCCGGTTTTACTTGAAGAAGACGGTCCGGATGTCCTTGGATGCGGGGCGGATGTGAAAAACAGCTTTACTATTACAAAAGGCCATTACGCTGTAATAAGCCAGCATGTAGGAGACATGGAAAATCTCGAAACCCTGCGCTTTTTTGAAGAGACCCTCACGAACCTGAAGCAGGTATACCGGTCGGAGCCTGTTGCCATCGCCTACGACCTGCACCCCGGTTATCTGTCGACACAATGGGCGCTGGGGCAAATCAGGGACCGGGGAATCACTGGATACGCAGTGCAGCACCATTATGCTCATATCGCATCCGTACTTGCCGAAAGCGGTCTCAAAGAAAAGGTCATAGGTGTGGCTCTGGACGGCACCGGATATGGAACAGACGGAAATCTCTGGGGCGGGGAATTTCTTGTATGCGGCATAGATGGTTTTGTCAGGGCCGCGCATTTTAAATATATCCCGTTGCCTGGCGGGGAAAGTGCCATAAAGGAAGGTTGGAGGACAGCGGTCGGTGCGGTTATCAGCGCCCTTGGCAGCAAGATGAGCGGTACTGGAGACATGAGGGCTGCTGTTATGGAATCACTGAAGGACATTGGTTTTATCGAGAGGTATGGGCAGGGGCGGCTCGATTCCATTCTTAAAGTGGCTGGCAACAGGAGTTTCTCTCCGCTTTCGTCAGGCGCCGGCAGGCTTTTCGATGCTGTATCAGCCCTCGTCTCTGTTGCCGACCGGAATACTTTTGAAGGCGAAGCGGCCATAGCACTAGAAAATGAGATTGAGGAAGGTTGCTCAGGGAATTATGCGTTTACGGTAGACGGCGGCAAGCCATTACGGATCGATTTTTCAGAAACGATCCTGCAGATCATTGCCGACATGAGAAAAGGTGAGCCCAGGGGCAGGATAGCCGCGAAGTTCCATAATACCGTCATAGAAGTCATAGCAGTTATTGTCTCGCGAATCAGCGGTGAAAATGGAATCAGGAACGTTGCCTTGAGCGGCGGCACTTTCCAGAACTCCTATATTTTCGAGCGGGCGTATGGCAGGTTGGTATCGCAGGGGTTCAATGTGCTGACCAATGTCAATGTGCCCTGCAACGACGCGTGCGTATCTTTGGGGCAAGCATTTCTGCTCAGGGAGAGGTTGAAGGCCGGGCTGCCGCTGACTGATTAAGCCGAAGCACCAGGTCTTGCCTGGTCGGATCATTATCTCAAGTGTCGAGCAGTCAGGCCACAGTGCCTCGGCTAAATCTCGCAAGGCATCCAGCCTTGCTCGAAGGCGATGACAGCCCGTTCAGCCATCCATGGCGTCTCGGTCTGTCAACGCCCGCTACGGCACCATGTCCTGCCTGCTCTCGGATACGTGTTTACAGATAATCAAACTTATTCTATCAACGGCAGGGCAGATTACCCCAGTATCTGAGTCAGAAGAGATATATCCTCCATTACGCGGCATTCGGCGTTGCTTGTAAGCGTGTCCCTGTGCTATTTTATAAGCTGCATTCTGGCACTCCAAAAAGTCTGCGACTTTTAGGGGACCCCAATTGCTGAAAGCGGAGGACTCATGGTAAAGAATGACAGGTGGATTCATGATATGGCTCAGGGAGGCATGATTGCGCCGTTTCATGAGAGCCAGGCCAGGGAAGGCGTCATCTCATACGGAGTCAGCTCTTACGGATACGATATGCGGATCGGTGATGACTTCAAGATTTTTACCAATATCAATTCCACAGTGATAGACCCGAAAAAATTTGATCCCAGAAGTTTTGTCGATTATAAAGGCGATGTTTGTATCGTGCCTCCGAATTCTTTTGCTCTTGCCAGCTCGTTGGAGTATTTCAAGATTCCAAGGGACGTGCTGGTGATCTGCCTGGGCAAATCGACCTATGCCCGATGCGGCATTGTAGTCAACGTTACCCCCCTGGAACCCGAATGGGAGGGCC
The DNA here is from genome assembly GCA_015233365.1 of Nitrospirota bacterium. Classification (GTDB taxonomy): domain Bacteria; phylum Nitrospirota; class Thermodesulfovibrionia; order Thermodesulfovibrionales; family Dissulfurispiraceae; genus JADFXI01. Next base: position 6,343 of record JADFXU010000036.1, on the reverse strand, counting down.
ATGTCACGATAGAAATATCCAATACGACCCCTCTGCCGGCAAAGATTTATGCGAATGAGGGCATTGCGCAGCTCATTTTTTTGCAGGCGGCGGAAGTGTGCAGGACATCATATAAGGATAAGTCGGGCAAATATCAGGCCCAAAAAGGCATCACATTGCCGAAATTATGATAAATATAGTAAATAGGGGCAGAAAAAGGCATTACTTTGCCTAAGCTATAATGCGACTTTCCTGGAAAAATAAACTCATTGTGGCGCTTGATGTGTCCGACCCCCGGAAGGCGCTCGATATCGTTGACAGGCTTGGCGACCAGGCAGCGGTATTCAAGGTCGGGTTTGAGCTTTTTGTCACAGCGGGTCCAGGCATTGTTGAGGAGATACAGAAGAGAGGCAAGAGGGTTTTCCTCGATCTGAAGTTCCATGATATTCCCAACACTGTTACCAGGGCTGCAATTGCGGCTTCGAGACTCGGGGTCTACATGTTCAATGTGCATACGTCCGGCGGTCTTGGCATGATGAAGCAGTGCAGGGATGCCGTAGTAGAGCTGTGTATCAGGGAGAACATCCAAAGGCCGAAGATTATAGGCGTGACAGCCCTCACCAGCCTTGATTCCGATATTCTCAAAAATGAGCTGGACATTCACTATAGTCTTAAAACACATGTAAAACATCTGGCATCGCTTGCCTTTGCCGCAGGCCTCGACGGTGTTGTGGCCTCGCCTCAGGAAATAGGTATGATTAAGCGGGAGTGCGGAAACGATTTTCTTGTGGTTACCCCGGGAATCAGGCCATCATGGGTGCCTCCCGACGATCAGAAAAGAACGGCAACTCCCAGACAGGCACTCCGGGACGGAGCGGACTATATTGTAATGGGTAGGGGAATACTTAAGCAGGAGGAACCGGAAAAGGCATTGGAGCTTATTTCTCTCGAAATGCTGACTGCTTAAATACCGGCCGCGTCATTTACCCTTAACCTTTATGACTTTGAAATTAAACCTGAACAAAACAGACTTTTTGGGCCAGGCTAAGAGCGGGGTCATTCTGCCGCTTTTCTGCGAGGTGCCGTTCAGTGAGCCCTATCTTGTTTATGAGCAGCTTGCGGAATACGGGCAACTTCATCACAGCATTCTGCTTGAGAGTGTAAAGGGCCCGTACAAAATCGCGCGTTATTCCTTCATCGCCTTTGAACCGTATTTGTTGTTCGAAGCCAAAAACGGCGAGGTAAATGTCCGCTCTGCTGTCAGCGGAAAGAGTTCGATTTCATTCAGGCCTCCCCTAGAAAGGCTGAAGGACCTTGTTTCAGCATATCCCCAGGGGGCGGTTCCCGGCCTCCCTCCCTTCCAGGGTGGCGCGATAGGGTTGCTTTCCTATGAATGCGTCAGATACCTGGAAGACATTCCGCAAAATGCCGTTGACGACCTGCGTATCCCGGACATTCATTTTATGATGGCTGACAGAGTCATCGCTTTTGACCATTTGGAAAAAAAAGCGTGGCTTATAATAGCCGCCGGCGCCAGGCAGACGGAAGCCGGATACAAGGATACAGCTGATATCGACTGGTACAGTGCTTATGAAGAGGCGGATGAGACGGTTTCCAGGTTGAGGGATTCATTCGGCGCGAAAGAGCGGGAGATCGCTTCCCCGCTTCCGGGCTTCCCCGCTTCCGAGCTTCAGCATGAGATAAGCAAGGCCGGTTATATGGAGATGGTGAGAAAAGCCAAAGAATACATAGCTGCGGGTGACATTTTTCAGGCGAATCTCTCACAGCGGCTTTCTGCATTCGTTGGTGCTGCCAACCCCTGGGAGATTTATAAAGTCTTGAGACGCATAAATCCGTCCCCCTTTGCCGCCTTTGCCGATTTCGGGAGTTATAGCATTATCAGCTCGTCGCCTGAGCGTCTTGTTAAGGTGACGGACCGTATTATTGAGACTCGGCCTATTGCAGGCACCAGGCCGCGCGGGCAGAGCGTTAATGAGGATGCCAGGATGAGGGCGGAATTGCTGCTCAATGAAAAGGAGCGGGCAGAGCACATAATGCTGATTGATCTGGAGAGAAACGACATCGGAAGGGTATCCGAATTCGGCAGTGTGATGGTGGACGAACTTATGATAACCGAGGACTACTCACACGTCATGCATATTGTTTCAAATGTAAAGGGCTTGCTCAGGAGCGACAAGACATGTTTCGATCTCATAAAGGCCGCATTCCCGGGTGGCACGATTACCGGCGTGCCGAAAGTAAGGTGCATGGAAATAATTGATGAACTTGAGCCTGTTGCGAGAGGGCCCTATACAGGGTCACTCGGTTATATCGGGTTCTCCGGCTCCATGGATCTGAATATCATAATACGTTCTTTTGTCCTCAAAAATGAATATGCTTATGTCCAGGCCGGGGCGGGGATTGTCGCGGATTCAGATCCTGAAAGAGAGTATTACGAAACCCTGAAAAAGGCCGAGGCGCTGATAAAGACTATCCGGCATTTGCGCGGCTGATAGGGGCACCACAGAATTCGGATTATAAAGCACGTTAAGCATTTAATAGGTCATCTCACGAAATTAGGAAAAAACATAAAGTTGGCAGATTGTGTGGTTTTTTCGTGCAGCGATCTTATTTCCAGTAGTCCAGCTACATCTTCTGCACATCTAAAACAGTTATCTGCTTCATTGCATCCAGTATGCCGTAAAGTCTCTCGGCCTTCACCAGCATCGTAACCCCACTTAGTTTCTTTTGGTGAGTTTCAGATAATACCTGAAAAGAGGTAACCTCACGAAATGTAAATATTGTACGTTAAAGATTCGAGAACGATTGATGACGGTTTTTGATGGTTTTCAGCCAATCGCGATTCCGTGAATCTCGTATCCCATCCCGGCAGCAATCTTAAAATCCTAATCACACCCCGAAAGAATAGCCATCCCAATACACTCGGTTACTTACCGAAATGGGCAGACACTTAGAGAGAAAAAATCGATTCAGGCCATTTGTTACGGAATCGCTGGTATCGCCCTTGATACCAGACACCGCATGAGGGGTATTTGAAACAACGATGGATAGGCTGACGAATTAATCCATCTAAAGCACTTGTTGTCTTTACAATGAGGAGCAATATATGTTATAAAGCCATGTTTGAGGGGAAAAGCAGCAATTTTATATTAATTCCAAATACTTATAGATAAACAAACCATATTTTTTATGGTCTTGAGAAAAGGGGGGCCGGGAGTGAAAGAGAATTACCAGAGAAGAACAAAAAGCTTAATACTGATGGCACTGTTGATAATAACAGTAATACCGCTGTCCATCTGCGGAGCTTTTGCCCAGAGTACCGAATATCAGTCTTTTATGTCCGGGTTGGAACATTACAAGTTCGGCCAATACAAGGAAGCGCTTGAGGATTTTGAGAAGGCATCCGTTATTTTACCAGGTAATGCCGATATCTCTTATTTCATCGGGCTTACGCAACTGCACCTCGGCGATTCTGAGAAGGCTATTGAAAACTTCAAAAAGAGTCTCGATATGAAACCTTCTTTTACAAACGCACATTTTCAACTTGGCATAATTTTAGTTCAGAAAAAAGATTATCAAAACGCTGTCTCTCATCTTGAGTACGTTTATAAGGAAGATCCTCAAAGGGAAGACTTGGGGTATTTTCTCGGCTTTGCTTATTATCAACTGGGACAGTATGAAAAATCACTATATTACCTTGAAAAGGTAAAGACAAAGAATAAGAACATTGCAAGTCTAACTATTTACTATAAAGGTCTCGCCAACCAGCAGCTGCATAAGAATAGTGACGCAGTTGCGGCATATAAGGACCTTATAATAAAGGATCCTGCCTCGCCGTTAGCTGAACCGGCTAAGAGGCTCATTGAGACAACGGAAATCGAACAGTTAGCAAAGAAGCGGTTTAACATAGAATTTACAACCAAGCTTCAATATGATGACAATGTATTGCTCATACCTACGACTAATAATGTCATTAATTTAAACGATAAGGGAAAAAAGAGCATGATAGAACTATTGTATTTGAGGGGCGAGTATTTCCTGGTCAAAGAACCTGACCTCGATTTATCGGCGTCCTATGCTCTATATCAGACAATTGCAGATGATATAAGAAGAATGGATGTTCAAGATCATATCTTTTCTGTTGATCTTTCAAAAAGAGGCACTATCGGCTCGATGTCATATGATTTAAGGAGCGGCTATTCTTATGACTATCTCCTGTCCGACTACAAGTATTTCTTGCAGAGGCATACTGTACGGCCAGCTTTCCTTTTGGCAGAAAATCGAAATAACTTAAGCGTTTTACAATATACCCTGCAGTTTAAGGAATTTGCCGGAAAGCCTGACTTTTCAGAAGATAACAGAGATGCGGTTAATCATGAGGTTGGTCTCGTACATTTTATCAGATCTAATGATGCCAAGCATTACATCAAGGCGGGGTATTTTTGGGACAAGGACTTCGCCCAGGGCAGCGACTGGAGCTATGCCGGGAACAGATTGACTACAGGTCTCCAATACACATTTCCCAAAGATATTAGATTTAATCTGGATTATGACTATAAGTGGTATCATTATGATAATACGGACTTTTTCTTTGGAGTAAATCGCATGGATATAGAAAGGACGCTGAATGCTGTTTTTTCAAAGGATATTGGCAAGAACTGGATAGTTTCTCTCGAATACTTGAGGAGAAGAAATTCTTCCAACATAGATCTATATGACTACACAAAGAATCTCTACTCAATGGGATTGAGTTGGAGATGGTAACGGAGGGCAAATGAAGAAAACGATGATGTGTCTATTGATGGGCGTTTGTTTGACATTCTCCTTTTTGTCAACATCTTATGCACTTTCGGTCAACCATAACCCAACTCCTGACGAACTTTCGAATATGGAAAAAGTCGCCAAGCAGGTTTTCACTAAATCCACGACTGTTTCGCCGAGTGACGCTTTTACCGCCATAGAATACTTGTATGCAGTAGGGAAAGGATTGATAGAAATGGACCCTAAAATAGCAACCAAGCTAAAGATTGAAGACGGAGCGATGCTTACAGGAGGAGAAGTGGCTAAAGCAGCGTTAGACAAGGTAGTCGATGCTGGCATTGATGTGATAGCCGAGAACGTTGAAAAAAAATCCGGGGTTGACAAATATCAAACCGAATTATTACTGAAGTCATTTAAAAATGCAGGTGAGGGTATAATTGAAGGTCCGGTTGCTGGAATCAGTGGTGAAATTATAGACACTGTTTCGATTGTTAAAGACTCTTGGCAAGAGACGGCACAGGCAGTGGCAAACTTGCCGTCAAATGTTCCCATGGATGATTCTTTGCGAATGTATCATGACTTGCTTTCATACGTGAATAACATGTGGGCTGAGAACAATTATTTGGATTTCATTGAGGGAGTGATTGGGACCACAGGTTTTGCTGTTATTGACGGGACAAAAGTATCATTGAAATACTTATGGGATCTTTACAAAGAATCGTTTATCCAAAATGCTTTCTTTCTTCGAAACCCAATAAATCAAGTGAATGATATACCGCCTCAAATGACATTAGTGACTATATCCGTAAATCGAAATGCCGACACACTGACCCAAACCTTCAACTTTAATAAGCCCATGAGCCAGTTTGTACCGGGTCTGGTAAATCAATCCGGTTTTTGCGGCCCCGCCGGCTGTACGGGCAATTTCTCTAATTTTGTATGGAGTAATAACGGAAAGACTGCCAAGACAACATTTACGCCATCCAGTGGAAGTTATGTTTCACCCCCAGGGAATACATTCAACTGGTCCACAACTAATACTACTTTCATTGACACACAGGGGAAATTTGCTCCTCCAGCATCAGGTTATATACGGATACCTTAATTTGTTGACTTCTTTAGTGGAACTGTCCGCCATTAGCTTGCGGGCAGTTCCACTATAACGTTGCCATAAAAGGAGGACAGGAGAAGGGGAGCAGTTGTTTGTCGACGCGCTGAAACTACTTTAGTTGGCGAATAGAAATTCTGTTTAATAGAGATATTCATACCCATTCCCGGTTGGGGCTCGGCTCCCTCACCCCAAAAGTCTGCAACTTTTGGGGAACCAGTGCTCGCCCCTGCTACAGTACACCCGTGCATCGCGTCGACAAACAACTGCTCCCCTTCTCCTGCTTTTAATCATATTAGACAAAGAACGATTTCGGACGAGCCGGAGTTACGGCAAAAAAGAAAAGCTATTATTAACTCGGCAACTAAACAGGTCAATAATATGTTAAACTATGTGCATGGAAAAGATCGATGCACGCAAATTAAGTCAGGATGCACAGTATCAGATTCGGCGGCAGGTGGTGAAGCTACGTCA
>JADFXU010000035.1 GCA_015233365.1 Nitrospirota bacterium | reverse complement strand
TGCGAATGTCGCGATTGATGGCAGCATGAATTGGGGATAAAGGGTAAAGCGTAACGCAATGGCACCTCAGACATGGAATATAAACCGTCAGAGCAATGATTATGGCCCTCGGTATCAAGGCTATTTTCCATTAATGGATCACGTTTCATTATTTTTTATGAATTTTTCAGCACCCTGCTAAAATATTAAGAGGGCTGGGATGGGAAGAGAAGTGCTTAACAGCCAAGGTAATTGTTGATGATAGCGAAGTTTCTCATAATACCCATAAAGTAGATTATATTAAAAGCAGAGTTGCGTTTGATCTTGAATGGAATAGTAAGGATCAAACATTCGATAGGGATTTATATGCATTCAGGGCGTTCTTTGAATATGACAAAATAAGTGTTGCGGTTCTTGTGACGAGAAGCAATGAATTGGATCCATGGTTTCATACGCTCGGAGAATATGTCGATAAATATGGGACTAAAAGAAAATACAGCGCCAAGTACGGAGCAAGTACTACCCATATGGGAAAGCTGATTCCGAGATTAAATGCTGGAAGAAGCGGCGGTTGTCCTGTACTGGTTTTCGGAATAACGACAAAATTATTAAAGCAAGGAGAAGATGCAAATGAGTGAGCGGGTAGTTAAAACTCTGGGAGAATGCTTATTGGATTTTGTTGGAGGCAAAAAATACTCAACTGTCCTTGCTGATCCTCCCTGGCAGTTTGCTAATCGTACCGGAAAAATGGCGCCTGAGCATAAGAGGTTATCAAGATATTCAACCCTTGCATTGCAGGAGATAAAGGAGATTCCAGTACCTTTGGCGGTTACTGATCAAAGCCATCTCTATTTATGGGTGCCTAATGCGCTGCTTAAAGAAGGCTTGGAGGTAATGGAAGCTTGGGGATTTCAATACAAGACGAATATAATTTGGCATAAAGTTCGTAAAGATGGCGGCCCGGATGGTCGGGGCGTTGGGTTTTATTTCAGGAATACAACTGAAATGATTCTCTTCGGCATTAGAGGCCGTATACGTACCCTCGACCCTGGGAGAAGCCAAGTAAATATAATCAGGACGCAAAAGAGAGAGCATTCGAGAAAGCCTGATGAACTTTACGAGATAATCGAAGCATGCAGTGCAGGGCCTTATTTAGAGTTATTTGCCCGTGGAAAGAGGCAAGGGTGGGATCAATGGGGAAATCAAGTGGATAACTATGCTCCCTCCTGGGCGACGTATGCTAATCACAGTCAACAAAAAATTGTTTTCCTTAGTGAGAAGCGCAGAAGATATTCTGTGGGAAAGTAAAGTGTAGTGTAGCGTAGTGTAGTGTAGTGTAGTGCTTTGCATTAGCCGTTACGGAGATTATACATGGAGCCTATCCCAAACTTAAGCTCGGGTGACAGTTGTTCTTTACCCTGAATCTATCTTTGATTTGGTAAGGGGCTTGAAAAAAGACGCTCCTATCCCACAATGTTTGCTTTGGCAACTTGACACTCGCTGGATAATTGCACTACCCTAAAATTCATGAAGAAACCCTGGATCGTGGCATTCATCAATTTTAAGGGAGGAGTTGGCAAGACTGCCAATGTGGTGAACATCGGCGCTTGCCTTGCTAAATATCACAGGAAAAAGGTTCTGATTGTAGACATTGACGCTCAGTGCAATGCCACGTTTTGGCTGCTTAAGCGAAGGCATCTTTCCAAGCGGCTGGAAGACCCTTCACTAACTGTTTACCAGGTCTTTGCAGATCATATTAGCGGTACGAGGAGTTTCGATTTTAACAGCGCAGTGATCAGGGGCGTTCCCATTTCTGATGAAGGGTTCCCATATATCTCACATCTGGATCTGCTGCCTTCTTCAATAAGTCTTATGGAGACCGAGGAACGTCTTTCCGGCTTGCATGACACCCCGTACTATGCTGCCATGTTTGAAGGGCTTAAAGATGCAGTGAAGGAGTATGACTACGTGCTTATCGACTGTCCGCCCAATATTTATAACATATCCAAGAACGCCCTCTATTTTGCCGATGCCTATGTCGTCCCCTATTTGCCGGATTTTCTCTCCCTTTCCGGTTTTCGTCTTTTCAGCAAGATGGTGAAAAGTTTTCAGTACCAGGTGAGCGGCTATCAGGGAAGGAAACTCAATCCCCGCATCGTTGCGGTCATAATTAATCGCTATCATTCAATCGGGAATGTTTTTGATCAAAGCATCAACGAGCTAAAACTCGAAATGAGGAATCTAAAGACACAGAAACTAATCCACCAGTGCGCCGCTGTGCTTACACCCTACATCCGGGACTGCGTGAAGATAGCGGAATGTTCCAATCTTCACCAACCTGTTATTATTTACAGTGAAAAGAGCATAGGGTCTTATGACTATTTTAAACTGACCGACTCTTTTATAAATCACATCGAGGAGGTTATATGGGCCTGCTAAGACTTGCCGAACAATTATCCGGGGCAGCCGAAACGATCAGGAAGCATGCGGATGAACTCGACGACAGCCGCTTTATTAAAGAAGCAGACCGTTTTGCCAAGGCGCTGGACCGTTTCGATCAGGCTTTGGAATCAGTGAGGCAGGGACTGACTCCGAAGGCGGCGGAACTGAAGATGCTCCTTCAAACCTCTTTCCCTCTGTCAGAAGACTCTTTTTCAGGTACGGCAAATTTTTCGCTAAAGGTTTTGGGCAAAAAGGCTGCTAAATCCAAAAGCGACACACCTGCGACATACCTGGCCAAAGTATTTAAGAAAATTGTAGAGTCCGGTAAAATCGAAGAGGCTCTGCATATCCTCAGAATGCCTCCCAAGAAATCGGTACTCGACTTGAGCGCCGACGATGAGTTGGGGCTGCTTGAGCAGGTGCGAACACTGGGAGGCCTGGATGAAGAACAAATGAAATTCGAAGTAACACGCCTGGTCAAACATAAAAAAGAGTTGTTCAAACTTGCAGATGCAGCAAAAATAAAATACAGACTTGCGGCAAAGCCTGAAACAGTTGCAAAGAAGCTAGTCCAGGCAGGCCGCCGTTATTATGAAAACACCGGGGGATGGGATCTGTTTCAAAAACAGAGAGCATGAAACTTAAGATGATAAAAGGACTTGTTCATTTGCGAAGTATCTGATCAGATGGCCTGGATCTTACTATGCCGTGTGTCGGTGAACGCGCTTCTCAACCTCGGGTCCGATTGTGCGCTGTGCGATACGAAGCTCATAATCTACCTGAAGGCCTATCCAGACCTCGGGCGACGTGCCGAAATACCGGCTGAGCCGGAGCGCTGTGTCTGCGGTTATCGCGCGTTTACCATTTACAATGGCACTGATGCGGCCTGGCGGCACCGCAATATCCCGTGCGAGTCTGTTGATACTGATCTCCATAGGCTTCATAAATTCCTCAAGGAGAATCTCTCCTGGGTGAATAGGTTCAAGAAGTTTCTGTTTTGAAATCATCACACACCTCTATTGGTAGTCTGTTATTTCAACGTCATGGACGTCGCCGTCTTTCCAGCGAAAGCAGATTCGCCACCGACCGTTTATTCTGATGCTATATTGACCCTTGCGATCGCCCTTCAGAGCTTCGAGTCGGTTGCCCGGCGGAACTCTGAGGTCCTCCAGATGCCTAGCCTGGTGAAGATACAGGAGCTTACGTCGCGCCACCCGCTCAATTGAACGAAAGCTTGGCACATCCTTATCATTGAACAGTGTCTCAGTTTCGGCATCACGGAATGACCGGATCATCACTCATAGTCTATTACGCGGAGCATAATATGTCAAGCGGCATAGAACCCTAATCCGGTGTGATAATTTTGACTAAGTCTTTCGCCATGCTGTAAACTCTCTCTTAATGATTATTATTAAGAAGTTGCGCAGCGCTGAGGGGGCGGAGAATGGGAAAGTGCAAATGCGGTAACGATGCGGAATCACAGGTTGCAGGGCAGTGGATATGCGCGGAGTGCCTGCTTAAGGATTGTGTGAAATGCGGGAGCAAGGAAGTATTTCTGCTGAATGAGGACTCTGATTATGCTTTGTGCAAGGTGTGCTGGAAACAGGGGATAGAGGATTGCATACGCAGGATGGAAGAAAGCTTGAAGCAGTTGGAGGAAGACGAGCGCTTCCTGCGTTGCGATAACTCCGTCAGCACGGATACAATGCGTTACGGATTGGAAATCATAAAACAAGAGATCTTAGCATTGAATAGTATCTGCAAGGCATGAAGTCATTTGAAGGCATTATTTCTCAACCTGGTTTGGAACTGGGGTTGACGGCTTACGCCCCTCTACCAGACAGTCCATGCCCTCGCAATAGCGCACCGGCTTCACATCCTTAAATCCGGCCTGTTGCAGTCCGCTTTCGATCTCTCTGAAGGTATAAGTGTCCCCCCTTTGAGTATTCACCAGCATATTGATGGCGAACAGCGCGCCGGCCGGAGGCTCTGTACGGGATTCGTCCATAACATAATCGCGTATAACTATTGCTCCGCCTGGTTCCAGAGCGTTGTAAATCTTTGTGTAAAGGTCCACATTTTTATCTGGACTGTTTTGGTGGATTATGGCCGACAGGAGAGCCAGGTCGCATCCCCCCGGAAACTCATCTCTGTAAAAATCTCCGGCAACGAGATCAATCCGGTTCTCCATCCCTTCTTCAGCTATTCTTTCTGCTGCCATGGGTATGACATTTTCAAGGTCGAAAATCACAGCGGTCATTGCGGGGTTACGGCGCAGAAAAGCGATGGAGTAAGTCCCTGAAGCACCGCCGATGTCCAGCAACCGGTTAAAACGGCCGGTATCGTAATCGCCGGCTATTATTTGAGCAAGTTGCCGTCCTGCCACGTGCATAGCGCCGATGAACGACTTCCAGCTCTCTTCGTCCATATGGATGCCGGGCTTCTCGACGGAAAGCCCCCCTGTTTTCACCACTTCCGTGAGACCGCTCCACGTGTTCCAAAGGCGGTTCATGTGCATGATCATAGGCAGCACCGTCTCAGGATGACGGGCCGAATAGAACGCGCCGCTTTCCGTAGGCTTATAGGTCCCGTTCTGCTTTTCCAGTAACCCGAAGGTGATGAGACAATCCAGAACGCGTGTTGCAGCCCTTGCGTCAATCCCCTTTTCCGAGGCCAGTTCCTCAGCCCCGCATGGTTTTTCATCGAGGCTGGTGAAAAAGCCGAGTTCCGCAGCAGTCAGAATCACCCGGCTTTTCATGAAACCTCTGGCCTCCGCCATCACAACATCGGCTTTTCCCATTTCAAATCTCTCTTCCGACTGCCTGGGCTACTGCTTTCAATTCCTGCATGAGCTTTGCAAAGTAGTCGGGTCGCAGGGACTGCTCCCCGTCTGAAAATGCTTCCTCCGGATTTGTATGCACCTCGATGATGAGGGCGTCGGCACCTGCGGCAACTGCGGCCTTTGCCATGGGTGCAACGAGGTCCCGCTTACCGACGCCGTGGCTCGGATCGACAACAACGGGAAGATGGGTCAACTGCTTCAGGAGAGGCACGGCGCTGAGGTCAAGCGTATTTCTTGTAGCGGTCTCAAATGTCCTGATACCTCGTTCGCACAGCATTACGTTATGGTTGCCGCGCGACATGATGTATTCGGCAGACATGAGCCATTCCTTAATCGTGGCGGACAGCCCGCGCTTAAGCAGGACAGGTTTGTTGACCGAACCTACTTCGAGAAGAAGCCTGAAGTTCTGCATGTTTCTCGCGCCTATCTGGATAATATCAGCGTATTCGACAATCCCATCGATATCGCGAGGGTCCATAATTTCCGTAACTACGGGAAGCCCCGTTTTCTCACTGGCCTCGGCGAGGTATTTAAGTCCTTCCAGACCGAGACCCTGGAATGAATAAGGCGATGTCCTCGGCTTATAAGCGCCGCCTCTCAGGAATGCCGCTCCGCTCTCTTTTACCTTTTCAGCAATGCCGGTCAGGATAGTCCTGTTTTCGACCGCGCACGGGCCGGCTATGACCTGGATTTTCTTTCCGCCGATGACAATGCCTTTTACTGTTATCTCAGTATTTTCTTTTTTGAAGTCCCTGCTGGCGAGTTTGTAAGGTTTAAGGATTCTTACAATATTTTCAACCCCGGCCATTGCCCTGATGGCATCTTCTTCATCTTCGGTGACCTTGGAGGTATCGCCTATCACACCTATGATTGTTCGCTCAGTGCCCTGCGATACATTGGCCTTCAATCCTTTGCTCTCAAGCTTTTTCAGAATATGTCTTATATCTTCTTCAGAGGTTTCGGGTTGCAGAACGATAATGTCCATAAATCCTCCTTAAAACCGTAACTTGTTACGGGTAACGCATTACGCGTTATTGATTACGGCCTTTAATGCTTCTATCAAGCGCCTGTTTTCTTCCGGGAGTCCTATAGTTATGCGCACTTCTTTCGGCCCCATGGGCCTCACTATGACGCCCTTATGCAGAAGGGCGTTGAAAAAAGCGCCGGAATCGACAGGCAAGGGCAGGTATATGAAATTTGCTTCCGAAGGAACATAAGCAAGGCCGAGAGAATCAAGCTCTCCATAAAGGAACCGCTTTCCTTCTTCGTTAACGGCGATAGACTTACCAAGATGACCGTCATCGTCCAGGGCATGCTGCGCAGCCACTTGCGAAAGCGAGGTTGTGTTAAACGGCAGCCTGAGCCTGTTCAGTTCGGTGACGATATCTTTATCGGCAATCCCGTAGCCGATCCTGAATCCTGCAAGACCGTAAGCCTTGGAGAATGTCCTGAGCACGAGAACCTCTTTATTGCTTCGGACATGCTTCAGGGTATCCGGATATGCCGCATCTGTGACGTATTCATAATAAGCCTCATCGATGACAACGAGTACCCCCGCCGGGACCCTGTTCATGAATTCTTCAAACTCATTCTTTCTGTTGATTGTGCCGGTGGGATTATTGGGATTTGCGATGAAGATCATTTTTGTTTTCCAGTTAATGGCATCGGCCATTCTTGCAAGGTCATGCCTGTACCCGGTCAGAGGCACCTGTATGGAAATCCCGTTTACCGACTGTACCGACATGGAATAAACAATAAATGAGGGCGTCGCCATTACTGCCTCATCTCCATCCGCCATGAACGTCCGGACAGCGATATCGAGCAATTCGTTGGAGCCGTTGCCGAGTATTATCTCATCAGGACTTACGGCTGTCCCCCTGGAGGAAAACTTTTCTGAAAGAGCATGTTTAAGGTAATGACCGCTGCCGTCGGGGTAGCGGTTCATTTCCCCGCTGTTTTTAAGGCATTCTCTGACCGCATTCAGTGCCTTTGGCGAAGGGCCGAGTGGATTTTCATTGGATGCCAGCTTGACGCATTCCTTGATGCCCAGTTCGCGTTCAAGCTCTTTTATTGGTTTGCCCGGCACGTATGGCTTGATACCGGCTACATAGTCAGGCGGTTTTATCACTGTTTGCTCCTTTATCCCAGCAGAGGCTTCTCCAGGCTGTCGTTCACGGCATAAGACCCCAGGTGTTTGAGGTAAAGACATTTTTCACGCACATTGTCCAGTGCCTGGGTAACTTTCTTATCTTCTACATGCCCTTCCAAATCGACAAAGAAAATATACTCCCATGCCTTTCTTTTTGAAGGCCTGGATTCTATCTTGGTCAGGTTCAGTCCGGCCTTTCCGAAGGGAAGGAGCATGTCATACAACGCCCCCGGCTTGTCCTTTACCGAGCATAAGATAGAAGTCTTGTCATGGCCGGTCCGCGACGGATACGTCTTTGCTATGACAAGAAAACGGGTAAAATTATTTTTCCTGTCTTCTATGTGTTTTTCAATAATCCGCAGATCATATAACTGCGCCGCCATTTCACTCGCAATTGCAGCGACCTCGGGATTTTTCGAGGCCAGCTCAGCGGCCTTTGCCGTACTCGTGGCTTCATAGAGTGGAATGCCCGGCATTTTTGATTCAAGCCATGCCTTGCACTGCGCGATAGGCTGCGCGTGAGAATAGATCTTTTTGACCTTTTTTCTGTCACCGCTTTTTGACATAAGATTTTGAGATACCTCGAGCAGGACTTCCGCCGATATCTTCATCTCGTAGTCCATAAACATGTCCAGGGTGGAACTGACTACCCCTTCATTGGAATTCTCTATCGGTACAAGGCCGTAATCCGTTTCTCCGCCTTCGACCGCATCAAAAATCCCCTTTATGGTGCTCACGGGGATATAATGTGCGGAATGCCCGAAGTGCCGGAGTGCCGCAAGGTGAGTGAATGTTCCCTCGGGCCCGAAATAGGCCACTTTAAGGGGCTGTTCCAGGGCAAGCGAGGCCGAGATGATTTCTCTGAATATGACTTTCAGCGCGTCATTGGGAAACGGCCCTTTGTTCAATGCAGTAACGCGGGCAACAATGGCCTTTTCGCGCTCCGGCGAATGGAATTTAAGATTGGCCTCTCTCTTTATTCCGGCTATATCAACAGCCAGATCGGCCCTTCTGTTTAAGAGTTTCAGTATTTCCGAGTCTATTGTATCTATTTCGAGCCGTTTTTTTTCCAGATCGGGAGTTCTATTTTTGCTTATGGCCATTAAGTTCTAAACCACTCGGCAAGCACCTTGAGTTCGCCGGCAAGCTTCGACAGTTCCACGGTCGTATCATTAATCTGGCCAATGGCTTCACGGGAGGTCCTCGAAACGTTGGCGATATTCTCCATGTTAGCGGATACCTGCTCCACTGCCGCAGACTGCTGTTCCGTAGCCGTGGCAATCATCTGGATCATGGTGAGGCATTTCTGAGAGGCCTTCACGATTTTATCGAGTGATTCCCGCGATCCTTCAACCAGCTTTACCCCTTCCTCTGCCTTCAGCTTGCCCGCTTTCATGCTCGAAACCGACTGCCCTGCATCACTCTGTATTTTTTTAATCATGTCTGATATCTCACCGGTTGCCTTGCTCGTCTTTTCGGCCAGCTTTCGCACTTCATCGGCAACAACTGCGAACCCTCTTCCCTGCTCGCCGGCGCGGGCCGCTTCGATGGCGGCATTCAGAGCGAGGAGATTTGTCTGGTCCGCGATATCCTGTATGACGGTAATGATCTCTCCGATGGCTTTGCTGCTTTCGCCGAGTTCCTCAAGAGTGCCTGAAGTTTCTTCGACTGTACGCGCTATCTCCCTTATGCCGATGACAGTCTCGTCCACCACTTTTTTCCCTTCAACAGCGACATCCACGGATTCCCTGGCTGCATCGGAAGCGTCCGTGGCATTTTTTGCAACATCGGTAATCGTTTGTGAAACCTCGGTGGTAGCGGTCGCGGATTGTTCTATCTGCTGGGATTCTTCATTGAAGCCGGACACGATGCCGGCGACAGTGGCGGACAATTCCTCGGAACTGCTGGCGACTGTGAGAGTGGAACCGGTGATCTTTCCGATTGTATTTCTAAGAGTATGCATCATCGAATTGAACCCCTGCGCCATCCGGCCAATTTCGTCGTTTCCGGATACATGGACATTTCTTGTAAGGTCTCCTTTGGAGGCGCCCTCGATAACAGAGGCTATTTCGGTAATCGGGGCCATGATGCGACGGATTATACTTGAGCTGAATAACAGTCCCATGACGACCGCAGCAATCACGGCGATTAAGGGGATAAAACCAAGTTTCACGGAGAGAGCGTCCAGGTGGGCGTTGCCGCTTGAAAGTTTTTTTTGCGCGATTTTATCGAGATTGTCGAATGCTTCAAAAACCGGCCGGTTTGTGCCTTTTGCGATACTGTCAACTGCGGCAAGATCGGCGCCGGCCTTATTGGCCTCCACTGTTTTATTAAAAGATTCCTCAAAAGCTGAAAAAGTGTCCTTTGCTTTTTTAGCCGCTTCCTTCTCTTCATTGTTGCCAGCAAGACCATCGAATTTGTTTAGTTGAGACTTTATTGAATCAGCAGCTTTTTTAAATTCATCAGCCGATTGAGTGTCCTTGCGAATGACCTGATTTTTCAGGGACCGGACTGCAAAACCCAATTGAATCCCCGCCTCTTTTGCAGCGTTAGCCTGAGCTACCTCGGTACTTTGAAGTTGCTTGTAGCCGTTGACCAATGTTCTGTCTGTAAAGAACGCAACGACGGCCACTATTAACAACAATGCCAATATAATTCCAACGGTTCCATAGAGTTTCTTGGCCAAAGACAGTTGCATACAACCCCCTGTACTTTATTAATTTATATTGATAGTAAAGGCAACCCTCATGCTATCCAAATTACCATTTTATAAGCATAAAAAGCAATTACATAACAAAAAACGGACCCGTCACAGTTTCCGGAGTCTTATAATGTTCCGCTTTCCCAGGAAGGGGGAACTCGCGACAAAGACAATGCTCTCCCCTTTCTTTACCACGCCCTCTTTAATCAGTGATTTTTCTATATCGATCATGCAATCGTCATCGAGTATTTTACTGCTGCACTGTTTGATCATTCTCCCTGTAACGCCCCAGTAAAGCGGCATTTGCCTCAGTGCCATTTCGTCGGGAGTGAATGCAATAACCGGAATGTCAGGCTTTATTTTGGCAAGGAGTCTGGCGGTAAAACCCGTAATGGTAAAGACCACGATGGCCTTTGCCCCTATATCCCGTGCTGCGTTGCAGGCGCCGTCGGCAATGGCCTCAGGGAACCTGTTTCCGGGCTGATAAGGGGACTGGATCTTATTAAACAGGGTTTCCTCGGTATATCTTATTATGGTATCCATCATTTCAAATGATTCAACCGGGTACTTGCCTGATGCAGTTTCGGCCGTGAGCATGAGAGCATCAGTCCCGTCAAGCACGGCATTGGCCACATCGGAAGCCTCTGCTCTTGTCGGCCGCGTATGCTGTGTCATGGACTCAAGCATCTGGGTCGCAGTGATCACCAGCTTGCCTTTTTTGTTTGCAAGATCGATGAGCATCTTCTGGATGATGGGCACCTTTTCAGTCGGCATCTCCACGCCTAAATCCCCTCTTGCCACCATGATCCCGTCAACCATTTCAATAATCTCGTTTATGTTATTTATCGCTTCGGGTTTTTCGATCTTTGCGATCAGGGGAGGGAGGGTTATCCCTTTTCGTTTTGCCCATCTCAAAACGATGTCGATATCGTCCGGCGTTCTCACAAAAGAAATAGCGACATAATCGACGCCCAGGGACAGGCCGAACTCCAGGTCCGACCGGTCCTTCGCAGTAAAGGCATGAAGTGAAGTCTTTGATGAGGGGAGGTTGACGCCCTTTTTCGATTTTACCAATCCACCTTCAATGACCTTTGCCCTGAGCCACTTTGGCGATTTACCGAGTACGGTCAGCTTGATCAGGCCGTCGTCGATCAGTATATTTTCTCCCTCCATAACATCTTTAAGCAGGGCGGGATAGGATATGAACAACTTTTCGCTGGTGCTTATGTCCCTTCCGGGGAAAATGGAGACTTCCCGGCCTGTCCTGAGCAGAACGCTTTCGCCTTCGACATCGCCCAGCCGTATCTTTATTCCCTGGAGGTCCTGGAGGATCGAAACAACTTTTTTCTGCTTCCGGGATTCCCCGCGAACAAGTGATGCAACGTTGCCGTGTGTTTGGTGGTCGCCATGTGAGAAGTTCAACCGCGCGACATCCATGCCTTTTCCGATCAGGGTGCGTATCATTTTGCGCGTGCTCGTTAAGGGTCCGATGGTGCAAACAATTTTTGCTCTTCGCATGAACGCTCCTTTTTAAGCGGGTGGTAGAAGGCGGTCCCCGGCTACCGAGATGCTGTGTTGCAGGCGGCCCCTCCCTGTTGACGGATAGTCGGAACGGTAATGCGCTCCAATGCTTTCTTTTCTTCTTAACGCGGCCTCCGTGATAATGAAGGCAATGGTAAGCATGTTTTTAAGTTCGATTTCGCCCCTTGAAGTGAAGTCCATCCCGAGAATAAACTTCCATGCGGAAAGACATTCCAGTGCTTTATCAAGAGATGCCTTGCTTCGTATGATTCCGACATTCTGCCACATGACTTTCCTCAACTCTGCACGTATCTCATTTGAGTCTGTGAAAACATCCGTCCGCGATTCGCGGACCAGAGCATTGTCCTCAGCCATACTGTTGCGCGTCCTGAATGAGGCGGTTTTCCGCTGTGCCGCTGCCTTGCCTGCTCTGTATCCGTACACCAGTCCTTCAAGCAGACTGTTGCTTGCAAGCCGGTTGGCCCCGTGAACACCGGTGCAGGCTACTTCACCTGCAGCATAAAGCCCCCGCACTGATGTGCAGCCGTTAGTGTCTGTTTTGACGCCGCCCATTATGTAGTGCGCAGCCGGCGAAACCGGGACTAGGTCAACGGTTATGTCGATAGAATGTTCAAGACAGGTCGAATAAATTCTCGGGAAGCGGCCTTTTATGAATCCACTGTCCAGGTGCCTGAGATCGAGATATACATGGTCGGTTCCCGTAGCAGCCATCTCGGATATGATCGCCCTCGATACCACATCCCTGGGGGCAAGCTCCGCATCGGGATGATAGCGCTTCATAAACATTTCCCCTTCCTTATTTTTCAAAAGCGCCCCTTCACCCCGCATGGCTTCACTCAGCAGAAATTGAGGAGCAGAAGGTATAAAAAGAGCGGTGGGATGGAACTGTACAAATTCCATGTCTTCAAGCACGGCTCCTGCACGATACGCAATGGCCATGCCGTCGCCTGTTGCCACGGCCGGGTTTGTTGTCCTTGAAAATATCTGCCCGGCTCCTCCGGTTGCGAGCACAGTCGACACGGCTTCTATGCAAACACCGTTTTCCGCACTTATGACATATCCTCCCTTGCACCTGTTCCGCTCAATGATCAGATCAACTGCGGTACAGAAAGGCAGTCTTCGGATATTCTTGTCGGCCCTGGCTTTGCTGATCAGCACTCTTTCCAGTTCCCTGCCTGTTGAATCACCATGGGCATGAAGTATTCTCCGGCGGGAATGGGCGGCCTCAATGGTAAAGGCGAGTTTTGTCCCCTCACGGTCAAATTCGGCGCCCCACGTAATCAGCTCGGAGATCCTTTGAGGCCCTTCTTCAACGAGCACGTGCACCGCCTTCTCCCTGCAGAGACCGTCGCCGGCCTTTATCGTGTCTTCGAAGTGGATGCCTACTTCATCCTCGTCGCTCAGCACGACTGCCACGCCTCCCTGAGCATATTCCGTGCTGCTTTCGGTAGGGATATCCTTGGTTACTATGATCACTCTGCCGTGAGCGGAAAGTTCTATGGCAGCCCGGAGACCCGCAATGCCACTGCCTATTACGAGAAAGTCGGTCGTTATATTCTGCATGCGAAATGGTCCGGTTTTTCACTGAAATCGTACATGTGTTTGAATTCTAACATATAGTAGTGCCCAAAAACGAACTGGATATTGTAAACTATCAGTGAGATTGTCTAATAAGGAGAGACGTATGGAAGATAATAAGAAAGGTGTATTGGAGCAATCGTTAACAGGGTACAAGGAGAAAGTCAACCCGGTTGTCAAAGCCACGCTCACGTGGGACAAGGATCTTATTTTTGTCGGGAGGACTAACGAGGGGTATGAAATCGAGTTTGATGCCAACGTGCAGTGGGGATGCAAGCCTACTGATGCCCTTCTGCTGAGCCTTGCCGGGTGCATGGGGATCGACGTGGTAATGTTCCTTCAAAAAATGCGGGTTGAAATTGCATCTTTTAAGATTACCACAGTCGGCGAGCGGAACCCGACTCCCCCGCAGTACTACAAGGCAATTGAAATGACCATGCACATAGCAGGGAAAAACCTCGATCCAAAGAAGATCGACCGGGCGGTGGCATTGTCTCATGAAAAGTATTGCTCTGTTTACAACTCCCTCAGAAAGGACATGGATGTGAAGGTGAAGTATGTTCTCGAAGAAAAGTGACTGACAGATGGTAAATGGTATTATTGTATCGACTGCGGGCGAAGCTGATCTGCTCCTCATGAAGCTTGATCGAAGGGAAACCCTGACGCTTCAGCACAAGCCCTTTTTCACCGGCATGCTTAACGGAAGGACGTCCGCTGTTATTTGCATCTGCGGCGTGGGGAAAGCCAATGCCGCCCACGGGGCAACGCTTCTCCTGGAACGGTTCCGGCCTGACCATGTATATAACATAGGGGTTGCGGGTGCGTATCCGGGTTCCGGCTTGAACATTGGCGATGCGGCTGTTGCAGAAAATGAATTCTACGGTGACGAGGGCTTGATCACCCGAAGCGGTTTTCATACTATTGATGTCCTTGGACTGCCGCTTGTATCCTTAGACGGAATAAATTATTACAATAAATTTCCCATGTTTGTTCCTGAAGCATTTAAGGCCGGTACGGCAAAGGGCAACTTTGTGAGCGTTTCCTCCTGCACCGGCACAGGGACCGCAGGAATTGAGATTGAACGCCGGTTTGATGCGATATGCGAAAACATGGAAGGTGCCGCAGTCGCACATATATGCGCTCTTAACGATGTGCCTGTCTCGGAAATCAGGGTGATAAGCAATATCATCGGCGACCGGGACGCGAAGCCGCTTCAAACCCCCGCTGTCCGCATTGCTTCTGAAAAAGTCCAGCAATTATTGCTGGAAAACATTTGATCCTGAGAGGTAATGAACACGAACTTTGACCCCGACACATCTGCTGATGCCTCTGTTGCTGAAGCCAATGAAAAAGGGGGCGCTGACAATATTACAGTTGCGCTGGTCGAGCTGTAGACTTTCAGGACAAAACCGGGTCTGACTTCGGGTCGCGGCGCTGGAATGTATAATTTTCCTTGAAGAACTCATCCTCATACCAGTTGATGTCCCCCTCGTCGGAAAGGACCATGTCGAGCAGCCGTACTGCACCCAGAAGGCGTCCGATCATATCCAGCTTCTCCTGCAGCAGCGAGCACTCGTATTTCTTGATCTCGCCACGCACCATGTCACCCCTGATTTCGGTATTGAGACCGAGCCGCTTGAGGATCCTCGAAATGAGCAGCGCCCTTCTCGATCTCCGCCCGATGTCCGCGGCCCCGCCCTTGAAGGAAAAAGTAATGTAGTTGTCGTTGACCTGGGGGCCGCAGTATGCATCGACAACTGCAAAATGGTAGCCCAGGCGCGAGTTGAAATTCAGGTATTCGCCGGAAATGACCACGTAGCTGGGGCCGCCGAAGCTGCTGTCCACAGCAGGATCAGGGCTGTAGAGCATGGAACTGGCAATTACCGAGATGAGGCCCCCCATATTGATTCCTACCGGTCCGGCCCACTGCACACCGGGGTGGGTCATGCCGCGGAGCAGGCCCAGGAAAGGCGTCGAGGTGACATCTTTGATGCCGGCCACGGTCTGTCTCTCCCCAATATTCAACCCGCCGCCCAGATCCACTGCCAACATCTGCATCGGCAATGGGACCTTAATCTGGACTGCAAAGCCCTGGTCCACTTCCAGGACGTCGCTTATCCGGAACATCTCTCTCATGGCCTTTTCGTGGGCGAAACGTATGATATCGTGCAGCGTCCGGCAACCCTGGGGTGAGAAGTTCTGATCTTTTGGATCGAGCAGGTTCAGTACCGCTATTTTCTTTAAAGCGGAATGGGCCGCTTTGTAAATCGGGCTGCCTTTCATGGGATTTGCCGGTTTTTTCCGTTCGAGAATGCTCTCTACCCGGCCCTTGAAAATGAGGCAGTTGGTGGCGTCAACAGTGATTTCCTCTCCGGGGGGAATGTTTTTGGTCGCATTGCCGGTGCCGACCAGGGTTGGGACGGAGAATTCCCTCGCAACCGAAGCCATATGCCCGGTCACGCTCCCGACATCGGTGACAATGGCCTGGACTCTACCCAGGATTGAGACATAGCGCGGGGAAGTCTCAGGAGCTATCAGGATCACCCCCTCGGGAATATTTAAAAGATTGTGATTCGACGTGAGTATGTACGAGAGACCGCAGGCCTTGCCCCGTGATGCGGTTATGCCGCCCTGAAGCAGCACCGGATTACCCGGAAATTTCTCCCTGAGCGCTTCTACCTTGCGATCACGCTTTGCATCTTCGGCCTGACCTTGCATAAGGTTCAGATTCAGGGGGCGCGCCTGCAGCAATAGCAGTTTGTTGTCACGGCGTCTCACCGCCCACTCAATGTCCAGGGGCACCCCGTAGTGCTCTTCCAGAGTGAGACCATATTCCACAAGTGACATAAGCTGTTCGCTGTCCAGGCACTGCTGCGTGCGAAGTTCCTGTTCAACAGGGACCACTTTTATGCCCCCGCTGTCCTCAAGGGTGATCATGGTTGCCTTTTCAGCCGTCCTCGCAGTCAGGATCCGGCGGCCGACTTTCTCCACTTCGTAAAAATCTGTTGCCGCGGAGCCGTCCACCGCTCCAGCCAATCCCCATACGGCATTGACCAGGAGGACGTTTCTCCGGTGGTCGTTCGGATCCATCGTGTACATTACTCCGCTCGATTTCGCACGCACCATGCCGACGCACAGGACGCTCATGACCACGTTCTCATCCGGATATCCCTTGCCGCGACGGTAGTAAACGGCCCTTGGGTTGAAGGTGCTGGCGACGACCTCTTTGTAAGCCTGGATCACATTTTCCCTGGTTGCCCCTAATACCGAAGAGTGCTGCCCTGCAAAGCTTGCTTCGGAATCTTCGCTTGTGGCGCTGCTGCGTACCGCGAGACGGATTCCCGGCCCAAACTTATTTATAAGCACATCCACTTCAGCGAGAATGCTCGCCTCCAGGTCAGCGGGAAGCGGTGCCCGCATGATGCACTCCTGTACTTCCCGGCTGCATTCGAGCAGTCTACCGGTATCTTCCACATCCAGGTCTTTCAGGATCTTTTCGGATTCCGAGTATAGATTATTGGAGTTCATAAAGTAGTGGCAGGCATAAGCGGTTATAGCGAATCCCGGCGGGACCGGGAGGTGGACCCTGTTGGCGATCTCGCCGAGATTGGCCGCTTTCCCGCCGACTTCAGAGACTTGCTCAAGGCTCAGATATTGAAGCGGTATCGTCAGCCCGGTTTTTTCGACAGTTCTTTTTTTAGCGAGTTCCTGCAGAATCTCCGCCCCGATTTTTTCCACTGAATCGAACAGGTCCCCGTATTTTCCGCCGGACAGTGCATTAAGCTCCCCGGCGATATTGCGCGCCTGCGACAGCAGGCCTTCCACCTGATCATAAATAGAGCCGAGCGAGAAAGGCTTGGCCCCGTAGCAGACCTGTTCAAGGTCGGTCATTATCTCCAGTGCATGATTATTTCCAGCCAGGAGGTTTCGGAAGTGAAGGTATTTATTCTGGAAGGTAGTCTTCCCGGCTTCATCTCTCTGAAAGGGTTTCGTCTTACGAAGCATATCCAAAAACTTAAACATATCGCCCTCTCCTTTTCCTGCAGTTTTTTCCCCGCGTCATCCCAATAAACATAACATAATTTCGTTTAAAGTAAATAGCTTTTTCGGTAGTGTCTCAGTTTGTTTTTACTCTGCGACTGTTGATACTTTTAACTTATTAACAATATAATGTCCATGACTTATTGACATTATACTGATAGCAACTCAATAATTAATAATGAGCAAGCCTGAGATCAATATATTGCCTGCCGACACAGTTTTAGATATCCAGATAGAGCTTGCTCACAGGGGTATTTACAAGACGCTGGAAGAAATAGTTATGGAAGAGCTTGACTTCGACGGACCGGTTCCTGAAGGTTACCTTGGCAAGCTGTACGAAGACATTCTCCGCAGGGTGGATTTGTTCAAGTCCCTGACGCCTGAAGCACTTTCGGAGCTTGCGGCTGTAGCAGAGGACGTGATCTTGCCGGCCGGCGATGTCGTCTACAAACATTCCGACAGGGGCAGCACATATTACGTCATTGCCCGGGGCTCCGTCACGGTCCGCAGGTACGGAATCGAAGGTGACAACGTCACCTTTGCCACCCTGGCGTCTTTCGAGGGTTTCGGTGAAGTTGCCTTATTGACTGACAACCCCCGCACCGCTTCCGTGGAAACCACTGAGATAACAAGCCTCATACTCATCCCAAAGGATGCCTTTTTAAAAGCGGTCTTCTCCAACCCTGCTGCGGCGAAGACCTGTGCCGGGATATTGGCCGAAAGGCTTCTAAAAAGGGACCATCGCATAGTGGAAGCATCTTCTGCCAATACGGCATACGTGCAGTTTATTTCGGAGCAGTTGAGGAGGGACGAGCCGATGCTTATCGGCAACAGCCGGGCCATCCTGAAACTGCTGTCTGAAATTGAGAATATTGCCGGTAACAACAGGCCGGTACTGGTAGTGGGAGAGCCCGGCACCGAAATGTTTGATGTGGCCGGCCTGATACACGAATTGGGGAAAAACTCTGAAAATCTCTTCATGAGCATGGATGCCAAGACTGTTGATTTTGCAGAGGCCGTCGATGTCAACAGGAATGATCCGCTCTTTATCGAGCTGATCCAGTCCGGCACTCTCTTTGGCCGGGGCCATAATGCTCTGCCTTTCGCGCCTGACCGGCGCGTCGGGCTTCTCACCATGGCCGGCGGCGGGATGGTGGTTATCGAGAATATCGAATGCCTGGCGCAGCGGGTCCAGGAGTTGCTGGCGGATTACATAGAAAAGGGTTGTTTCCATGCTGTCGGCGAGAAGGGCTTGCGTAATTCAAACGCCAGAATTATTGTTACTTCAAGTGCCGACCTGACAGCCCTGGCAGCCAGCGGCGGGTTTGACAGGCGATTAAACGGCATGATTTCGGTCCAGACCCTTACTGTGCCCCCGCTGAGGAAGCGGAAGAAAGACATCGGGCAGATTGTGGACGAACTCATCAAGCGGAGTAACAGGCAGATGGGCAAGAACGTCTCAGGGATTGAGGAAGCGGCATATAAATCGATCATGGGCTATGACTGGCCGGGAAATACGGAAGAATTGAGGGTCGTTATTCGCAGGGCTGTAAGTATTGCAGGAGGCGACAAGCTCACGGTGGAAGACCTGTTTATAGGCCCGCCGCCTGTGACCGGGAAATTCACATTCAACCTCCTTAATCTTGGGCCGGTAATGAAGTTCTTCCAGAGCAGGCTCTATCCAAAGGCCGCGCTTTTGCTCACCGCTCCTTTTATCGCCTTGATTGTCGGCCTTGGACTGTTCGGACCGCAAGACCCCGAACGCAACGCTGCCCTGGTGCTCACGTGGGGTCTTTGGGAACCCCTCCTCGTCCTGAGCACCTTCTTCGTGGCCCGGATGTGGTGCAGCGTCTGTCCGGTCGGCGCCCTGAGTACATTGATACGACGTTTGGCCGGTCTGAACCTGAGCGTGCCTTCGTTCATAAGGGATTATGGTTTTTATTTAACTGCAGCGGGCATAGCCGCTATTTTTTGGAGCGAGGCAGCCACCAGAATGATCAGCTCTCCCAGGGCCACTGCCATGCTGGTACTCTCCATTGTTGTGTTGGCCGCTGTCAGCGGTTTTTTGTTCCAGAGAAGCGCCTGGTGCCGCCACCTCTGTCCGCTGGGCGGAATGGTGGGTCTTTTGTCCAACTGTTCGATTCTGGAACTTCGCTCGAACTACGGCATCTGCAACACCTCCTGCACGAAGCATGACTGTTACACAGGCACTGACCTGCGCGAAGGATGTCCCATGTTCGAAGGGCCTTTTGCGGTAAGGTCCAACCAGAACTGTGTCGTTTGCGGCTCATGCATAAAGATATGTCCCAATCGCTCGCCGGTACTGAATTTGAGACTGCCGGGATATGATCTCTGGGCAGTACAGGCACCTGAAAAAGGGTTCGCCGTCCTGGGTATGGCCCTCATAGGCACTCAGATGTTTCGCGGTATCGGGTATTTAGGGTACGGAGGATTATTTTATGGGGATGGTATGGGGGCTGCGTGGTTCAGCACCTTCCTGCTGATCTCCGGCTCAATTCTCATGGCCGTTTTTTATGCCATATTTGCGGGGCGGGCGGTCTTTGGCAGGGTTGACTCTTCGGGGGGCAGGGCGGAGTACAGGATGGTCTACGTCCTTATGCCCCTGGCCTTTGCCTGCGAAGCCGGATATCACGTAGAGAAGCTGTTTACTATGGGTGGAAGACTCCTCCCTGTCCTCGGCAGACAATTGGGGTTTGCCATACAACTCCCCAGTGCCGGCGCCTCGCCATTGACCGTAAAGACCTTCCAGGTGCTTTTGGTGATGCTCGGGGCCGTGGGCTCTATGAGTATAATCGGCAAGATGCTCCGTGAACAAAGAGGCGGGGGCAAACTGTTGAAGCTGTCCATCAGGGACTATTGGCCCATCCTGGTACTGACACTTGTATATCTGGTGATCTTCCTGCTTCCTTAGCCCTTTGCCTCAATATTATACCCATTCATTCTCAGCTCCTTGACAATCATGTCTGCCACGCCGCTTATTTTTCCTTGTACCTCTTCCGACAAATCGAGGCCTGTTTCCATGATCTTGGGTTCGATGCCGAAAAAGATTATATTTTCCGGCATTGAATTGGTCAGCATTGCAACAGCCAGAAGATCAGAAAGCCCGAGCTGATGGGGCGAAATCTTGGTGGTGAAAAAGGCGGGAACGGCATCTTTTTCCAGTCTTACAACAGTTCCCGGTACATTCCCGGTTTTCGCGGCGTCTGCTACATAGACATGTTGTTTGTTTTGCAAATAATCAAGCAGCTCTATTCCCATGGTCCCGCCGTCTATCACTTCGACATCAGCGGGGAAAATATAGCGGCTGAGGAGGTTCTCAATGACCTTTACTCCTGCGGCTTCATCCATCAGAAGAATATTTCCAATACCCATAACCAAAGCGCCCATTTCTTCTCCTCGGAACAAATACGGCAGTAGCTTTGGCTACTGCCGTATTTGCTAACAGTTTACTTTTATTTTACTCTAAATAACTTTTATGTTCACAATATCTCTTTTGTTAGTGTCTGTCACGTGTATCGCACATGCCAGGCACGGATCGAAGGAGTGTATGGTCCTTACTATTTCGAGCGGCCTTTCAGGGTCGGCAATAGGGTTGCCGATCAACGACGCTTCATACGGCCCGGGTGCAGCGGATGCGTTCCTGGGCGACGCATTCCACGTGGAAGGCACGACAGCCTGGTAATTTTTTATCTTCCCGTTCTCGATAACGATCCAGTGGGAAAGCACGCCCCTGGGCGCTTCGTGAAAACCGAATCCCCTGATCTCGCCTTTCGGAAATTCGGGCTGGTTGAAGGTTGTTACATCTCCTTTTGCTATGTTGTTGACAAGCGCCTGCCACTGTTTTTTAAGGGTTTCATACATTACCTGGCAGCGTATCGCCCTTGCAGCGTGGCGGCCAATCGTCGAATGCAGGGCCGAGATGGGAACATTAGCTCCTGCCAGCTTGCTCACTGTTGCAAGCGCCGCGTTGGCATATTTCTTGGTAGGCTCATGGCCTGCAACATACATTGCGA
>JADFXU010000034.1 GCA_015233365.1 Nitrospirota bacterium | reverse complement strand
TAATCATCAGCACGAGAAGTATTCCGGCCACCTTTTCGCCTGAGGGAGAAACAGCATGGGTCCTCAAAAAACGTTCGGCCCGGCTGATGCCCTTGCCGATGGCCCTGACAGGATGAGGAAGCCATGGCAGGAGCGCTCGGCATCAGGATGGGAGGACCATCCAGTTATGGAGGGGTTATTGTGGAAAAACCATACATAGGAGAGGCAGGGCCGGGACAGGCCGAAGGCGATTACGTGGCTGCCTCTGAAAAAGCAATCAACATAGCTGGAATAGCCTCTTTGGTCGGCGTTGGTATAGCGGCGTTGATCTTAACGGCAAGGAGGATAACCTGATGGAAGGGCCTCATGGCGGTAATATTTACAGGGCTGCCGTGCAACTGGGAGTGAACGAAGCCGAAATAATCGATTTCAGCGCTTCGATCAACCCTCTCGGCGTGCCTAAAAGTGTGATGGCAGCAATCAAAGATGAAATGAGATTCCTGTATAATTATCCGGACCCTGACGCAAAACAATTCACACTTGCCCTTGCAAGGAATTTTGCTGTTGACCCGGAATCCATTCTGTGCGGAAACGGCAGCACAGAGCTTATCTACCTGGTTGTCAGGGCACTTAATCCGCAAAGGGTACTTGTTACAGCCCCAACATTCTCGGAATACGAGCTGGCAGCCGGCGACAGAAGGGATATTATCCATTTCAAACTCCACGCAAAAGACGACTTTGCGTTCAACTCTGAAGCTTTTATCACAGCTATGGCCGGGGGAGAGAATTCGACGTCTTACAAAATGGCGCTGACAACTTCTGTTGATATGGCATTTTTATGCAATCCCAACAATCCGACGGGGAGCATCATTAGAAAGTCCGATATGATGAAGATAGCGGAGGCAGCCAGGGACCTTAAATGCCATCTCGTTATTGACGAGGCTTTTATTGATTTCACGCCCGAGGAGTCAATGATAAACGAGGTTGAGGAAAACCCGTACATTATTGTTCTCAGATCTCTGACAAAGTTCTATGCCCTTTCAGGCCTGAGGGTGGGGTACGGCGTATTCCCGCTGAAGCTGATCGACACAATGAGAAAACACAAGGAACCGTGGACTGTGAATACGCTTGCGCAAGTGGCAGGGATTGCATCACTTAAAGACGAGTCATATAAGGCAGACACTTTCAAAATTATAAAAACCGAGAAGAAAACCCTTGAAGACGGATTCAGGCTTCTGGAGATACCCTATTTCCCCTCGGCTGCCAATTTTTTTCTCATACAGCTTGATAAGGCCCAGGATGTCATCAACTCTCTTTTTGAAAAGGGCATTCTTTTAAGGGATTGTTCAAATTTCAGGAATCTCGGCGGCGCATATGCCAGGATAGCGGTGAAATCGAACCGCGACAACATGCGCCTGTTAAAGGAACTGGCTAATAGATGAAAGGCGTGGTGATAGCCGGCACGCATAGCGGCTGTGGCAAAACAACCGTGACTCTTGGGCTCCTTGCGGCGCTCAGGGAAAAAGGGCTCGAAGTCCAACCGTTCAAGGCCGGGCCTGATTTCATTGATACGGGGCTTCACCGTCTTATTACCGGCAGGCCCTCAAGGAACCTGGACCTGTGGATGTGCGGGAAGGAGTCCGTTACTGAAGGCTTTAAAAGGCACTCGACCCATGCCGATATAGCAGTTATAGAAGGAGTTATGGGGATGTATGACGGCGAATACAGCACTGCAACCCTGGCATCGACCCTCGGTGTGCCGGCTATCCTTGTTGTGGATGCATATGGGTTAGCCGAAAGTGCGGGGGCCATTGTAAAAGGGTTCGCCTCTTACGGTGTGAAAGACGAAGACACGGAGAAAGAAAAATCAGTCTCTTTGATTGCGGGTGTTATATTCAACAGGGTCGCATCCGAGAGCCATTTCAGGAGACTCAAAGATAGTGTTCAGGATATTCCTGTTTTGGGATACCTGCCCAGGGATTTGAACTTCGAGATCCCGCATCGGCATCTTGGTCTAGTTGTTGCCGAAGAAGCACCTATTGCCCCGGATGGCATCGAGAGGCTTGCCACTGCCGTACTGCAGCACGTAGATATCGATGAGTTCATCCGGATTGCCGGGCAGTGCAATGAAGGATATGTCTCTTCCGCTCAGACGCTGCGTCTTGACAGTTCTAACGGCTCGTTCGCTACAGTCGCAAAATTCAGCCCTTCGGGCTTCAGTTTCGCTCCTGACTGCCACCCCGAAAAGTCTGAGACTTTTCGGGGACCCTGCGCACGCTCACTCGCCGAGAACTGTTACCAGGACTCCGCGATTCGCTCCAGAGACATATCCTTCATTGCACAGTCTCCTGTTATTA
Organism: Nitrospirota bacterium; assembly: GCA_015233365.1. GTDB lineage: Bacteria > Nitrospirota > Thermodesulfovibrionia > Thermodesulfovibrionales > Dissulfurispiraceae > JADFXI01. The sequence continues at coordinate 20,923 of JADFXU010000034.1, read as the reverse complement.
AAATAGCGGTTGCTTACGACAAGGCGTTCTGTTTTTATTATGAAGACAATCTGGACCTGCTAAGGCAGGCCGGCATCCAACTTATTTTCTTCAGTCCACTCTCCGACTCGCAGATTCCGGCAGATGCAGATGCTGTCTATATCGGCGGAGGATATCCGGAAGTATATGCTGAGGCGCTGTCTGCAAACGCCTCTATGCTTGCTTCGGTCAATACATGGGCCGTCTCTGGAAAGCCGGTTTACGCTGAGTGCGGGGGGCTCATGTATCTTTCACAAGGCATACATGATTTTGATGAAAACTTTTTTAAAATGGCGGGGGTGTTCCCGTTTGAGACACGAATGAGAAAAGGAAGGTCGTATCTCGGTTACAGGGAAATAATGCTGGCAAGCGACTGCATTCTTGGCAAAGAGGGGGAAAGAGTCAGAGGGCACGAATTTCATTACTCCGAGATAGTTGATGCTCCGGGCTCCCGGTCTTTGGAACCTGAAAGAATATATTCGGTACGGGACAGATCAGGGGAGAAGCTTCAGGACGAAGGTTATGGCGTCAAAAGGACGCTTGCGAGCTATGTCCACCTTCATTTTGCCGGCAACAGGGCAATCGCAGATAATTTAATAAAGTATATAAAGGAGAAATGATTTTGTTATGGTTGAGAGCATAATACTTATAGGCCACGGCAGCCCGAGGAAAGACGCAAATAACCTCGAACATATGGTGACCATGCTGCACAGCATGCTTCACCCCGGCTGCAGTGATGAGTGCGTGACTTCTTCCTACCTTCAGTTTGCGGAGCCTGACATTATGACGACAATCAGGAGTCTTGTGAAGGGCGGATCAAAAAAGATTATCCTTCATCCTTTCTTTCTGAACGCCGGGATGCACGTGACCAAAGACATTCCTGAACTGATAAAAGAGGCCGGGGATTTATTCCCGGACGTCCAATTCATCTATACGGAACCGCTCGGCATTCACGAAAAACTGGCCCAGATAGTGATGGAACGGATCGGCGCTGTTACCCGATTGGCCCCTGAAGAGATAGAGAGAAGGAGTTTTGAAATACTCTCGGAGGAAGCAGGCCTGAACTCGGTCCCCGCTGATCAGCTTCCCATAGTTCAGAGGGTCATCCATGCCACTGCTGACTTCGAGTTCATGAAAACACTTGTTTTTCATTCCGATGCAATTGCAACAGGTATCAGGGCAATAAGAGAAGGGAAAAATATTCTTGCCGACGTGGAAATGGTCAGGACCGGGATCAATAAGCTGCTTCTTGAGCGATGGGGAGGCAAGGTGGTCTGCTCTATTGCTGACGAAGACGTAGTTCGCTTGTCCAAAGAAACAGGAAGAACGCGTGCTGAAATCGCTATTGAAAAAAGAATCGGCGAGAACGTCGGAATCATCGCAATCGGCAACGCGCCAACCGCGCTGTTGCGTGTTACTGAACTCCTCAGGGATTCTTCTTCCCCGGTTCCCCTTGTAATCGGCGTGCCGGTCGGATTCGTAAAGGCATTCGAGTCAAAGGCTATCCTGTCGGGACAGAAGTTCCCGTTTATAACAAACCTGAGCAGAAAGGGCGGGACCCCTGTTGCAGTGGCTATTGTGAACGCGCTGCTAAAGATGGCCGCAGAGGAATAATGAATAGCATGTCAACAAAGTTCTGTGTCGAGCAGTCAAGCCATAATGCTTCAGCTAAATCTCGCAAGACATCCAGTCTTGCTCGAAGGCGACGCCAGTCCGTTCAGCCATCCATGGCATCTCGGTCTGCCGACGCCCGCTTCAGCACCATGTCTCGCCTGCTCCTGGACAGGCATTTACGAATAAACTGGGTTAGATCTTTATTCTCTTTTTATCCCTCAGTGTCTCCTTGTCTCTGTGGCTTATGTTTTTTAATGTTTTTTGTTGCTGCCGGAATGTTCACGGTATCGGATGCGCAGGCCATGCACATTTCTGAAGGGATACTGCCCTTCAACTGGGCGGCGCTTTGGTTTGCAGTGGCAGCGCCGTTTGTGGCGGCCGGTCTTTTCCAGCTGGCAAAGCGTTCCAAAACAGACCTGTCTTTCAAGCCTCTTGTGGGACTTATGGCTGCAGCGATTTTTATTATCTCCTGCATGCCCATACCGGTCCCGACAGCAGGCACCTGCTCACACCCCTGCGGGACAGGCATGTCGGCGATACTTCTGGGCCCGTGGATAAGCGTGCTTGTGGCGGCTGTCGCACTGCTGATTCAGGCGCTCTTCCTGGCCCACGGCGGTTTGAGCACCTGGGGTGCGAATATCGTCTCCATGGGAGTCCTGGGCTCGTTTACAGGATACGCGATATTCAAGGTATTGCGTTCAGTACGTATAAATATGGCTGTTGCAGGTTTTACAGCCGGGCTTTTCGCTGATTGGGCCACGTATGCCGGCACGTCAGCTATTCTTGCATCAGGGATAAAAGGGGATGCGCCCTTTATGCCGCTTTTCTGGAAGATCCTTATCTCTTTCATGCCGACGCAGCTCCCGCTCGGAATTCTTGAAGGCGCAATGACGGCAGGCATGATTGTCCTGCTCTATAAAAAAAGACCGGACCTGCTTGAGAAAATGCATGTGATAACAACAGGCGAAAGGCAAGAGGCTAAAGGTTAATGGCAAAAAAAGTAAAGCAAAACACTAAGGTTTTTTTAGTCTGTTTTTTGTTCTTTGTTTTTTACCTTTTACCTTTTGCCTTTTGCCCTTTGCCTGCTGTTTGCGCCGAAAAATGGGCCGGCGTTGATGAGTCGGTAGTCGAGAAGTATGCCAAAGAGCACGGCAGGGAAGCGGCCAAACCATTGATCGATATTGAACATGGAGACCTCCCTCTCTTTATGTTTCTTATTGCGGGTGTTGTTGGAGGCTTTGCCGCAGGATATTACTGGAGAAAGCTTACCGAACCAAATGCCCTGAAAAAAGAGGACAGAAAGGAATAACTATGGAGTATTTCTCCGAAGATTTCAGGAAGCACCACATGTTGACCGGCATTGATGCACGCGTGAAGTTCATTGTTGCCATCGCTGTTCTGATAATGGTCATAAGTTACAAGGGATTTGTTTTCCCTTTGGCAGTAGTGCTCTTGAACATCTGCCTGTGCATGAAAATGAAAGTGCCCTTCAGGGCTTTAATGCTCAGGTTATCGGAGCCCCTGGCTATCATATTGGTCCTCATACTCCTAAAATTCCTGTTCTCAGGAAGGGAACCGCTTTTCTCTCTTTCCCTTTTTGGGCTATCTGTCACCGGGCATAAAGACGGGCTCATCGAGGGCCTCATGATTGCCGGCAGGGTCCTTGGCGCGGTTTCCGTAATTGCAGTGCTCGGTTTCTCTACGCCCTTTACAGAGCTGATGTCAGGGCTTTCATGGATGAGGATACCAAAGGGCTTTATAGAAATATTGATGTTCGCGTACCGGTACATTTTTGTACTTTTCGAGGATGCGATGGTGATCTATAATGCGCAGAAGAACCGCCTCGGCTATTGCAGTGTCCGGCGTGGGTTGAACTCCTTCGGCACGCTTGCCGGCTCCCTTATACTCAAGGCCTTTGATCACAGCCAGAATACCACGGTAGCGATGGTGCAGAGGGGATATGACGGCAATATGCCGTTGTTAAGGCATAAGCCCTTCAGGCTGTCGGAGGTCGTTGTCTCCGCGCTTTTCATCATCGCAATGGGGTGCATATGGACTCTCGGGTAAGGCTCTCGGCTGAGGTAAAATCGTTTTGCTATCCCGACGGTACACAGGCGATGCACGATATCAGCCTGAAGGTGAAAAGGGGGGAATTCACCGGCATACTGGGGTCTAACGGTTCGGGAAAGACCACCCTTCTGAAGATAATGGACGGCCTTTTGAAGGATTTCGAGGGCTCGGTACAACTCGACGGCAGAAATATCAGGAAATTATCGCCGAAAGATATTTATAAAAAAGTCGGTCTGTTTTTTCAGAATCCCGATGACCAGCTCTTTGCGCCCACTGTTTACGAGGACGTTGCTTTCGGACCTATGAATATGGGATTCCCGGAACATGAAGTGGCTGCCAGAATCATAGCTGCCTTGCGCGATGTGGAGATGGAGGGATACGCGAAAAAAGCCATTCACGCGTTGAGCTTCGGACAAAAAAAACGGATATGCATTGCCGGGCTGCTGGCAATGGGACACGAGGTGCTGCTGCTTGATGAGCCGACAGCCGGGCTCGATCCTATGGGAGAATATAAAATGATGAACCTCCTTACAAAGCTGAACAGGGAAAAGGGAGTAACAATAGTCATGGCGACCCACAGCGTTGATCTGGTGCCCCTGTTCCTTCACCGGCTCTATATTTTAAGCAGTGGAACAATTGTAAGGGGCGGGGTCCCGGAGGATGTTTTTGATACTCCCGAGGATATGGCTAAAATCAGGTTAAGGCTGCCCCAGGTGGCCGAGCTTATTTACCGCCTGAAGCACGAAGATAAGGTCCCGTTCGGGAAGATGCCGCTTACTATAGGCGAGGCGCGGAGAGAAATTCTGAAGACCGTAGAGCGTAATGCGTAAAGGATACATACAGGTATATACGGGCACCAGTAAAGGGAAGACAACTGCTGCCTTGGGCCTTGTTTTGAGGGCGGCCGGCACGGGTCTCAGGGTATTTTTTGCGCAGTTTGTCAAACAGCGCCGCTGCGGCGAGCATAACGCGCTGGAAAGGTTGAGCGATCTTGTTACTGTCAGGCAGTATGGCAAAGGCTTCATAAGGGCTGGGAAACCGGAAAAATCGGATTTTGAAGCTGCAGAAAAAGGGTTTAAAGAGGCAAAAGAGATTATAGCATCCAATGATTATGATGTTGTGATACTCGATGAAATCAATATCGCCGTTCATTACGGGCTGGTGAACATCGACGAACTACTCGAAGTTATGGAAGGGAAACCCCAGGGGGTTGAGCTGGTACTCACCGGAAGGTACGCTGACAGCAGGATTATCGAGAAGGCGGACCTCGTTACGGAAATGAAGGAGATCAAGCATTATTCGAGCAGAGGGGTGAAGGCGAGAGCGGGCATAGAATGCTGAGGAAGAGACTCCGTTCAGGGTATACAACAGGCGCCTGCGCCGCTGCTGCTGCAAAAGCCGCAACCTTGCTTGTTATGCGCCATGCGTTATGCGCGATGAGTGAGTCGCCGGCCACAGCTGTCGATATCCCATTTCCTGACGGCAGCAGGGTAGGTTTCTCAATCCACAGATCAGGCCTGAAAAATGATGGGGTTCAGTGTCCCCGAAAAGTCGAAGACTTTTCGGGGTGCGGTGTTGCGTGGGCATCTGTAATTAAGGATGCCGGCGACGACCCTGATGTGACGAACGGGGCCGAGATTATTGCGGAAGCCGCACTTTTGTCCTCAAATTCCTCATCACTGGTTATAAAGGGCGGCAGAGGCGTAGGCATTATTACCAAACCCGGCCTTCCGGTCGGGATCGGGGAAGCTGCAATTAATCCCGTTCCAAGGAAGATGATAAGTGAGGCGGTAATGGAAGCACTGGCAGGCCGGCAGTCCGGGAAGCCGGGAATTGAAATAACCATCTCAGTTACAGATGGGGAAGAACTTGCAAAAAAAACACTGAATGCCCGGCTGGGCATCAGCGGAGGGCTATCGATCCTCGGCACTACGGGCATTGTGCGGCCTATATCCGCGGACGCATGGACAGCCACGATATCCACGTCGATGAATGTGGCGAAGGCTATGGGATACGGCAGCATCGTGCTGTCCGCCGGCAGGGCGTCTGAAAAGGCCCATTTGAGAAGATTTGCGTTTCCGGATGAATCATATGTAATGATGGGCGACTATCTTGAATTGGCGCTTCTGGATGCTGCTCGCCACGGCTTCAGCTCTGTTCACCTCTGTGCCCAGTGGGCCAAGATGCTCAAGATCGCGATGGCAACGCCTCAAACCCATGTCCGGCATGGGGCGATCGTCATGAAAAGGGCTGTAGAGTTGCTGCGCTCTTTAGGGACCGATATCCCCGAAACAATAGAATTCAATACAGCCAGAGAGGTTTTTGATTTTATAAATTCATCGTGCTCCGGCCGTTGCCCGGCACTGTTTTCGGATGTCTGTTCCAGGGCGCGGGAATACGCTGAAAAAATCACATCGGGAATCCCGGTTACGGTCCACCTTGTATCATACGGGGGTGATATCATTGCAGCCAGCGGTGAGTAAGTTTTTTGTCATAGGAATCGGATATAAGCCTTTCGATAAAAAGACGCATGAGATTATTTTGCGGTCCGACGTTATTCTCGTGTCCCAAAGGCTCACGGATGTCTTCAAACGGTATGAGGAATTCGATGCCGTAAAAGGTAAGGTCAGCGTGTTGAATATCAATGAGACAATTGAGTTCATACGCAGCAATTATAAAACTAAAAGGGTTGTACTGATAGCCTCCGGCGACCCCCTGTTTTCCGGTATCGGCAGGAGGGCAATTGATGAGTTCGGCAAAGACGCGGTAGAAATAGTTCCTGAGCTGTCAAGCATTCAGATGGCGTTTTCGAGGATTAAAGAGCCGTGGGATGATGCTTTTCTGATCAGCCTTCACGGGGGGCCTGATCCCGCAAAGAGAAGGCGTCTGCCATATGAAATGCAGGACATTCCATTTTTGGTCGAGAGGCATAATAAAGTCGCCATTCTGACAGACAGAGAAAACAATCCGGCTGAGATTGCCAAAGCCGTCGGCATGTCTCATGTCTCCCACGGCCTGCCGCCCATATTTTATGTCTGTGAAAGACTCGGCTATGAAGACGAGAAGATTACAATTGGACCACCCGAAGAAATTGCGGGGTTATCGTTTTCGGAGCCGAATGTCGTGATAATACAGAGGACGGAAAACAAAAGACAGAACACGGATAAAGAAATAAAGGTCCCGCACCGCTTCGGTCTTACTGAGGACGAGATTGTGCATTCGAGAGGGCTTATAACTAAAGATGAGGTCAGGGCAGTGGCCATCCATAAATTGAGGCTGCCGCAAAGAGGCGTATTCTGGGACATAGGCTCGGGATCGGGTTCCATATCGGTTGAAGCTGCCCGGATGTTTCCGGACCTGAAGGTGTTTGCCGTCGAGAAGAACGAAGAACAGATAAGCAATATCAGGAGAAACAAAATCCGCTTTGAAGTTCCGGACATCGAAATTATCGAGGGCGTTGCACCGGATGTTTTAGAGGGACTCCCTGCTCCGGACAGGGTTTTTATCGGGGGCAGCGGCGGCGCACTGGAAGAGATAATACGCAGTACGGGGTCAAGAATGATCTCCGGCGCCTCTGGAATTATTGTGGTGAATATTACTAAAATAGATTCTTTACACAATGCAATGGAGGCCCTGAAGAGAGCGGGATATAAGGCGGACATATCCCAGATCGCTGTCTCAAGGATGCGGGCCATTGGAGAGGGGGCATACTTGTCTCCCCTGAACCCGGTATTCATATTAAGAGGTAAGCAGTCATGACAGGCACTCTCTATGTCATAGGAGTCGGCCCCGGAGATCCGGAGCAACTGACACTGAAAGCGGTGAGGATTCTCAAAACTGTAAAATGCGTTTGCGTTCCCAAGGGGAGGGAAGAGGGCAGCAGCATGGCATTGAACATAGTAAAGAAAGTCGTGGACCTGGACGGCAAGGAGATAATCGAGGCGCATTTCCCCATGAGAAAAACAAAAACCCCGGCGCATGCCTGCGAACTGGATACAAAATGGAACGAGACAGTGGAAACAGTCCTGGGTATCCTCAATAAGGGCACTGATATGGCATTTATTACGATAGGAGACCCCACTATTTACAGCACTTTTTTTTACCTCTACGACCGTCTCCTTGAACTCAACCCCCTGCTTCCGGTTGAGATAGTCCCCGGCATATCGTCCATCACGGCTTCAGCCGCAAGGGCAAAGATTTCCCTTGGGTTGGCTGATGAAAAGATCGCTGTCCTGCCTGCGACTTATGTGCATAATATCGGCATGGTGCTGGAGCATTTTGACACTGTAGTGCTTATGAAGGTCCATAAAGTATTTGACAAGATCCTGGCTGAACTGGATGCCGCAGGTCTTGCAGGGAAGGCTTTTTTCATCTCGAGGGCAGGCATGCATGACGAAGAAGTGGTGCGTAATATCAGCTCGCTGAAAGGCAAGGAACTCAATTATTTTTCGATGGTGATTATCAAGAAATGAACAGTGATGATCTGTGCCTTTTCAAACAATGGTTTTCCGATTACTGCTCCTCTTTTCATACGTCCGATGATGAAGACCTGCAGAACCTTATGCTTAAAGAGAAGCACACTGCAAATGTCTGCGAGCATATACTCAACATAGCCAGGGATGAATCACTCGACGCAGGCGATGCAATGATTGCGGAAGCAATTGCGCTGTTTCACGATGTGGGGAGATTTCCCCAGTACGCCGAATATAAAACATTCAGGGACCGCGATTCCATAAATCACGGTGAACTCGGGGCTGAAGTGCTTTCCGGTTCAGGCATACTTGAAAACATCCCGGTCCGGGAGCGGGAAATAATTACTGCTTCAGTCAAATTCCATAATGCCTTCAGGATTCCAGACCTGGAAAACAGCGACATCATCTTTTTTTTAAAGCTGGTCCGCGATGCCGACAAGCTCGATATATGGCGTATTTTTTTTGAATATTACACTCAGGCCTCCCCTGCTGAAAGGCCGTCTGCCGTGGCACTCGGATTTGAGGATACACCCGGATATTCGAAGGAAGTAATCGATTGTATTATCAACAAACAACTGGTCTCGCTGGCAACGCTCGAAACGCTGAATGACTTCAAACTCATTCAGCTGTCATGGGTATATGATCTCAATTTCAGGTCATCTTTCAGGCGTGCAACAGAGGGCAATTATATAGACAGGATTGCAGCGACATTGCCTCAGACGGACGAGATCAGGCAGGCGGTGGCTTCTGTGCACGAATATATTCAGGTCAAAGCGCAAGGGGACCATGATGGGTAAGGTATATTTCATAGGGGCAGGACCGGGCGACCCTGAATTGATAACGCTCAAAGGCAGAAGGTTACTGGACCATGCTGAAGTGGTAATTTATGCCGGAAGCCTGGTCAATCCCGCGCTCCTGCACGGGGTGAAAGCGGAAATCCATAATTCCGCCTCAATGACACTGGAGGACACAATGGCGGTGATTGAGAATGGTGTAAAATCGGGCAAGCTGGTTGTGCGTCTGCATACAGGGGATACGGCATTCTACAGCGCCATATCCGAACAGATTGAGCGGCTCAGGAGACTGGGTATTGAGTATGAAGTCGTCCCCGGCGTCTCGTCCGCAATGGCAGGGGCTGCGCTGCTCGGACAGGAACTGACCATACCCGAAATAAGCCAGACCGTAATATTCACGCGCATTGAAGGCAGAACACCGGTGCCTGAGACTGAACGACTCGGCTCTCTGGCAAAGCACGGGGCCACAATGGTGATTTTCCTGAGTGTTGGAATGATCGGGAAGGTAAGAGATGAGCTTATGGAAGGATATCCCGGGGACACGCCGGTAGCCATAGTTGAGAAAGCCTCCTGGCCCCAGCAGAAGGTGGTCAGGGGAATGCTCCAGGATATCGTTGAGCTTGTGGAAAGTGAAGGCATCAAAAAAACCGCTCTCATCTTTGTCGGAGAATCGCTGAAGGCTTCAACGTGCTCTATGGGCAAAGAGTCGAAACTGTACAACAAGGACTTCACGCATGAATACAGGAAATAAGGCGGTATTCTACATAACGGACAACGGACTCGCACTGGCGGAAAGGCTTAAAAACCTCTATCCGGACATTGATATTATCAAGTACAGCTCCCGTGCGGTGCAAGATTTCTGGGGTCCGGACAAGGGCCTGATCTTCATTATGGCTGCAGGGATTGTTGTCAGGACCATAGCGCTGCTGGTCGAAGATAAACGGGTAGACCCGGGTGTTGTCGTGCTGGATGAAAAAGGGCAGTTCGCTGTCAGCCTTTTGAGCGGACACCTTGGCGGCGCCAACAGGCTCGCCATCGAAATTGCGGAATTCCTGGGCGGCAGGGCTGTCATTACCACGGCATCGGATGTGAATAATATGCCTTCGCTTGACCTATGGGCGCAAGAGCAGGGCCTTGCCGTGGAGGATTGGGGGCTTCTGCCTTTTGCCGGGACGCAACTGCTGAATAACGGCGTGCTTAAAGTGTATGCCGAGACATTCGTAAATTTGCCTGACGCTTTTTTAAAGACTGAGGACCCCGGTATTGCAGATGTGTGCATAACGAACAAGAAAGTGGTCTTTCCCGCATTAAATAAACAGCTTTATTTGAGGCCGAAGAATCTTGTTGCAGGCATCGGGTGCAACAGCGGGACAACGGCATCAGAAATCGAGAGTGCGGCAAGAAGAGTATTGGATGAGCAGAATCTCTCATTCCAGTCTGTCCGGGTTCTGGCTACTATAGACGTAAAGGCCGGCGAACCCGGGCTTGTGGATTTTGCCGCGAAACACCGGATTAAGATCGTCACTTTCACCCCCCAAGAATTGAACAAGGCGCATGGTATCGATAAGTTCATAGAAAAATCGGATGCGGTATTTAAGGCAACAGGCGCTTACGCTGTTGCAGAGGCTGCGGCCTTTCTCGCTTCGGGGGCGGGTACGCTTATTGTGAGGAAGCAGAAGATCGGAAACGTTACAGTTGCAGTAGCTGAAGAAAGGATTGCGCGCAGCAAAATATATGTGGTCGGTACCGGGCCGGGAGGCATTGAACACATTACCCCCTATGCCCAAAAAGCGATAAGGGAGTCTGATGCCATTGTCGGGTACGGTACATATCTTGATTTGATAACTGAGCTGACAAAGGGCAAAGAAGTTGTCTCTACCGGCATGACGCAGGAGATAGACCGCTGCCGGACAGCAGTCGAACTCGCACTCAGCGGAAAAACCGTTGCAGTTGTGAGCGGCGGCGATCCCGGGATCTACGCCATGGCAGGCCTTGTGCTTGAGCTGATAAAAGACCGTAATGAGTTATCTTTGGACCCGGCACTTTACGTTGAAATTGTTCCGGGGATCTCGGCGCTGAATGCGGGCGCTTCCAGGCTCGGGGCACCGCTTATGCACGATTTTGCCGTCGTAAGCTTATCAGACAGGCTTACACCCTGGGAACTCATAGAGAAAAGGCTCGAGGCCGCTGCGATGGCCGATTTTGTTATTGTCCTTTATAATCCCAAGAGTAAGGGAAGGCCGGACCACATTGCCAGGGCACGGGAAATATGCCTGAAATACCGTTGTCCGGAAACTCCGGTCGGCATCGTGAAAGCCGCGATGAGGGAGAATGAGAAAGTAATTGTTGCAAATCTCGGTGATATGCTTGACCATGACATCGATATGCAGACGACTGTGATTATCGGCAATTCCACTACTTTCACGTGGAATAATTATATAATCACGCCCAGAGGCTACGCTTCAAAACGGTAAACGCTTTTTACTCATCTTCTGATTCCAAGCCCCTGTCTTAATAGTTCACACTCGATTATCAGTCCTGCGTCGAGAGCCCTTTGCCTTTCCTTCTCTGCTTTCTCACTGCAAACCGCCCGAATCTCGGCATTAGCGCTGTAGTTCCCATCTTCTTTATACTGCTCACACATCTCTCTGTCCTTAACTTCCCTTGTTTCACTGGCCTGCGATATTCCCGCTAACAATAAAATACATATTATTGTTCCCCCCAAGGTTTTCATAGTGCCTCCTTTTGTGAACGCGCATTACCTGTTGCCGCTGCTTTATGTATCGGCTGTATTGCTGTTTTCTGAACTATCGTTGCCCGCGCTTGGGTAAATTAGGATTATTTTATTTCCACTGACGCATTGGAGTCGAAGGGATTGGTCCGCACGGGAACGGGAAAAAAAGGGAAATCTTTCCTAAGGGGCTTCATGTCTGAAAGCTATTCTATTATGAGCAGCATGGAATAAGGAAAAAGAGATTTAAAGTAGAGTAGAATAGAGTATATTTTCTTGTCGGCTGCTTTCACAAACAGTAAGACCGGCCCTGTGCGAAAAACAGCTATGGGGAGGAAAGGAGAAAGGTGATGCGCTATCGTCTTTTTGGTAAGACAGGACTGTATGTTTCGGAGCTATGCCTTGGGACCATGACATTCTCCGGCAAGGGAGGATTCTGGGGACAAATAGGAAGGTTGTCGGCTTCTGAAGCTGAAACCCTCATCGGCGCTGCACTCGACTCCGGGGTGAACTTGATCGATACGGCGGACGCATATTCAGAAGGGGAGTCGGAGAAGTTTGTCGGCTCGGCGCTCGCTTCACTCAATCGCCTGCGCGATCAAGTGATTGTCGCAACCAAGGTGCACTTGCGCATGGGCCCCGGGGCGAATCAGGTGGGTTTATCGCGTGCACATATCTTTGCTGCGATAGACGCCAGCCTGCGCCGTCTGAAACTGGACTTTATTGATCTCTACCAGATACACGGCTGCGACCTCGATACGCCTGTGGAGGAAACCGTGCGTGCCCTTGACGACCTCGTGCGCAGCGGCAAAGTGCGTTATGCGGGTTTTTGCAATCTGCCGGCCTGGGTGGCGATGAAGGCGGTCGGATATGCCGATGATCAAGGTCTGTCGCGCTTCGTCAGCGCACAGATGTATTACTCGATAGCAGGCCGCGACATCGAACGCGAGGTGGTGCCCATGGCAATAGACCAGGGACTCGCGATTCTTCCGTGGAGCCCTCTGGCCGGAGGTCTGCTTTCCGGCAAGTTCGACCCCGGGAGTCCCGGCCCGGAGGGCGCGCGGCGCACCTCTTTCGATTTCCCGCCCGTTGACATGGCGCGTGCCGGGAGGGTGCTCAAAGTGATGCGCACTATTGCCGGGCAGATGGGCATCTCTGTTGCAAGGGTTGCGCTGGCATGGCTCCTGACGCGGCCTTTCGTTACCAGCGTTATAGTCGGGGCGAAATCCCGCGAACAACTTGCCGATAATCTGGCTGCGAGCGAAGTGCGGTTGGCGCCGGAGCACACAGCCGAACTCGACGAAGCAAGCGCATTGCCCTCAGAGTATCCGGGCTGGATGGTCGAAAGGCAGAACCGTGACAGGAGACCGCAGGTATCCTGATTGAAAAAAACAGGGACAGTGACGATCTCAAAAAGAATATTTTTCTTTTAAGAATCTTCTTAACCGTCTCATAGCTTTCAGCGCCATTTTAGCATCTTCGATCAATGCTGATTCTCCGGGGTAACGGAACTGAACTGAGAAAGGATTGAGCAGTCTAAGATCGGGGCGGAAAACTTCAAGAAAGGGCTCCTTTGCAAGTGTTATTTCAAGAAGCTCAATAAGATCATGAGTTTTCGGAAACTCGATTTTCTTCATGACGAGGAGTGCCTTTAAATACTTTTCTACGCACTGTTGAGCATGAAAACCGACAATGTCGGGAACAGGACTCTTTCTTCTTCGGGCCATGACCTCTGCTGTCTCATAATCCTGCTCAGCCTTGTTAATCCATTCGAGAACATCAGCCCTTTTTTTCATAAAGTACTTTTCCGTTCATTGTTATGTTCCTTATAAATGGATCGAAATACCGCTCTCTCTTCCTAATCTCCGCCGGTGTCTTGACAATGATGTCCATTGGAATAGTCCGCGGCTCCAAAATCTCGCTAACCATGGCATACCGTGCTATCCCCTTTTTTCTTGTGTTCAACATAATAAACAAGTCGAGATCGCTATCTTTTGTAGGAGAGCCTTTGACATAAGAACCAAACAGGACGATTTTTTCCACGTCGAGATTATCCACGAGCCTTTTTACAACCGAAGCAAGAGTTGCCTGTATTTCCCTTTTTTTTGACAATTGTTTCATGGAATTAAATTAACATACAAACGATATATTGTAAACAGCAGCAAAAGTTTTTGCTGCACTTGCTATAATAGCGATATGGATTTACATCATCTAAGGGTGTTTGCCGCGGTATTTAAGAACAAGAGCTTCTCCAGGGCATCGGAAGAATTGCGTTTGTCGCAGCCTACTGTGAGCGACCATATTAAATCTCTTGAGGAATATCTCGGCTGCAGGCTTTTTGACAGGCTCGGGAGAAATATTGTGCCTACGAATGAGGCCGAGGCGCTTTATCACCGGGCCTGCGAAATTATCGAAAAGATGGAGTCAATAAGGGAGATCGCGGGCCGGGCCGGGGGTGAACTGACCGGAGAATTGATCATAGGGGCAAGCACCATCCCAGGCACCTATCTGCTTCCTCCGGTTATGATGGACTTCAAAAGATTGAATCCCGGGATATTCTTCAAAATAGAGATAGCCGATTCCAGGGAAACTGTTCAGAAGATTCTGTCCCATGGCTTGCTCATCGGTATCGTGGGATCGAAACAATTCAGCCATAATCTTAACTATACCCAGTTTGTGGATGACGAGCTCGTTGCAGTCGCGTCTCCGGAGTTGTCCATAAAGAACCGCATTTCTCTTGATGAACTTCTCTCATACCCTATGATTTGTCGCGAAGAGGGCTCCGGTACAAGGAAGGAGTTCGAGAGATACCTAGATCTTCATGGTAAATCCTTCGACAAAATGAATATAGTGGGATATTTCGGGTCTACTGACGCAATCAAACAAGCAGTGAAAACCGGCGCAGCGTTAGCAGTCATTTCCAGGTTTGCGGTTGCTGAAGATCTCAAGCATGGAACCCTGAAACTCATCCGGGTTTCCGGAGACGAAATAAAGCGGCAGTTTTATGTCGTTACCCACAGGAAAAGGACCCTGCCGGCCCTCCATACCGCATTCCTCGCTTTCCTCAATACCAGCCTATAAATCGTAACCTATGAATAGGTAATATCTATTTGCATTATTGGTTATTTCTATTGGTACAATAGCTGCGGGGAGTAAGGGACTGGTGTCCCGCCTGGTCTGCAAAACCAGGTTTGAATCCGGTAAGGATTTAGGTGAGTTCGATTCTTACTGCTCCCCTCCAGGAAAACCAGTGCAATGCACGATATCAAAAAAAACTGTTTGGAGGGTTGGATGAACGGGAAAGATTACACGAAAATGTGGGAAGGGCTTGGGTTGAACATTGAAAACCATGCCGGGCTGCTCGGTGTCCTTACAAATGCCTATAAGGACATTTATTTGTCGCAGAATAACAGACCCGCGGCAATGGAGTATTTTGATTTCGTAATCTCCGAAGTGCATGGTCTGAGGATTGAGGAGATAATCGCCGCGAAAGAGGCCGGGCGGAAGGTTGTGGGAACGTTCTGCGTATATGTGCCGGAAGAGATAGTGCTCGCAGCCGACGGGCTGTGCATCGGCCTTTGCGCAGGGGCTGAAGTGGGCTCGGAAGAAGCGGAAAAATTCATACCGAGGAATACCTGTGCCCTCATAAAGGCTTTTATGGGCTTCAAGCTTTCGGGCCTGTGCCCTTATGTGGAAACAACCGATCTCATCGTGGGCGAAACCACGTGCGACGGGAAGAAAAAGGCTTACGAGAGCTTTAATGAAATCACCAAAAAAGTTTACGTGATGGAAATACCTCACATGAAGACCGATGAGGACAAGAAACTCTGGTTGAGCGAGGTCAAAAGGTTCAAGGACAGGATAGAGGGGCTTTCGGGAAAGAAACTGACTGTTGATGCGCTGAAAAAAGGGGCCTCGGTTGCGAACGAAAAGAGGAAGGCCCTGCAGAGGCTGAGCAGACTGAGGGCCGCTGATCCGGCGCCGATATCGGGCCTTGACGCACTGCTCGTAAATCAGGTCTCTTTCTATGACGATCCGCTCAGGTTCACGTCTATGACACACAAACTCTGCGACGAGCTTTCTGACAGGGCGTCAAAAGGAACAGGCGTGGCGGACAAGGGCGCGCCCCGCATACTTATCTCGGGTTCTCCAATGGCGATACCCAACTGGAAACTCCACGCGATTATCGAGGGCAGCGGGGCCGTGGTGGTTGGTGAGGAGTCCTGCATAGGCGAAAGAAACCACAGAGACCTGGTGGATGAGAGTTTTAGCAGCGTCGATGACGCCATGGAGAAAATCTCCTCACGCTACCTGGGCATAGATTGCGCCTGCTTTACGCCTAACACGGAACGACTTGATAACATAAAGGCTCTGGTGGAAAGACTCGGTGCCGACGGGGTCATTCATTATTCCCTTCAGTTCTGCACCCCCTACATGATGGAGTCGTACAAGGTGGAAAAAGCGGTTACTGAGGTGCCGTTCATGCGGATTGAGACGGACTACAGCATGGAGGATTTCGGCCAGTTGAAAACAAGGGTCGAAGCCTTTATAGAGATGATCCAATAAGTATGGAATGGGAAGATCTCTGGGCATAGACATAGGTTCCAGGTTCATAAAAGCGGTTCTTCTGGAAGGGGAAGAACTCATCGATATTCAGCAGGTGGAAACCTCCTTTGACCCCCTTGACAGGTGCAAAAGGCTTCTGGAAGAGACCGCTGCCGACCGCGTAGTAGCCACGGGTTACGGGCGGCATCTTCTGGAAGTCCACACAGACATAAAGACAATAACCGAGATAAAAGCCTTTGCAAAAGGGGCAAGGGCCATGTTTCCACTGTGCCGTACAATCATAGACGTAGGCGGGCAGGACATCAAGGTCATAAGCCTCGATGAAGGTGGTAAGGTCAGGAAGTTCGAGATGAACGACAAGTGCGCTGCCGGGACAGGCAAATTTGTCGAGATAATGGCCAGGGTCCTCGGTTATTCCATCGGAGACTTTGGCCTGGTGCCTCTGAAAACCGGACCGGAGTTGCAGATAAGCAGTATGTGCACGGTCTTTGCGGAATCCGAAGTCATCTCGCTAATAGCGAGGGGTGCGGAAAGGGAGGACATAGCCCTTGCGCTACATCGCTCAGTGACCAACAGAGTGCTTTCGATGGCCCGCAGAGTCCCCATTGAGGAGGACGTGGTATTTGCCGGGGGATGCGCACGCAACGGCTTACTCAGGAAACTTCTTGAGGCAGGCATCGGTAAAAACGTAAGCGTGGCAGAACGCCCCGAAATTACCGGCGCTCTGGGGGCAGCCCTCTATCAAATAACGGGCTGATTCAACGGAATTCTATGCCCGGCAAGTGTTATAATTAATTTTGGCAGTTAACTTATTGAGGTGCATGCCGATCTTTTGGATCTGGACTTCAGTTGCCCGTGGAGATCTAACAATTGATGCCTTCTGCTAATAATGTCGCGCTGCTGTGGGATGAGTCATTTCTCTGGGGGTTGATGGCCTATAAGGCATTGAATGCTTTGCGCCTTCCCTTTGAACTGGTCCGTTCCGAGGATATTAAAAACGGTATACTTGAGGAATGCGCGCTTCTTTTTGTTCCCGGCGGGTGGGCCTCAAACAAAATTAAGACACTCGGACCGGATGGGATAGCGAAAATAAAAGAATTTGTCAGCAGCGGCGGCAATTACCTCGGCTTTTGCGGCGGCGCAGGGCTTGCGACACTCGACGGCCTCGGACTGCTGAACATAAGAAGAAAACCCACTAAAGAGCGGGTCCCGAGCTTCAACGGAAGAATAAGGCTGAACCTGTCTGAACACGTCATGTGGCAGGGGCTTACAGAGCAGGTATTTCATGCGTGGTGGCCCTCTCAGCTTCTCATAGAAGGTGAGGACATCAGGATTGCCGGCACCTATGGGAATGCCTTGCCGGATTCATTCAGTTCGGACTTAAATGTAGGCGATATTGAAACCAGCGGCGACTGGATGGACATGGAAAAGACCTACAGAATTAAGCTTGATCCCCTGCAGCTTCTTAATGACCCGGCTGTTGTCGAGGGCAGTTATGGGGAGGGAAAGGTCTTGCTCTCGCTGGTCCATTTCGACACGCCTGATGACGCAAACGGCGCCATTGTGCTGAAGAATATATGGCGCTATTTGGCGGCGCGTCTCCCCGGTTCCCTGCCCCCGCGTCTCTGTGCCCCCGTATCTGAGCGTCCCGGTTCAGTGCATTCCGGGCTGAAGGAACTCGAATCGGCAGTCAACGATCTCATTGCTCTCGGCGAGCGGAATTTCCTGTGGTTTCGGAGGAATAGTATGCTTTTGCAGTGGCGCAGGGGCATAAGGGGGCTCGAATACTGCACGTTGCATGCGCTGATCAGGGAAATATCAGGAATAACGGAGAAGAGCAATACAGTAAACATAACGGTCAATGATGATGCATCGAGGATAAAGGAATTGCTCATACCTTTTGTCGAAAAGGCAAAGCGCCTTCTTATTCTGGAAAGAACTGCCTTGCAGAATGGACATATAACTTACGAAAAGTGCGATGACCCAGATATCCGGGAAATAAGGACAGAGCTTTTTTCAAATTCAAAAAGCTACGGCGGGTTGTTTAAAGAACTTATAGATCAGGTAGACAGGCTCCTTTACTTATTGCTGAAACAGAATGAGTAATCTATTCTTTCTGTGGTTGTCAGTATTATTGTTTGCAAACATTGAAACCGCATTTCAAGCCCAGGAATTCACTTTTCTTGCCCATGACTCCTGAGTACCGCTCAAAGAAACGCTTCGTGGTCACAGCCATCGTACAATATTCCTTGCGGTAACAAGTGTCAATATAGGGCCGCTGAGAAATAAACACTCCACCAAGAAAGCGATAGTGCAGCGAACTCTCCCGTTGTGTTTATTAACGGAAGAATATGGCAAAAACTATCCTCTGTATATTGCCCGAAACATGCAGTCGTATAAATTCTCTATCTCAGCTTCAACCTCGAATCAGCCCCAGAACTGTCTAACCAATGTGGTTCACCTCTCATTCTTTATCTGTCCCGTCTGCTTAAGGAGTAAAAGAATAATATTATCGCAATAGTTGCAGCGATTAGAGATAATGTATGATTATCACTTAGAAAAGATAGCGCTGTCATTGAAAACATCACGGCGACTATAAGAAGGTTTTTCTTTTGTTCCTCTTTCGCAGCGCTATCATTGATTCCGCTCTTTAATTTCTCTATTTCCTTTCTATATTTATCCATTATTGAAGAAACTCTATGTGGTTACTTAGCAAATAGAGATCAAAAAGGGCAGGGGGCAGTTTCTTTCAGCCCCCCGCCCTAATAATCCTATTGATTAAGAATTGTAAAAGTCACCCTTCTGTTAAACTTTGCCGCCGCTGTTTCCCTCATCAAAGGATTTGGTTCAGGCTCTGCCAGCTTTGTCTTGCCATATGCGCTCGTAGTCAGCCTGTCTGGTGAAATGCCTCCTTCTTTGACCAGAAATGCTTTGACTGCCATCACCCTTCTTTCGCTCAGCTTTTGGTTGTATGCTGCGCTGGCGGCAGCGGAAGTATGCCCCACAATACCCACTTTTACATCCGGGTTTTCTTTCAGCACCTCTATGTTCCTTCTCAGTATAGCCTTGGCTTCATCCGTAAGAGTCGCCTTATTAAGGTCAAAATGAACGTCTTCAAGCATAATTTCCTTCTTCACAACAACAGGTGCAGCTTTCGGTGCAACCTGCACCTCAGGCTTAGGCTCCGGCTTAGGCTCTGGCACACGAACAGGCATTGGAGCAGGTTTTGCCGGACACAGGGCCTTGATCTTGCCAAGCGCGTCTTTAGCCATTTGAATTGCTTCTTCTGTATGGCACGACTCGTAAACTGGATAGGTCTTGTCTACCGTCTGCTTTAAGGCATTAAATTCATCAGGACATTCCTTGTCTTTCCCTGCGCTACGGGCTTCCTCCAACGCCTTGTCTGCTTCGATCATGGTAGTTGGATAATACATAAATTTTTGAGGCGCTCTGCTATCAAGCCGTTGCTCCATCCCTGAACAGCTTATAAGCAAACTAACTGATAATATTGCACATATAACTAATAGTACCCTTATCGCTTTCATTAGCTATATCCTTCGAGATCTTATTTTTGTCAGTGCTCCCACTCAGTAAAGTGCTGATTTGGAGAACCAGTATACATAAAAATAACTCATGCGTCGTCTTTAAGATGCCTTATACAAAGATTCTCATCAAGGCCGTTTTTACATAGTGGCACCTCCTTTTTGTATGGCAACTGCATGCAGCATGCATGATTCTTAATATGACTTAAGCCCAAATTTATGGAGAAAGTGTGTAATATTAAATTAAGAGTAATCATTTCAGCACTAGGTCCACGCGGCTCTTCTTGGCCTGCTCCTTCTTCTGAGGCTCAAGGGACCCGGTCTCCACCAGGAAAACCCTCCCCGGTTCGACCTGTTTGGATTTCAAAATATAATCTTTGACAGCCATTGCACGTTGCGAAGCAAGTGCCCTCAGGTCTTCTTCAGTTACTTTCGTATTGGCCAGCATGAGCTTCTCCATTTCAGGCACGGGCAGGCTTTTGGCGATCCCTATGAAGTTGCGGGGCTTGGGAAACTTCTCTTCGCTGTATGCGCGTTTCAGGTATTCCGGATACTCCTTGTCAGTTACCGTTATGGCGTCGAGGGAAGGGACTGCCATTCCTTTTTTGGCAAGATCTTTGAGTTTCTGTGCCTTTACCTTACGCGCCAACAGATATCGTTTAAGCCCCTCCCGGTCTTTTTCAGGATCGGTATGACCTTCAATGTCCATCTTGAGATTCGGCCGCTCGTATAGGGCCTTGACAACGGTGTCGAGCTTCTTTTGAGATGAAGCCGGGAGCGTTGAAGTCCCATCATCGAATTCGATATAGCTCAACTGCTCACCGCCGCCGAAAATAGCACCCAGCAGGGCAAAAGGTGACGTTGCAGCTTTGACGAGGAGATTCTTGATGACCTGCCAGATGACGCCGCCGATGCTGAATTTGGGGTCATGTATGTCGCCGCTCACCGGAATGTCCAGATTGATTCTGCCATTGCGGTCCTTCAGAAGCGCAACAACGAGCCTGACCGGGAGCTTTGTAGCCTGAGGGCTTTCGACACGATCTCCGAATGTGAACTGGTCCATGAATAAGCTATTTTTTGAGTCCAGCTTGTTCTTCACAATCAGGTATTCGAGTT
>JADFXU010000033.1 GCA_015233365.1 Nitrospirota bacterium | reverse complement strand
TCAGGTTTGTTTTCTCGGATTCCTCTATGACGGGATAGACGATATAAACCTGTCTGTTTTTTGAGACTTCATCTTCTATGATCCGGTAAATGTGCTCTTTCTGTTTTTCTGAAAGCTGCCTTGTAATCACAGGGCTCCGGTTGGGCGGGAGTTCATCTATGATGGAGTAGTCCAGGTCCCCGTAAAGAGTGAGGGCCAGTGTCCGGGGAATAGGTGTCGCAGTCATAATGAGAGTGTCTGGATTGGCCCCCTTTTTTCTTAGTGTTGCCCGCTGCATCACGCCGAAGCGGTGCTGTTCGTCTATAACGATCAGCCCCAGGTTTCTGAATGAGACGCCTTCCTGTATAAGCGCATGTGTGCCGACCACTATATGGGCGTCACCCGAGGCGATAGTTTCAACACTCTTATTTTTCCTGCTTCCCGTCAGAAGGTGGATTTTCAGTCCGAGGCTTTCGACGAGCGCATGGATATTGAGATAATGCTGTTCGGCGAGTATTTCCGTGGGCGCCATAAGCGCAGCCTGGTAGCCGGATTCCACGGCGGCAAGCATGGCCAGGAGGGCCACGATGGTTTTGCCTGAACCTACGTCGCCCTGAATAAGACGGTTCATCGGCGCCGCCGATATCATATCATTCATTATGTCACGCAAAACGCGCTCCTGGGCGCCTGTAAGCACAAAGGGCAAAGAGGCGCGCAAACGGCCTGTCAGTTTTCCGTCCGGATGGAAGGCAATGCCTTTTTCGAGTGTCTCTCCTTTTTTTATGATCGCCAGGCCGGCTTGAAAAGTAAAAAGTTCATCAAAGGAAAGGCGCTGATGGTAGGGGCTGGTGCCGCTGTTGAGCGCGTCCATGGACACAGGCGAAGCAGGAAAATGGATATTCAGAAAACTCTCGCTGAGGCCCGGCAGGTGGTATGAAGCTATTATTTCCTGCGGAGTTGTGTCCTGTATGGACGGTGCTGCGCTGTTGACCACGGCATACATTATGTTCCTGAGTTGTCTTTGTGACAGACCTTCGGTTAAGCGGTAAACAGGGACTATGCGCCCCGTATGTATCTGTTCGGACGGAGACAGGTCAGGTTCGCTGTCATCGAGGATTTCGTATTCGGGATTGGTCATCTCGAAGCCGGAACCCCAGTAATCCCGTTTAACCATTCCGTACAATACGATTTCCTGTCCGGGTTTAAAGAGTTTTTTCAGGTATGCCTGGTTAAACCATTTTGCTTTCAGGACACCGCTGCCATCCGTAACAACCATTTGGAACAGCCGCAGGCGTGGTTTTCTCGGGTTCGGCGTGATGGTATCTGCACTGACTATCTTGCAGGCAACAGCCTTAAGCTGGTCCGGGACAAGCTGGGTTATTTTGGCTGAACTGGTTCTGTCCTCGTACCGGCAAGGCAGGTGAAACAGCGCATCTCTGATCGTGTTTATTCCGAGACGTGCGAGATGGCGGGCCCTTTGCGGGCCGACGCCTTTTACGTATTGGATCGGAGACGAAAGGTCATAACTCATTACTCTTTGCGTGCTTTGTCTCTAACAGCGCTTTATCGAGCGACTTGTCGGTTTCTTCCATTTTTATCTTGGCATACTCTGTTTCGCTCAGGATTTCTATTTCCCATCCTGTCAGCTTTGTCGCCAATTTTATGTTTTGTCCCCGCTTCCCTATGGCCAGCGATAATTGCTGGTCATCAGCTATGACCATGGCGGTTCTTTCTTCCTCATTGATGCCGACCCTGTCAACAGTTGCAGGAGTAAGTGCCCTTGCGATGAATATGCGCGGGTCCTCGCTCCACGGTATAATGTCTATTCTCTCTCCCCTCAATTCCCTGACAATCGATTGCACCCTGGTCCCCTTCATTCCCACGCAGGCCCCGACTGCGTCTATCGAGCTGTCTTTGGAAAATACGGCGATTTTTGTCCTCTCTCCGGGCTCCCGCGCGATGCCTTTCACCAGAACAACGCCATCGTTTATTTCAGGGACCTCCATTTTGAAGAGGCCGATAATGAAGTTGGGATCGGTCCGTGAAAGCATGATTGCAGGGCCTTTCGCAGTCTGGCGCACCTCCGACAGATAGGCTTTGACCATGTCTCCTCTCTTCAGTGTTTCTGTGGGAAGGGCTTCCCTCTGGAGCATGACGGCCTCTGCTTTGCCGAGACTAATAAAATAAACGTTTTTTTCCTTTCTCAATACCGTGCCGCTGATGATCTGACCGGCTTTGTCTTTGAATTCCTCGAAAATAATGTCGCGCTCCGCTTCTCTCACCCTTTGAAAAAGGACCTGTTTTGCCGTCTGGGCCGCAATCCTCCCGAAATCCTGGAGTTGGATAGGCAATTCAATTTCATCCCCCAGTTTTGCATCGGGGAATGTTTTCACAGCCGCATCCGGAGTGATTTCCTCATCAGGATTGGTAATTTCCGAGGCCACTCTTTTTGTCTCATACACCTGAATGGCGGCGGTCTTGGGATCGATCCTCAGGTTTATATTGGTTCTGCCGCCGTACTTTTTTCTGGCAGCTGACAGGAGCGCAGACTCAAGGACCTTGAGGAGTGCTTCACGGGAGATACCTTTCTCCCTGCTGATCTGATCTATTACAGAAAACAGTTCTTTCGTCATGGCCTCTACCTCTCATTTTATTTAAAAATCCTTTGGATTGCTTTTTTTAATCTCTATTTCGAGCCTGGCCTTTGAAATCTTGTCGGAGGGAATAAAGATGTCCTTTTCTCCGCCTTTTGCATCCATTTTTAGTCTTACCCAACCCTCGCCGACATCAACCAGTCTTCCTATGAAGAAGGTCTGTCCATCTATTTTTTCCGCAGTAGTAATCCGCACGAGCTTTCCGATATTTTTCTCAAAATCCCTTTGCGTTGCGAGTGGCCTGTCGAGACCCGGAGAAGACACTTCAAGCACATAAGACCCCCTTATCGGGTCCTCGACGTCCAGAAGGGCTTCGAGGCCCCTGCTCATCCTCTCGCAATCGCCTACAGTTACTCCTCCTGTTTTGTCCACGATAACTCTGAGCAAAAGCCGCCTCCCGCTGCCGAGCAAATCGGTGCTTATCAGTTCCAGGCCCTCGTCTTCAGCTGCCTGACGCGCCAAAAGGTATATCCTGTCTTTGGTCGAATTCTTTTCCATGTTACACCAAAACATCTCCCACTAAAACAAAAGAGTGGGGCTTCCCACTCTCGATATGTGCTTACATATACTGGAAATATAACAGTTTTTTGACAAAAAAAGCAACACCATGAGGGCCTTGCAGCCCTCATGGTGTCTTTCTATAAACAGACTACTTTTTCTCTGCTGGTTTCTCAGGAGCAGGAGCAGGAGCAGGAGCAGGAGCTTCACCCGGCTTCTGTTCACCCGGTTTCTGCTCGGGAGCAGGAGCTGGTGCAGGAGCAGGAGCAGGAGCAGGAGCTGGTTCTTCCGCCTTCTTACAGCCGACTGCAAAGGTAAATGCAATAACAAGCAATAAGGAAAGTATTAAAGCTAAAACCTTCTTCAAATTAGTCACCTCCTTCCAAAATTCTTAACCTAAAAATTGGGGGTATCGCTATACCATCAGTTTAACCAAAAATTGGGGTATCGCATACCATCTCAATTATTAACACATATACAAATTATTGTCAAGAATAAAAAAGGACTTTACATTTTTGGGCCCTCTACTTTCTTCGTTCAAAGACGTTGCCGGCGATTACAACAAAGGCGATTGAAGAGGCGGTAATGACCGTTATATCCAGACCGAGCGGGAAATCGTGAGTTATAAGCGCACTCGGCGCAAAAATCATGTGCTTAAGTGCATCGATCCCGTACGTCAGGGGGTTGAGCCTCGAAATAACGCCAAGCACATGCGGGAGCAGTTGGACCGGATACATCGCGCCCGATAAAAAAAACATCGGCATAACGATAAAGTTCATAATAACGCTGAAACTTTCAAAACTCTCGTAAAAACTGGCGATGAGAATGCCCAGTGATGACAGGCAGAACGACAGCATGATAGAAACGCAGAGAACGAGCACTATTTGCGCAAGATTGAGTCTCAGGCCCAGGATGGGGAAAAGCAGCACGATAATGAGCGCCTGGATTGTAGAAACAGCTGTACCGCTGAGCGCCTTTCCCACCACTATCGAAAACCTCGATACCGGAGCAGCCAGCATCTCCTTCATGAAACCGAATTCCTTGTCCCAGATTATGGATATGGAGGAGAATATGGAACTGAAGAGAATGGTCATTCCTATGATGCCCGGAAAGATGAACTGTATATAAGGGACGCCCATTGTGGGGGAAACAACCCGTGACATGCCGCCGCCTACAAGAAAGAGCCATATCAGCGGACGGGCGAGCGTTGATATGAGCCTGCCGCGCTCCCTCGTAAATTTTATGAGTTCCCTTGCTACGACGACGTAAATGGCGTTGAGGTCGGACTGGATCATTTGTCGAATTTTCTCCTGTATGTCCGCATGGTGTCCTTGATCTCGCTGTTGCCTGAAATTGTTTCAGGCCGGATATCTTTGCCCGTGAGTTTTAAAAAAACATCATTCAGCGTCGGCCTCTGGAGGCGTACAGAGACGACGCGGTCCCCGAGCGCTCCTATCAGTTTTGGAATGCACGCATCGCCGCCTCCTGAGACCGTGATGAAGAGTTCTCCATTAAGCTCTTCGGCATCGAGGTGAAACAGGGTCTTCAAATCATTAATTGCACTTGCATCGTCGCGTGTCTTCAGGTAAATGACGTCCCCGCCGACCATTTTTTTCAGCTCCTCGGGCGAGCCCTGGGCAATAATTTTCCCCTTGTCGATAATCGCTATCTTCCTGCAAATCTCGGCCTCTTCCATGTAATGGGTGGTCATGAAGATAGTGACCCCCTGCTGTTCAGGCAGCTTTGATATGAATTCCCACAGGTTTGTCCTGCTCTGGGGATCGAGGCCCAGCGTCGGCTCATCAAGGAACAATACCCTGGGCTGATGGATTATACTCCGCGCAACTTCCAGCCGCCTCTTCATTCCCCCTGAAAATTTTTTGACAGGATCACCCTTTCTCTCGTACAGGCCCACGAAGTGCAATGCATCATATATTCTTTCCCGGCGCTCGCTTTTCGGTACGCTGTAGAGATAGGAGTGAAAGAGGAGGTTTTCGTAAGCAGTGAGTTCTTTGTCCAGCGTATTGTCCTGAAAGACTATGCCTATTTTCTTCCTGACCTCTGCAGACTTTTTCACGCAATCATCGCCATCGATCAGGGCTGTGCCCGAGCTCGGTGAAAGAAGGGTGCACAGTATGTTTATAGTCGTTGTCTTTCCAGCGCCGTTGGGGCCGAGAAAGCCGAAGACGGTGCCTTTTTCAACTTCAAAAGATATCCCGTCTACAGCCGTAGTATTTCCGAATCTCTTTGTAAGATCTTTTACGGTGATTATGGGCATAACTAAAGGTGCTGAAGTACTATGGCCTGACTGCCCGACATATAGGTTAGACCCTGGACCCGTCTTCAACAGTTTTCATTATCCTCGTAGCGAACTCTGTCCCGGGGATGTCCGGATTGTAGCATACTGTTAAAGAAGCTGCTGCAGTATTGATGCGGAAGCTCCTGATGTTTTCAATCGATCCCAAAAGCGATTGCAGACGGTCCGCGTACGCACTGTCAGTCTTCAGGCGTGTAATCCCCAACCGTATGCGTCCGGGTGTCTGGTGCAGAATCCTGGCGATATCGCACTGCCTCAGAAACGACCGGAAACAAATACCTTCGACTTTTGCCTTTTTAAGTCCACCGATAGAAACACTAAAGCCTTCCGCAGTCTCCAGGTATGATTGAAGGTCCACAAGAAGGTTCTGGAGGACTGCCAGGCGCTGGCGACCCTCGAGGTTATCGGCCTTATCGGCATTGTCAATGGCTGAAAGGGTATCACGGACAGCCTTGCTGCGGAACAAAACGGCATGCCTGCTCTGTTCGTTGCTGAGTTCTTCTTCGAACTGGAACAGGGGGATGGAGTTGAATACCGGAAGGATGGCATTAATATCGCCGATATGGCGAACAACGACTTCTCCCAGGGATGCCCTTTCATTCACAGTGAAGCGGAAGGCGTCTCCCGGGAATTGTTTCCGGTTTTCGAAGGTTTCCCCTATCTGACGCGCCAGTTCTATTACTGTTGGGTCTTTGGTGTAAGGGCCATAGCGATAAGTACGATGTTGCCATCCAAAATACTGGCTAAGATGATAGAGGATTTCAATTGCGGCCGGTGAACCGAATTCATGCCGGTCCGGGTACTCCTGCCTGTAAAAATTCAATTCGTCTTCCTCGAGAATGCCATAGAGACGCGTCTGCAATTCCTCTATGGTACGGAGGAAAGGGTTCACAAAGAGGGCGGCCTCCTGGTCGCGTTTGAGCTGTCTCTGCTTATGCTGCTCCTCGCTCCAGGTCAGGACGGACCACACCACTGCCGCCAATCCCGACAAGATAGAAAGAATTTGAGCTGGATTCATCGTTCTTATTTTATAGCATATTAAGAGAGCACTTGCAATCTCAGACTACTTGTACCATTCGGCCCTGTTCCGGTGCACATACCAGTGTATGAAATCGTAGTCGATGCCTACAGGGGCTTTTACTATGCCCTTGAAGCGCTTGTGAAGGACGGGAAGGGCATCGGGAACATAGAGGAAAGCGCAAGGTTGATCTTCGGCAAGGATTTCGTGGATCCTGTGATATATTTTTTTTCGTATTTCCGGAGAAAAGCTGCTCCTGCCTTCGACAAGCAGCCGGTCCACCTCATTATTTTTATAAGAGAGAAAATTGAATTCGCCCTCTTTGGTTTTGGATGAATGCCAAATATCGTAAATGTCCGGGTCTCTTGAGAGTGCCCAGCCCATAATAACTGCCTCGAAGCGCTTCTTGTCGATAAACTCGTGCAGCATCGCCTGCCACTCAAGTACTTTAATATGCAAATCTATCCCGACCCGTTTGAGTTGTTCTTTCAGTATCTGGGCGGTCTTGAGTCTGGCATCGCTGCCCTGGGTCACAAGAACAGTGAATGAGAATGTCCTGCCGTCTTTTGCAAGTACTCCCGAGTCGTTCATTTTCCATCCGGCCTGCCCGAGCATTGCGAGCGCCCTTGCGGGGTCGTAGTCGTAATCCATGACAGCCCGGTTGTAGGCCCATGATTCAGGAGGGAAGGGGCCTGTACAGGGCGTTCCGTATCCTAACAATACCCCGGCTATGATTTCTTTCTTGTTAATGGCATGTGCTATTGCCTGCCTGACGCGTATGTCACTGAAAAGGGGATCCAGCAAGTTATATCCCAGGTACGTATATCCGAAAGACGGGTACCTGAATTTTTGAAAGTATTTTTTGAAGAAATCGGAATTTGCCTGGAGCTTGTATTGAGGGGGCGTCAGCCCCATGTAATCAATGCCGCCGAATTTGAGTTCCAGGAACATCGTTGATGTGTCGGGGATTATCCGGAACAGGACCCTGTCGATGTGCGGCCTTCCCTCAAAATATTGATTAAAGGCATCGAGTATGATTTTCTGGCCGGTCACCCATTCAGTAAGCCGGTAAGGTCCGTTCCCGACCGGGTGCCGGTTTATCTCAGGCGACGACAGTTCTTTTCCCTCAAGAAGGTGCTTCGGCACTATCCCCATGCCCCATGATTCGAGCGCAGGGGCGAAAGGTTCTTTATAGACGACTTTTACTGTATATTTATCCGCAGCCTGGACACTTTTGACGGGTCCGTAGATACTGCCATACGGCGTCGGCACTGTCGGATCAGTAACTTTATTGTATGTGAAAAGAACGTCATCAGCGGTGAGTTCAACGCCATCCTGCCACTTGACGCCCCTGCGCAGATGAAAGGTTATCCGCAGGCCGTCGGGGCTCACGTCCCAGGACTCGGCAATATCGCCTGTCAGCCGTATGTTTTTGTCATATTTTACCAGGCCATGGTAGAGAAAGCCGCTTATTTCCGCTGATGAACTGTCAGAGGCCAGGAACGGAAGGAGCCGCTTGGCATCAGCGCCCATGCCCATAGTAATGGTATTCGGGTATTTGATTTCAGGCTCGCGGGAACAGCCAAACAAACAGCAAGCGGTAAGCAGCAGGCAGCAAACAGTAACGAGAAATTTATGTCGTTTGCTGCTTGCTGCATAGTGCATACTGCCTACTTCTTAATTGGCTGTTGCGGCACCGGCTGCTGCAATGGCTGCTGGGGCAGTTGCCCGGGGATAGCTTTGCTCTGTCCGGCCGGCGCTACCGCCTTTATGACGGAAGCATGTTTATTGGAGACCATGGAAAGCGTCAGCGATGTCAGCATGAAAAGGACTGCGGCACCGGTTGTAAGTTTGCTCAGGAAGGTGGCTGCTCCCCTGCTGCCGAAAAGAGTCTGGCTCGATCCGCCGAAGGCCGCACCTATTTCCGCGCCCTTGCCTCCCTGCAACAGGACTATTGAGATGAGGAACAAGCACGTAATGGCATGTATGATGATCAAAAGTGTGGTCATGAAAGAACCTCCGTCTACTGTTTATAATCAGTGTTGAATTTTACTATTTTTGAAAAGCTGTCGGCTTTCAGGCTTGCCCCGCCTACAAGGGCGCCATCTACATCGGCGCATCTCATGAGGGCATCGATGTTGTCCGGCGTCACACTCCCGCCATAGAGAATCCTTATTTCCTGTGCCGCGGCATTGCTGTAAAGGGCAGCGAGTTTTTCGCGGATGCTATAATGGGCCTCCTGTGCCTGTTCAGTTGTCGCTGTCTTGCCGGTGCCGATAGCCCATATGGGCTCATAGGCTACGATGATGCCCTCCGGGGAAACTTCTTTCAGTCCCTCCCCGATCTCCCGGTTCAGGACTTCGAAGGTCTTTCCAGCCTCGCGCTCCTCAAGGGACTCGCCTATGCAAAAAATAACCTGTAATGCATGTTTCCGGGCGATCCTCACCTTCCTGTTGAGCATTTCATCGGTTTCTTTGAAATACTGGCGTCTCTCAGAATGGCCGATAATAACGTGGCTGCACCCGGCATCCGTAAGCATTGCCGGCGAGATTTCACCGGTGTAGGCCCCTTTTTCCTCATGGAAAAGGTTTTGCGCGGAAAGTCTTATGTGACTCCCCGCCAGGAGGGCAGCGGCAGCGTGAATGGATGTGAAGGGAGGAGCCACGACAATGTCAACGTTCTTCACGTCCTGCACAAGCGGTATGAATTCGTCAAGAAACGCCCGGGTCTCACCGGTCGTCTTATTCATTTTCCAGTTGGCGGCCATACACGGTTTACGCATCCATATACTCTATCAAAAGCAGCGTCCAGCGTCAAGCCGCGGCTTCGTAAAAAAATCATATGCTAGTCTGCCCCAAAAAGTTTGCAACTTTTCGGGGACCCCGTTGCGCTGCATCCTTAGTCACTCGCATCCCCAAAGACTTCCGCTTTTGGGGACCCCGTGAGGCGTACAAGAAGTACGCCTCATTCCTGCGGATTTGCGCGCCTTGCCTTATGAGCTTTTTACAAACCCGTCTGCTTAATTCTTTTCATTGTACTCTCTGCTGTAAAAACGTGTCCAAGAGCAGACGGGTCATAGTGACGTAGCGGGCGTCGGTAGACCGAGACGCCATGGATGGCTGAACGGGCTACCGTCGCCTTCGAGCAAGGCTTGGATGCCTTGCGAGATTTAGCCGAGGCACTGTGGCCGGGCTGCTCGACGCCCGAGATAATAATCTGAGCAGTTTTGCCTTTTATCCGAAGCCTTTTGTATAATCAAAAGCTTATGGAAGAAATTAACGAACTGATAGAACAGCGCCTTAAAAAACTGGGTGAATTGCGGTCCGCCGGCACAGACCCTTATAATGGAAAATTCAATCCGGAAGCGCATGCTGAAGATTTGAAATCTGCATACCGTGATGCAACAAAGGAGCATCTCGAGACCGAGGCCGTTTACACCTCTGTAGCAGGCAGGATAGTGGCAATGCGCGATTTCGGAAAGGCCTCGTTCGCGCATATACAGGATGCCACCGGAAAGGTCCAGATATATCTGAAGAAGGACGTTCTCAACGAACAGTATGCCCTCGTAAAGAAGCTCGATATCGGCGACATAGTCGGCGTTTCAGGAAGGGTATTCAGGACTAGGACCGACGAGTTGACTGTCCAGGTCGAAAACATCGTCCTTCTGAGCAAGTCACTCAGACCGCTGCCGGAGAAATGGCACGGCTTGAAGGATGTCGAAATACGCTACCGTCAGCGGTATGTCGATCTCATTGTCAATCCTGAAGTGAAAGATGTCTTTGCAAGGCGCAGCGCCATCATCAAGGCGACCAGGGATTTTCTCGAAGAGAAAGGCTTTATTGAAGTTGAAACTCCCATGATGCATCAGATACCGGGAGGTGCAACCGCAAGGCCGTTTAATACACATCATAACGCTCTCGATATCGACCTCTATCTGAGGGTCGCCCCCGAACTTTACCTTAAGAGGCTGCTGGTGGGCGGCTATGAGAAGGTTTTCGAGCTGAACAAGAATTTCAGGAACGAAGGCATATCTACGAAACACAATCCGGAATTTACGATGCTGGAATTTTATATGGCTTATAAGGACTACACTTTTTTGATGTCCTTTACCGAGGAATTTTTCGCTTATGTGGCAAATAGGGTCCTGGGCACTTTGAAAGTCCCTTACGGAGATGCCGTGATCGATTTGACGCCGCCATGGCCGAAGATACCGATGCTTGAAGCACTCGAACGAAAAGGTGTGCCCGCCGATGTCGTTGCAGATCCCGAAAGAGCAAGGGATTGGGCGCGATCAAAGAAGCTTGATATTCCCGACAGCGCCTCTTACGGCAAAGTGCTGGATGAGATTTTTAAAGAATTTGTGGAACCTGAATTGATACAGCCTGTCTTTATCACGGATTATCCGGTCGAACTGTCTCCGTTGGCCAAACGGAAGCCTGACAATCCCGAACTTGTGGAACGGTTTGAGCTTTTCATTGCCGCCAGAGAGATTGCCAACGCATTCTCCGAACTGAATGATCCTATCGACCAGAAGAAGAGATTTTTAAAACAGGTTGAGGCGAAGCAAAAGGGTGATGAAGAGGCCCACTGGATGGACGAGGACTTTGTGCGGGCACTGGAATACGGCATGCCGCCGGCTGCCGGAGAGGGCATTGGCATAGACAGGCTTGTCATGCTCCTTACCGGTTCCCAATCCATAAGAGATGTTATACTGTTCCCGCAGTTGAAGCCGGAACAGTAGTTGAGATGAAACTTCCTTATCCGGTTTTCATAGCTTTAAGGTATCTGAAGTCGAAGGGACAGCACAAAGGTGTCTCTTTCAATACCGTTATCTCCATAAGCGGGGTTGCCGTCGGGGTCATGGCGCTCCTCGTTGTTTTGTCGGTCATGACCGGCTTCCAGGAGGACCTCCAGAAAAAGATACTGGGCGCAAATGCCCATGAGATAGTCCAGAGTTACCGGGGCGCAATAGAAGATTATGGACCGCTTATCGCGCAACTCAAACGCCAGCAACATGTAATTTCGGTGTCGCCTTTCGTCATAGGACAGGTAATGGTAACATACGGACATAAAGCTCATGGTGTTTTCCTGAGGGGAATAGACCCGGCCTCGGAATACGGCACAACGGATCTTCTGAAACACATTGTATCAGGCTCTGTAAGAGACCTCATGGAAAACGGGGTCCCCGAAAAGTCGCAGACTTTGCGGGGTGGCAATGAGGGCCTCCCATGGATCATCATCGGCAGAGAGCTTTCCTCGATGCTTGGGGCGATGACAGGCGACAAAATCGGTATTGTCTCCCCGGTAGGCGAAATGGGGCCGCTCGGAATGCTTCCCAAAGTGAGGCAGTTCAGGGTTGCCGCCATTTTTGAAATGGGGATGTTCGAGTATGATTCGAGCCTTGTCCTGACCGATATGGGCGCTGCCAGGAATTTCTTCGGACTTGGAGATGCCATCTCCGGCATCGAACTGCGGCTTGACGACATTTACAAGGCCCCGGAAGTCCGCGAATCAGTGATGGGAGGGCTTGGGTTTCCCTATTATGTCCGGGATTGGATGCAGATGAACAGGAATCTTTTTTCAGCGCTGAAGCTCGAGAAATTCGCGATGTTTGTCATCCTCATCCTCATCGTGCTGGTTGCTTCTTTCAATATAGTCAGCACGCTGATGATGAGTGTCATGGAAAAACAGAAAGAGATCGCCATATTAAAGACTATGGGGGCCACTCATCGTGGTATCATGGCTATATTCATGCTTCAGGGCCTGCTGATAGGACTTGTCGGCACGGCGATAGGCGTATCCGGCGGTTTTATCCTGGGCAAAATCCTCAACAATTACGAACTGATAAAACTCCCTGCAGACGTGTATTATCTCAGCAAGCTGCCGGTTAGAATGCAGCTTACGGATTTCCTTGTTGTATCCATCTCGGCTGTTACGATCAGTTTTGTTTCTACGCTATACCCTTCATATTATGCGGCAAAGTTGGACCCTGCCGAACCGCTGAGGTATGAGTGATGATAAGGCTTATCAGAGGAATTATCCGCCTGGCCATAATTGTACTGATCGTCTTTTTTGCTGTCTCAATATGGCAGGGCGGCGGCAAATTCAGGTGGTTCGGCGAGAAACTGGGGGATAAAGCTGATGTGATCAAGGGGAAAAAGGACGAGGCTGTTCAACAGATAAAGAAGTTGACAGGCAGTGGTGGAGGGGAAACAGAGGAACAGGGAGATTTGGAGAATGACAAAAAGCCTGTCGGGAAACATAAGATCGAAGCTCATGATACCGCAAAAACAAAATCTCAGGGTGAGAGCGGGGAAGAAGACGGGAACAAGCCGTCCGGAGGTTTGTGGAGTTCCCTGCTGAGAAAGATCAAAGCCCTGGTGAAGGAGTAGCGGCCCTGTGCGTGAGCTGATAAATATAGCTGGACTCAAAAAATCGTTTTACACTCCTGCGGGAGAACTGAAGGTGTTGCGGGGCATCGATACCGTTTTCCGGGAAGGAGAAATGGTCAGCATCATAGGAGTTTCGGGAGCGGGAAAGAGCACATTCCTTCACATCCTGGGGACCCTTGACCGGCCGACTGAAGGCTCTGTTGTTTACTCGGTCAATGGTTGTTCAGTCGACCCGTTCCTGCTCGGCAACGGAGAGCTTGCCTCCTTCCGGAACAGTACGATCGGGTTTGTGTTTCAGTTCCACTATCTCCTGCCGGAATTCAGCGCGCTGGAGAACGTGATGATGCCCGGCCTGATTATGATGCAGGGGGGGAAGCGCGGATTTCAACGGACGGAAGAGCAGGGCGCATGGGACGCCGGAAAATTAAAAGACCGGGCCGAGGGGCTTTTTAATGATCTTGGTGTTTATGCCAGGCGGCACCATAAGCCTGGAGAACTGTCCGGTGGTGAGCAGCAGCGCGTGGCAGTTGCAAGGGCCCTCCTGCTGGAGCCCGGGGTTGTTCTTGCCGATGAGCCGACAGGCAACCTGGACAGCGCTACAGGGGAAGAACTTTTCAGGCTTCTCATGGATGTGAACACAAAGAGGGGCGTCACCTTCGTTGTCGTTACTCATAACGAATCACTATCGAGAAAGTGCCATAGAACCCTGGAAATGGTCGACGGCATGATGATTCATCATTGAACAGAAAGCATTGAATCGGTTATGATACTGGGCCTGTTATTTAGTTGGAGGGGTAGCCATTAAAATTATATTGCCTGACGGCGCTCAAAAAGAAACAGAGAAGTCCGAATTGCTGAAACATATAGAATCGTCGCGCTCTTTCGGAATTAAGGTAGATGGAGAGTTCAGGGATTTGGCATCGCTCGACGCCCTTTCCTCTGAATCGGTCATCGAGCCTGTCACGTTTGATTCAAAAGAGGGGAAAGGAATATACCGCCACAGCGCGTCCCATATCATGGCCCATGCCGTAAAGGAATTGTTCCCGGATGTCAAATTCGCCATAGGTCCTTCCACGGAAGAAGGTTTTTATTATGACCTGGACAGCGTTTATCACTTTGTCTCCGAAGACCTCGAAAAGATTGAAAAAAAGATGAAGGAGATCATCAAACGGAACAATCCATTTGTAAGAAAAGAGCTCCCGAGAGATGAGGCGATAGAACTTTTCAGGAAAATGGATGAGCCATACAAGATTGAGCTGCTTCAGGATATCCCGGATGGTACGGTGTCAATATACGAAGAGGGCGGGTTTGTCGACCTCTGCCGCGGGCCGCACTTGCCAAGGACCGGAAGGGTGAAGGCGATCAAGTTATTGAGTATTGCCGGAGCTTACTGGCGCGGCAGCGAAAAGAACAAAATGCTTCAGAGAATATACGGGACTGCCTTTGATACGAAAGACGAACTGAAGGCATATCTCGATTTTCTTGAAGAGGTCAAAAAGCGCGACCACCGGAAGCTCGGCAAGGAGCTTGATCTTTTCAGTATAAGCGACGAAATCGGCCCCGGCCTTATCCTCTGGCACCCCAATGGCGCAATTATAAGAAAAACGATAGAGGACTTCTGGAGGGACGAGCATCTCAAGGCGGACTATAAGATTCTCTTTTCCCCCCATATTGCCCGTTTGCATTTATGGCAGGAGAGCGGCCACTGGGACTTTTACAGGGAGAACATGTACTCCCCCATGGAGATCGAAGAGGTTGCCTATGAATTGAAACCTATGAATTGTCCTTTTCACATTGCCGTATATAAGAGTTTGTTGAGGAGTTACCGGGATTTGCCTGTGCGGTATGCGGAACTGGGCACTGTTTACAGGTACGAGAGGTCGGGGACCCTGCACGGCCTGATGAGGGTCAGGGGTTTCACGCAGGACGACGCGCATATATTCTGCAGGGAAGACCAGATAGAAGATGAGATAGTGTCCGTTCTGACTTTGACGCTATTTGTTCTGAAGACATTCGGGTTCGAATCATATGATATATATCTTTCTACCAGGCCTGAAAAATATGTCGGTGCCCCTGAAAACTGGGAGCGTGCGACGAATGCCCTGAAACTGGCTCTTGAGAAAAAAGAGTTGCCATATACCGTAGACCCGGGAGAGGGAGTTTTTTACGGACCCAAAATAGATATAAAGATAAAGGATTCGATCAACAGATCATGGCAGTGCAGCACGATACAGGTTGATTTTAATCTGCCGGAGCGTTTCGATACCGTATACCGGGGCAGTGACGGCAAAGAACACAGGCCGATAATGATCCATCGTGCGCTGATGGGATCACTGGAACGTTTCTTCGGCATTCTTGTCGAGCATCACGCCGGCATTTTCCCTCTCTGGCTTTCTCCGGTGCAGGTCTCTGTTTTGACCATTGCTGAAAGACACGATGCCTATGCCAGATCGGTGTATGAGGAGCTTAAGGGCGCGGGCATAAGGGGAGAAGTAAATGCCGATAACGAGAAAATAGGGTACAAGATCCGCGAGGCTGCGATGAGAAAAGTGCCGTATTTGATTATAATAGGAGACAAGGAACTGGAAGAGCGGAAAGTTACTGTAAGAAAGCGTAATGGCGAGAATATAGGGCCGTTTACATCCGGCGAGTTTATAGCGATAATAAGGGAAGAGATAAATACCCGCAGATGAGCAAATGGGTGAATGAGTAAATGAGTAAACAGGTTATTTTTTACTCATTTACTGATATACTCATAAACGAATATACGAAACAGTGGAGGTGAGAACATAAGCAAAGATATCAGAGTTAATGAAGGTATCAGGACAAGAGAAGTGCGGCTGATCGGCGGAATGGGAGAACAGCTCGGTGTTGTTTCTATACAGGATGCGCTGAGGATATCCAGGGAAAGCGGCTACGACCTTGTTGAGGTCGCCCCTAATGCCACACCGCCTGTGTGCAGGGTGATGGACTTCGGTAAATACAAGTACCAGATGAGCAAAAAGCACACGGCCAGAAAGACCGCGGATCTTAAAGAAGTGAAGATCAGGCCGCAAATAACGGAACACGATCTTCAACTCAAGGTGAGAAATATCAGGCGGTTCCTTGATGAAGGAGATAAGGCAAAGATTACCATGTTCTTCAGGGGACGCGAGATTGTGAGACCGGAAATGGGCATGAAAGTTTTTGATAAGATCAAGACGTCTCTTACAGGAAAGTTTAATGTCGAACAGCAGCCCAGACTGGAAGGTAATCATATCACCATGGTGATCACCCCCAGCACGAAATAGATACGCGTTATGGCATTCAGCATCATAGCGCGGGAAAGCATCAGCACATATAAAGCAGGAGAGGAGGAATATTATGCCTAAGATGAAAACCCACAGGGGTGCGGCGAAGCGTTTCAGAGTGACCGGCACCGGAAAGATAAAAAGGAGCAAAGCTTATAAGGGCCACCTTTTGACAAGCAAGCCTTCGAAGAGGGCCCGGGGCCTCAGAAAAAGCACTTTAGTGACGGAAGCGCAATATGACAACGTCAAAAAGCTTTTGCCGTATATGTTTTAAAACGCTTTTTTGCTTGACGCAGGTGTGCCGGATTAATTAAAATGTATGTTCTTAACTTAGTATAGTTTTTAGGGATAGTAAAGGAGGAGAAGATGCCGAGGGCGAAAGGTGGCTTTAAAGCCAAACGATATCATAAGAAGGTCCTTGAGAATGCAAAGGGGTATTATGGTGCCAGAAGCCGGCTTTACCGCATAGCTACGCAGGTGGTCGACAAGGCCCTTATTGCTGCATATAAGGACAGGAGACTTAAGAAACGGGAATTCAGGGCTCTGTGGATAGCGAGAATCAATGCCGCGGTCAGGTCTCTGAACATGCCTTACGGTCAGTTTATGAACGGACTAAAAAAGGCCAATGTCAATTTGAACAGAAAGGCCCTTGCCGACATGGCCTGTAATGATTTTGAGACTTTCAGCAAACTTGTCGAGCAGGTAAAAACAAACAAGTAGCCGGTAGCCAATAGTAAGCAGCCAAGGGAAGACACAAAAAATAGTAGCAAGCAGTAAGTAGTAAACAGCCGAAGGAAAGCAACGGGCATCATGTTCTTTTCCCCCCCTTGCTACTTACTACTTGCTACTTGCTACTTTCTTTTTTGATATTATGATTGAAGATTTAAAACAAACATTCCTGAATGAGCTGGGTTCCGCAACCAGTGCTGCTGATCTGTTTCAGTTAAGAGTCAACTATCTTGGCAAGAAGGGGACTGTAACCGCTGCGCTCAAAACGCTTTCTTCAGCGTCTCCTGAAGACAGGCCGCTGCTGGGCAAGAAGATTAACGAAGTAAAACAATTCATTGAAGCCGAGCTTGATTCCAGAGAGGCGTCACTCAAAAGCGAAACATTGAAAAAACAGTTGCTGGCTGATTCGATAGATATAACGCTGCCGGGCAAATATACCGCTTTCGGCAGAGAACATCCCATCAATAAAGTGCTTCTTGAAATCGTGGATATATTTGTAAGAATGGGATTCAGTGTTGAACAGGGGCCGGAAGTGGAACAGGATTATTATAACTTCGAAGCCCTGAATTTCCCCAAAGAGCATCCGGCCCGCGACATGCAGGACACCTTTTTTGTCAGTGATGATATCGTGCTCAGGACCCATACATCTCCGGTGCAGGTGAGGGAAATGGAAAAGAGAAAGCCCCCTGTAAGGTTTATTGCTCCAGGCAAGGTTTATCGTTGCGATGCTGATATTACGCATACGCCGATGTTCAACCAGGTCGAGGGGCTTATGGTCGACAAAAATATCACTTTCAGCAATCTGAAAGGGATTCTCGAAGCCTTTCTCCACCGGATGTTCGGTCCAGGCACCCCGATCCGGTTCAGGCCGAGCTTTTTCCCTTTTACCGAGCCGTCTGCAGAGGTGGACATAGGCTGCATACTGTGCGGGGGTTCGGGTTGCAGGGTTTGCAAAGAATCGGGCTGGCTCGAAATTCTCGGTGCGGGCATGGTGAACCCGGCAGTTTTTGAATTCGTCGGTTATGATACGGAGGTGTATTCGGGGTTTGCCTTCGGCATGGGGATTGAGAGGATTGCCATGCTCAAGTACTCGATTGATGATATACGGCTGTTTTATGAGAACGATATCAGGTTCCTGGGGCAATTTTAGATGAGAGCTTCTCTGGAGTGGCTAAGGGAATTTGTGCCTGTCGGAGCTTCCGCCGGGGAGGTTGCACACCGGCTTACCATGCTTGGGCTTGAAGTCGAGGCAGTTGAGCAGATTGACGGCGACAATATATTCGAGATCAATGTGACACCAAACAGACCCGACTGCCTGAGCATGATAGGCGTTGCCCGCGAACTGTCCGCCGCGTTCGGCGCGGAGATTACCTTTCCCGATCATGAGTTCAAATCAGAGACAGGTGAACTCGATTTTAATGTCGATATCCTCAATTCCGCCCTTTGTCCCCGGTATGCCGGGAGAATTGTCAAAGGTCTCAAAATAGGCCCGTCACCTGATTGGCTGAAGATCAGGCTCGAAAAATGCGGGATCAGATCGATTAACAATGTGGTCGATGTAACCAATTATGTTCTTTTGGAGCTTGGGCATCCGCTCCATGCCTTTGACCTGGGCTGTATCAAGGGACACCGGATATCGGTCGGCACACCGAAGGATGTGAAGGGAAGCGCTGAAAAGTTGCGTTTCCTCACTCTTGACGGTAATGAGAGGGAACTGCCTGAGGATGCATTGCTTATATGGGACGCCGAACGTCCGATAGCGATTGCCGGGGTCATGGGAGGACTCGAAACAGAGGTCAGTGGCACAACAGTCGATATTTTTATTGAAAGCGCCTATTTCGACCCTGTATCGGTCAGGAGGACCTCAAGGGCGACCGGCCTGAAGACCGAAGCATCGTTCAGGTTCGAAAGGGGGGCTGATATCAAAATGCTCAAGAAAGCCCTGGACAGAACAGCTTTTCTCATGCATAAAATTGCAGGCGGAACAATTTACGGGAAAATCGATGTCTATCCCGCAAAATACACGGCGGGAAAAATCAGCGTCAACTATGAAAAAATAAACAGGGTTTTGGGTCTTGACCTTGCAGATTCGGAAATAACCGGCTATCTGGGCAGATTGGGCTTTGTCGTGGAGAAAGTCAATGGACGTTATGATCTTACGCCGCCCCCTTTCCGGGTGGATATGCAGCGGGATGCCGACATTATCGAAGAGATTGCGAGGGTATACGGATACGAGAGGATTCCTGCTGTTCTGCCGGCTGCGGTTACCGGCATTGAGGGACAGGACAACTCAAGAGCATCATTGTCCGAGGCGCTTTTAAAAGAAATGAAAGGATCTTTTTTAAAGTCCGGTTTTACGGAGGTCATCAATTACAGCTTTATGGGAGAGAATGATCTTGACCTTCTCGGTATAGATGCCGGCGATGTCCGCCGGATGATGGTGCGGATAAAAAACCCGCTTCGGGCTGAAGATGCTTGCATGCGTACAACACTTATTCCTGCTCTGATCAAAAATATAGTCTACAATGTATCGCATGGCAACAAGTCATTCAGGCTTTTTGAAATATCACGCGCTTTCCTCGCAGGCGGCAACCGTGATGACAAACTGCCTGAGGAAAGAAACCATTTCGCTGCTGCGTTGTACAGGGAAAAAATACAATCGCTCTACAGGGATGATACCCCGGATTTTTTTGTGGTCAAGGGCGTAATCGAGGCGCTTTTCAATTCTCTGAAAAT
This sequence comes from Nitrospirota bacterium, assembly GCA_015233365.1. Classification (GTDB taxonomy): domain Bacteria; phylum Nitrospirota; class Thermodesulfovibrionia; order Thermodesulfovibrionales; family Dissulfurispiraceae; genus JADFXI01. The sequence goes on along the minus strand of JADFXU010000033.1, from coordinate 4,759 downwards.
AGCCCCTTACTCGTTTATCAGATCAGCGGAACCCTTCCTGCACCCCGGGCAATCTGCGGATATATTGATAGCAGGGTCAAAGGTAGGATACATAGGGGCCTTATCACCCGTTGTTGTCGGGCGCCTCGACATAAAGGCGCAAAGGCCTTCAATAATTCTTACGGAGCTTGACATAGATCTCCTTAGTGGTCATTATGCTCAATCCGCGCAGATGATCAGGTATAGTCCCCTGCCCAGGTATCCATTCAGCGAAAGGGATACGGCGCTAATTGTCGATGAGTCTCTTGAATCATCCGAGATTGTGGACCTTCTCAAGTCTTACAGTTCAGACCTGATAGAGGGGGTAACTCTTTTCGACGTTTACAAGGGAAAGAATATCCCGGAGGGGAAAAAAAGCATTGCCTTTTCAATCCGGTACAGGGCATCGGACAGGACACTGAAAGACGAGGAAGTCGAAGACCTGCACAATCAAATCGTGGGTTTTATGATCGGGAGGACCAAGGGTCTGTTAAGAACTTAGTGCTACAACGCTACTTTGTATCCAGCTTTTTCTATTGCCGAAACGATATCTTCCTTCCTGATTTTTGCTTCATCATAACTGACGCTTGCACTGCCGATCCCGACTGTAGACTCGACAATGCCGTCAGTGCCGTCAAGCGCTTTTTTAACTCTCATTACGCAATGCTGACAGCTCATGCCTTCAATTTTCAGAACAGTTGTTGTCATGTTAATACCTCCGTGTGTTTATATTGCACGACGGCTTCGTAAAAAGTCCATATGCCGGTCCTACCCCAGCAAGTCTGCGACTTGCCGGGGACCCCGTTGCGCTGCATCCTTTGTCACTAGCACCCCAAAAGCCTAAGTCTTTTGGGGACCCCGTGCGGCGTACGCAAAGTACGCCTCATTCCTCAGGATTTGCGCGCCTTGCCTATGGACTTTTTACGAAACCGTCGATGAAGCGGTATTAGCTGATGGGGGCACTGATAGAGTTAATAGGGGCTTTCAATCCCGGATAAATAAAATTAATAATCTTCACATGAAAATTAATTTGACATCATCATGTCATTATAATATCATGAAACCATGCTGCAAAATGAAATACCACAGTTGCATATCAAAACGATTGATAGATTTAATAAGGAAAAGCTCTATATTCAGCTGACCAGGATATTCCTGGATGAGATACGTTCGGGGAATTGGGAGCGTGGCAGGCAAATCTTTACTGAAGAGGAGCTTTGCAAACAATATAATGTCAGTAAAATAACCGTCAGACAGGCGATCAATAATCTTGTAGATGAGGGCTACCTGATCAAGGTTCAGGGAAAAGGGACTTTTGCAAATTCCGAGTTGCCTGTTGCGGGTCTTGTGATGAAAACACGACTAACCGAAGATACGTTTGAAAATGAGGTGCGGGCGGGAAGAGAGGTGTTGTTTAAAGGATTCAGGGAACCGCCACCGGATGCAAGAGAGCATCTAAAGACTGACGGTGAAGTTTTCCATGTTCTGTGCAGAGCAATGGTTGGAGGCGAGCCGGTGCATATCGAAGAGTCATTTGTCCCGCGTGAAATGCTTCCGGATATGAAATGGCCTGACTTCGAACACTGTTCCGTCTCCGAAGTTCTTGAGGAGATGGGAGCAAAGAGGATTTTTAAGGTCAGGCAGACTATCGGGATATCTCAGGTCTACGGGGATTCTGCAAGGCATCTGAATCTTCAAGAAGGCGAGCCGGTGATTGCTGTGCACAGGCTGTTTATCAGTTCCGACGCCTCGGAGCTTGCCTATATACGGCTTTTGGGAAGAAGAGACAAATATAAGTTTCAAATTGAACTCGAACGAATACGATAAGTTATTTTTGAACACATCCCATAGGGAGGAGGAATGGTTAAGACAATGGTAAGGCGTTATGCAGTACTAATATTCCTGGCGACAATTCTTTTGGTTGTTCTTTTTATGAGCGGCTTTGCAGCAGCATCGAGCGACGCAACATCGGTCCCGGCGGCAGCAGCATCATCCGGTGTTCCATGGTGGGTGTGGCCGTTAGTGCTCTTTGTCGTTACGTTTTTAATGGGCATTGTTGCCGTATTGGGCGGTGTCGGAGGGGGGGTGCTCTTTGTACCGATCATAGGAGGTTTTTTCCCGTTCCATCTTGATTTTGTAAGAGGAGCCGGTCTTCTCGTGGCTTTGGCAGGCGCCCTGGCTGCCGGACCCGGATTGCTGAAAAAAGGCATGGCGGATTTACGGCTATCCATGCCCGTCGCGGTAATTGCATCCTCGTGCGCGATTGTGGGAGCGATGGTGGGACTTGCTCTTCCGACCAACATAGTGCAGACCGCTCTCGGAGCGACCATTTTAGGTATCGTCGGCATCATGTTGATGGCGAAAAAATCTGAATACCCCGACGTCAAACAGGCCGATGCCCTTTCAACAGCTCTCCGGATAAACGGAATTTACTATGAAGCCTCAAGCGGACATGAAGTGAACTGGCAGATACACAGGACACCCCAGGGTCTCGCGACTTTCATTATTGTCGGCTTCATGGCAGGCATGTTCGGTCTGGGCGCAGGATGGGCCAATGTTCCTGTCCTCAACCTGATGATGGGGGCGCCATTGAAGGTGTCGGTGGCAACAAGCAAATTCCTGCTTTCCATCACAGACACTTCCGCTGCATGGATATATGTAAACAACGGTGCGGTGCTGCCCATGATGGTCGTTCCGTCTATTATTGGAATTATGCTCGGCTCCATAGTCGGGGTCAAGATACTGACCAGGACAAAACCGGCTGCAGTGCGGTACATAGTTATAGTTATGCTCCTGTTTGCCGGTTCGAGGGCGTTTCTTAAAGGCCTCGGCATCTGGAATTAAAAAATTGCGTTATGACGTTCGGCGTTGTAGCGTTATGGGAGGAATAATATGGAGAAGAAAGTAAGGGCCACAGAAGAACAACTTGCATATGCAAAGATCCTCGACGTTGGGATGAAAACAGGGCTTCTCATGCTCCTTGTGTCATTTGTCGTCTATCTCAGCGGCATCCTGTCTCCTCATGTGCCGGTGCGAGATCTGCCGAAATACTGGAGTATGCCGGTCAAAAAATATCTGGCCGCGACCCATATTCATACGGGCTGGTCATGGCTCGGCATGATCGGAAAAGGCGACTTCCTCAATTTTATAGGGATAGCATTTCTTGCCGGCGTTACCATAATCTGCAATTTAAGAATCATCCCGATATTTTTAAAGAAGAAGGATATCGTATACACCATATTCGCTGTTTTGGAGGTCCTTGTCCTGACGCTTGCGGCCTCAGGGATGCTCAAGGCAGGAGGGCACTAATACGACCTGTCTTATTTTAAGATATGCTTAACGTCCTGATAGTTTCTGAAGAGGCGCAGGAGCTTTGTTCACTTTTCAGGTTAAGCGGCTTTGCGCCTGACGGGGCTGATCTCCAGCAGAAGGACCTAACAGCCGGTGGTGTCCCGGCAGTGCAATCCAGGTACGACATTGCCTTTCTTGACATTGATAACGAAGGTTGGAGGGAAAGACTTCTTGATCTGCGCCAGCAAATGCCGGTCATCGCTTTTTCACATCCGTCCATAAAAGCCGCAATTGACGCGATGAAGCTCGGAGCCAGTGATTATCTGGAGAAGCCCCTCACAAGCGAAGCCTTGGGTGAGGTCATCAGCAGGTACAAGAAGAAAGTCCTGACTCAAAAATACGGGTTCGATGAGATTATCGGCACAAGCGCTGTCATACAGGCTGTATATGGATTGATCAAGAGAGCAGCGGTAAGCGAGAGCAATGTCCTGATTACGGGTGAAAGCGGCACAGGCAAGGAGCTTTTGGCCCGCGCCATTCACAGATGGAGCCCAAGAAGCGAACGGGCTTTCATGACAATAAACTGCGGCGCGATCCCCGATACACTTCTTGAATCGGAACTGTTCGGCTTTGAAAAGGGTTCATTTACAGGAGCAAACTATACGAAGAAAGGCCTCCTCGATCAGGCTGACGGCGGCACGGTTTTTTTTGATGAGATAGGCGATGTATCTCCTCTTTTCCAGATAAAGGTGCTGAGAGTGCTGCAGGAAGGGGAGATTATGAGAATCGGGGGTGCCCGGCAGATAAAGGTTGATGTGAGGATCATTGCTGCGACTAACATAGACCTTAAGGCAGCCTGCCAGAAGGGATTGTTCAGGGAGGACCTTTTTTACAGGCTCAATGTTATCAATATTCATGTGCCCCCTCTCAGGGAAAGAATGGAAGATGTACCGCTGCTGGTAGGGCAGTTTATCAAAAAACATGCTGTCAAGAGAAAGGACATGGTAATAAAGGGAATCAGCTCTGAGGCTCTGGGGATTCTGATGCGGAATTCTTTTCCAGGCAATATACGGGAACTGGAGAATATAATAGAACACGCTATTTCTTTTACAGGCAGCCCCGAAATTCTTCCTTCTGATTTGCCGTCATACATGTTCGAGGCTCGCGTAAGCACCAGAGCGCCGATACCGAGAATGCGCGATGCAGTCATCGCATTCGAGAAGGAGTTAATTGCTTCAGCATTGAAAAATTCCGGTGGTAATATTTCCCGTGCAGCGACATCACTTGGCATCTACAGGCAACAACTCCAAAGAAAAATAAAGGATCTTGGGATAGCAATATAATAATGCAGATGCAACATTTAATTGCATGAGTCATCAAAACCCGGATAGAGTTATCAGCCGCTGCCTGTCCTTTTGTAACATGGCTGGATTGCTTGACTTTTCATCTC
>JADFXU010000032.1 GCA_015233365.1 Nitrospirota bacterium | reverse complement strand
CGCTGACGTAGCTTCACCACCTGCCGCCGAATCTGATACTGTGCATCCTGACTTAATTTGCGTGCATCGATCTTTTCCATGCACATAGTTTAACATATTATTGACCTGTTTAGTTGCCGAGTTAATAGTCCGAGCAAAATAATAACAAAGATCGAGACGATTAGCGTGAATTTGGCTTTTAATTTCATAACGGCGGCATAGTCACCTGAAGACCCCGGTTTTGCTGAAGAACGAGCGGTTCAGCCTTAATCCCGGCACATTCTGTTTTTAATCTCTCTTCCGTCATGCGCATTAATTATATACCCGTTAGCTCAAAGTCAAGAGAAAACTGTTTAGTTCTCCTAGTCGAATGTTTTAAAAAAGCGTTTGCGGATTACATTATTAGGAACCGTGCTTGCCGAAAAGCTCATCTGCGCCGCTTGTCCGTGTCTGACGGGGTGATTGATTAGCTTCGATGAATGCTTTGACTTTGTCCTCCTCGATCTTACCGCACTCCGGGCACAGCCCATGAGAGAAGTCGACGTCCCAATTATCCTTGAAATAGGTTTCGATCTGCACCCAGGATTCCTTATAGTCCTGCACTTTTCCGCAGACAGAACAAATTTTTATCATACGATAAAGTTCAGCCAGCTCACTGATGTCTTCAATCACAAGCAACACAAGCGGCCTATCCTGGAAGGAAAAGGGAGAAGTGGTGATCAGTGCGTAAATTTCTATCTTCTTCTCATCTCGGATAAGCTCAATTATTGTGCGACGGCGAACAACACGTCTTCCCTTGAAGGCTTCCGTCACGGAATTCCTGATAATGCAGTCCTCACAGAACGGAGCTCTACCGCATCCCTCCTTCACTTCACTGGAATGTATACAATGTAGTATTTCGCCAGCTCGCTGTTTAAGAACCGTCTTTCTCTCGGTCATCAAGAGATCGGAAGCTGCCGCATTGTATTCTTGAATCCTCACATCCTGGTCGACCACAAGAACCAGTGAGGGTAATGCATCAAACACCACCCTGAGCATGTCTATTTTTTCTCTTCCATTCATAGTCATATGATCCTCCATACACAGCCTCTGTCACTAATAAATTCTAACGAATCAAATTATCATTTGTCTGTCAGGGGACTTAGATAAAATTCAAAGCTTGAAAAGTGGTTTGCGGTGCCCATATGGAAACTCGCGATCTCAAAACAGCTGCGCCATAGACATAATCCGGACCTTCCAAATCTCGATTGTTGTTTCTTTCAACGTTAAGTTAAAAAAGAATCATTGCATGGTATACATAAGTATCAATGTGACCAATTTATTGGTGGTATTCTATGTTAAAATACATTAAAATCGGATTATGGTTGTCGCTGGGTTTCTGTTAATTCTCATGGGGATTGCTGCATATCTTAGTGTGTCCTCCTCTCGGAAATTTATGAAGAAGAATACGGACAACGGAAACCTAAAGTCAGAATGAAACTTAAACTCATAGACGGAGCTTCAGGCTCGAAAACGTCCCCTTCAGACCTTATAAAGTGGTTGGCGCTCTGCGTTTTGTTGATCAACCTGTTTGTCATTTTAGTAGTGTGGCTATCGTTGCGATATAGTCGGCTTCAATATGAGCAGCGTGCTTCGATCATGGTCCAGAATCTGGCCCACATACTGGAGAAAAATATAGCAGGCGAGATTGACAAGATCGATATTGTATTGCTCACAGTGAAAGATGATTTCGAAAAAATGACCCGAAACGGCAGTATTGACGGACAACAATTGAACGCCTTTCTTGCTCGACAGAAGGCACGCGTGCCGATTATAGAAGATCTACGGGTAGCAGATGAACAGGGACTGGTCAAGTACGGCACCGCTGTGGCAGCCGCTCCAAGGACACACATAAACGACCGCGAGCACTTTATCGGGCCTCGCGACAACCCAAACGCAGGGTTATTCATGTGCCGGCCGGTATTAACGCGAATAGGCAAGCAGTGGGCGCTTCCCTTATCCCGACGTCTCAGCAGACCGGACGGCACATTTGCGGGCACGGTATACGCAAATGTTGCAATTGAGAATTTCTCCCGAATTTTTTCCGTTATCGATATAGGACGCCGTGGGGGGATAAGCCTGCGCGACGATAAAATGGGCATCATCGCACGTTATCCGGCCCCCAAAGACATCGGCAGCATCATCGGCAACAAAACTTTGTCGCCTGAATTGCGAAAACCGTTTGAAGCCGGTAAGAAAAACGCAACGTTTTTTACTCCCACAAGCTGGGATAGTACCGCAAAGATGGTCTCCTATCGCAAGATCGCCGACTACCCTCTTTACGTAAACGTCGGATTGGCCTCCGATGACTATCTTGCCGAGTGGCGGAAAGAAACAGTGAAAATGTCGGCACTGTCAGCACTCTTTTTTTTAGTTACGCTTTTTTCGTCATGCCTGATCTGCCGCTATCTAATCCAACTCAATATGACAGGTATAGCACTCAGGGAAAGCGAAAAGTTTCTGCTGACGATTATTGATGCTGAACCGGAATGCATTCAATTGATAGCAGCCGACGGGACTTTGCTTCTGATGAACCAGGCGGGCCTTGCAATGCTTGAGGCTGATTCAGCAGATCAGATAAGGGGACACTGCGCCTATAATTTGGTTATTCCTGAATATCGCGAGGCGTTCACATCCTTGATCGAGGATGTTTTCAAAGGTAAATCCGGAATCCTTGAGTTTGAGGCTGTTGGGCTTAAAGGCAAACCTATCTGGTTTGAGACTCATGCCGTTCCTCTTCTCAATGATAACGCTGAAATAATCTCCTCTCTTTCTATAACAAGAGACATCACGGAGCGCAAAAAGGCTGAGAAGATGACGGCTCACTTGGCTGCCATTGTGCAGAGCGCCGACGATGCGATTATCAGTAAAGATTTAGATGGTATAGTCCAGACCTGGAACGTGGGAGCCGAGAAGATTTTCGGTTATACGGCTGAAGAGATTATTGGCAAGCATGTATCGGTTCTGGTCCCGCCCAGTCACGCAGATGAAATCACGGACATTCTTAGCAGAATCTCGCTCGGCGAGCACATAGAGCGGTTCGAGACAGTGCGTATGCGAAAGGATGGCACTATAATACCGGCCTCGCTCACATTCTCACCGATAAAAAATGGAAGCGGCATAATAATCGGTGCATCAAAGATAGCTCGCGATATTACCAGACGGAAGGAAGCTGAGGATCGTGATAACGCTATAATTACACTCTTGAGTGTATTCTCGAAAACAATTTCACGGGAAGAATATTGCGAAGTAGTAGTTGAACTTGTTCGAAGGTGGAGTGGGTGCAGTTGCGTGGGGTTAAGAATCTTAGACACTCATGGGGATATCGCCTGTCAAATTTACAAAGGCTTTAGCAAAGAATTCTGGGAATCGGAGGACCTCCTTTCCATACAGAGGGACTCAGGGGCCTGCATTGGAATAACCACGGGAAAGTCCAAACCGCAGGAATCAACTGTAATGACGAAAGGAGGCTCGGTTTACTCGAATGACACCTTTAGGTTTGTTGAGGGGCTGTCAGGGGAGGGGAAAGTGCGATTCCGGAGCGCCTATGTGCGAAATGGTTTGTTGTCCTTTGCCATTGTTCCAATTGGCTGCCGGGAAAAAACGATTGGAGTATTGCATCTTGCGGACGAGAAGAAGGGGACAGTTACGTTAAAGGTCGTTGAGTTTATGGAAATGACCACGCCCATAGTTGGAGAGGCTATTTCCAGATTTATGCTTGAAGATCAACTCCAGCAAAAATATTCAGAGTTGCGACGCTTTTCTACACATATTCAAGATGCCAGAGAAGAAGAAAGACGAAATATCACTCGTGAACTGCATGATCAACTTGGACAGAACCTTACGGTTCTTGGCATTAATCTGAACACGCTGAAGGCAGAGATACCGGGGAACAACATGATTTCATATATAGAGAATTCACTGACGCTTATAGATCAAATGACTGAAAGCGTGAGGGATTTAATGGCAGATTTACGGCCACCACTTTTGGATGAATACGGATTGGCAGCTGCACTCAGATGGTATGTGGAACAGTTTACTGCACGGACTGGAATTGCAGTTGCAGTGGACGTACAAAACTTGGATAGAAAAATAGATGCACGTATTGAAAGTGCCCTGTTCCGAATAGCCCAGGAAGCCCTCAATAACATTGCAAAACACTCACAAGCAACGTATGTGTGGGTGGAGATAGAGATAGATATAGAGATGGGATATCCGGTGGTCCGCTTAACTATAAGCGATAACGGCGTGGGCTTCGCTCCTATAAAAACACAAGAACATATCAGAAACCATGGTTGGGGCCTTGCCATGATGAACGAGCGGGCTGAAGGAATCGGAAGCACCTGTCGCGTTGAGTCAACTCCAGGGAAAGGAACTGTAGTAACTATTGAGGCAATGCTATGAGCATCAGCATATTTCTGGCAGACGATCATGCTGTGCTGCGAGATGGACTGAAGTCATTACTCGAAACAAACAATGACATAAAGGTGGTCGGTGAGGCAGCTAATGGTCGTGATGCAGTGTTTCAGGCCACGAAAATTTGCCCCGATGTTGTTATCGTGGATATTGCAATGCCGGAATTGAATGGTATTGATGTAACTCGCCGCATAAAGGAAGCGTGCCCATCTACGAGGATCGTCGTGCTTTCTATTTATTCGACAAATGAGCATATCTTTCAGGCTCTGCATGCGGGGGCTGACGGGTATGTATTAAAGGAATCAGCCGGGGCTGAGGTGCTTGCCGCTATACGTGATGTCCACGCCGGACGACGCTATATGTGCAAAAAAATATTAGAAAGGGAAAGGGACATTGATACCTATCTGCAGAACCGCAACAATAATACTCAAGCACAAAGTCCCCTTAATCGGCTCAGTCCCCGGGAGAGACAGATACTGCAATATGTTGTGGAGGGCAAGTCCAGTTCACAGATTTCGGATATCGTTGGCCTCTCTGCCAAGACAGTAGATACTTATCGAAGCCGTTTGATGAGGAAGCTCGGTGCGAGTGACCGAACAGGTCTTATCAAGATCGCCATCCAACTTGGATTGACGACGATGGAATGAGGGCTTAGCCGCAAAGAACATTGCATTCCCAAGACAAAACAACTCGTTATAAGTTCTCTCCGAAATGTATTGATGTGAATAATTTCAATATACTTTATTCTTTCAAGTCAAGTTGTGGAACCGGAATTTTAAACCGGCACTATTTCCCGTACCGTGAATGTCTTCCGTATTTTATCTAAGTCTCCTGACAGACAAATGAGATTTCATTCGTTAGGATTTATTAGTGACGGAATTAAAACTTGAAATTGAGCATCGAAGAATCTTTGAGGCCGAAACTGAAACTGCATCGTGAACAGTTGCGCAACCTGTGTATAAAACAGCAGGTCGTTATGGAGGAAGAGCGGGCAAACATAGCCCGTGAAATACATGACGAACTGGGGCAGATCATGGCTGCGGTGAGAATGAATGTAGCTTGGATACAAAGGGAGTGTCCCGACCGCAAAGGGATTGTCGAGAAGTCATCGGAAATATTGGAGCTTATTGACGGTACAATAAGATCGATGAGGAGGATATGCACGGAACTGCGGCCGGATGTGCTGGACCATCTGGGGCTCGGGGCTGCAATCCAGTGGCAAGCCGAAGAATTCACAAGAAGGTCGGGAATCCCGTGCGAAGTTACCGCAGAAGATGGCATTCAGGTGGACAGTGACCGCTCCATTGCCCTGTTCAGGATATTTCAGGAGGCGCTTACAAATGTCATGCGCCACGCAGGCGCAACGAAAGTAGAGGCAAGTTTGAGACATGAAGGCGGCAAAGTAATACTTGAAATCAGCGACAACGGCAAAGGAATTACCAAGGAGGACATCTCAAAGCCTGGTTCATTCGGTCTTTTGGGTATGCGGGAGCGCGTCTACCCGTGGAATGGGATGGTCACTATCAAAGGCAATCCGGATAGAGGCACTGCAATTGAAGCAATCCTTACAGATGAATAAAGCTGTCTCCGGAGCGAAATAAGATATCAGAGCCTGGAAGACTATATTGCAAGCCTGTCCGAAAGCCTTAATGACAGTATGAAAGCAATCGATGCCTTGGGAACACAGGTACTGCAGCTCAAGGTGAATATACTGAGAGTGCATTTGAGATCTGCCAGGGCTGTCTTCTTTTCGGAGCAATGTGACAGGGACTTATTACAGCATTATCCGGAGTCTTTAAATTAAATGGAGCGATGATGTTTATCATGGGGGAAAGGGAATGCTTAAGAACTTATAAATTGGAATGAGGTTGGGACTGGGCTTTGGAGTAGTGTTATTTCTGACAGTTGCAATCCTGATACCCGGGCTATACAAAATGGGACAGATTGACTGGGGGGAAGACGAAAATGAGAAGACCGTCAGCATTCAAGATTTTATTACTGATTATGACGCTTTTGCTGGTAATCAGTGTTTCTGGTCTATATGGAGGCAACGCCAAAACAAAAGATGCAAAGGCCTACAAACTTCTCATTCTGGATTCCCAGAAAGGCAATCCGTATGACGAAGTTCGCGCCTCTCTGTTAAAGGCCCTTGAAGGTTACGGGTATATGGACGGCAAAAACCTCAAGGTTACTCTCCATGTCATAGGCAATGACATAAAAGAGGGTGAACGCATACTGCGGGAGGAGGTAAAGAACAAATACGATGTTGTCTTTGTCGGAGGCACGGCAGCCACTATAGCCGCCAAGAATATCCTGTACGGAAAAGAACAGCGCGTTGTTTTCGGCTCCCCGACCGACCCTGTTGGGATTGGGGTCATCAAAGACTTCAGGAGGAGACCCGATGCAAACTTTACGGGGGTATGCTATCCGGTGCCGATCAAAGCGCGCTTGAAATTCGTTAAGCAACTTCTGCCCAGGGCAAAAACGCTCGGCCTGATCTATGCTGACATGCCTCAATCCCACAGCTACAACAAATGGATAGAAGATCTTCTTAAAAATGATCCGGAATTTAAGGATATTAAAGTCATATTTAAGCGGGTGCCTCTTGTGACCGGTGAATTCGGAGACAAGGCGATGGCAGCTGAGGCGGGAAAACACGTACGCGAGCTCGACTCCAGGGTTGACGCTTATATCAAGCCATGCGACCAGATGGGCACCAGGAGAAACTTTTCGGAGGTGGTTTACAAGACGTCCGGAAAACCGCTTATCGGCATAGTCAAGGATGACGTCATGGGGCAATGGGGGGCTACAGCCACTATGTATCCCTCCCACGCAAGCATAGGCAACCAGACTGCAAGGATGATAAAAGAGCTGTTTGAAGGAAAGAAGACAAGCGACATATTACCTGAATGGCCCCTAACGTATGGTTTTGCGGTAGACCTGCGCAAGGCAAAACAGTTTGGTATCAGTGTCCCTGTAGAAATACTGCAGATGGCTGGAGAAAATATTATTAAATAAAACGGAGACTGATGAAACTTAACATAAAAATACTTCTCATTACGATAAGCATTGTGTTCGTCACCCTGCTTATCGGATCCATAGTCAATATCGTCAACTTCAAGAAGAACTATACCGAAGCCCTGCTTACCGGGAGCTACGGCCTCGGGCACGGCCTGAATTCAATTGTGACCGAACTGCTGAACCTGGGTCTGCCTCTGGATTCTTTCTCCGGCATGGACAAAAAATGTAAACAGCTTATTGAACAAAACCCACATATCTCGTACGTCGGCATCAACGATCTTACAGGAAAGGTGCTTTACCACAGCAATCCCGCGCTGGTCGGCAGGGTGTTTACTGATGATGTGATGAAAAAAAGCGTTGCTGCGACAAAACCTTTGATGCAGCATTATCACCGGTTCGACGGGCATGAATATTATGATGTAACCATTCCGATCGTTACTGCTGACAATACCCATGTCGGCCTGGTACGCCTTGGTTTCCGCACCACCGTGATCAATAACAAGGTAGTTTCGGCGATCATCCAGGTCGTCATAAACTTTTCTATCTCCTTTATACTCATCGCGGTCCTAATCAACTACTTCATGTCCCGTTTTGTGTCCCGGCCGGTGATAGGGCTGTCGGAGTACTCGAAGAGGATAGCCGAGGGGTACTTCAACCTGGAAGCTCCGTTAACAGGTACCTACGAGGTGGATCTGCTCGCCGCTTCACTGAATCAGATGTCACGCACCATCAAGGGACAGATGGACGCGCTCCAGCGGTCGAGGGAAGAACTGGAAAACCTTGTTGCTGAACGAACCGAAGAGCTTGCGAAGACTAACGCCGACCTGAAGGTGGAGCTATCAGACCGCATACGCGCGGAGGACGCTCTCCGGAAGAGCGAAGAGCAGTACCGCATGCTGTTTCAGGCCAACCAGGACGCCACCATGACGCTGGCGCCCCCGACCTGGCAGTTCACCTCCGGCAACCCTGCTACCTTGAGACTCTTCAAGGCGAGGACGGAGCAGGACTTTATTAAACTCGGCCCCTGGGATGTCTCCCCTGAGTATCAACCCGATGGCCTGCCCTCGTCTGTCAAGGCTCAGCAGGCCATCGCCAGGGCGCTGGAGGAGGGCTCCAGCTTCTTCGAATGGACGCACAGGACGCTCGACGGCAGGGAGTTCCCGGCAACCGTACTTCTGACCAGAGTGGAACTCGGCAACAATGTCTTTTTGCAGGCGACCGTCAGGGACATCACTGAGCAAAAAGAGGCGGAGCAGGTGATACTCAACTCAAAACAGGAGATCGAGCAGAAGAACCGCGAACTTCAGAGGGCAGTGGAAATGCAGCGGGAACTTGCGGCTAAGGCAGAGGCGGCGACCCAGGCCAAGAGCGAGTTCCTAGCGAACATGAGCCACGAAATACGGACTCCGATGAATGCGGTCATAGGGTTCACCAGCCTTGCGCTCAAGACCGACCTGACGCCAAAACAGCGTGATTACCTCAGAAAAATCAACTCCGCGTCGAACACCCTGCTAAGGACTATCGACGACATTCTTGACTTCTCGAAGATCGAGGCAGGAAGGCTAGAGATAGAGACCACGAACTTCTACCTCACTGACGTTATGAACAATGTATCTAACATCCTCTCTGACAGGTCATCCGAAAAAGGGATCGAGCTGTGCATTTCCGTCGGGAAGCAGGTCCCGCAGGAGCTCATCGGAGACCCGTTTCGCCTGGAACAGGTGCTGATCAACCTGACGACCAATGCCATAAAATTTACTGAACACGGGGAGATCGTGGTGTCTGCTTCCATCGCGGAAACAACCGGCGCTGGCAGGGTTAAGCTGCGTTTTTCAGTCAGGGATACCGGGATAGGCATTACAGAGGAACAGAAGGCGCGCCTTTTCAACCCTTTTATGCAAGCGGACGGATCGACCACGAGGAGGTTCGGCGGCACAGGACTCGGTCTAGCCATCTGCAGGACGCTGGTTACTATGATGGGTGGAGAGATAAGCGTGGAGAGCACTCCGGGCAGGGGCAGCACCTTCTCCTTTACCTGCGAGTTAGGCCTGCAGGATAGGGAAGGGCGGCCTGCACTCAAATACTCGCCTCCTGATAACATTAAAGGTCTCAAGGTGCTTGTGGCAGACGATAATCTCACGGCACGGACAATATTGCAGGAGATGATCGAATCTCTTAACTTCCGGGTCGTAACTGCCGAGTCCGGCTTGGACGCGCTTGACAAGCTGAGGAGCACGCCTGCAGACGATCCATTCTCACTTGTGGTAATGGATTGGAGGATGCCCGGACTGGACGGTATCGAGTCGTCTCGCCGAATCAGGAAAGACTTGAAGATGTCCGACCTGCCAATGATAATTATGGTTACTGCGTACGGCAGGGACGAGGTTATCCATCAGGCGGAGGAGGCCGGCATAAATGCTTTTTTGATAAAGCCGGTGAGCGAATCGCTTATGTTCAATACTATCATGGAGGTGTTCGGTAGACACGGAGAGACGATCGTTACGAGCGACAGTATATCCGACAAACAGAAAGGGGACATGTCAGCCGTCTCAGGAGCTTATATCCTGCTGGCTGAAGACAGTCTGCTTAACCAGCAAGTAGCAGTTGAACTTATGGAAGATGCCGGCATAAGAGTGGATGTGGCCAACAACGGCGCCGAAGCTGTTGAAAAAATCATATATGGAGATACATGTCCATATGATGCTGTTTTGATGGATATACAAATGCCGGTTATGGACGGGTTCGAGGCAACCCGTAAGATACGGGCACATGCCGGACTGAAGGGCCTGCCGGTTATAGCGCTGACGGCTCGTGCTATACTGGGAGACCGTGAGAAATGCCTTGCAGCTGGAATGAACGACTACATACCAAAACCGATCGATAGCGCACAGTTGTTCATGACCCTTTCCAAATGGATCGAGCCTAAATCTCCTGCTGATCACTCTCTGCTGCGAAAACCGTCCGAAGAATCTGCCGCAGTCAATCTGCCGGACAAGATAGAAGGTCTCGATATTGAAAAGGCACTGAGGCGACTTAACAACAATCAGGGATTGTATATGAGGCTGCTGAAAGGTTTTACGGATGAGAATGAAACCGTCGGCGTACGTTTGCTGGAGGCTCTTAAGTGTGGGGACAAAATCCTGGCCGCAAGGCTTGCGCATACGCTGAAGGGTTCAGCGGGCAACATAGGTGCTGTCTCGCTTCAGGAAAAGGCTCTGATCCTTGAGGAGGCGATCACTGCCGGCGATGTAGACGCTCAAATGCTCGACACGGTCGTCTCCGCGTTGTCTGCAATACTGACAGCGTTGAAGGATATGCCGCTTGCTATAGCCCCAGTTGAAATAACCCATGCAAGGCCTGAAATAGACATTCCGGTAATCACCGTCCTCATGAAAGAGCTCGACAAAATGCTGGATGCCGGTAACTTCTCTGCCAAAGAGACTTTTGAGCGCATTAGAGAGGGTCTTGCGGGACGAGGCGTGGACGGAGAACTTGGTGGGCTTCAAAAACACATCGACGCTTTTGACATGGAGGCTGCCAGAGGCGGGCTCCGAGAGCTTGCTTCAAGGTTGGCTATAGATGAGGTTTTGGGGTAATCATGGACAATATGACAAGTAAGCAGAAAATACTCTTGGTGGATGATACTCCGTCCAATCTTTTGGTGCTCGGCGAGGAGTTAAAGGCCGACTATGAGGTGTTTATAGCAACCAGCGGAGAGTCCGCCCTTAAGAAGATCTTTGAAAACCCGCCGGACCTGATCCTACTGGACATAATAATGCCTGGCATGGACGGGTACGAGGTCTGCCGACGCCTGAAGGAGAGCAAATCCACTCACGACATTCCGGTTATATTCATAACCGCGAAGAACGCCGAGGAGGATGAGACTAAAGGGCTCGATATCGGCGCCGTGGATTATATAACCAAGCCTTTCAGTCTTCCGATCGTCAGGGCGAGGGTCAAGACCCATCTCGAGCGCAAGAGACATGAAGAAGAACTTCGCCTTCATGGAAAGATCGCCGAAGAGCTGTCGGAGGGGATCCTTTTTGTCAGGTGCAGGGATGGAATTATAGTCTTTGCCAATTCAAAACTCGAGAAACTATTCGGGTATGATCCGGATGAACTGATCGGAAAACATGTTTCGATACTTAATGCGCCTGCAGATAAAGATCCGAAGGAAACGGCAGATGAAATAATGAGAAATCTGAATGAAAAAAAGATATGGAGGGGGGAAATTAAAAACATCAGGAAGAACGGCATGCCCTTCTGGTGTCAGGCTTCCGTAACAATGTTCGAACTTCGTGAACACGGGGCGGTATGGATCTCTGTCCACACCGACATCACTGAGCGCAAAAAGGCTGAAGATGCATTGCGCAAGAGTGAGAAGCAGTTAAAAGATATCACATCCTCTTTGGCTGAAGGCATTTATATTTCAGACAACCGCGGCAATATACTTTTCTTGAATCCTGAGAGTGAACGTCTTCTGGGATGGACCATGATAGAATTAATGAACAGACATGTTCATAACGTATTCCATTACAAGAAAACAGATGGCTCCCCATTGCCTCAGGAAGAATGTAATATAGATAAGGTCATCAGGACCGGCATTCCATACGTTTCCAGAGATGAGGTTTTTATACGAAAGGATGGAATGGCCTTCCCCGTATCTGTCGTTAGCAGTCCTATTATGGAAAACGGCAAGGTTGTTGCCGCAGTTACCGCGTTCAGAGACATTACAGAGCGCAAGAAAATAGAGGCCGAGCGGGAGGAGCTTATTGTGGATCTCAGGAAAGCTCTTTCCGAAGTCAAACAACTGAGCGGATTATTGCCGATATGCGCCTCCTGTAAAAATATTCGTGATGACAAGGGGTATTGGAACCAGATAGAAACCTACATCAGCGAGCATTCAGAGGCTTTATTTACTCATGCCATATGTCCTGAATGCGGGAAAAAACTGTATCCGCAATATTATGATGAAATTTGGGGAAAAGAAGACAAATAACAGATAAATAGCTCTGTTGTGTTTTACGACTGGCAGCAATTTACTTGTAAATTTGAGGCTTTTTCAGTCCTCCCTCAACATATGCCACCTTGGGACAGCCTCTCGCCGGCTTGGGTAGGCAGGAATAAATCGAATCAGGTTGCAGATTGATCGGAACATCTGGCAGGTTCGCAATGGACTTATGTGCAGGTCTCACCGGAATACGCAACTAATTCCATTTTATACTTAACCCTAAAAGTAATAACTTAATTGTTTCTGATAAATCGCCGCACTGCTGAAAGTGTAAAGACTTAATTGTTTTCGGATATGAATTGCAAGGGAAAGAAAAATGCCGAAGACGGGACTCGAACCCGCATTCTGTCTTTATAACATCCTAAAATATAAGCGTTAATTGTCAGATGAAAATGAGCTGTTCACAGTTTGTTCACAGTAAGTCTGCTAACACGCTGTACAATTACTGATTCTTTTTTCGTCCGGTAATCTCATCGTAAAGCATCTTAGCGGTCTTGTTTCCGAATATCCGGTCCTTAATCTCAAGGCAGTCTGTTTTCTGTGACCCCATGTCCGGCAAATACAATTCGGCATCCCGGCGATAAAACTTGCCGCGCTTCCCTTTGGAGAAATCGTATTCTTTTTTCATTTTAACGTTTCTCTATTTTGAAGCATTGCGTTCACAACGTGCGGATTGCGCGCACAATGAAAAAGCCCAAATATAATGATCCGGTCGTCCTCTACGGTAAAATAAATAGCATATGGAAACCGTCTGAGCAAACGTCTCCGAAAGTCCTGATACACTTTGGGATGAAGTAACGGGTTCCAGGCAATTTCATTTGCCGAGGCATAGAACATACGAAGGAAATCTTCGCCAAGCCCTGTGGATTTTGCTTCATACCACATATAACCACTGATGGCATCCTCTTCAATTTCAGAAAGAAACTGCAGAGTATATGTCATTTCCTTGATTCTATTCGTTTCTGAAGCTCATCGAGGGAGAGGAGTTTTCCTGGATTCGATTTTTCTCTAAACAATCTTCTGTCCAACTCAGTCATATGGCTCTGAGGGACAGGAATGGCAGATTCTTCAGCAGATATATTATCCCAGAGGTCCTCAACCAGGAGAATCTTTTCCGGTGTGCTTAGATCTTTAATTTGTGGAATATCCTTAACATGCATATCGTTACTCCTTTCTCGAACCTTATTTTATGATAACATTTTCTTCTTTTTTCCTGAATCCGGAGTTGAGCCCTGCGGGTATAAGCGAACTCATAGCTCAATTGCCGAAAACCTCTGTAAGTGTTTTCGTTCTGCCTGCTT
Source organism: Nitrospirota bacterium (assembly GCA_015233365.1). Classification (GTDB taxonomy): domain Bacteria; phylum Nitrospirota; class Thermodesulfovibrionia; order Thermodesulfovibrionales; family Dissulfurispiraceae; genus JADFXI01. Next base: position 13,554 of record JADFXU010000032.1, on the reverse strand, counting down.
TATAATCCGCCCTTGCTTCTTTGATACTCTGAAGATATTCCGGCGATGTAGAAGCAAGAAGGTCTTCCAGAAAGGCGTCCATTTCTTTTTTCTTCATCTCTTTTACAGTGTCTATCAGTTCCTTTGGTGTAATCTTTATTTTAACAGTGCTTAACATCTGTCATTCCTACATAAAATTATGTCAGTCTGTAATGTAATTTTAGCACAGTATAATAAATACGTCAGGGTCTACTCAGGTTCTGCTTGCTTTTTTTCGTAATCGGAAGGGATAAGAGAAAAATGCCGAAGACGGGACTCGAACCCGTACAGGTTGCCCCACACGCCCCTCAAACGTGCGTGTCTACCAGTTCCACCACTTCGGCAATTGCGGCGAGCCTTAAGCGTGCAGTGTTAAGGGAAACGTAACGCCTGGCTCTTGCGTTTTATATTATAGCAGCTTAAGGCTATTATTATAAATACTTCGGCAGTGAGCGCGCAAGTGCTACAACTGTGACAGCCTTTGCGCCCTCGTTTACCAGCACGCGCGCACATTCATGCACTGTGGCCCCCGTTGTGATAACATCATCCACAAGGAGAAGCCTGAGACCGTTTACAGCTTTTATTGCACTAAATGCGTTCTTTACATTTTTCAGGCGTTCTTTTCCGGTGACGTTGATCTGTGCCGGTGTTTCCTTTTCTTTTTTTAAGACATCAAGCAATAGCGGGATGCCGCTGGCGCGTGAAATATGTCTGCCGATCAAAGCGGTCTGGTTAAATTCCCTTTCTCTCAATCTTCCGTGATGCAACGGGACCGGAACAATCCCGTCAGCCTCGGGAAGCGCAAGTTCAGAAATCAGCATCGCAACAGGCAGGGCAAGTCTCTTGAGTCCGTTGAATTTAAGAAGATGGATGGCCTTCCTCAAGGCGCCGTCATAAATGCCGTAATAAATAATTCTTGAATAAGGCGGCGGCGCTTTCAGGCACGATTCACAGTGCCTTGCATGGGCTGAGACTGCCGGCATGCCGCATGTCGGGCATGCCGGCCCATCATACCGTTCAATTCCATTCCAGCAGTTTTCGCAGAAAGGATTATACCTGTGCCTGTCAGATTCATTACCGCATACAGGACAGGTTGAGGGGAAAAGCAGATTCAGTATGTCCATCCCACTTAGTTAGAATGGTTCTTTGACGACTATTATTTCGTCTCTCTTCTGGCCTGTGGAAATTATCTGAATTTTTGTATCAAGAAGCGTTTCTATTCTCTTAATATATTTCTTTGCATTGGCAGGGAGCTTCTTGAATTCCCTGATCCCTCCAGTGCTCTCTTTCCATCCTTTTAATTCTTCATAAATCGGCTGCGCCTGCTCAAGCACCTCGATTTCTTTTGGAAAGTTTTTATACCTTATGCCCTTATATTTATAGCTGGTGCAGATTTTGATCGTGTCCAGTCCGTCAAGGATATCAAGTTTTGTCAGGGCAATTCCGGTCAGTCCGTTGATGCGGACAGAGTGTTTCAGGATAACCGTATCAAGCCAGCCGCACCTTCTCGGTCTTCCGGTCGTGGCCCCGAATTCCCCTCCTTTCTTCCTTATTAATTCGCCAAGTTCGTCTTTCATCTCGGTTGGGAACGGGCCTTCACCGACCCTTGTAGTATATGCCTTCGTAATCCCCAGGACCTTCCTGATTTTTGTGGGACCCACTCCCAGGCCGGTACATACGCCTCCGGCTATAGTATTGGATGAGGTTACAAAAGGATAAGTACCATGATCTATATCGAGTAATGACCCCTGCGCACCTTCGAAAAGCACTTTCTTGCCTGCTGATATGGCATCGTTAATAATAATATCGGTGTCTGTTATATACTTTGAGAGCTGCTTGGCGTAGTCCATGTACTTGTCGTATATCTCATCCGCGCCAAGAGGCGCTGAATTGTAAAAACGCTCAAGCAGGAAATTGACTATAACAAGATTGGCCGTCAGTTTTTCCCTGAATATCCGCGGCGTCAACAGATCCATCATGCGGATACCATGCCTTGCAACCTTATCGGTATACGAAGGGCCGATTCCCATGCCGGTGGTGCCGATCTTGCCCTTCCCCATCCCGTTCTCATGTTCTCGCTCCAGGGCCTTATGGTAAGGCATAATGACATGGGCGTTCTTCGATATCAGCAGATTTTTATCTACGGTAATTCCTTTCTCCCTGAGGGCGCCTATCTCGGAAATAAGAGCTTCAGGATTGATCACCATGCCGTTGCCGAGGATACATTTCTTCCGTTGGTGAAGGATTCCAGATGGTATGAGGTGGAGTATGTATTTTTCGTCCTTAATAACAACGGTATGACCGGCGTTATTTCCTCCCTGATATCGTGCGACCATGTCGGCCTTCCGGGTCAGACAATCGACGATCTTCCCTTTTCCCTCGTCACCCCACTGCGTACCAACTACAACGACTGTAAGCATAGTAGTACCTCTTTTATAGATTTATGACCTTGACATCGATTATATTGGGTAATTTCTTTATATCTTCCAGTAATTCGTCGGATATCGAAGAATCTATATTGACAACCGATATTGCATTGCCGCCTGCGCTCTCCCTGCCGAAATGCATCCGCGCAATATTGATATTATTTTTCCCCATTGTAGTACCGATATTCCCTATGACGCCGGGCTTGTCATTGTTATACATCACCAGCATGTTCCCCTCGGGCACAATCTCGACAGTGTATTTGTCTATCTGCACTATTCTCGGATCTTTTCTGCTGAATAACGTGCCTGACACGACAAGCTCTTTCTTCCGGGATTTAAGTCTCATTGTTATCATGCTGTTGTAATCGCCCGCATCACTGCTCTTGGTCTCATTGACCTCGATCCCGCGTTCTTTGGCGATAAACGGCGCATTGACGAAATTCACCGTCTCCAGCAGGATCGGGTCAAGCAGTCCCTTGACTGCTGCTATGGTGAGCGGTGAAATATTCAGGTCCGCAACCTTTCCCTTGTATTCCAGCGTAACAGCGGCGATTTCACCAACGAACAACTGGGATGAGAAACTTCCGAGTTTGTCTGCGAGCGCAATGTACGGCTGCAGCGCAGCCATCTGATCAGCCGGTATTGACGGGAAGTTAACGGCATTTCTTATTATGCCGCGAACGAGATAGTCCACTATCTGTTCCGCAACAGCCACTGCCACATTCTCCTGCGCCTCCTGCGTTGAGGCTCCAAGGTGCGGGGTGCACACAACATTAGGGTGTCCTACAAGAGGATTATCGACCGGCGGTTCCTTTTCGAAAACATCCAGTGCTGCACCGGCAACCTTTCCGCTCTCCAGTGCTTCGTAAAGGTCTTTTTCATTAATGATACCGCCGCGGGCGCAGTTAATAATGTATACGCCGTCTTTCATGGTCCTGATAGTTTCCGCCCTGATAAGATTCTTGGTTTCATGCGTTAACGGCGTGTGTACCGTAATAAAATCGGCCCTTGAGATGAGTTCCGGGATTTCGACTTTCTCTATTCCGGTCTGTTTCGCCTTATCTTCGTTGAGAAAAGGATCATAGGCGATTACCTGCATGCCAAGGCCCTGGGCCCGTTTTGCCACCTGTCCGCCGATATTGCCCAGGCCTATTACGCCCAGCACTTTATTGAAGAGTTCGGTACCCATAAATTTCTTCTTTTCCCATTGCCCGGCGGCTAAGGACGCCTTCGCCTGGGGAATCCTCCGCGCAACTGCAAACATCATGGCAATCGTGTGCTCGGCAGTCGTAATCGTGTTGCCGCCCGGGGTGTTCATCACCACAATGCCTTTTTTGGATGCGGCGGCCTTGTCTACGTTGTCAAGACCGGAACCGGCGCGGCCAATGACCTTCAGATTTGCAGCAGCCTCTATTATTTCAGCCGTGGCTTTAGTCGCGCTCCTGACCACCAGGCCATCGTACTCTCCTATAATGGCTTTCAACTCCTCGGGTTTCAGGCCTGTCTTGACATCGACTTCCAGCCCTGCCTTTTTTAATATTTCAACACCGAGAGGTGAAATGCTGTCGCTAACAAGAACCTTCATCAAAAATGCCTCCTTATTAGTAATAGTCGTCAAAACACTAAATACAGACGGTTTCGTTAAAAGTTCATAGGCAAGGCGCGTGCGGCGCAGAACAGGGTCCCCGAAAAGTTGATAAACTTTTTGGGGCAGAGCATATGGACTTTTTACGAGACCGTTATTGCATTAAAATTTCCTGCGCCTTTGCAACGCCTGTTCCAAGCTTAATATCATAACCGAGTTCCTTCAGCACCATTTCCAGGGCTGCAATGCCGGTTATGACATCGAAAATATCGGCATATCCCAGATGGGCGAGCCTGAAGATTTTCCCTTTTGCCTTGTCCTGTCCGCCTGCGCCGGTTATACCGTATTTCTCCCTCAAATTCTTGTAGATTGCCTGCCCGTCAATTCCTGCGGGCGCCTCTATTGCCGTAACAGAGTTGCTCGGAGATTCTTTGGAATAGAGGGCGAGGCCCATCGCCTTCACCGCCTCCCTTGTCGCGCGGGCAAGGCGTGCATGCCTCTTGAATACATTTTCGAGCCCTTCCTTCTGAAGCATCTTTATCGCTTCATTGAGCCCGATAATCAAAGTCACCGCTGAGGTGAAGTTCGTCTGGTTTTTTGCCAGGTTCTCCCGCTCTTTCTTGAAATTGAAATAGAACCTGGGCATTTTCGAGGATTCGTTCCTCTGCCACGCCTTCTCACTGACACTCACAAATGCAAGCCCCGGGGGCAGCATAAGCCCTTTTTGAGAGCCGCCGATCATGACGTCAATTCCCCATGCGTCCGTCTTCATATCCTGTGCAACCAGGGCGCTGATCGCGTCAACAATAAACAGTGTATTGTCAAATTTTTTCACAACCTTGCCCAGCCCCTCAACATCATGATACACGCCGGTGGAGGTTTCAGTTGCCTGCACAAAAACCCCTTTTATCTCGGGATCTTTTTTCAGTATGGCATCGACCGCTTCGGGTTTTACCGAATATCCCCATTCAACCGGTATCTCTTCAACCTTGAGACCATATGACTGGGCTATTTTCGTCCAGCGTTCCCCGAACTTTCCCCCGTTTACAACTATTACTTTATCACCGGGATTAAAGAAATTATTAACTGAACCCACCATGCCGCCGGTACCGGTCGAGGCGATAATAAGCACGTCATTCTTTGTCTGGAACAGCCATTGCAATCCAGTCTTTGCGGATTCGAGCACAGGTAAAAAATCAGGCGCCCTGTGATGGATTATAGGCATCGCCATAGAAAGCAATACCTCGGGAGGAACAGGCGTGGGCCCGGGGGCCAAAAGGTAGCGTTTCAGCATAAAACCTCCAAATTCTTTGCGTAGTAATTTCCGGTCGGCAATTCCAACCCGTTTTGACCGAGCATTTATAATAATATAAATCCTCTATCTTTGGGAAGCCCGTTGCCCTGTCCTTTGGCTCTGTGTTATCATTTCCCATGGAACCCCGTAAAATCATAGAAGATTCAGAGCACTACCTGATGCACACCTATAACCGCTTCCCTGTTGTGCTCAGGAAGGGACGCGGGATGAAGGTTTGGGGTGCTGACGGCAAGGAGTACCTTGATTTTTTGGGGGGTATTGCCGTCAACGTGCTCGGACATTGCCATCCCAAGGTTGTTATAGCAATTCAGAAGCAGGCGCAGAGAATAATACATGTTTCCAATTTTTACCATATCGAGCCCCAAATAAAACTCGCCAGGCTTCTCGTTATGAACTCATTCGCCGACAAGGTTTTTTTCTGCAATTCTGGCGCTGAGGCCAATGAGGCGGCCATAAAACTCGCCCGAAAGTATTCGAGGGAGCACTACGGGTCTGAACGGTACGAAATTATTACTGCCCTGAAATCATTTCACGGCAGAACGCTTGCCGCGCTCACAGCGACCGGCCAGGAGAAATTCCAGCAGGGATTTGAGCCGCTGGTGCCGGGATTCAAGCATGTACCGTTTAATGATATACGCGCCCTTGAGTCGGCAATAACCGGAAAAACATGTGCGGTGCTGCTCGAACCCATACAGGGCGAAGGAGGCGTTATTTTCCCGTCTGATGATTACCTGGCAAGAGTCAGAGAACTCTGTGACAGGCATAGTCTGCTCCTTATGCTGGATGAAGTACAGACAGGAATGGGAAGGACCGGCAAGCTCTTTGCCTATGAGCATTATAATATGACGCCTGATATCATGACTCTTGCCAAGGGCCTGGGCGGGGGTTTTCCAATAGGCGCGCTGCTTGCTACCGATAAAGTTGCCGCGGTATTCAAGCCGGGCTCTCATGCTTCCACCTTTGGCGGCAACCCCCTCGCCTGTGCTGCAGCCATTGCGACGTTGGAGACGATTTTAGAGGACGGATTTGTCCTGGAGCATTGCAATAGAATCGGCGCGTATTTCAGGGAGCGGCTGACTCAGCTAAAGGAATACCATGACCAGATTGTCGATATACGCGGCAAAGGGCTCTTTATCGGTATGGAAATTACGCGGGACGGAATGCCTATTGTAAATGCGTGCCTGGAGAGGGGCGTTTTGATCAACTGTACGGGCGGAGGCAATGTGCTGCGCTTTGTCCCGCCGCTTATTGTGGAGGAAAAAGAGATAGACGTGCTGGTTGAGCTGCTGGAAGAACTGCTGGGCAGGTCGCTATGAAACGCGATTTTCTTGCAATACACGACCTGACAAAGAAAGAAATTGAATACCTTCTGAAAAGGGCGTTGGACCTTAAATCGGGCGCCGACCCGGGTAAATATCCTTTGACAGGCAAAAGCATCGGCCTTTTTTTTGAAAAACCTTCGACGCGCACGAGGGTATCGTTTGAAGTCGGCATTTTTCAGTTGGGCGGACAATCACTATACCTCAACCCCAGAGAAATACAACTGGGCAGAGGTGAGACAATTGCCGATACCGCGCGCGTCCTGTCCCGGTATCTGACCGCCGTAGTACTCAGGACAAATAGTCATAATACGATTCAGGAGTTTGCATCATTTGCGACAGTGCCGGTGATCAACGGCCTCTCGGACCTTCATCACCCCTGCCAGGCCCTGGCCGATCTCATGACCATCCGGGAAAAAAAAGGCTCTCTGAAAGGTATGCACATTGCCTATATCGGAGACGGCAATAATGTCGCAAACTCGCTTATAGAGGCATCGGCGCTTATGGGTATCAACATGGTTGTCGCCTGCCCCGAAGATTACTGCCCTGACAAGGGCATTCTGCAGAGGGCGCGGAGCAGCTCTGAAGGGGCAATAACCGTTGTTAAAGACCCTGCTGAGGCTGTAGCCGGGGCCGATGTTATTTATACGGACGTTTGGGTAAGCATGGGGCAGGAAAAAGAGGCTGAAAAGAAGATATCGCTACTTGCCGATTACCAGGTAAACAGTGCTTTGCTAAGTCGTGCAGGGAATGATGCCGTTGTTTTGCACTGTCTTCCTGCACACAGGGGACAGGAAATAACCGACGAGGTCATGGACGGGCCTCAGAGTGCGGTGTTTGATCAGGCTGAAAACAGACTGCATACGGAAAAAGCTCTCCTGGAATTCCTGATTGCTTCTTAAAGGGTAGCATCCACTATAAAGCGGGATTTATTCATTAAGGCAAATAATTTCTCCTGCGGCACCGGCTTCGAAAACAGGAATCCCTGCAGGAACTGGAAGTCGAGGTCCCTGAAGACGCTGAGCGCTTCCTGGCTTTCAACGCCTTCTATAATCATTTTCATATCGAGACTGTTCGCAAGTTTGAAAACTGATTTCAAAATTTCCATTGCCTGTTTGTCCTCACGTATATTCCGCGTGAATGAGGGGTCGATCTTCAGTGCATCTACCGGGAATTTGTGGAGATAGTTCAGAGAGGAATAGCCTGTGCCAAAGTCGTCGAGGTATACCTGTACCCCCATCGTTTTTATGTCGAATAAAACGGAAGATGCCGTCAATATATTCTCCATGATAGTGCTTTCTGTGACCTCAAGCCGCAAGTTTCCACCTTCAAACCCGGATTCTGTGAGAATTTGGGCAATTACCTGAGGAAGCATGTTGTTAAACTGTCTTGCCGACAAGTTTACGCTTACATAGAGAGGCGGATCATAGGAATAATCAGAATTCAACTTCCGGATATCCATGCATGCTTTTTTCAGCACCGATGCTCCTATTTCATCAATTAATCCGATCTTCTCGGCTACCGGAATAAAATGCATAGGCGGGATGTATCCCTTGTCCGGATGAAGCCATCTGGCAAGCGCTTCAAACCCGGCCACTGTATTTGTCCGGATGTCCACAATGGGTTGATAATGCACTGACATTTCTCCCATTTTCACGGCCTTCCTGAGGTCGTTTTCAATGCAGACAGAATTTATGACTGCGTCATGCATACAGGCATCATAAAGCACATACCTGGACTTTCCGCTTTCTTTTGCACAGTACATAGCTATGTCTGCGTTGCGCAGAAGATTATCAGGATTGTCTTGAGCGCTTTCGGAAAGGGCAATACCTATACTTGATGAGATAAATACTTCATGGCTTTCCAGATGAAACGCCTCCAAAAGCACTTCATGAATTCTTTGAGCGACCTTAATGGCGTCTTCCGTGCCGCTGACGCTATCGAGAAGCACGACAAACTCATCTCCGCCGAATCTGGATATGGTATCCCCGGGCCTTATTGCATCATGAAGCCGCTTTGTTGCAGACAGAAGCAATTCATCTCCTATCATGTGACCGAGACTGTCGTTGATCTTCTTGAAGTCATCCAGGTCTACAAAAAGTGCCGCAAAACACACTTCCGGCTGTCTTTTCTTGTGGTTGTACAGATTTTGAATACGATCACGCAGCAAGATTCGATTCGGAAGGCCGGTTAGTGAATCGTATAAAGCCTGTTGCAGGAGATCACTTTCGAGGTTTTTGCTCTCTGTGGTGTCCTGAAGTGTTTCTATGGCTGCCAACAGTTTTCCCTTGCTGCTGAAAATCGGTGCTGCTTCAAAAATAATGTATCTTTTCTTGCCGCCAAGGCTGTTGTACCATCCTTCAGCTTTCAGACCTTTGGGATTCAATGCCGACTTCGAATAGGTCTTATAAAGCACCGGAAGCTTATCGTAACTGCCGTCGAGAATTATGTCTGCCACGGTCGGCCTTTTGCGGCTGTAAAAGGGTTGCCACTGATAGTCGGTGCCGAGCATCTCGGACTCTTTGCATCCGGTCAGTTCCTCGCATGCTTTATTCCAGATTTTAATCTTGTGCGAACAATCCAGAACGAATGTGGCCATCGGAGAGTTTTGGATAAGGTTCGTCATATAACGTTCTTGTTCAAGCAACGCTTCCTCGGCTTTCTTGCGCTCTGTTATGTCGGAAAATATTACTATATTTACATCCTGCAGTGAAGCCATCCTGAACTCGATGTCACGCAACGTCCCGTCCTTGCACGTAACTCTCCATTCCTGACTTTCTGTATCCTTTTTGTTTTCTATTGCTTTGCTTGCGGCCGCTCCCCAGCCTCTCATGACCCTTTGCCTGTATTCTTCGTCAGGGTAAGCAAGGGGCCACCAGTCATCCACCGTAGGAATATCCTCTATGGTGTATCCGAATGTTTCCAAGAACCTGTTGTTAAAATGCAGGAAGTTGCCTTTTTTGTCCGCTACCGCCATAGCAACAGGATTGCGGTCTATTAAGCGTCTGAAACTGTTTTCATCTATCTTCACTGTGTCTTCCGCCTTGTCGTGACTTATTTGCCCGAATGTATCTTCTGCTTTCATACGTCCGGCCCCTTTATCGCGGCGCTCTTTACTCAGCGCCAATAAGCGTAAATAATAATAGCTTATTGGTAAATAAAAAAAGATTATCAAATAATGTACGGAAAAAGCAATATTTAAAATGCGTTATCCGTAAATTCATCTCACGATTGCCCCTGAATAGTGACAACTGGAAGAAATGTACCGGAATATGCACAATACAATATCAAACCCAAGAAAGGAGTATATACGCCATGAAAGTTATAGCATTCAACGGAAGCGCCCGTAAAGACGGAAATACGGCAATACTTGTCAGGCAGGTGTTCAACGTACTGGAGAGGGAAGGGATCCAGACAGAGATGATGCAGTTGTCCGGAAAAAAAATCCACGGATGCATTGCTTGTTACAAATGCTGGAGCAACAAGGATAAACACTGCTCGGTCAAAGATGATATTGTCAACGAATGCATTGATATGATGGCAGGGGCCGATGGCATTATTTTAGCTTCCCCCACTTATTTTGCCGATATAACAAGCGAACTCAAGGCGCTGGTAGACAGATCGGGAATGACAGCGAGGGCCAACGGCGATATGTTCAGGCGCAAAGCCGGGGCAGCCGTCGTAGTGGCCCGCAGGGCAGGCAGTATCCATGCTTTCGACACGATCAACCATTTCTTTCTAATCAGCCAGATGATCATCCCCGGTTCCAGCTACTGGAATTTAGCTTTCGGCAGGGAGATCGGCGAGGTGGAAAAAGACGAAGAAGGCTTGCAGACCATGAAAGCACTCGGAGAAAATATGGCCTGGCTCCTTAAGAAGCTGCAATGAAATAAAACAGTGGAACATATATTATCAAGACAGGAACTCTATCACGACATTTTCGGTTCTGTCCTTGACAGGACTGAGATGACCCCTTATTTATTGTTACGCTCCATAGATTATGAATCAGCCCTCAAACGGGCGACCAGGATGATGGGCAACAGGGGTTTTGATACGCTCGGCAAGGATGAATTGCAAAAGAGCGAGAGGGAAAGGGCTCAGGAGTATGTTGAACGTGTTTACAGCTACTTTTTGACTTGGCTGTTTCCCTTTGTAAAGACCCAACTGAGAGGGCTGGCTGCCCTGAGGTCACGGAACACGGCACTCTATCGTAATTGTCTGAAAACTATCGGAGAGATTGAATCTATCTTGAATAATGCAAAGTTCCGTAATGTTGCCGGTAAAGATCCCCGTCATCTTTTTCTTCTCGCCTCATCAAAAAAATACCCCTATGTCTTTTCCGGCAATGCGGAGATAAACATGAAAGTCCCGGCCGGATGGCAGCAGATTGCATGTGCAATGCTCAAGATGGGCCATTTGATCAAGTCAATCGAAGAAGACAGCCAGGACATAAACGATTACGCACATCTTGGGTTCTTTCTTGAGATGAAGGGACAGAATCTTGACGACCTGTACAATTACAATTGGGAAAGCCCGGTTTCCCTGCCGGAAGGCGAGTCTGCCAAAAGGGCGTTCGTCAAGATTTCCACTTTTTTTCACAAGCTGAAAGAGTCGATGACGTTGGACAAAAAAAAGAAATGTCTGGTCTTTGACAGCGGAGACGGCGTAAAAGTGGACATCGCCGACATAAAAGCAAGGTTAAAAAGCCCTGAAAGCATGTTCACCAAGTTGGGGAAGGACGTGGAGGGGGAAGCCCATGATATCAGGGACATCCTTGCGATCACTTTCATACTGAAGAGCAGAGATGACACGCTCACGCTTTTTCATGCATTGCAGAAGAGAGGTGTCATATTGCAGGAAAACACGGTCTCTCATTCCATAACCCAGACGCTCTTCGACAACCCGGAGAGCATGATTGAGGCCGTGCGCCGGCTTATGGTCAGCCTTTCTCACAGTGAGGGCAGAAATGAAATGCCCCGGAAAAAAGAGCTGCTGGCCAATGCGAAACTGTTCTTTAAGGCCCTGAGCATCAACGCTGCAAAAAACCTGTATACTTCTCAGGGCCACAGGAAGTTCCAGTGCAAGATAAATTTTTCCCTTCCGATCCACCGCACTGCCAAAACCAATAAAGTCATTGTACCGGGAACGTCCTTATACGTCAGAAGAAACCGGCTCAACAAGAAAAGCCAGCAGCACACCCTTCCGGTCGAATTGCGGATAACCGACGAGCAAAGCTGGCAGGCATCCGAACAAAAGGGAGACTCACACCATGACGCTTACAAGTGCAGGCAGTTGTTCTTCATGATGAACAGGATTTTCAAACCTCTCTTCCATTTCCCGAAGGAGAACTTCCCCAGGTTGAGGGAAGACCAGGTAAAACTGTTCCCCTGATTAACTCCGGGTGCGTTTCGTTTATGAGAACACGCGCTTTATTTTTACATACTGTATTTCATTCGGGATCGCCTGTAAGCACAAAAGCACCCCAGAAAAAGGGATGGCGGTAGTTTTTCATCAGATCGAGCTGGGCAGTCCTTAACGCATCGGCTTTTCGCATGCTCTTAAGGTTCTTATAAAAATCCTGCATCATAATATAAGTGGCCACATCGCTCACCTGCCAGAGAGTCGTGATAACGGATGGGGCGCCTGCGTAAATAATCGCCCTGGTGAAACCGATCACTTCGTCGCCGCGGTTGATCTTTCCAAGTGCTGTTTCACAGGCACTTAAAACCACGAGCGAAGCGCCTATCTTCATCTTGAATATGTCTTCTGCCGTGAGCCTGCCGTCGTCGGCCCCGGCTGGTGAAAGTCTGAGTGCAGACGCAAGAGGATCGTTGTCGTCATATTCGCCATGAGTTGCAAAATGGATTATGTCAAAATTGCCGGACAACTTAATGGCCCTTGTTCTTGTGGCCTCTTTCCTGAGATATATTTCGGATTCCGGATATATTGTTTTTATGTTGTTCACTTCTTTTTCAGCATACTTCAGGTCGTATAACGGATTGCCGAGGTCCGGATTGCCGAAAGCGAGTAATTTGCTGCCCGCCTTCTTTCTTTTCTCCGCAGTGAACTTCATCAGGCTTGCGCTGGAAAGGTACGAAAGCGGATTTTTTTCCAGCAGGAAACTACCGTCCGGCAAAACGAGCGAATGGAAAGGAAGATAATGCAGTATGTCATGAGGGACTATTATTAACTCCTGCCCAGGGTCTATTTTAAACCCGCCCAGGAGCGTCAAATAAAGCTCCCTTGCCCTCTTTTCAACTTTCGCTCCGGACAAATAAGTTTCAGTTTTGGCTTCGGATGAGGGTTTCTCAGTACTTTTTATTCTAATGGACCTTTCATCAGTTGTAATTGACTCAATAGATTCCCGGTAATCGCTTACCTTCGCGGCAAGGGCTTTTCTGCTCTGCTTAATGACCGATGACTGTATATGGTCTCTTGTTATCAACCAGGCGATAGTTGCATTATTCAGTACGTGGAATTCGATTACAGTTTGACCGGGCCTTAGCATTGCCTGCAAATCCGTCAGCGTCATCGGCTCCACCGACACAAGGGAAGCGTGTTCCAGGTCGCTTTTCCTTAATTTCTCAAGAAACAGGGCATATTGTTTTTTTGCTTCCTCAAGTTCACCGCTCACGTCACCGCCGACTTCCTGTTCCCTTAAAGCCAGTTCACCGATCTTCCTTTTCAAATACTCTTCCTCTTTGATCAGAGATGAGTCCCTGCCTCTTGAAAGATCCACTCTGTTTCCGAGCATATCCAGAAACGCCCTGGCCCTTCCCCTTTCACTGAAATTGAATGCTTCTTCTGTTCTTCCAAGGGCAGTCAGAGTTGAAACAAGACCGTTATATGTTTGGGCCATATGTGCGGCGTAGGAAGTCCTCATCTCACCCG
>JADFXU010000031.1 GCA_015233365.1 Nitrospirota bacterium | reverse complement strand
GAAGGCAATGGCAAAGGACGGCGCTCTCCGGTATCCCATAGTGGCAGTCAATGATGCTTATACAAAACACCTGTTCGACAACAGGTACGGCACAGGGCAGAGCACTATGGATGGGATAATCAGATCGTGGGAAGAGTAGAAACAGCCGGCCACAATACGCGGCGTTTCAAGATAGGAGATCGCGTCGGAGTAGGGTGGATCAACTCCGCATGCGGGAAATGCCGCTTCTGCCGGGAAGGTAATGAAAACCTGTGCAATGATTTCAGGGCAACAGGAAGGGATGCCGACGGCGGTTACGCTGAATACACTATTATAGCCGAAGATTTCGCCTACAGAATCCCCGATGCTTTTTCCGATTCAGAGGCCGCGCCTCTCCTGTGCGCAGGCGCCATAGGTTATCGCTCGCTGCGTCTGACCGGCATGGGGGATGGCGACAATATTGGTCTTGTCGGGTTCGGGGCGTCAGGACACCTGGTGCTTAAAATGGTGAAGCACAAGTATCCACAGTCAAACATTTACGTATTTTCAAGGACTGAAAGTGAAAGGGAATTTGCACGCGAACTCGGAGCTGCCTGGGCAGGGGATTTTGAGGATGCGCCCCCCGGCAGGCTCCACTGTGCCATTGATACCACGCCGGCATGGAAGCCTGTAGTAGCCGCTCTGGGCAATCTGGCAAAGGGCGGCAGACTCGTGATCAACGCCATCAGAAAAGAGCAGCGGGATAAAGAGAGTGTACTTGCGCTCGATTATGCGCGGGACCTTTGGATGGAAAAAGAAATAAAAAGCGTTGCCAACATATCGCGGAAAGATATCGGGGAATTTCTGGCCCTCGCCGCAGATATCCCGATAAAACCGGAAGTTCAGGAATACCGGCTTGAAGAGGCAAACATGGCCCTCCGTGAACTGAAAGAGCGAAAGATCAGAGGCGCCAAGGTATTGCGGACCGATATTTAAATGTTCTATTTGACTAAGGCATTCCTTTAACGGTAAAATTTTTCATGCAGCACTCTGATTTTGTCTCCCTCCATTTGCACACTGAGTACAGTCTTCTGGACGGTGCAATTAAAATCGATGAGCTCATTGAGCAGGCGATAGCCTATAAGATGCCTGCCCTGGCCATCACCGATCACGGAAACCTGTGCGGCGCCGTCAAGTTTTACGAAAAAGCGGTGAAACGGGGGATAAAACCTATAATAGGGTGTGAAGTATATGTCGCTCCAGGCAACAGGTTTGACAGGACAAAGACGAACCTGGACAGCAATCTGGCTGAAGAAGCGGCATTCCACCTGATCCTGCTTGCGCGGGACAGTGCCGGCTATAAGAACCTTACCACGCTCGTCACAAAGGCTTATCTTGAAGGCTTCTATTACAAGCCGAGGATCGATAAGGATATTCTTGAACAATACAGCGGCGGGCTGATAGGCCTGAGCGCCTGCCTTAAAGGCGAGGTGCCCTATTATCTCAGATACGGGAATCAGGACAAGGCGCGCGAAGCGGCTTTGCGGTACAAGCATATCCTTGGACCGGAGAATTATTATTTCGAGATCCAGCATAACGGCCTCCCCGAACAGGAGGCAGTCAACAAACAGCTCATCGAGCTGGCAGGTGAACTTCATATTCCATTGGTTGCCACGAATGATTGCCATTACCTGAAGAAGGAGGATGCGCGTGCCCACGACATCCTTCTCTGCATCCAGACCGGAAAGACCGTAAAGGACGAGAAACGGCTGAAAATGGCGACGGATGAATTTTATTTTAAATCGCCTGATGAGATGAAGAATGCATTTCGTGAAGTTCCTGAGGCAATCGCGAATACCCGGCTGATTGCCGAGAGGTGCAATCTGGAATTCCAGTTAGGCAGGAGCTTGCTGCCAAAATACGATGTGCCTGACGGGACAACCCCTGACAGCTACCTTAAAGAACTGGCTGAAAAAGGGCTTCGGGAAAAGTTCAGGGACGGCATTCCCGCGCACTATGCCGACCGCCTTGCCATGGAGCTTAAAGTAATAAAAAAGATGGGATATTCATCATATTTCCTTATCGTATGGGACTTCATCAGTTATGCCCGGAGCCGGGATATTCCTGTAGGGCCCGGCAGGGGGTCTGCAGCGGGCAGTCTTGTCGCCTACTGCCTTGACGTCACCGAGATCGATCCTATCAAATACACCCTCCTTTTCGAGCGTTTCCTCAATTCCGAGAGAATAAGCATGCCGGACATCGATGTGGATTTCTGCAAGGACAGGCGGCAGGAAGTAATAGACTACGTTGCCGCGAAATATGGTGACGACCACGTAGCCCAAATTATCACTTTCGGCACTATGGCGGCAAAGGCAGCCATACGGGACGTTGGAAGGGTGCTCGATATCCCGTATGCGGAGGTGGACCGTATTGCAAAACTTGTCCCGGCCAATAATGTAAATATTGATGAGGCGATCAAACTGGAGCCGCAATTAAAGGAACTTTATGACAGCAACCAGACCGTAAAAGAGCTGCTCGATATTGCGAAAAGACTCGAAGGCCTTTCGCGCCACGCCTCCACGCATGCTGCGGGGGTAGTAATTGCGCCGGAACCTTTGACCAATTTTACCGCTTTGTATAAGAATCCCTCGGAAAGCACTATTACCACTCAGTTCGATATGGGGGCGATTGAGAGCGTCGGACTCCTGAAGTTTGATTTCCTCGGGCTGAAAACACTGACCGTTCTGGATAAGGCTGTAGGGTACATAAAGCAACAGGGCAAGCTGATAAGCCTGTCTGAAATCCCCCTCGCCGATGATGCGACATACAAGCTTCTCACTTCAGGCGAGACCACCGGCATCTTCCAGCTCGAAAGCGACGGGATGCGGGATATTCTCGTTAAAATGCAGCCGAACCGGTTTGAAGATCTGATTGCTCTTGTTGCGTTGTACCGTCCCGGTCCGATAGGCAGCGGCATGATCGATGATTTTATAAAAAGGAAAAGGGGCGAAACAGAAGTTGAATATGAACTTCCACAGTTGAAAACAATTCTCGATGAGACATATGGCGTCATTCTCTATCAGGAACAGGTTATGAGGATTGCGAACATAATAGCCAACTTCTCCCTCGGACAGGCGGACCTCCTGAGAAGGGCTATGGGCAAGAAGAAGCCCGAGGAAATGGAAAAGCAGAAAGAGGTCTTCATCAAAGGGGCCATAGCAAACGGTGTTTCCGAGAAGAAGGCTGCGAGGCTGTTCGAGTTGATGGCTTTCTTTGCTGAATACGGTTTTAACAAATCTCATTCTGCGGCATACGCCTTCCTTGCTTACCAGACAGCTTATTTGAAGACCCACTATCCGGTAGAGTTCATGACTGCCAACCTTAGTACGGACATGGGGGACACCGACAAAGTGGTGAAGCTCATAAATGAATGCAGAAGCATGTCAATAGAGATTCTGCCGCCTGACATTAATGTGAGCGAACGGGAATTCAGAATTTTCGTCAATTCCGTGCGGTTCGGTCTTGAAGCGGTCAAGGGCGTGGGCTCTGCGGCCATTGAGGTAATATTAAAAGAACGTCAAAACGGCACTTTCACATCATTCGCCGATTTCCTGAAACGTGTCGATAATAAACGGGTGAACAAGAAGGTCATTGAAAGCCTTATCAAAGCCGGGGCTTTTGATGCCATTGTCGAGGACAATGATGCTTCATCAGCAGATTCAGTGCGCATAACACATAATGCTTCGCCGAATTGGGCCCGGGCAAAAGCTATGGAGATTTTCTCATCTCCTCTGCGGTCAGCCGATATGGGACCGGGGCTTTTTGGTGAGGCCGATTACGCTGACAGCACGATGCAGCCCTGGGATGAAAAAACCCTGCTCCAATATGAGAAAGAAGCGCTCGGTTTTTATATTTCAGGTCATCCGCTGTCACGGTACCGGAAAACGCTCACACCTATGGATGTCAGCAGGATTTCCCATGTTGCTGATAAAGAAGACCGCGCCGATATTTGCGTTGCAGGCATTATCAACGAGATAAAGAGCAAGGCAAAAGAGAAGGGAGTGACGGCATTTCTCTCTATTGAGGATGAAACCGGGAGTTGCGACGTGATGGTATACGCCGCCTTGTACAGAGACAATGCCCGGATTTTGAAAAAAGGTAATTTGCTGATGATACGCGGTCAGGTCTTCAGGGCGGAGAAAGGGGCCAAAATTATGGCTAGGGATATCCGGGATTTGACTGATATGGAGGTCAAGGAAAAATACGAGGTTTCCGTCAAATACGACAGCGGCGCGCCATTGAACGAAACGTTCCGGATAATAAGAAAGTTGATGAATTTTGACACTAATGGAAAAAACGGCATATCAGTATCGTTCAGGTTTTATCTTCCCGAATATTGTGTTATCATAGCATCGCAGCTTAAACCAACCGTCAACTTCTTGACAGAAGTGGAACGGATTACAGGCAATAAGGTAAAAATAACCTAAATGAGTTACTACCTTGATTTTGAAAAACCTCTTGAAAAACTTGAAACAAAGATAGAGGAGCTGAAGAAGCTTTCAGACGGCAAGGAAATAGATATCGCCTCTGAAATAAAACGCCTCTCAAAAAAGGCCAAAGAATTACGTCTGGATATCTTTTCACGTCTCACTCCCTGGCAGAAAAACCTTATTGCACGACACCCCGAACGTCCGTATACATTGGATTACATTAACCTGATTGTGCAGGATTTTATAGAACTGCACGGTGACCGGAGATTCGGCGATGATCCCGCTATTGTGGGAGGCATCGGAAAAATCAACGGCAATACGGCCGTAATTATTGGTCACCAGAAAGGGAGAGGAACAAAGGAAAGGATTCTCAGGAATTTCGGACAGCCTCATCCCGAAGGATACCGGAAGGCAATGCGGCTTATGCGCCTTGCCGAACGGTTCAGGAAACCGGTGATCTCCTTTGTAGACACTCAGGGTGCATATCCGGGCATGGGTGCTGAAAAACGGGGCCAGGCAGAGGCCATTGCAGCCAATTTGATGGAGATGTCCGAACTTAAAGTGCCGATAATATCAATTGTTATCGGTGAAGGCGGCAGCGGCGGCGCACTTGCCCTGAGTGTGGCAGACAGGCTCTTTATGCTGGAGCACGCCGTCTACTCCGTCATTTCCCCGGAGGGCTGTGCAGCTATTCTGTGGAAGAAAAATGGCGACCTCTCAGCCGATGACTTTTCCAGGGCAGCGGAAGCCCTTAAAGTTACGGCGCAGGACCTGAAGGCATTCAAGATTATAGATGATGTTATTCCCGAACCGCTGGGGGGCGCACATCGTGATCCTGAGGCAACGGCAAAAAAGATTGCCGAGCATATCGTAAAATCGCTTGAAGTGCTTGGATCGAAACCAGTGGAGAAACTGATAGAAGAGCGTTATAAGAAAATACGGAAAATCGGAAGCCTCACCCAGACAGAGCAGTAGCTATTCAGAGAATAGCCGAATTCCCTCGCCCTCTCCAGCATTACATCTGCAACGCACAACCTGCTTTTCGAACAGATGATGAACTTGACAGTTTTTTTGAAAGCGTTATATTGGATATATGAAGCAGTATTGACACATAACGTTTAACAAGGAGCATAAACATGTCAAATCATGAAAAGTCTATTCCAAAGTCCCGGATAATCATACGTAAACCGGAAAGCATCTATCAGACCCGGGGAGAAATAGAGAATGGCGACTTTAATGGCCGCTGGCATTTCTCCTTTGGCGACTACCGTGACCCCGAACACATGCATTTCGGCACACTGCGGGTCCTCAATGACGATACTCTCTCTCCCGGTGCTGTCTGGCCGCTTCATCCGCATCACGACATCGAGGTTGTCACCTATTGCGCTGAGGGGGAATTCCGCCATGCAGACCAGCGCGGCAAAGGCGATGTCCTTAAAAAAGGCTGGGTACAGCATACTACAGTGGGCAAGGGCTTGTGGCACTCGGAGATCAACAACAGGTCCGACATACCGATGCGATTCATTCAGATGTGGTTCATTCCCTTTGAAAGCGGCCTGGACTCCTATGTAGAGCAAAAGGCAGTGGATAAAAAGGAGAGGACGGACAGGCTGCTTCCGCTCGTCTCGAATGAGCATGAGGGTGCGCTCCCGATTCATTCCGATGCGCGCGTGTATTCCTGCTTCCTCCAAAAAGGGCATAGTGTGAAGCATACCCTGAAGGAAAGTCATGGAGCATATATCTATGTGCTGGAAGGAGATTCCGTGGAAGTAAACGGCAACCGGACCTCCGTCCTCGGAGCGGCCCAGGTTATAGGGATCAGGGAGTTGCATATCTCTACTGATCATAATGCAGAACTGCTTCTCGTCGACGTTTTAGCATAGAGTGCCTTAGAATTGAAGCACTAAGGGGTAAGCAGTCTTATTCAAACAACGCAGCAGCAAACTCTGCGGGATTGAAATCCTTGAGGTCATCAACGCCCTCGCCCACTCCTATAAGCCTGACCGGAATACCGATGTCTTTTTTGATCGCAAAGATTATGCCGCCTTTGGCGGTGCCGTCCAGCTTAGTCAGGGCAATGCCGGTGATGCCGACCGCCTCGTTGAATATGTGGGCCTGCCTGAGCGCATTTTGCCCTGTTGTCGCGTCTACTACGAGAAGAATTTCCTGGGGGGCATCGGGCATTGCTTTTTTAATTACACGGTTTATTTTTTTCAGCTCGTCCATGAGCGGACTTTTCGTATGGAGCCTTCCCGCAGTGTCGATGATAACAACATCGATGCCGCGTGCCCTGGCTGCTTCAACGGCATCAAATGCAACAGATGCGGGATCTGAGCCGCTTTGGTGCTTTATAATGTCCGCGCCTGTGCGTTCGGACCATATTTCGAGTTGTTCTATGGCCGCTGCCCTGAAAGTGTCCCCTGCGGCTATAAGCACCGAGCTTCCTTCTGATATGAACCGTGAAGCAAGCTTGCCGATTGTCGTGGTCTTCCCGACGCCGTTGACCCCTACAACCAGGATGACGAAGGGGGGCTCTCCGAAGATGACGAGCGGTTGATGCGTGCCGAGCAGCGAGACCATTTTGGCTCTAAGGGCGTTGTTCACGTCCCTGGAAGTGTGTATCTCACCCGAACTCACCTTTGTCCTGAGAAAGCCGGTGATTTCAGCAGTGGCCTCTGCCCCTATATCAGAAGTTATGAGTATTTCTTCGATATCATCGATTGCAGCGTCATCGATTGTCCTGTTCAGCAGAACAGTCTCAACACGCTCGACAATATTCTTTCTGGTCCTGGAAAGACCTGATTTTAATTTATCGAGAAATCCCATTGTTTATTTCAAGGAGGGGGAACGGGTATATGG
Organism: Nitrospirota bacterium; assembly: GCA_015233365.1. Taxonomy (GTDB): domain Bacteria; phylum Nitrospirota; class Thermodesulfovibrionia; order Thermodesulfovibrionales; family Dissulfurispiraceae; genus JADFXI01. The sequence continues at coordinate 21,180 of JADFXU010000031.1, read as the reverse complement.
GCAGAAGCGCCCACTCATTCACTCATCTGCACATACACCCGTTTATTCTTTTTTTTGCCGTTTATTGATGCAGATTAACGGAAATCGCATCCTTCTCTTTTGTCACATGATATTTAGACGGCTTCACGAGCTCAATCTTAACCGTTACCACACCTTTTTCCTGAGCATCCTCATTAACCTGCATGGCACCGATAAACGAAGAGGTGAACTTGTACGCTTTTTCCGCCTTGCTGACCGTGGGCCGCACCTTAACTACTATCCACCGCTTGCTATCTGCCATCTCGGTCGTTGCATCGTATTTTAACGAACTGTCCGCGTCAGGTATATGTATTGTCACAACTGATTTCTTCTTCGATTCGACCAATGATATATTGGTGACTTCCATCTGGCGCTTCACCCTGGCCTTGGCTTCCTTTCCCTTCTTTTCCTTCTCTCCTTCTTTAGCCTCTTTTGATTTTCCTTTTTTTGTCTTCTTAGGCTGTTTTGCAGGCGGACATACTTTTGCCGGCTGTTTTTCTGCTGCCGCTGCAGGCTTCTTCACTGCCGCGGGCTGCTGCTGCACAGGAGATGAAGGCGTTGAGGTCTTCGCAGAAGAGGCAGTGATAGCGAATGCCTCAGATTTGTTGTACTGCACTTCGACGACTGCGTTGCCGTTTATGAATTCCGATGCGGGGATCTTGTTCGGCACGAGGGTCCCGCTTCCGGTACTGGTCAAAAGCACATCAGGGCCGACCAGATTATAATTCTTGATCACGTGGTTCAACTGATTATAGACAGTTACTTTCAGTTTGAATTTCTGACCGGCTACTGCGGTTTCGGGTGTTGTAACCTCGTATCTCTCAGGAACAGGACTGATTACCCGAATCATTTCAGTCGTGCCTTTTTGCCCTTTGACCGTTTCCGTCGCGATGATCTGGATGTCTTCTGCCATATCGTAGCGCAGGTCCACTTTCGCCTGTCCGTTCAGAAACTCATACGCCGGTATGGTGGACGGGAAAGGCTTCAACTTACCGGTCGAGTTGATCGCCACGCCGCTACCGGCAACTCCGTAAGTAGTTACGATATTATTAAAACGGTCGACAGCGACCATATCCACTTGGAAAGGCTCGCCGGCTATAACATCCTTCGGCGCAAAAAGTTTAAAGGCATTCAAGGGACCGCTCGTTATTTCTATCCTGTCGCTTGCACCTACGCTGCCTGTAATAAGGTCTTTGGCTTCGACCTGGGCCGATCCCGCCTTTTGCGATACGAGCGTAACGGTACTGGTCCCATTCTTGATATCGGGCATTGAAGGCATATCTATCTTGGGGTCTGCATCGCCTTTGAAGATAAGGTTTATGTTTTTTCCGGGAACAGGTTCAAGCACGGTATTGCCGTATGCATCTTTTGCAACTATTTTTATGTCAAAGGGATCACCTGCCTGCGACAAACGGGGGGCTCTTATCATAAAAGAGGTCAGCTTATTTGGGAAAACAGTCAGGTCTTTCGACATAATGGGAATTGGGCTGCCGCTTTCACGGATGGACAATGTAAATACCTCTGCAGTCTTATCCGACATAGTGACAGTCAAAGCCCCGTTGGCAAAAGATGGAGATTTGAACGATGTTGGTCTTACCACGGCTGATCCTGTAACCCAAATCTGGAACTCCCTCTCCAAATCGCCGAAATTAAAAAGGACATTGTTGAACGCATCTACAGCCTGGAGACTTACGGTGGTATCTTCTCCTGCAACAATCCTTTCAGGAAGCGCGATGTTGAAGTGATCGAATTTCCCCGGTTTTATCAGAATCTCTCCCGCATGTACGAAAGAGGGTGCAACTATTGTCAGGGTTGCCAGCAATTGCAGAAAAATTAAGAACTTTTGCATTCTTTGTAGCATAGTAAAAAAACCCCCTATAGTTATATTAATTTTCTGGCTATTATAGTTTTCCAAAAGAGTATATCATAACAAAACCGTAAATAGAAATTATTATCGGTTGCATATATTGAGCAGTATAGTAGCATAACACATTAAAATTTACCACTTATAAACACAAAAAATTACCGCGAAACTTGCGTTTCAACAAAATTTAATATAAAGGCGGGCAAAAAATCCGTGATTTTCCGGGTCCCGGTTACGTCAAGGCCTCTATGGCCCATCCGATCAACGAGCCAATAGGCCGGCGTTGTGGGTACAGATGTCCTTGAAAAAGTTGACCGTCTTCTGATAGTATTAAAAATGCCTGGGGACACTGCAAAGGCTAGCTTGTTGTTGCGTGTGCTGGCAAAGCTGGTTGATTTAATAATTATTGCTGCCGCAATAAAAACTGTACCCCAGGTAGGGTATTTTGCCGGCCTTGTCTACCTTCTTATCAGTGACGGCCTTTTTGATGGAAGGAGCCTTGGGAAGAAGATAATACGCTTGAGAGTAATCTCGCCGGAGACCGGAACTCCCTCGACCTTCAGGGATTCGATGGTGAGAAACAGTACGTTTGCCCTCTCGCTGCTTCTATACAAGATACCGCTGCTGGGATGGGTATTTGTGATACTGGTTTTCGCTCTGGAGTTCCTGTTGATGCTGGGGAATGAGGAGGGGCTGAGGCTTGGCGATAATCTGGCGAATACCAAAGTTGTTGAAGGGTGATTTGACAATTTACCCATAGTTTACGGCTTATTGACGCAGGGCTCTGAAGCTGCGGACTGCGGGTCATAATTTTAAACTATATATTGTTTTTTTGGCTACCGGCTAAAGGGGGTGTGACGTGTTCTTTCACAAGATACTGGGGGCGTTCTCAAATGATCTTGCTATAGATCTGGGGACGGCAAATACACTGGTTTACGTAAAGGGGATGGGTATCATCTGCAATGAGGCTTCCGTTGTAGTAATCAGGAGGGACAATAAACGCCCTGTAGCAGTAGGCATAGAGGCAAAAGAAATGCTCGGGAAGACCCCATCGAATATTCTTGCCATAAGACCTATGAAAGACGGCGTTATTGCGGATTTTGACGCTACTGAAGTAATGCTTAAATATTTTATTACAAAGGCCCATAACCGGAAGAGCTTTGTGTCTCCGCGTGTGATAATCGGGGTGCCCTCCGGCATAACGCAGGTGGAGCAGCGTGCAGTAAAAGATGCAGCTCATGCTTCGGGGGCGCGCGAAGTATACCTTATCGAAGAACCGATGGCTGCTGCCGTGGGTGTCGGGCTGCCGGTGGGGGAGCCATCGGGGAATATGATTGTAGACATAGGCGGAGGCACCACGGATGTAGCGGTAATATCCCTTGACGGAATCGTTTACAGCAAGGCTGTGCGCGTAGGCGGCGACAAGATGGACGAGGCAATTATGGCGTATATCAAACGCAAATACAATCTTATGATAGGGGAACGGACTTCGGAGCGTATAAAAATCGACCTTGGTTCGGCATATCCTACCAACAGCTCCGAGCCCATGGAGATCAAGGGAAGAGACCTGGTATCCGGCATACCAAAAGCCATTAACGTGACCGAGGATGAGATACGGGAAGCGCTGCAGGAAAGCATAGGGCTTATCCTGGATACCATCAAGGTCACGCTTGAGAACACTCCTCCCGAACTCGCCGCCGACATAGTCGACAAAGGCATCGTCCTGGCGGGCGGAGGCGCTTTGTTGCGGGGGCTCGACATACTCATAAGGGAGCAGACCGGCGTGCCGGTGATTTTGCCCGACGATCCCCTCACTGCTGTGGTCAGGGGGTGCGGGATAATGCTGGACAAACTGGACCTTCTTCAAAAGGTAGCTATCAGCACTAATTAATGTCAACGGGCAAAAAGAGGCTTCTTATCCTGTTTGTTCTTGTCTCGGCAACGCTTACCCTGATGAGTTACCAGCACGACAAAAAGGCTTTTTCCTTTCTTGATATAATATCCTATCCGTATTATGCGATCAGCGAATTCAGGTCAAACATAGATACGAGGATCGAAAGAATACAGCACACGTTTCATGAAAACGATCATCTAAAGAAAGAGGTCAACCGGCTCCTTGTTGAAAAACAGCTGTACCGGGAAGTCATGCTCGAAAATGAACGACTGAAGGCACTGCTGTCGCTCAAGGAGCGGGAGCCGAGGTATGAAGTGGCTGCCAGGGTAATAGGACGCGGGCCGGACAAACTGCTGAACATTGCAGTCCTGGACAGGGGCGGGAAAAGCGGAATAGAAAAAGGCATGGCTGTGATAACACCGCAAGGGCTCGTCGGCAAGATTTATTCCGTGCACGATTCCTATTCGGAAGTCTTGCTCCTGAAAGATTCCAACTTTTCTGTGGCAGTCAGGCTTCAGAACAGCCGTCGCGAAGGTGTCATATCGGGCACCGGCCATGATTACTGTCTTCTTAAATATGTGCCCCCGGAGGAGAACGTTGAGAAAGGAGAAGTTGTGATAACATCCGGTTTTGACGGAATATTCCCCGAAGGCTTGCCGGTCGGGGTAGTGAGTAAAGTTAAAAAAGAAGGGATAGAATTTTTTCAATACTTAGAGGTGAGGCCTTTTCAGTCAAGTGAAAAGACGGAAGATGTAATAGTGATGAAACGCGAACCCTCCAGAAGTTAGGATATTTGCATTGATAAATGGCATGAAATGGATGCTTCTTGTCGCGCTTGTTTTCCTCCTGCAGACACAATTTTATTTTATAAAGGACTTTTCCAATCTCACGGTCATTCTTGTCTATTATTTCGGGTTGAAAAGCCATCAGCGCAGCACCGGCAGCAAGGCCGAACTGGGAAGCGTCGCTTTCGGGGTCTTTGTCGGACTCATGGAGGATGTCATATCCGGAGCGGTAATAGGACCGGGGGTCCTGAGCAAAGGGCTGCTGGGTCTTATGACGCCGGTTGTATTTACAGACATGGTATTTAAATGGACTCCACTGTGGGGCGCGATCATTGTTGTCATTTTCACACTCTTCGACGGATTGGTGCTGATCGGCTCCCGCATGGTGTTTACAGGAATTCATGTCACTTCCGTCACTCTTCTGCAGGTCATATGTGTTCAGTCTCTTTTTAATATGCCGTTTGGATTACTGTTGCGACCGTAAATGATTTTGGATAAGACCATGGGAATTAAAGGTGTGCGTGCCCGATGAAACTGAAGAAGATACATTTAGGCTCTTATATAATAATTGCAGTCTTGCTGTTCTTCTGTTTCAAGCTCTGGCAGCTGCAGGTGCTGGAAGGGGACAAGTACCGCGCTCTTTCCGAGAGCAACAGGTTGAGGATTGTGAAAACGCCGGCGCCGCGGGGAATTATCTTTGACCGGAACGGGACGCCTCTTGTAAAAGACGTGCCTTTTTTCAGTGTCTCCATAAGCCCTGAAACCCTCAAAGGACTTGACCCTAATGCGCTTGCAGTATTCCTGAGCATGGATAAGAAAGAAATTGAGGAGAAATTGAACAGGAAAGACAACAGCCCGTTCATTCCCATTAAACTCAAACAAGGGTTGAGCTTTCAGGAAGTTGCCCATATCGAAGCCGGGAAATCGGACTTCCCCGGTCTTTTTGTGGAAACAGACGTAGGCAGAGAATACCTGTTCGGCAAAGTGGGCGCACATATTATCGGCTATTTGGGCAAGATGACTTCGGCCCAGTTCGACAATCCCGAGTTCAGGGGTTTCCCGCCCGATGCCCTTATAGGCCAGTGGGGCGTTGAAGCAGTCTTTGACAAGGAATTGCGGGGCACGCCCGGTGAAAAAATAATTGAGGTCGACGCACTGGGCAGAGAATTACGGCTCATCCAGCAGAGGCCATCGATAAAGGGGAACAACATTGAGCTCAGCATAGACATCAATATCCAGAAAGCCGTTGAGGACGGGTTCAAAGACAAGGCCGGCGCGCTGGTTGCGATAAAGCCTGATACGGGAGAAATCCTTGCCCTTGAAAGTTTGCCCTCTTTTGATCCCAATGTATTCTCAAGAGGCATAACTTACCAGGAATGGGTATCGCTCATGGAGGACAAGAAAAATCCCATGCTCAACCGGGCGCTTCAAAGCCAGTACCCGCCCGGTTCGACCTTTAAGATAATCACGGCAACGGCCGCACTGGAAGAAGGCGTTATAGATTTGGACAAAAAGATAAATTGTACCGGTGGAATAAAGTATGGGAAATGGACCTTCGGATGCTGGAAAAAAGGCGGGCATGGTCCGATTGATTTTCACCGGGCAATTGTCGAATCGTGTGATTCTTATTTCTACGAGGTGGGCAGAAGGCTCGGGATAGACAAGATCTACAAATATGCAACCGCATTGGGTCTCGGCAGGGAGACAGGTCTCGACCTGCTGATCAAAGAGCGGCGCGGATTGATCCCCAATACCGAATGGAAGAGGCAGAAAAAAGGGTCTCCGTGGTACCTTGGAGAAACATACAATGCGGCGATAGGCCAGGGGTATGTTACTGTAACGCCTATTCAGATGGCCAGGATGATGGCAACCTTTTCCAACGGCGGTACTATTTATCCGCTCTCCCTGTTAAAGGGGGGGAGCCAGCCGGTTGGACAGTTAGGGATCAAGCCTGAAACAATACAAATCATAAAAGAAGCTCTGGCCGGAGTGGTGAATGAGCCCAACGGCACGGCGCATGCCGCTCAGTCGCAGGCTCTGTTAATCGGCGGCAAAACCGGCACTGCACAGGTTGTCGGAAAGCAGCGGGGATTCTCAGGCGAGAAATATATGGACCATGCATGGTTTGTGGCCTTTGCACCTGTTGACAAACCTGAGATAGCACTCTCGGTTTTTGTGGAGCACGGCGGGCATGGGGCCACAACAGCGGCGCCCATTGCCAAGCGGGCCATTGAGGCATATCTGGTAAAACCTAAACCCGTTGAAGCCGCCACTGCCGGCCCAATCAAAAAAGCCGGTGACTTTCCGGCACCGTCGCCCGCATCGCCCGGCAGCGGTTCCTCTACACACGGGAACAACGAAAATGCCCAGGGGGACCCGGAATGATTATAAAAGTTGACCGGCTCCTGATCAAGAATTTTGACTGGGTTACCTTCGGTCTGGTACTTTGTCTTTCGTTGATCGGGATCGTAACGATTTACAGCGCAACGAGGCCTCCCGGCGGCGTGGGCGTGCATCCGGATTTCTACTCAAAACAGATAGTATGGCTTATCATAAGTATAGCCGTACTTTTTGCCATGGTATTTTTCGACTATAAGTGGCTCTTCAGGTATGCTTACCAACTCTATGGAATCGGGTTGTTCCTGCTGGTTGCCGTTCTTGTTGCGGGCCGGTCGAGCATGGGAGCCAAACGGTGGCTGAGCATAGGCTTTTTTTCATTCCAGCCCTCGGAATTTTTCAGGATTCTGTTCATCATAGGCCTTTCGGCATATCTTGCCACCAGTGACCTGGAGTCCACGGAGAAGATGTCGGCGAAGAGCGTTGTCATGTTTGCGATAGTCCCCCTGGCATTGCTTATAAAACAACCCGACCTGGGAACTGCTATTCTCATGGTATCTTTATTTACCGTACTGTCTGTTTCCAAAGGTGTGAGCAGAAAGGTCATAACAGTAGTGCTGATGATAGGAATCGTATCGGTCCCTTTCCTGGGGCACATTGTCTGGGATGGGCTCAAGGATTATCAGAAAAACCGCCTTGTTGCTTTTATGGACCCTGAGGTCGACCCGTCAGGCATCGGCTACCATATTACACAATCCAAGATATCAATTGGCTCAGGAGGTATTATCGGCAAGGGATACCTGAGGGGGACACAAGGTCCCCTGAGGTTTTTACCTGAAAAGCATACGGACTTTATATTCGCCGTTTACGCGGAAGAGGGCGGTTTCGTCGGCAGCATTTTTCTTCTATGCATTTATCTGTTACTTTTCCTGCGCGGACTGGATACCGCGGTCCGCGCGAAAGACGAGTTCGGAAGACTCATGGCTGTGGGTATAACCGCGATGTTTTTTGTCTATTTTTGCGTTAATATCGGCATGACCCTAAGCCTGATGCCTGTTGTGGGAGTTCCGCTTCCCTTTGTCAGCTATGGAGGCACAGCCCTGCTGAGCAATTTTATTGCCGCCGGAATACTGATCAATATAAGAACACGAAGGTTTGAGTTGTTTTATCCCTCGTAATGCGTCTCGCTTCAAGCGCAAAAGGAAATAATCACAGACGATAATGTGATATTATATGGATTGCATTAAGGGTCGGTTAACAGATATTCGAGGAGGGCAAATCATGAGAATTATAGAAGGCGAACTTCAGGCGAAAGGTTTTAAGTTCGGCATTATTGTCAGCAGGTTTAATGATTTTATCACGTCCCGGCTTCTCGAAGGGGCCACCGATGCCCTGTTAAGACACGGCGCCAGAGAAGACGATTTGGACGTGGTAAGAGTCCCCGGCGCTTTCGAGATTCCCCTCATTGCAAAAAAACTGGCGATGAAGGGAACTTACCAGGCAGTGATATGCCTTGGGACGGTGATCAGGGGAGCAACACCGCATTTTGATTATGTCGCCGCCGAGGTTTCAAAAGGCATCGCAGCGGCCTCGCTGGAAACAGGGGTCCCCATCGCATTCGGAATCATCACCGCTGATACTATCGAACAGGCAGTAGAGCGCGCGGGTACGAAATCAGGCAACAAAGGGTGGGACGCCGCAATTACAGCTATAGAAATGGCACAGGTGGTTAAAAGGCTTTGATCTGTCTATGAAGAGAAGAAAAGCGAGAGAGCATGCTTTGCAGTTCCTCTACCGGATTGACTTCTCTGACGGCACTGGCGGAAAGACCAGAAGTTACGCGAAACCGGGAGAACTCAAAAGTGAACTCGATTCTTTCTGGAACGAAGCCGGCGATGTCGAACCGGAGGTGAAGTCATTCGCCGAAGACATTATAACAGGCACCATAAAAAATCTTGAGACGATAGATTCCGTCATTCAGCGAATTGCAGAAAAATGGACACTCTCCCGGATTGCAAGCATAGATAGAAATATACTCAGGTTAGCCGCTTACGAACTGTTATTCCGGAAAGATATCCCGGGCGCGGTGACTATAAACGAAGCCCTGGAGATAGCGAAAAAATACTCTACCGCCGAATCCGCATCTTTTATCAACGGTCTTCTTGACAGGATAGTACGGGAATACTGCGCAAAAGAACCCGACCGTAAGAAAAAAAAGTAAGCAGCGGTTTATTTCCCGCAGAGTTCTTCAAAGAGAGATTTAACGGACAATACGCGGTCGACCCTGGCAGCACTGGTTCCGACAGTATAAAGAGGTTCCTCTTTATCGGGGTTGTAGCCTGCGGAGCTGAGCAGACCGTTGCAGATGCAGAAATGGTGCTCGTTGTTTTCCTTTGCCGGGCAAATAGAGAACTTCCCTTCCCGGTCTTTAAGCAGCACGTAGCCTTTATCACATTTTGGAGTTCTCAGCCGCTTAATAGCCGATACATACATCGGTGACTGCTTGATCACCCTGAAAGGCAGGCCACAGGGTGAACCGGGGTCAAAGGCGACGACTATATCTTCCTCCCCCGAGTCGACTACAGCCCGTTTATATTCCTCGGAAGCGCTGCTTTCTTCAGTTGCGAGGAAGCGGGTGCCCATCTGTACGCCGTCAGCTCCCATCGACATGAACTTTACAATATCCTCATGAGAGTAAATGCCGCCCGCAACTATTACGGGGAAATCGCCGTATTTTATTGCCATGTCTTTGACCGGGGGCAACAGATTTTCGAGCGTATTGGACTCCAGATATACCTGGTCCATTTTGAAACCAAGGTGGCCGCCGGCAAGCGGTCCCTCCAGGACTATGGCATCGGGCATGTAACCCAGCTTTCCCCATTTCTTGCATATAATTTCAAGTGCCCTGGTAGATGACACAATCGGGATTAGAGCAGTGTCTTTGGGCGGCTGGATTGCGGGCAGAGTCAATGGCAAGCCCGCTCCTGAAATAATGGCATCAGCGCCGGCATCCAGCGCCCCCCGCACCGAATCAGTGTAATCGTGCACAAGAGCGGCCATTATATTTATTCCCGCGTAGCCGCCCTCTTTCTTGGAAAGAGAGACCTCTTCGTATGCCGCATCATAGGTGTTGTGTTTCTTGCCGGTCCTTTTTGAAACAAGACGGTCAAGACAGGCACTCGATACTATGCCGAGTCCCCCCTGCAAAGCAACTGCGCTCGCCAGCGGATATAAGGAAACACCGACACCCATCCCCCCTTGCACAATGGGTATCTGTATTCTTTTTCCTTTAATAGTAAGAGGCTTAAAAGACGTTGTATATTCCACAATACTCCTAATTAATTATTCTAACATAATCCCGCTTGTCCCCGCCTATTGTAAAGGTCCCGGCTGATTTTCTCAACGTATTTTTATCGCGTATTCTTATCGCAGACAGTTTGGGTATAATAGACCGGGCATCATGAAAAGACTTTTTTTAAGAAAGAAATTATCCGACCTCACCATAGAAGCGTTCGAGGAGAAGCATGGGCTCAAAAGATCGCTTGGGCCTGTAAGTCTGGTGCTTTTGGGAATAGGCGTCATTATAGGCGCCGGAATTTTTGTGCTTACCGGTCATGCTGCTGCGCAGATCGCCGGCCCTGCTATTATCTTGTCCTTTATCCTTGCAGCTTTCGCCTGTGCATTTGCGGGGCTATGTTATGCCGAATTCGCCTCCATGATCCCTGCTGCAGGCAGCGCATATACTTATGCCTATGCCACACTGGGACAGTTCATCGCATGGATAATCGGCTGGGATCTTATACTGGAATATACTCTCGGAGCAACAACGGTTGCAATAGGATGGTCCGGCTACTTCGTGAGCTTTCTGAAAGATTTGGGCATTAGGGTCCCCCAATTCCTGGCGTCCCCTCCTTTCACTTATGATATTGCGCGGCATGGATGGGTATCCACTGGAGCGCTCTTCAATGCTCCAGCCGTTGTCGTGGTATTTTTTATCACTGTTATTCTGGTGATCGGCATCAAGGAATCCGCAACAGTGAACGCAATTATCGTGTTCATCAAAATTGGTATCATACTCGCTTTTATCGGGGTGGGGGTGTTTTTTATAAAACCCGCGCTCTGGCATCCATTTGTGCCGCCTAACAAGGGAGATTTCGGGGTCTTCGGTCTGAGCGGAGTAATGAGAGGGGCTGGAGTCATTTTTTTCGCCTATATAGGGTTTGATGCCGTATCTACACTTGCACAAGAGGCTAAAAGTCCTCAGAAGGATATGCCTGCAGGCATTTTGGGCAGTCTTTTGATATGCACGCTTCTGTATGTCAGTGTTGCTCTTGTTTTAACCGGCGTGGTCCCTTACTACGAATTGAATGGGCCCGCGCCATTTGCAGTTGCGCTTGATGCCATGGGACTGCAGTTCTTTTCCCCCCTGCTGAAAATTGGGGCAATTGCCGGCTTGACCTCCGTTATACTGGTTCTCCTGCTGGGCCAGACCAGGATTTTTTTTTCCATGGGCAGGGACCGCCTCCTTCCTCCTTTTTTCTCTAAAGTCCATCCAAAATTCAGAACTCCCCACATTATTACCTCTGTGACCGGAAGCATCACTGCTGTGCTGGCTGCTCTCCTTCCGATCGGTATTGTTGGAGAACTGGTGAGCATAGGTACGCTGCTGGCATTTGTGATAGTTTGTTCCGGCGTCCTGGTATTGCGGTATACGCATCCCGAAACTAAAAGGGCTTTCAAGGCACCCGGGGGCATGGCAACGCCAATATTCGGAATTCTTGCCTGTCTTTATTTGATGATAGGGCTTCCCAGAGATACGTGGATAAGGCTTGTTGTGTGGCTTATTATCGGACTGATAATTTATTTTACCTACGGCATCAAAAAAGCGGGGACGCAGAAATAAGAGCTTTCCCCTCTGTACAGGTTTGAAGAACTAGTAATAAGTATCTATAATTATCATTCCACCACAAAAAGTCTATTACTTACCGGCGACCCCGGTCATTGTGGGCAATGCGATCTTGCAATATGTAACAACTTGATTTATTAATATAATTTGGCCACAACGACATGACACTATCATCTTTGTAGTACCGTCAGTTCCAGAACGTCAACATTTTTGGGTTGACATGAGGTTTTTTTATATGATACATTTGCACAAGTTATATTCAACGATGTGGTTAAGAGATCTTTGCGCTGCGTCTTGGAGGGATCGCGGAATATCTGAAGTTGGCAGGATGAAGTCGGGTTACCGTTGTCAGAAGATTAGTTGAGGTTTTAGGGATTACGGCTTAAGTGCCTTGCACGCGAATCCGGGTTCTGTGAAAGGCCTTGTACTATCCCCGGCGAAAAAGGAGGAAAGATGGCGGAAGCAGCCAGTACAGTTAATGTCAGCGCGGCCGATAAAGTGCCGGGCAAAGCGTGGGTAGTCACGTTCGCAGGTACGGCAGTAAACCTTTGTCTCGGAATCCTGTATGCATGGAGCGTCTGGGCCAAGGCACTGATCAATGTGAAAACGGCGGGGCAGCCCATGACCGGGATTAATGAGGGTTGGACTTTCCTGAACAACGCGGAAGCAGCCACTCCATTTTCCCTTTGTGTCATTATTTTCGCATTATTCATGATTCCCGGAGGTCGCATCCAGGACAAGTTCGGGCCCAAAGTCGGAGCAACCCTTGGCGGACTGTGTCTTGCCGTAGGATGCATACTCGCCGGTTTGATGAAAAGTTATACCGGCCTTATAGTCGGTTTCGGTGTCCTTGGTGGAATTGGTATGGGTATCGGCTATGCAGCTCCCACCCCGGCCGCACTGAAGTGGTTCGGACCGCATAAACGCGGGTTGATCGCCGGTTTGGTTGTCGGCGGGTACGGCGGAGCAGCTCTTTATATCGCGCCGTTGGCACAAAAACTTATTGACAGTTATGGTATTTCAGGCAGCTTTATCGGCTTGGGTATTTTCTTTGCAGTCGTCGTTGTTATTGCCGGGCAGCTCCTCGCATGGCCGCCGACCGGATATGTGCCTCCCCAGCTGGTTTCGACCGCAGCGTCGGCAGCAGCCACAGCAAAGAAGCAGACAGCACACGATTGGTCTGCAGGTGAAATGACCAAGACATGGCAGTTCTATGCATTGGTTATACTCTTCATTGGTTCAACACAGTCGGGTCTCATGATTATTGCGAATGCCGCCGGGATATTGGCGTCAGCCGCAAAAAATGTTCCCTTCTTTGCGGCAAACGCATGGATCATAGTCTCTTTTGGTGGAGCCATCAATGCATTGGGCAGGGTTGGGACCGGAATGTATTCCGATAAAATCGGCAGGGCCAATGCGTACACCGTAAACTGCATCATTTCAGCCCTGTGTCTCTTTGCGATGCCTTCCATTATAGCTTCAAAAAACATTTTATTCCTTTTCCTGGCAATAGGCATAGCTTATTGGCAGTATGGCGGCGGGCTTTCTCTTCTGCCGGCATTCACAGCGGATTTCTTCGGTGCAAAGAACCTTGGTTTCAATTACGGATTGGTATTTTTGGGATGGGGATTCGGTTTCTTCATGGCCAGACTGGCAGGAACAATCAAAGACATGACAGGCAGTCTTGATTATGCATTCTATCTTTCGGCGGCAGTGTTGATCGTTGCGGTTATTGTTTGCAGGGTTACCCAGCGGCCCAAGTGGTCTACATAACGAGATGCGTATCAGAAGCTCAAAGTAGAGTTTAGTTGGATGGCCGATGGGATATCGGCCATCCAGTAAGCTCAACCTCTCCCTTATGCATGAAGATTTCAGACCTGCTTATTCCTTTCTCACCGGGAGTGAATTCACAACAAAAATAACAGCTCTTGAAAAAGTTCTGCAGTCCTGCACCCTGTGCCCCCAGGAATGCCGCGTTGACCGCACCAGAGGGGAAAGAGGCTATTGCAGGACCGGTGAAAAGCCGTTCGTTTCGAGTTGGGCGCCCCATTTCGGGGAAGAACGTCCTCTTGTGGGAAGCCGGGGGTCAGGAACAATCTTCTTCGGCAACTGCAATCTCGGCTGCATATTCTGCCAGAATTATACGATAAGCCACGCCGGCGAAGGCAGTGAGCTCTCCCATGAAAAACTGGCTGATATAATGCTCTATCTGCAGAATATCGGCTGTCATAATATTAACCTTGTGACGCCCACTCATCAGGTCCCTGCCATCATTAAAGCATTGAAAATGGCGTCTGTCAAAGGGCTTAAAATACCATTGGTTTACAATTGCGGCGGATATGAATCCGTAGAAACATTGAAAATACTCGACGGCATTATCGACATCTATATGCCGGATTTCAAATATTCCGATAAAGCGCACGCCGCCAGATTTTCCGGTGCCGCTGATTACCCCGAAAAAGCGGAGCTGGCGATAAAGGAGATGCACAGGCAGGTGGGTGACCTTGTAATTAACGAAGACGGGGTTGCGGAAAGAGGGCTTCTTATAAGGCATCTGGTGCTACCCGGGAACATATCAGGCACAGAGAAAATAGTAAGATTCATCGCAGATGAGATATCGAAGGAAACTTATGTCAACATTATGGACCAGTATTATCCGAGTTATAAAGCCTCTGAAAACCCTCCCCTCAACAGGAGGATCTACAAAACAGAATACGCCTCGGCAATACAGTGCGCGATAAAGGCAGGACTGAAGAGGATCGACCGGGCGCTCAAGTCTTTATGAGCAGCGTATCGACTGCTCGGTTGCCGCGTCTTTGACAAACTTTTTCCGTTTTGACCTGAGACTGAGGTACTCTTTCGCTTCTTTGTACAAGCGGCTCCGCTCTTTTCTGTCAAATATGGCCCGGCGGACAATTCTGAAAATGATCCTGGGCCTGAAGTAATATCGCCCGTAAAAGCGCTCGACGGCATCGATAATTTCGTGCCGGGTCAGGCCCGGATATTTTATGTTGGCAAGCTGGTGCCCCAACTCATCAAACATATCATCGTCAGTAAGATAGCCATGAGTCAGCATGTAATCATGCAAGGCAGTGCCGGGGAACGAATGAGCGATCGAGACCTGGATCGTTTCGCAGTCGAGTTCCTCGGCAAACTTAATAGTCTCTTCGATGGTCTCCCGCGTTTCCCCTGGAAGGCCTATGATGAAATCGCCGTGGACCAGGAGTCCAAGTTTCTTGCAGTTCTTCATGAATGTCTTTGCCTGCTCAGCCGAGGCCCCTTTGGAGATATTCTGAAGTATGGTCGGATTGCCTGACTCGAAACCCACGATCAGCAGCCGGCAGCCGGCCTCCTTCATGGCCTTCAGCATTTCGTAGTCAGGGTGGACCCGTGAAGTGCATGACCAGGTAAAATTGATCGGTTTCAGCTTCGCACATAAATCCAGGACCCGGCGTTTGCCCCAGGAAAAGGTGTCATCGTCAAAAAATATTTCCTTGACGTTGGGAAAAAGTTCGAGTGCGCGGCGCACCTCGGCAGCCACATTATCGCTGCTGCGCGTCCGCCAGCGATGGCCGCTGAACGTCTGAGGCCACAGACAATAACTGCATTTAGCCGGACAACCGCGAGACGAGTAAAAGGCGACGAACGGATGGAGCAGGAACGGAACATTATATTTTGTTATGTCGAGATCACGTTTATAAGTTTCAACGGCAAAGGGGAGGGAATCCAGGTCAGTCAGTTGTTCGCGATCCGGATTATGTATGAATTGCCCGTCCTTCCGAAAGCTCACGCCTTTGATGTCTTCCAGGCTCTTGCCGTGGGCAAACTCCACTACAGTGTATTCAAATTCTTTTCTTGCCACAAAATCTATTGCCTGCGAAGCGTTGAGGCTTTCCTCCGGCAGGACGCTCGCATGCGGCCCGACAAAAGCTATCTTGATGCCGGGCTTTGCAGCCTTGATCCTTTCGGCCAGGACTACGTCGCTTTTAAAGCCCGGGGTGCTCGTAAATACAACGATAAAATCATAAGCCCTCGCTATTTCTATGGTTTCCTCAGGTGATACTCCATGCGAAGGCGCATCCAGCAAACGGCTTCCTTCCAGCATTCCGGCCGGATAAGATAACCACACCGGGTACCAGAACGATGTAATTTCACGTCTGGCAGGCCAACGCGAACCCGCGCCCCCATCGAAGTTCTCGAAGGAGGGAGGATTGAGCAGCAATGTTTTCATTACGTTTCCATTCTTTGACAACACATTCCCCCTAAAACAATCTCACAGAATACTAAAAATAGACGGTTTCGTAAAAAGTTCATAGGCAAGGCGCGTGCGGCTCAGAACGGGGTCCCCGAAAAGTTGATAGACTTTTTGGGGCAGAACGCAGCATATGGACTTTTTACGAGACCGTTAATTTTAGCACGTTTAATGAGTGATTATCAAAATCAGTTATTTTTCTTGCCATATTCGAATCAATTGCGAATTCGGAGAAACCTATACGGAATATACAGGAAGGATATGTTTCTCCGCAGAAAAAAATGCGTCGAGAATTTCTTCCCTCTGCCTCGTATTGCGCAACCCTTCCACGTCTTTAGTGTGGTAAAATGATAGGCACCGATATTTGAGAGAAGTAAATTAAAAAACCGGCCTATGTTCTCAGGAGGATAAACTTGATGAAGCCGAAAAAGGCGCCTCGCATCGATGCTCATGAGGTCGCTTCAGTACGCCCGGAGTTGTTTATCAACTGGCAGCTCAGCCAGCTTGAATTCAACTTTCGTGTTCTTGCGCAAGCTACGGATTCCGGGAACCCTTTGCTGGAGAGACTGAAATTCCTCTGCATAACAGACACAAATCACGATGAATTTTTTGAAGTCAGGGTGGCAGGCCTCAAACAGAAAATTGTGTCGGGATCAGTCCAGGCAGGGCCGGACAACATTGCACCGGCCGACATAATCAAAGGGATCGCTGTTCGCTCGCACGCGCTGGTTGTCGAGCAGTTCCGGGTCTACAATGAAGTGTTGGTCCCTGAGCTTGCCGACGAAGGAATCCGCTTCCTTTCCCGAACTAACTGGACAGCCGGGCAAAGAGAGTGGCTGCACGCTCATGTTAATAATATAATGCCGATCCTGAGCCCGTTCGGTCTCGATCCTGCACATCCCTTCCCCCGTATCCTCAATAAAGGTCTCAATTTTATCGTGGCCCTTAAAGGAAAGGACGCCTTTGGCCGAAGCGGGGGCATGGCAGTCGTCCAGGCGCCAAGATCCCTGCCCCGTGTCATAAAGCTGCCCCAAAATGAAACCGGGAGCGGACCGTATGATTTTGTCTTGTTATCTTCCGTCATCCATGAATTTATCGGTAATCTGTTCCCGCATATGGAGGTCGTGGGATGCCACCAGTTCAGGGTGACGCGAAACAGCGAACTCTACCTGGACGAGGAAGAAATCGCGGACCTGCGGCGGGCACTTGAAGGAGAGCTTTTGTCGCGCAGGTATGGCGATGCTGTAAGGCTTGAAGTAGCTGATAACTGTTCCTCTGATATAATCGGGTTTCTGCTCGATAAATTCGGGTTGACGGAGGATGATCTCTTCCAGGTCGATGGCCCTGTCAACCTCCACAGGCTCATTGCCGTTTACGATCTGATTGACCGGCCTGACCTCAAATACCAGACATTCTCGCCGAAAATACCACGGAAGATAGCAGGGAAAAGCAACATGTTTGAACGAATCCGGGGAAAGGACATCCTGCTCCACCATCCATTTGAATCATTCGTCCCTGTCATCGACTTCGTATCCCAGGCTGCCCGCGACCCCGACGTGCTGGCAATCAAACAAACTCTCTACCGTACAGGCCCGGATTCGGCAATCGTAGACGCGCTCGTCGCAGCGGCGCGGGCAGGCAAAGAGGTGACTGTTGTAATTGAACTCAAGGCCCGTTTTGACGAGGAGGCGAATATTGCGCTGTCTAACCGGCTCGAGGACGCCGGAGCCCACATTACATATGGTGTTGTCGGATATAAAACACACGCGAAAATGATCCTTGTGGCTCGCCAGGAAGAGGGCGCCATACGGAATTATGTGCATCTCGGAACGGGCAACTATCATGCTCGTACATCGAGATTATATACCGACTACAGTTTCTTCACGTGCGACAGGGAGATTACCGAGGATGTCCACCGTCTCTTCCTGCAGTTAACAAGTCTTGGCAAAGTCGGCAAACTCAAGAAACTCTTTGACGCGCCTTTTTCGCTTCACGATGCATTAACAGCCAAGACAGAGCGTGAAACGCTTCATGCAGCCAACGGCCATCCGGCAAGAATCATAGTCAAACTGAACCACCTGACAGAACCGGGAATAATTCAGGCGCTCTATCGGGCATCAAAGGCCGGGGTTAAGATTCAGCTCATCATCAGGAGCACCTGCAGCCTGAGACCCGGCTTGCCGGGCATATCGGACAATATCGAGGTCCGTTCGATTGTCGGACGCTTTCTTGAACATACCCGTGTCATCTATTTTCAAAACGCCGGCAAACCCGAGGTGTTCTGTTCCAGTTCGGACTGGATGGTGCGGAACTTTTTCCGCCGTGTCGAGACCTGCTTCCCTGTCGAGCGGCCTGAACTCCGCCAACGGCTCATTGACGACCTCGAATACTATCTCAAAGACAACTCCCAGGCCTGGATTCTGCAAAGTGACGGAACTTATCGAAAAGCCGGACCGGGAGAAGCCAAACCTTTTGCAGCGCAGACAGCCCTTCTGGAGAAATATTCACGCGTTGCAGGGGAAGCCTGAGTCCCGCGACAGGTCAAGAATAATACCCTCCCGCATCGCGGCCTTTGAAACCTTCACACTCTTGATCGAAAATCGTCTCATAACGCTTCTCAGAATAGCAAGACCGCCGGGGAAGACAGATGCCCGGTCCTGCGGGAGACCTTTAAGGGAATGGAGCTTGTCCACACTCTCTGTATTGATCATGGCGCCTATAACCTTGTCCAGTGTATCCATGGTAATCTCTTTATCACCCCATCCCTGTGAAGTGATCACTTTTCGTGTCGTCTTGATTGTGCCGGATGTGCCGATTACGTCGTGCCAGGTCATGCCGCTGAATCTGTCCCATACCGCCTTAAGGGTGTTATCCGCAGCCTTCTGAGCCTCGGCAAACAGGAGCGGCGTTATCTTTCCATTTCGAAAAAAAAGATTGCTGAAGACTACACAACCCATAGGCAGGCTCTCGGCAACCAGTATGGTTCTGTCCCTCGCTACTATAATCTCGGTGCTGCCGCCGCCTATATCCACAATAAGACGGACAACCCCCTCATCCTTTCCAGTACCCGCAACCCCAAGATTGATGAGGCGCGCCTCCTCCTCGCCTGTGATGATCTCAATAGGCAGTCCGAGGATCTCAGATGCCTCTGTTACAAAGCTTCCCTGATCATCGAGCCGCCGCACACCGCTGGTACCGACTACGCGCACATTGGAAGGCGGCACTTTCAGGAGATGGATTCTGAACTGGCGGAGCGCCTCTAGTGCACGCTGCCGGGTCTCCGGCTCAAGGCCGCCCCTTTTGTCGATGCCCGCAGCCAGTCGCACAACCGTGCGGGCCCTGTCAATCACAGTAAACCGGCCCCCTGTGCATCGGGCCACTATCATATGAAAACTGTTCGAACCGAGGTCCGCTGCGGCAAAAAGTGTGTGGTCTGTCAACATTTGTAAAATATTTTAACAGTTATACCGGCAAGAAATATAACGCGACTCTTTCCATTGACAAAAAAAATCAGTATGGTACCATTTAAGCACTTGGTTGACTGGTCTTCATTTACGGTAACTTTCTATAATAATAGTATGGACAAATTCAATATTAAAGGAGGAAAAGAATCATGAAAAAGATGTTTGCACTGCTTATCTTTATTGCAATTCCAGTTCTCGTATTTGCAATGGCAGGCGTATCGAACGGAGAAGGAAGCAAGGGGGAAGCCCTCTTTAAACAGCACTGCGCAATGTGCCATCCTAACGGCAGCAATATAGTTAATCCCGCCATGACTCTTCAGAAAAAAACCCGTGAGGCAAATGGCGTTAAAACGGCGGCCGACATAGTCGGGAAAATGAGGAACCCAGGCCCCGGCATGACAAAATTCGATGCAAAGACCCTCCCTGACAAGGACGCGAACGAAATTGCGCAATATATTTTAAAGACATTCAAATAAACGAGCTTTGTAATAATAAGACCCGGAAGGCTTATTCCGGGTCTTATTCTCCCTACCATGGGATACACTAAAGGACCGGGACGCGCATCTGATCTAACCGGCAGCTTTATTCAAGGCAAGGTCAATCATGGCAACATCCACTGAAATTAAAAGGCACCTCGCAAATCTGGATGCTGAACTCAACAGTGCGGCGCTTTACCGGGCAATGGCTGAAAACGAGAAAAACCCCGGGATTGCTGAAATTTATAAACGCCTGGCTGAAACAGAAGAGGGCCATGCAAAGGTGTGGTCGGAGCGGCTGCGGGAGGCCGGCGTGAATGCAGCGTTATTTCAGCCTTCCTGGCGCACGCGAATCTTTGTTTGGCTGTCCCGGCGTTTCGGGATAGATTTCATTCTCCCTTCCCTCTCGTCACTGGAAACAATCAATGCGAACGACTATTCCGCTCAACCCGAGGCTGCTGATATGGTCTCAACTGAACATTCACATGCCCTGTTATTGAACCAGCTGAGCAAGACAATGGGCGGTGGCGTTGAGGGGACTTCCCTGGCCGCAGTTGAAGGACGGCATCGTGCGGCAGGAGGCAACTCTCTCAGGGCGGCAGTGCTGGGGGCAAGTGACGGTCTTCTCTCCAACTTCAATCTGATAATGGGAGTAGCCGGTGCTCAAATGTCCGGTAAGAGCATACTGCTCACCGGGTTTGCCGGTTTGCTGGCAGGAGCGATATCAATGGCACTTGGAGAATGGATATCTGTGCAGAGTTCGCGGGAACTTTATCAGAAACAGATCCGGACCGAGCGGGATGAGATTGCAACATCGCCGGAGGAAGAGACTGAAGAATTAGTTTTGATTTACCAGGCACGGGGGTTAAGTGAGCCCGCAGCCCGGAAATTCGCCGGCCAGATCATGAGCAACAGTGAAAGCGCACTGGAGACTCTGGTACGTGACGAATTGGGAATCGACCCCAGGGATCTTGGGGGTTCAGCCTGGGAGGCTGCGATAACCTCTTTTTTGCTGTTTGCAATCGGGGCCATTGTTCCTGTTGCCCCTTATATGTTTATGGGCGGCAAGGCGGCGATCATGGCAAGCGCGCTGTCCAGCATAGTCAGCCTTTTCATTGTTGGAGCAGCCATCACTCTGTTTACCGGACGGTCAGTGCTTTACTCAGGCGCACGGCAGGTACTCT
>JADFXU010000030.1 GCA_015233365.1 Nitrospirota bacterium | reverse complement strand
GTGTGAACATTGTGAAGGGAAAGTCTGCCTTCAGGAAGTTCGGCCAAAAAAAGAGTGGCAAAAGCGGGTTTGCAAAAAAGCGAACAAACGCCGGAAAATGAGGCTTTGAGGAAAAGCCTCCTTGAAAACAGCGACCCCAATATTTGTGACACTTAAGATTTCACCCCTGTTTTTTTCTTGCTGCAAGCTTGTTCAGTGCAGTGATATACGCCTTGGCAGCGGCAACAATTATATCGGTGTCGGCGCCGTTGCCACGCACTGTTTTGCCGTCTTCTTCCAGCGACACTACAACTTCCCCGAGTGCATCGGTTCCGCCTGTGATGCCTTTGACCTCGAATTTTAATAAGTTGCTCTTTGTCTTTGTCAGGGCTGCAATCGCTTTATAGGCGGCATCCACCGGTCCGTCGCCGTGCTCCACAATCTCGACAACCGCGCCGTTGATGTTCATTTTCAGTGAAGCAGTCGGTTTGGTGCTGGTCCCACTGGAGATCGAGAAGTCAACAAGGCTGTAAATTTCAGGAATTTTGGAAACCTCTTCAGAGATCAGGGCCTCGATATCCTCGTCAAATATATTTTTCTTCTGGTCTGCCAGGTGCTTGAACTTGTTGAACGCGGTTTCGACCTCTTCAGCGGTAAGTTCGTAACCTAGTTCACTCAGCCTCTCTTTAAAAGCATGCCTTCCGGAATGCTTTCCGAGGACGAGTTCAGTGCGGCGAAGGCCGATGTCCTGGGGCCGGATAATTTCATAAGTCATCTTTTCTTTAAGAAGTCCGTCCTGATGAATACCCGATTCATGGGCAAACGCGTTGGCGCCCACAATTGCCTTGTTAGGCTGCACCGCTATCCCGGTGATCCTGGTAACAAGCCTGCTGGTACGGATTATCTCCTGCGTATTGATCTTTGTTGCGGCCTGATAGAAATCTTTACGGGTGGCAAGATTCATAACGACCTCTTCCATGGAGCAATTACCTGCGCGCTCGCCTATGCCGTTGATCGTGCACTCAACCTGCCCCGCACCGTTTATAATTGCGGCAAGAGAGTTCGCAACAGCAAGTCCCAGGTCATTATGACAATGCACCGAGATTACAGCCCTGTCGCCGATCCTTTCCTTGACGGCCTTGATCATGGCCCCAAATTCGTACGGCGTGGTGTATCCCACCGTATCCGGTATATTCACTGTGGAAGCCCCTGCCCCGACAACGGCCTCCACCACCTCAAGGAGGTACGGCAGTTCCGTTCTCGTTGCATCCATGGGAGAGAATTCCACATCATCAACAAGGCTCTTCGCAAGCGCAACCATTTCAACAGACCTTTTCAGCGCCTCTTCACGGCTTACCCGGAACTGGTATTTGAGATGTATGTCGGAAGTGGAGTGGAATGTATGAATACGGCGCTGAGGCGCTTCCCTCACAGCCTCCCATGCCCTTTTTATGTCCTGTTCTTTGGCCCTTGCAAGCCCGGCAATGATCGCGCCTTTGACCTCTGCGGCAATCCTCTGCACAGCTTCGAAATCCCCCTGCGAAGCAATAGGGAATCCGGCCTCTATAATGTCGACGCCGAGTTTAACCAGTTGCCGCGCCATCTGCAGCTTCTCTCCAATGTTCATGGAAGCGCCCGGCGACTGCTCGCCGTCTCTCAATGTAGTGTCAAATATCTTAACTATTCTCATTCGTATTGTCCTGTTGTTCCGAAGAAATTTCCTGCGCCTCCGCAGCAAGCTTCATTTTCCTGCGTCTGGACAGCAGATAGATATTTTCAATTATACCCCAAACGAGGTATGCCATTGCAAAAATAAATATGGCTGTGGGCGGGTGAATAAGCAGGACAAAGAGTATCAATACAAAAATTACCAGGAACCAAAACGGCTTTTTCTCCCTGAAATCTATTTCCTTCAGCCCGTGATGTTTGAGCGTGCTTACCATGAGCAAAGACAGGACAATCGTTATGACAGGGAAAAAAGCGTTTTTCTGAGGCATTCCTTCCCAGAACTCGTAATAAAAAATGATGATCGAAGATAATATAGTGGCAGCCGCAGGTATCGGCATTCCCTTGAAGGCCTTTGAACCGGGGGCACCTGTCTGAACATTGAAGCGTGCCAGCCTCAACGCCCCGCACGCCACAAACAGAAATGCGGCAGCCCATCCGAGCCTGCCGAAAGGGCCGAGCGACCATTTGTACATCATGATGGAAGGGGCGACGCCGAACGCAACCAGATCGGAAAGCGAATCCAGCTCTATGCCGAAGCGCGTCGATGTATTGGTGAGACGCGCAATCCATCCGTCCAGGCCGTCAAATACATTAGCGACTACTATGGCCCAGGCCGCATAAAGAAAGTTGCCGTTGATTGCAGACATAATGGCAAAAAAACCGCTGAACATGCCGCACAGGGTCAGTGTATTCGGCAACAGGTAGACGCCTTTCTTCGGTTTTTTGTCAGCCTTGTCGAGACCTTCGGCTATCATTTGTTGGCCTCCCCGATAATAGTTTCGCCTGCTTTGACCAGGTCTCCGGTCTTTACCCTGATTATAGCGTCTTCAGGAAGATAAACATCAAGCCTTGAACTGAACTTGATAATTCCATAACGCTGGCCCTTTTCCAGGGTATCACCCTGCCTGGCGCGACATACAACACGCCGGGCAACAGCCCCTGCTACCTGGCGAACAAGTACTCTGCCTGTGTTTCCTTTAAGGAGCATGGCAATATTCTCGTTGCGGATGGATGCCTCCGGTTTAAATGCCGACAAAAAAGCGCCGGGAGTATATACGACTGCCTCCACCACACCGTCACATGGCGCCCTGTTGACATGCACATTCAGCGGAGACATGAAGATACTTATTTCCATAGCGCGCCCTTTCAGATATTTCTCCTCTGTTACAGCTTGCACCTGCAATATGCGTCCGTCCGCAGGTGAAACGAAGATATCGTCACCCTTCGGCGCTTCACGTTCAGGGTCCCTGAAGAAGTAGCAGACGAAAAGTGTGAGAACCAGAGGAACAACTGCCGCCCATATACCCCAAAGAATAAAAACAGCAACCGTTACGACAGCCGTTCCGATAATGAACGGATATCCCTCGGGTGCAAATCTGAGCATTATCTCCTCACGCTCTTGCCCTGTACACTACTTTCACCTTTTAAGCCACGGCATCATCGCCCTTAATTTTGCTCCCACACGCTCGACCTGATGCTCTTCGCCTTTGCGTGTCAATGCATTAAATGCCGGTTTATTCACCCTGCACTCCAGCAGCCACTCGCGCGCAAATTTACCGTCCTGTATCTCTCCTAAAATCCTTCCCATTTCCTTTTTTGTCTCGTCAGTGATGATACGGGGTCCCCTTGTAATGTCACCGTATTGGGCCGTATTGCTTATGGCGCGTCTCATATTTGAAATACCGCCCTCATAAATAAGGTCTACAATAAGTTTGACCTCGTGCATGCATTCAAAGTATGCCATTTCAGGAGCATATCCCGCTTCCACCAGGGTCTCGAACCCCGCCTGGATCAGAGCGGTCAGCCCACCGCACAGAACGACCTGTTCACCAAAAAGGTCTGTCTCGGTCTCTTCCCTGAATGAAGTTTCTATGACACCAGCCCTGCCGCCGCCTATACCTGATGCGTAGGCAAGAGCAATATCTTTTGTATTCCCCGACGGGTCCTGCTGTATTGCAATAAGGCATGGCACGCCGCTGCCTTTTGTGTACTCCGACCGCACCAGATGTCCCGGTCCCTTGGGAGCCGCCATGAAAACATTTGCATCAGCAGGGGGGACAATCTGACCAAAGTGGATATTGAAGCCGTGTGCAAAGGCGAGGTAAACCCCTTTTTTCATGTTCGGAGCAATATCGGTTTTGTAAACCTCGGCCTGAAACTCATCCGGCAGCAGGATCATGATCACATCGGCTATTTTAGCGGCTTCCGCCGGCGCCATGACCTTGAATCCGGCTTCAACTGCTTTATCATAGCTGCTGTCCTTTATGCTCCCTATTGCCACATCCATGCCGCTGTCTCTCAGGTTATTTGCATGGGCATGTCCCTGGTTTCCATAACCTATAATCACTATCTTTTTCCCTTTAAGTGTCTCGGGCTTAGCATCTTTGTCATAATAGATATTTACCATTGCTTCCTCCTCTTAAGTTCTAAAAAAATCAGTTACCGATTATATTACACTTTTGCACTTAAAAATGGGTATGCAGGCATACGGGGGAACAGGTATGTGAGCTATCGGGTTTATGTCATTGCCGCTTTGCTGTCAACAAGAGCGTCTATTTTTGTTGCCGTATTCTTATATATCCGGGCATAACCATTAAATATTCCGCCTTCCGAAACCGACAGCCTTTGTGAGTAAATATCCCCGGAAATTCTTCCTGTGCCTCTAACCTCAACCAACTCATCCGCAGTTATATCCCCTTCCGCTGTTCCGGCGACAATTACCGCTCCTGACCGCATATCTCCCCTGACACAAGCCTTTTCCAGGATGATGATTTGATTAGCGGTCACTGTTCCGATATGTCTTCCTTCAATCTTCACGGTTCCCGCTGCGCGTATCTCCCCTTTCGATTCTGAACCAGCCCCGATGAGCACCTCAAAGTTGTCAGTTCTACTGAAGAAACCTTTGACTATTTCTTTAAGAAACGTCAGCAATTTCATTAGCGTCTCCTTGGCCTTAGGGCATGATACTTCGCCCCGGGTATTTCTCATGGAGCATTCACTATACAAAAAAACTGTTACATAAATATTAATACTATGTTAAAGTTTGGAGCCGGTTTCCCAGCCCAATCCTCAAACTCTGAGCCATAACTCATTACGTCAAAACACCTAAATAGAGGCAATACTATTTACGCGATCCTTACAAGGCAGGGGTTAAAAGCAGACACAAGCATGCTCCTGACAGCCAGCCGGTACTTGTCATACGGATTTTTTTTCTGCCTGAAATTCCTCAACTTTTTTAGTCTCGGCTGTCTTATTATCGAGCATGGGCTGCTTATCGGCATCCGACAGGGCCTTCTTGAATTCCCTTATGCTTTTCCCAAGACCGGCGCCCAGTTCGGGAAGTTTGCCAGGGCCAAAAACGACCAGCGCAATAACCAGGATAATCAGCAAATGCATAGGCTGAAATAAACCTTCAAACATTGTGTTATCCTCCTTTTTGTAATTTAGACTTAGCCATATTCTATAACGCCGCTATTACAATCGTCAAATAATATTTTTAAAATTATTATGCGCCTATAAATATTTATTATAGACGCAAGGGACTACGGAAAAACAGTCTTGTGTGTTGTGTTGTATAATGAACGTACAAAATTAACAAATCAGCAGGCACGGCAGATATCATGAACGAAAACATTAAAAGTAACGTTTCCGATCTGGGGCCATATAAGGTCATCCAATTATACTTTCCGGTATCCGGCTTTCATGCAATGGTCGTTGTCGATAATACCGCCCTTGGTCCATCCATAGGCGGCGTCAGAGTCTCTCCCGCAGTGACCCTTGATGAAGTGAAACGGCTTGCAAGGACCATGACCCTGAAAAACTCCATAGCCGGGCTCCCCCACGGAGGGGGAAAGGCCGGCATTGCCATTGATCCGGCAAGCCCTGACAAGGAGCGCTTCTTCCGTATTTTTGCCCGCGCCATTCAGACCTTAACCGATTATATTCCCGGCCCTGATATGGGGAGCAATGAAACATGCATGGCATGGATACACGATGAAATCGGAAGGGCTGTGGGCCTGCCGGAGGAAATAGGCGGCCTGCCCCTCGACAAGCACGGCGCAACAGGCTTCGGGCTTGCGGAGTGCGCCGAAGTCGCATGCAGCTATGCGGGTATTGCACTGTCAGGTTCAAAAGTTGCCATTCAAGGCTTCGGGAGCGTGGGGAAGATGGCGGCACGCTTTATGGCAGACAAAGGAGCAGTGGTAATCGCTGTAAGTGATACGAAAGGGACCATCAGCGATCCTCGCGGAATCGACATCCCGAGGTTGATAGAGGTCAAAGACAGCACCGGAAGCGTTACCAATTACAAACCAGGAGCGGTAAAAGATACCGGAGCGCTTTTTTCAGAGCGCAGCGACATCCTCATCCCCGCTGCGACACCGGATGTTATCACAACTGATAATGCGGATATGGTTAAAGCGAAATTGATACTCCAGGGAGCAAACATACCTGCAACAGTCGAGGCCGAGGCATTGCTCCATAAAAGAGGCATCCTGTCAATCCCGGATTTCATCGCCAATGCCGGAGGCGTTATCATGGCTGCAATGGAATACGCCGGCAATACGGAAGGCGAGGCATTCCAGGCCATCTCAAAACGGATCAAGGAAAACACACAGCTGATTATCGAAAAATCGCTCCGGGAGCATATCCCCCCGCGGCAGGCTGCCGAGCACATAGCAAAGGACCGAGTGTTCAGCGCAATGTGCTACAGCAGGATTGTATAAGTCTTTAGCAGGCTATTGGAAATAAGGCAAAACAAGCCGGCCCTTTTCATCCCGATAAGGAGGATATTGTTCAAGACGATCGATCGTCATGCGATAGAGCAGGTCAAGCTTTTCAGCATTGCGCGGCTTTCTGCGGATACGCCGTCTGCCCACGTCGATCTCGCCGCGTTCGATTAACTCTGTGCGCGCCTCCCGGGCGATCTTTTTGAGCTCGTTATAATCCAGGCGCATTATTTACCACCTTCTTCCGGTAAGATAGATGACAAAAGGTCTGCAACTTTTGCCTTCTCTGCCTGCGTGGCAAGATACTGCCTGTCCGATCCGCCGGTTTTGCCGAGTATCTCCATAAGGTTTTTTGCCCACATCAGGCTGTCCTGGTCTTTCCAGTATTTAGCGGCACAAAGACGGTCTACGATGAGATCCTCAAAGGAAATAACCCGGATCTCATTCTCTCCGTCAAGCGCTATGATATTCGTTCTTTTTTCCGCTTCTGCCCCCTCATCCAGCGAGCCACCAAGCCAGTCCACATAGAGGCTGTACTCCTTTGAAACCCAGATGCGGCCTCGTTTTTCAAACCTCCACTCGGCAAGGATTTCTTCAAGCACCTCTTTCCGGCCCTTGAGGTCAATATCTCCGGTTGTATAGCGGCCCTGAGTGTAAAGCTCCACAGCTTCTCCGCCGATGACGATCGGCAAATCAGCCCCGCGCCGCACCATTTCACCGGACAAAATCGCGATGAAATAAGCTCTGCGCCTGCTTTCGTCCTCGATAGCAAGAAGTTTTTTCAGGATGTCTTTGTTCATAATTTATAGGATAGCATAATTTTGAGGTCTTCAGAGCTGACAGATTGGAGGAGACCGTTGATTCTAAACTAGGAAACTGCCCTGGGTTCTACTCTTTTTTGTCACTTGTCTTCTTGCGCTTTCATGATCCACACCGTCCCGAATTCGCCGTCCTGGTATGCGCGCGCAAGTCCGAGCCGCAGAATTTCGAGCACGGCCAGGAAGGTGACTATAATCTGGACCCGTGACTCGACTCCGGTGAAGAGCGAGTCAAAGCGTGTGGTATGTTCCGTCTCCATCCTTTCGAGTATAAATGCAATTTTGTCCTTTACAGTCAATGTTTCTCTCGATATGCTTAAGGCTTCGGAAGGCGCCTTTTTCAAAATTTTTTGCAGCGCGCCCATAAGATCGAACATATTCACTTCAAATAGCAGCGGCTCAAGCTCTGCCGGTATATCGTCAGGATTCATAGGCGCCCTCGAAAAGGCGTTGGTCCAGACGGTTTCCCTTTCCCGCAAGGTGGCCGAAGCCTCCTTGAAAGCCTGGTATTCAAGAAGCTTCTGCACAAGACCGGCCCTGGGGTCTTCCTGTTCTTCCATCTCTATTGTCTCATCCGGCGGCAGCAACATCCTTGATTTGATGTAGATCAGCGTTGCAGCCATTACAAGGAATTCCGATGCAATCTCGAGATTAAGTTCTTTCATGATTTCAAGGTATTCGAGGTATTGCCCGGTTATCCTGGCAATAGGAATGTCGTAAATATCAATTTTGTCATGCCTGATCAGATGCAGAAGAAGATCGAGAGGCCCCTCAAAAACGGGCACTTTTACGCTATATGGGCTTGCCTGTGCCGGTGTTTCCGGCGTGGGTTTATCGGCAGAAGCGTTATCAGGCGCTTGATCCATCATATTGATTCCGCAAAGTGTTTATTCCGTAATGTGCCTGAAGAACATGGCATGTTTATTTTCCGGCAAAATTGCACGGGTCTACTTTAACAGGGGCGAATAACACTGAGCCCCGGCGCTGAGATTCTTGTGCCTATGTCTACAGTTTAAAATTTATGTTTGGAATAAGAGTAGTTTTATTTTGCCGGAAAATGAACATGCCATGTTCTTTCAACATTAAACTACGGAATAACTTTGTTCAAAGGGTATTCGACAATGCCCGAAGCCCCTGCACTCTTGAGTTTGGGAATAATGTCCCGTGCCGTCTTTTCATCTATGACAACATCAATGGCATACCAGCCCGTATCCGAAAGGCATGAAACTGTCGGAGAGTGCATGGCGGCAAGCAGGCTCAATACTTTCTTGAATGCCTTTTCAGGTACGTTCATTTTTAATCCGACTTTTTCTTCTGCTGCAAGCGCCCCCTGCAACAGGAGGGCTATGTTCTCCATCTTCCTCCGCTTCCACTTCTCCTGCCATGCTCTTTTGTTGGCAATAAACCTGGTAGTCGATTCGATCATGGTTTCCACAATCCTGAGATTGTTGGCCCTCAGTGAAGTGCCGGTCTCCGTAAGTTCCACAATCGCATCCGCAAGCTGAGGCGGTTTCACCTCGGTCGCGCCCCATGAAAAGTCCACCTCAGCCCTGATCCCCTTTGATTTCAGGTACCGCTTTGTATAGCCGACCAGTTCGGTAGCTACCCGCTTTCCATCGAGGTCTTTTATGGTCTTTATCTTTGAATCCACAGGGACGGCAATTACCCATCGCACCGGCCTGAAGCCTTCTTTTGCATACAGCAGCTCCGCCACCTCAACAACATCGGCATTCTGTTCAAGCACCCAGTCACGGCCGGTCAGACCGCAGTCCAGGTGGCCATCAGCCACATAGCGCGCCATCTCCTGGGCCCTGATGAGCATGGAGCTTACCTCAAGGTCGTCAAAAACCGGATAATACGAGCGGGAAGAAACGCTGATGTGGTATCCCGCCTTCCTGAACAGTTTAAGAGTCGACTCCTGAAGGCTGCCCTTCGGAAGCCCGAGTTTCAATTGATACTTGCCGTTGTTCATTTTCTTTTTCTCCATTGCAAAATAGCTATTCTAAAGCTTTGCGCCGGTTGTGTCAATCGCAACGGCCTTTCCCAATGTTATACTAATCGGGAAAATGTCAGCGACAGCCATCAAAGAGAATTATCCTCTCAGGGAACTGACCACGTTTAAAATCGGTGGACCGGCTCGTTATTTCGCCGAGGTCAATACCGAAGACGAAATCCTCGAGGCCCTTGCCTTTGCAAAAGGGCGCGGTCTCGCTCTCTTCGTGCTCGGCAGCGGGAGCAATCTTCTAATTAGTGATGAGGGATTCCCCGGCCTTGTTATCCATAACAAGATTACCGGACTGGATAGCCGCCCCGAGGGCGACAGCGTAATTATGGAGGCGAACGCGGGAAATAACTGGGATGACTTTACGAGATTCTGCACCGGCAATAATTTGCAGGGGGTGGAATGTCTTTCAGGCATTCCCGATACCGTCGGCGCCGCGCCGGTCCAAAACATCGGCGCATACGGCCAGAGTGCGGAAGGCGTTGTCGAACAGGTCAGCGCAATTGCAATAGACACGGGCAACAAAACCCTGTTCAGCAACATGGAATGCGGTTTCGGCTACCGCAAGAGCATTTTCAATAGTGATGCGGCGGGGCGATATATCATCACCCGCGTTGCTTTCAGGCTCGTCCCATCCGGCAGGCCCCATATTACCTACCACGATCTCAAACAACTTTTTCCGTCCTCAGGAGACATCAGCCTCCCCCTGGTAAGGGATGCAGTGCTCACCATAAGAAACACAAAAGGCCTGCTGGTCCTGGACGGATACGAACGCTTCAACAGTGCAGGCTCTTTCTTCAAGAACCCTGGAGTTTCACGAAGGCAATTCGAATCCATTGAAAAAGCAGTTCAGGAAACGGGCGGATGCGCGAACTGGTCCTGGCCCCGCACTTCCGGAGATGTGAAGGTGTCGGCAGCGTGCCTGATCCAGACCGCAGGCTTTGTCAGAGGGTATCGTCGCGGCAATGTCGGCATATCGCCACGGCACGCGCTCGCGCTGGTAAATTATGGAAATGCCACGGCCCGCGAGGTCATCGCCTTCGCAAGGCAGGTGCAGGAGACGGTGCGGGAGAAGTTCGGAGTTACGCTCAAGCCGGAAGTGCAGCGTATAGGAACACTGCCGCCGCTGTTGGATGAAGATTAACCCCTATCTGCCTCCCCGCTTTAAGGGAAGTGGAATTCATTATTCTGTCACATTTTCATGCTATGAAGCGTATAAATAGTTGCTGCGGATAATTAGATTTTATGATTAGTGTTGTGTTATATTTATACATTTGTTAGGGTGAAATTCTTATAGCGCGATATGCCGCAGTGACTGTCAGTTACGGGCTTTGTTCCCGGTCCAGATCATCAAGACATTCGGCTTATAAGAAAAAAATGTCTGCGAGGAGGCGAGTAATGTATAAAATTCTGGAGAAGCAGGTCTTGAGTGATGTTATTAAACTCATGGTAATAGAGGCGCCTCATATCGCGCAAAGGGCAAAAGCGGGCCAATTCACAATTGTGCGTATCGATGAACAGGCTGAGCGCATTCCCCTGACCATAGCAGACTATGACTCAAAAGCAGGCACAATTACTATTATATTTCAGGAAGTCGGGCAATCGACAATGCATTTGGGCACGCTCAATGTTGGAGACTCTATTGCCTCGTTTGCCGGTCCGCTCGGTCAT
Source organism: Nitrospirota bacterium (assembly GCA_015233365.1). GTDB lineage: Bacteria > Nitrospirota > Thermodesulfovibrionia > Thermodesulfovibrionales > Dissulfurispiraceae > JADFXI01. Next base: position 18,062 of record JADFXU010000030.1, on the reverse strand, counting down.
CCCACAGAGATCGAAAATTATGGGACTGTTATCTGCATGGGCGGAGGCGTGGGAATTGCACCCATCTATCCAATTACCCGCGCTCTCAAGCAGGCGGGCAATAAAGTTATATCCATAATAGCCGCCAGGTCCAAAGACTTGTTGTTCTGGGAAGACAAGATGCGCGCGGTGTCCGATGAAATACATGTATGTACTGATGACGGTTCCCATGGCCGGAAAGGCCTGGTCACCGATCCACTCAAGGAAATACTTGAAGCGAAAAAGGAAAATATCGCAAAAGTATGGGCGATAGGCCCGGCGATCATGATGAAATTCGTATCATTAACCACAAAACCTTTTAATGTTCCCACTATTGTCAGCCTGAATACTATAATGATAGACGGCACCGGAATGTGCGGAGGGTGCAGGGTGCTCCTCGACGAGGGAGCAAAGTTCGTCTGCGTCGACGGCCCTGAATTCGACGGACACAAGGTGGATTGGAACAGTCTTATGTCCAGGTTGTCTTACTATCGTGAAGAGGAGAAGATGGCGGTAGAACACTGGAAAGAGCACAAATGCAAGCTCGATAAAGAAATAGCTGCAGGAGGAAAATAGATGGCCAAGTTAGAACCTAAAGAGAGAATGAAAATACCCAGGCAGCCGATGCCTGAACAGGACCCTAAAATTCGAAATGCGAATTTCGAGGAAGTGGCCCTGGGTTATGATGAAGCGACTGCGCGCAAGGAAGCTGAACGCTGCCTGCAGTGCAAGAAGCCGGGTTGTACGGTTGGATGCCCTGTCGGCGTGCGTATTCCCGAATTTATCCTTGCAGTGCGCGAAGGCAACTTGCCCAAGGCTGTCGAAGAAATGAAAGTAAAAAACAACCTGCCTGCCATCTGCGGAAGGGTTTGCCCTCAGGAAGTGCAGTGCGAGGGCAAGTGCATCCTGACCAAGAAAGGCAAGTCTGTTGCTATAGGCCGACTGGAACGCTTTGTTGGTGATTACGAGCTTGCCCATCGCACATGCCCGCTTACTGCGGCACCCGCAACCGGCAAGAAAATCGCTGTGGTGGGCACAGGGCCTGCTGGATTGACCTGTGCCGTTGACCTTGCAAGAGAGGGGCATAAAGTCACCATGTTCGAGTCGCTCCACGGACCCGGCGGAGTCCTTGTTTACGGCATTCCCGAGTTCAGGCTCCCCAAAAAGGTTGTTTTTGGAGAGATCGACTATGCTGTGGAGTGTCTGGGCATTCAGGTCAGAAATGATCATGTTATCGGCCGCACTATTTCACTCAATGAACTGCTTGAACAATATGATGCGGTATTCCTTGGTACGGGTGCCGGATTGCCTTCATTTATGCGTATCCCCGGCATTAACCTTAACGGCGTTATGTCCGCAAATGAGTTTCTCACACGCGTAAATCTTATGAAGGGATACCTATTTCCTAATTACAGTACGCCGGTTAAACTCGGGAAAAAAGTGGCGGTGGTGGGCGGCGGCAACGTTGCTATGGACTCGGCCAGATGCAGTAAACGCATGCAGGCAGTACAGGCAAAACAGACCGGCACCGAGCCCGGCGAAGTACACATTATATACCGCAGATCCAAGGAAGAGGTGCCGGCCCGTGCCGAAGAGTTCCATCATGCAATAGAGGAAGGCATCATATGCGATCTCCTGACCAACCCTGTCGAGATAATAGGTGATGAGACGGGCAAGGTATCAAAGATACGTTGCATCCGGATGGAACTTGGAGAGCCTGATGCGAGCGGCAGGCGGAAGCCGGTCCCGATACCGGGCTCGGAGTTAGAGATGGAAATGGATACCGTGATCATGGCACTCGGAACCAGCCCAAACCCCATCGTGTTTGTTGATGCCGACGGTCTTGAAAGAACAAAGCACGGCACAGCAGTAGCTGATGTCGAAACAGGCAGGACAAAGAAGCAGCGTGTTTGGGCAGGCGGCGACGTAGTTACCGGAGCAGCTACAGTCATCAGCGCAATGGGAGCAGGCAAAAGGGCTGCGGCAGATATGCACAAGTTTTTAAAAGGCGAGGCCCCCTGGTAAACAATACCAACTTTACCTGATTAGTACAAAAAAGACCCCCGCAGCAATCGACGGGGGTTTGTTTTATGTAGTTTATTGCATGCAATAAATTGCGCTAAATATGCAAGTTATTGCTAGTATCGGAATGAGCCATTAAATGCGTCTTACACCAGATGAGGTGTAACTAAATAAAAAACATAGATAATATCAGCATAATAGGAATTGGGCACGAAATATGATATATCACTAAATAAGGAGTGTCGGTAAATGAATTCGTTGATATGTTCGTCATCTGACCGGTATGAAAGCCATCTATGAACTATAATCTTTCAGGCACACTCCGCGAATTCGATATAGGCAATGGCCGGAAAGGGAAACTCTATTCCCTCCCAGCCCTGGAGCATTCGGGAATCGGCACAATTTCCCGGTTGCCGGTATCCATACGGATTGTGCTCGAATCAGTACTGCGGAATTTTGACGGCAAAAAGATAACGGAAGAACACGTTAAGCGGCTCGCCAGGTGGAGTCCCAATAACCCGCGCACCAGCGAGATACCTTTTGTAGTGGCGCGCATCCTGCTGCAGGACTTCACCGGCGTTCCTCTTCTTTGCGATCTGGCCGCCATGCGCAGCGCTGCTGCCCGGATGGGGAAAGACGCCCGGATCATCGAGCCGCTGGTCCCGGTTGATCTGGTTGTGGACCACTCGGTCCAGGTCGACTACTACGGGGAAGCCGATGCACTCCGGAAAAATATGGAAATGGAATTTCAGCGCAACAAAGAGCGCTACCAGTTCCTGAAATGGGGCATGAATGCTTTCAAAACGTTTAAGGTAGTGCCTCCGGGCATAGGTATTGTCCACCAGGTCAACCTTGAGTACCTTGCCAGAGGAGTGCATAGCAGGGACGGGGTCTATTATCCTGATACTGTCGTAGGCACTGACAGCCATACCACTATGATCAATGGCATCGGTGTCGTAGGATGGGGAGTAGGCGGGATTGAGGCTGAGGCAGGCATGCTGGGCCAGCCGATCTACTTTCTGACTCCCGACGTAGTCGGCGTGAACATGAAAGGCAAGTTGAAGGAAGGCGTGACAGCTACCGACCTTGTTTTGACTATCACTGAAATGCTCCGCAAGGAAAAAGTGGTCGGCAAGTTCGTGGAGTTCTTCGGCGAAGGCGCTTCTTCCCTCACCCTGCCTGACAGGGCCACGGTTGCCAATATGGCCCCTGAGTACGGCGCGACCATGGGCTTCTTCCCTGTAGATGAGGTCACCGTGGATTTCCTCCGGGCGAGCGGAAAGACTGCAGATGAGGTTTCCGTTTTCCAGGCTTACTTTAAAAACCAGGGGCTATTCGGCATGCCGAAGGCGGGCGAGATATATTACTCCAGGGTCATTGAACTGGATATCTCTAACATTAAACCTTCCGTGGCCGGACCCAGGCGCCCCCAGGACCGTATAGATCTGGGGTCTCTCAAAGACAGGTTTGCCGGGCTGTTTACAAAGCCTGTGGCTGAGAGCGGATTTGCGAAAAAGGCCGACGATCTTCCCAAACGGTTCAATATCAGTGAAGGGGTGGACATCGGCTCCGGAGATGTGATCATCGCAGCGATCACTTCCTGCACCAATACATCAAATCCTGGCGTGCTGATCGCAGCGGGTCTTCTCGCGAAGAAGGCAGTCGAAAAAGGCCTCACAGTCAGGAAACATATTAAAACATCTCTCGCCCCGGGCTCGCGCGTGGTGACCGAATACCTCAACAAAGCCGGTCTCATGCCGTATCTCGAAAAGCTCGGTTTCTATCTCGCTGCTTACGGCTGCACTACCTGCATCGGCAATGCGGGGCAACTGGATAAGCGTATAGAAGAAACCATTGTCGGGAACGACCTGGTCTGTGCAGCGGTCCTCTCGGGCAATCGCAATTTCGAGGCCCGCATCCACCCCAATCTGCGTGCGAACTTTCTTATGAGCCCTCCCCTTGTTGTGGCTTTTGCCATCGCAGGAACAGTGCTCAGGAACCTGGAAGATGAGCCGCTGGGAACAGGCAACAACGGTCAGGAAGTATATCTCAGGGACATCTGGCCGGCCAACGCTGAAGTAGCGGCATTGATGAAGCATGCCACCGACCCCGAAACCTTCCGGACCCTTTACTCGAACTTCACCGGGGACAACGCGCTATGGAACAGCGTTTCCTCGGTATCGGGCAATATCTATGATTGGCCGAAATCGACATATATAGCCGAGCCTCCTTTTTTCCAGGGCTTCGACATGCAGCCGCGCAGTGCCGGCAATATCACCGGGGCCAGGGCCCTGGGCATTTTCGGGGACTCGGTGACTACCGACCATATCAGTCCCGCCGGTTCAATCAGCAAGACCTCACCGGCGGGGACATACCTTATGGAAAACGGTGTTGCCGCAACCGATTTTCAGAGTTATGGTACGCGCCGGGGTAACCATGATGTAATGATTCGCGGCACTTTTGCGAACGTGCGCATCAGAAATCTGATGCTGCCGCCGAAAGATGACGGCACCCGCGTAGAAGGAGGCATGACTCTGTTCCAGCCATCCGGGAAGCAGATGTTCATCTATGATGCGGCCATGAAATACATTGCCGCGGGCACGCCGACAGTTGTCTTCGCAGGGGAGGAATACGGCACAGGATCGTCGAGGGACTGGGCGGCCAAAGGCACGCAGCTTCTCGGGGTCAAAGCAGTAATAGCAAAGAGCTTCGAACGCATCCATCGCTCGAATCTGGTCGGTATGGGCGTGCTGCCGGTGCAGTTCAAGGGCAGTGATTCTGTTCAGTCTCTCGATATCAGGGGAGACGAGGAGTTCGACATACTGGAAATGGAAACCCTCGGGCCGCAGCAGGACGTGACCCTTGTCGTCAAACGCAGGGACCGGAGCCCCCAAAATATCACGGTAAAGCTCCTTTGCCGTATCGACACGGTTATTGAGGTTGACTATTTCAGGCATGGAGGGATACTTCCATTCGTACTTCGGGAAGTTATTGCAGCAATATAGAGCACAATTGTACAATTGTACACTTCGAGTCCATCGAAGAGAAAATCTTCAAAGGAGATATGAACGATGGGAAAGTACGAGGAGATTTTTCAAAAGAGCATTAAGGACCCTTCAGGTTTTTGGGGAGAAGCTGCAGAAGCAATCGACTGGTACAAAAAATGGGACAAGGTACTGGACGATTCAAATAAACCTTTTTACCGCTGGTTTGTAGGAGGCGAACTCAATACATGTTACAATGCCCTGGACAGGCATGTGAAGGGCGGGAGGGCAAACCAACTCGCCCTTATTTATGACAGCCCCGTAACCGATACTATTCAGAAATTCACCTATGCTGAACTCCTTGACCTGGTCGCCCGGTTTGCCGGCGCCCTTAAGGGACTTGGCGTGGGCAAGGGTGATACCGTCATCATCTACATGCCGATGATCCCCCAGGCATTGATTGCCATGCTTGCCTGCGCCCGCCTGGGCGCCATCCATTCGGTAGTTTTCGGAGGTTTCGCGCCCCATGAACTGGCCATACGCATTGACGACGCAAAACCCAAGGTGTTGATCTCCGCCTCCGGTGCAAAAGAAGGGACCCGCGTCCTGGAGTATAAGCCGATGATAGACAAGGCATTCGAGCTGTCCAAAAACAAACCACAGAAATGCATAATCTACCAGAGACCTTTTGTTAAAGCCCCTATTATCAGTGGACGCGATCTGGACTGGGACGAGTTGGCGGCAAAAGCCTCACCTGCGGACTGCGTGCCTGTGAAAGCTACAGATCCTCTCTACATACTATACACTTCCGGCACCACCGGCGTTCCCAAGGGGATTGTCCGTGATAACGGCGGTCATGCCGTGGCATTGAGATGGAGCCTCCCAAATATCTATGATACCTATCCCGGCGAAGTTTATTGGGCTGCCTCCGATGTGGGCTGGGTAGTGGGTCACTCTTATATAGTTTACGCTCCGCTGATAACCGGCTGCACAACAGTATTATATGAAGGAAAACCGGTAGGCACGCCGGATCCAGGCGCCTTCTGGAGGGTCGTCTCAGAGCATGGCGTCAAGACCCTGTTCACCGCTCCCACCGCTTTCAGGGCGATAAAGAGGGAAGACCCCTCCGGTGACTTTATAAAGAAATATGACATCTCGAAATTTAAATATCTCTTCCTTGCAGGTGAGCGGCTTGATCCGGACACATACCACTGGGCCCACGACCTCCTCAAAAAACACGTGGTAGATCACTGGTGGCAGACCGAGACGGGATGGCCGATTACTGCAAATTGCATGGGGATTGAACAGTTCCCTGTTAAACCGGGGTCTTCCACAAAGCCGGTTCCGGGGTATAACATCACGATCCTCGACGCTGACGGTAAACCCGCCGGGCCGAATCAGACAGGGGTCATTACGGCAAAACTTCCCCTTCCGCCGGGAAACTCGCCGACGCTCTGGAATGCGGATGCCAGATATCTCGAGGCGTATTGCAATATGTACCCAGGATATTATTTTACGGCTGACGGAGGGTATAAGGACGATGACGGCTACATCTTCGTTATGGGGCGTGTCGATGATGTAATCAATGTCGCCGGCCACAGGCTCTCCACAGGTGAGATGGAAGGTATCATAGCTACCCATCCCGACGTTGCCGAATGCGCAGTCATCGGAGTCGGCGATAATTTAAAGGGTCAGTTGCCGATCGGCTTTGTGGTGCTTAAGGCAGGGGTCAGGAAGGCCGCTGATGAAATCAAGAAGGAAGTGACAAAACTCATAAGAGACGAAATCGGCGCCTTCGCCTGCTATAAGGAAACCGCTGTCGTTGCTAGACTGCCCAAGACCCGTTCTGGTAAAATACTTCGTTCGACGATGAGGAAGATAGCCGATAGTGAAAAATACACGGTCCCTTCCACAATCGATGATCCGGCAACCCTGGTCGAGATATCGCAAGCCCTGAAGGGTATAGGCTATGCCGCAAAGAATGATGAATGCATTACGCTTTAAATCTTTGATGTAAGTGCCCGGTGTCGGTTGAGGTCTCCTTTGCCGACACCGGACAAATAACTGAAGAAGGGAAGAAAACATGTATCTGCTGAAAAACTCTGTGGGCAGAAAAATAATTATGTCGGTCACCGGGTTCACAATGCTCACCTTTGTAATTGTGCATCTGGTCGGAAACGCCTCTATATATGACGGACCTGACGGAATAAACACATATGCAGCGGCACTGCACCACAACAGCACCTTTCTCCTGGCAGTCCGCCTGACTCTGCTCGGTTTTTGTTCCCTTCATGTCTTTTTCGGGACCCTGCTGACCCTCAGGAACAATGCAGCGAAACCGCAGGGGTACGCCGTGAACAAGAGCCTCAGCGCGACATTTGCATCAAAGAACATGATCTGGACAGGCCTTCTCGTAGCCGTTTTTATCATTTACCACCTGCTGCATTTCACGTTTCAGGTCACAAATCCTGAGATCTCCGCATTCAAACATCTGGATGCAAAGGGCCGCCACGATGTATTTACAATGATTGTGCTCAGCTTCCGGCACCTGTTTATCGCTCTGGCATATGTCTGCGGCGTGGGCATCCTGGGACTGCATCTTTCACACGGTATCCAGAGTTCGATCCAGACAGTCGGGCTGAACAGCAGGAAGATTTTCCCTTTTATATTGAAAAGCGGTATGATTCTCTGGATAATTATTTTTCTCGGTTTTTCTTCGTTTCCCATAGCTATTCTCACGGGTATTTTCAAATAGGGAGGGTAAAGTCAAAACATCATGATACTTGACGGAAAATGTCCATCCGGTCCTCTTTCAGAAAAGTGGGACAAATATCGCCGGGAAATGAAGCTGGTGAATCCCTCAAACAAGCGGAAATTCAGGATCATCGTAGTCGGCACCGGTCTTGCCGGTGCATCTGCGGCTGCAAGCCTCGGGGAACTGGGCTACAACGTGGATGCCTTCTGTTATCAGGACAGCGCCCGCCGTGCCCACAGTATCGCTGCCCAGGGCGGCATCAACGCGGCAAAAAACTATCCCAATGACGGAGACAGCATCTTCAGGCTCTTCTACGACACAATTAAAGGAGGAGATTTCAGGTCCCGCGAGGCCAACGTATACAGGCTCGCAGCGGTGAGCAACAACATCATCGATCAATGCGTTGCCCAGGGTGTCCCCTTTGCCCGCGACTACGCCGGATATCTCGATAACCGTTCCTTCGGCGGGGCCCAGGTCTCGCGCACTTTCTACGCAAGGGGCCAGACCGGCCAGCAATTGCTGCTCGGGGCTTACTCGGCCCTCTCCCGCCAGGTGAAGAACGGCTCCGTAAAACTTCACTGCCGTTCGGAAATGCTGGATATTGTGATCGTTGACGGCGAGGCCAAAGGGATCACGGTCCGTGATATGGTTACGGGTAAGATAAGCAGTTATGCGGCAGATGCGGTTTGCCTCTGCACAGGCGGTTATGCCAATGTCTTCTATCTTTCGACCAATGCAATGGGAAGCAATGTTACAGCGACGTACCGGGCTTACAAGAAAGGGGCTTTCTTTGCAAACCCTTGCTATACGCAGATACATCCGACATGCATACCTGTGAGCGGCGAACATCAGTCCAAGCTCACCCTAATGTCCGAATCCCTCAGGAACGACGGCAGGGTCTGGGTGCCGAAGAGCAGCGGAGACAAGCGTCTGCCCCATGAGATTCCGGAAAATGAGAGGGACTATTATCTTGAACGGAAATACCCGAGTTTCGGCAATCTTGCACCCCGCGATATTTCGTCCCGTGCGGCCAAGGAAGTCTGTGATGAAGGCCGCGGTATAGGCAGTAGCGGCCGAGGCGTCTATCTGGACTTTGCCGAGGCTATCGGGCGCATCGGCGAGGGCAAGGTCCGCGAGCGCTATGGCAACCTCTTCGAGATGTATGAAAAAATAACCGGTGAAAATGCTTACAGGCAGCCGATGCGCATCTACCCCGCGCCCCATTACACCATGGGCGGCCTGTGGGTTGACTATGAGCTGCAGAGCAATATCCCGGGACTTTTTGTGCTGGGGGAGGCGAACTTCTCCGACCACGGCGCCAACAGGCTCGGGGCGAGCGCCCTCATGCAGGGACTCGCCGACGGATATTTCGTGATTCCTTACACAATATCGAATTACCTCGCCCAAACCAAACCGGGCAAGGTGGAAACCTGCAGTCCCGAGTTTGTGAAGTCTATGGTTGAGTGCGAGGCTTCCATTAAAAGACTTCTTTGCATAGAAGGGAAGAAGACAGTGAACGAATTTCACCGCGAACTCGGCACTATTATGTGGGAGAACGTTGGAATGGCGCGCAGCCGCGAGAGCCTGACAAAGGCCCTCAAATTGATACCCGAACTCCGCGCCGAATTCTGGAAAAGCGTTAAAATCACGGGAAGCGAAGCCGAACTGAACCAGGAACTCGAAAAGGCCGGCCGCGTGGCGGATTTCCTCGAGTTCGGCGAACTCATGGCGCGTGATGCCCTTCAGCGGAACGAATCCTGTGGAGGCCATTTCCGGGTGGAGTACCAGACCGCGGAAGGCGAGGCGACACGTGACGACAAAAATTTCTGTTATGCCGCGGCCTGGGAGTACAAGGGTCCGGACAACGAGCCGGAAATGCATACAGAGCCGCTTGTATTCGAGAATGTTCATCTTGCAGTAAGGAGTTACAAGTAATGAATTTGACATTGTATGTGTGGAGGCAGAAAGGCCCGGACAAACCCGGGAGACTCGAGGAATACGAGGCAAAGGGAATAAGCCCTGACATGTCCTTTCTGGAGATGCTCGATGTCGTTAATGAAGGGTTGATCAAGAAAGGCGAAGAGCCGATAGCCTTTGACCACGACTGCCGCGAGGGAATCTGCGGCACGTGCTCCCAGGTCATCAATGGTATCCCTCATGGTCCGCAGGAGAAGACGACAGTATGCCAGCTCCATATGAGGCACTTCAGGGATGGCGATGCCATCTATATAGAACCCTTTCATGCAAAGGCTTTCCCGGTGATCAAGGATTTGATCGTGGACCGCAGCGCCCTTGACCGCGTCATGCAGGCCGGCGGTTTCGTATCGGCCCATACTGGAGGCGCCCCTGACGCGAATGCCGTTCTTGTGCCGAAGTCTTATGCCAACGTTGCTATGGATGCCGCGGAGTGCATAGGTTGCGGCGCATGCGTAGCAGCCTGCCCGAACGGTTCAGCCATGCTGTTTACCGCGGCCAAGGTGGCTCACCTCGCGAACCTTCCACAGGGAAAGGTCGGGGCCGCACGGCGCGTCTGCATGATGACTGATGCCATGATGAACGAAGGATTCGGCAATTGCAGCAATCACTACGAATGCCAGGCAGTATGCCCCAAAGGTATCAGAGTGCAGTTCATCGCAAAACTGAACAGGGAATTTATGAAATCACAGACTACAACGAGGAGAGACTGATGGAAAAGAAGGTTACAGTTGTCGGTGCGGGTAACGTTGGGGCTTCCCTTGCGCAAATGATCGTTCAGGACGGCATCGCTGATGTGGTGCTTTGCGATATTGTTGAAGGGGTCCCCCAGGGCAAGGCCCTCGACATGTCCGAGGCATGTCCTTTATGGGGATCGGCGTCATCCATCACCGGCGCCAACGACTATTCTTACACTGCCGGCTCGGACATAATAGTGGTGACTGCGGGCCTGGCAAGAAAGCCGGGGATGAGCAGGGATGACCTTTTGTTTGCCAATGCAAAGGTAATATCCGCTGTCGTAGAAAGCACTTCAAAGCTCTCCCCGAAAGCTGTTATCATTGTCGTTACCAATCCCATGGACGTTATGACGCAGCTCAGCCTGAAGGTGTCGGGTTTCGATTCCGCCAGGGTGTTGGGCATGGGCGGCATTCTCGATTCCGCGCGCTTCAGGACATTTGTGGCATGGGAGATGGGTGTCTCTCCACAGGACGTCGAGGCCCTTGTGCTCGGAGGACACGGAGATTTGATGGTCCCAATGCCCAGGTTCACAACAGTCAAGGGTGTGTCCCTGCCTGCGTTAATAAGCCAGGAGCGGATCGACGCTCTGGTCAAGAGGACAAGGAACGGCGGCGCTGAGATAGTTGCCCTGCTTAAGAGCGGGAGCGCCTACTACGCTCCTGCCGCAGCTGCATACCAAATGGTAAAGTCTATCATCTTTAATCAAAACAGAATGCTTCCGTGCGCAGCATATCTTAAAGGTGAATACGGCGAACGGGATGTCTATGCAGGAGTCCCCGTGGTGCTCGGCAGCTGCGGCGTGGGTAAAATTATCCAACTGGACCTGAATGAACAGGAAAAGAAAGAGTTCGATAAGTCCATAGAGGCTGTCAGATCGCTCGTCGAGAAATTGAAACTATAGCAGATTCAATAGCATTGCACCCCAAAAAGTCTTCGGCTTTCCGGGGACCCCGTCTTTTAAAAAGTCATGCCCGCTTTTGCGGGCATGACTTTTTGATGCACAAAGGAATAGATATACGGCAATGAAAGACAGTATCAGCCTTCCTGAACTCATGAACGCCTTCCCCACGGTTTCCATATTATGAAATTAACGGCTGCATTATTGATGAGACGTTTCAGCATATTGAAGAGAAATGGTTTGGGAGACACAACTAAACGTATTCTGTCTTCCTGTTTCGACTATTTATTTGATCTTAAATACGGGATAGATACATTTTCCTGGGTAGATTTGGATGATTTGAAAATTGACGGCAATAAGAAGAAAAGAGCCAAAATGTATCAGCCAACCTGCACACTTCCATTGCGAAAGCTATTAAAGGAATTGAATATTCCGCCGGGTAAGGTTTTTGTCGACCTGGGTTGCGGCAAAGGGATAGTTCTGTTGGTAGCTTCTGAATTCTGCTTTAAAGAAGCAAGGGGGATCGAATTATCGCCTGTATTATGTGATATCGCTATTAAAAACTGTTCTGTTTACAAAGAAAAAACAAAAGCCGGGATCGATTTTGTCATCTTCAGGTCTGATGCCGGTGATTACGGCCTTAATGACGATGAAGATGTTTTTTATCTGTTCAACCCGTTTGATGAATATGTATTAAAGCAGGCCTTAAATAATATTACGGCATCTCTTCAAAGACGAAACAGGGAGGTTTTGATTATTTACCGTAATCCCGTGCATGCGAGTATTATTGAGAAAAATGGAAATTTTACAAAATTGATGGATTTCTCTTCCTGGGGATGGGATTTCATGGTATTTTCGAATTTCCGTCCTGCCCGAACTACGGGTTAAAAGTTTTAATCAGCCTGTCGTTCATATAGAGTTCGATCAATGTCGGATGCCCGTCGCTGTCAACGTAGGCAACTCTTCTGTTAAACCCCTTCTTACTGACATGCCTGTCGGCTATAAAATCTTCCAGTTTCGTAATTTCACCATTGCCGTCAAAGTAATGAATAGCTCTGCTGACTCCGCTTTCATCGGCATACTTGTCGGTATAGAAATCTTCCAGTTGTGTCGTTTTCCCATTGCCGTCAAACCAGGCAATGCTTCTGTCAACTCCGCTTTGACCGGCATGACTGTCGGTATAGAAAATTTCCTTTTTAACTACTCTGTTGCTACTGTTAAAATAACCTGCAATTTTTAAAGTATCCTTTGACTCCTTATCTACAGATGAATAGACTATTTCCAATGTCATACCACCGAACTCATTATTCCTCGATATAACACTTGTCGTCTCTGCCGATACAACCCCGGATAAAAGAATAATCAGGCTTAGAAAGGATAGAATTACCATCCTGACTGTGTTCATCCTCTCCCTCCGTTGTTTTAATGTGGGCTTTATGAAATAAGTACAGGTTTTAGAATATCGTTTATCAATTATATTTTCAAGGTAGACCCCTCCGTAAAAATCTGCTGACCACGAAAGATCCCTTCCACTTTTAATGCTTTCCTCCCGTATGTTTAACGCAATATGACTTGATATTTCCTGGTCGTTTGATATACTTTTTCTAAAGAGATTCTCTTAATCGTTAACACAAGGGAAAATAATCACAGCAAAATTGGTTTAGCGGAAGAAACAAACAAAGTTCTGATTATATGGTGATAAAAGACGAAAAGCATCATAGACTTAAACTCCTCAGAAGCGCATGCGACGGCGCTCAAAACATACTCATTTTAATATATGGAAATCCCGATCCGGACGCCCTTGCCTCTGCGCTTGCACTGAAAAAGATCCTCGACACGGAGAAACGGACGGTCAGCATAGGCTATACAGGAGCTATTGGAAGACCCGAGAACGCTGCAATGATAAAAAGGCTTAAAATACCGGCCTTCCCTGTAAGCAAAAAAGCGGCAGCGCTTGCCGAAATTATAGCTTTGGTGGACGCACAGCCGCAATTCTTCCCCGAAATCAGCCGTCCGCGCTGTGATATTGTAATAGATCACCACCCGTTAACAGACAATTTGTCGGTCAGGTTTGCAGATATAAGGCCAAACTACCTGTCTGCTTCTTCCATAATGACGGAATATCTCAGGGCAGCGGGCGTCCGTCTTACAAAAGATCTCGCAAGCGCCCTTTTTTACGGGATAAAAACAGACACGCGGCATTTTATGGGTGAGCTGAGTGATGGCGACCTTGAAGCCATTAAATGGCTCAACAAAAAAGCCGACAGATATATTGTCGAGCAGATAGACTTCTCCCAGTTCTCTCAGGAGGGGCTTGACTACTTCAGCATTGCCCTCGTGAGAAAACTTATTGTGAAGGGCGTCATGTTCTCACATTTGGGGCCGGTGCCTTCTTTTGATATTTGCGTGCAGGTGGCGGACTTTTTTATCAGGGTGGAGAATGTATCATGGGCGCTGGTTACAGGAGTAGTGGGCGACAGACTGGTGGTGATCTTCAGAAATAACGGCATCAAAAAAGACGCCGGGCTTCTTGCACGAAAGGCTTTCAGTCAATTGGGGAGTGCGGGAGGACACAAAGCCATGGGACGTGCGGAGATGGGTCAAAACGCCTTACCCGGGGGGCTTCTTTTGACAGATAACAAAGGAATCGAGCGGTTCGTATTGGGTTCGCTTGCCCGGATTAACCCTGTATTCATACCCATATTAAAATCAATCAAAAAATAAAGGATGCCGGAGCACCGACATGGCTTTGCGCAGATAACCATTCCTTAAGCCGGGGACGCTTTAATTCCGGCATTTGACTGTTGTGTTGGATCAGGGGAGGGAAAAGTGGATCATAGCAGTTTTAGCGCGTATATGGCTCATGGCTATTGTCTTTTATGGGAACCACGTCTGATATGGCTGCATGTTATATCAGACATTCTTACCGGCCTTGCCTACTTTTCAATTCCTATTTCCTTGGTGTATTTTCTGTTCAAAAGACGTGATTTCCCATTTACGCATATTGCTGTTGTTTTCGCAATAATTTTTGTTTCGTGCGGTATAACGCATTTCTTTGCTGCATATATAATATATTCCCCGGTTTACTGGCAGGAAGGGTATGTGAAGGCAGCTACCGCTCTTATTTCGATCATCGGCGCAATCATGTTTATCCCCATGATACCTAAAGCCCTTTCCCTGCCGAGTCTGCAAAACGCACTTGAAGAGATTAAAGGACTAAACAAAACATTGGGAAAACAGTTAGAAGAGCGGACGATTGCCGAGAAAGCCAGGGCAGAGAGTGAATCCCGTCTGCGCATCCTGTTTCAAACCATCCCTGACCTGATCTGGCTGAAAGACCCGGATGGCGTCTATCTGTCGTGCAACACAATGTTCGAACGTCTCTTCGGCGCCGGGGAAACTGACATTGTAGGCAAGACCGACTACGACTTTGTAGACAGAGCAGCAGCGGACTTATTCCGCGAACATGACCGCAAGGTCATGGCAGCGGGCAAGCCCATAAGCAATGAAAAATGGCTCACCTTCGCGGACGATGGCCATCATGCTTTGGTGCATATCATCAAGACTCCTATGCACGATGATAAGGGCAATCTCATTGGCGTGCTGGGCATCGCCCACGACATAACCGACCGCAAGCAGGCAGAGGAGGCGCTGCAGGCAGAAAAGGATTTTGCCCAAAGCATAATTCAGACCGCTCAAGCGATTGTTTTGGTCCTGGATACAAAAGGGAATATAGTCAATTTCAATCGTTATATGGAAGAGATTTCAGGCTACCGGCTTGAGGAGGTCCAGGGGAAGGACTGGTTCTCTACTTTCGTGCCGCAGGACATGGGAATTCGGACAAGAACAAGAGAATTGTTCTTTAAGTCCATTTCTGATATACAAAAACACGGGAATGTGTCTCCAATCGTTACAAAGGACAGGCGAGAACTGATGATCGAGTGGCACGATAAGACACTCAAGGATAAAAAAGGCAACGTGCTGGGCTTACTCACTATAGGACAGGATGTAACAGAGCGCAAAAAACTTGAAGGGCAACTCCGTCAGTCACAGAAGATGGAGGCAATAGGCACACTTGCCGGCGGCGTAGCGCATGACTTCAACAACATACTCTCGGCAATCATGGGATTTGGGGCAATGGCGCAAAGCAGGGTCAAAGATGATGAGAAAACAAAGAAGTTCATAGATGAAGTTCTTGCCGGCGCAGAGAGGGCGGCGGAACTCACTCATAGCCTGCTCGCCTTTAGCCGAAAGCAGACCATAACCCTGAAACAGACGGACATCAACGACATAGTCAGGAAAATTAGTAATATGCTTGTGAGGGTCATCGGAGAAGACATAAAGCTGACAATGATGCTTATCAACAGAGAGCTTGCAGTGATGGCGGACAGGGGACAGATTGAACAGGTCTTGTTGAATCTTGCCACCAATGCGCGTGACGCGATGCCTGATGGAGGAGAGTTGAACATACAGACAGATATGGTCAATATCGACAGCAGTTATGCTGAAGCCCGCCTTTTTGAAAAGACAGGCATGTATGCCGTCCTGATGGTATCCGACACAGGCATCGGTATGGATCAAAAGACCAGGGAGAATATATTTGAGCCATTTTTCACGACAAAGGAAGTTGGCAAGGGAACTGGGCTTGGGTTGGCGATGGTCTATGGGATAGTCAAACAACATGGCAGCAACATCAATGTATACAGCGAACCCGGCAAGGGGACGACGTTCAGGGTATATCTGCCTATGATAACCGATACGGTGAAAGCAGGGCCGGAGCCTGCTCAGCCCGCTCCTTCGGGAAGTGGTGAGACAATATTGCTGGCAGAGGATGATCCTCAGGTTAGAAAGATAATCAGCATATATCTTCAGGAATACTCTTACAGGGTGATTGAGGCGGAAAACGGGGAGGAAGCTGTAAGAAAATTCATTAAAAACATGGATGCAGTGTCACTTGTTCTCCTTGATGTGATAATGCCTGTAAAGAACGGCAGGGATGCATACGAAGAAATAAAGAAACTCAACCCTGATATAAAGGCAATATTCATGAGCGGCTATACTGACGATATAATATCGAGAAAGGGGATATTGGAGAAGGGTTTTGATTTCATCTCAAAGCCGATTAAGCCTTACACATTGATGAGCAAGATAAAAGATGTATTGGAAAGGTAAGATTAAGAGGGTCAGGTCTTGGGACTTGAATTCGCAGGCACTACCTGCTATCTTGCCGGCATGGCAGAGGGAATCATGACTCGCTTTTACCCCTCCCTGCGCGTTGCATCACATAAAAATCACGTCGAAAGGGGTATTCGTTGCATCACGTAAAATCACGTCGAGATAGTTTCACTTTTTCAGCCTGATTTTCTGTTTGCATGCGGCAAATTGCAACAGGCGGGATTGAAGGTTCTCGATCTTGCGTTTCAGTTCTGCGGGGTTGAGTTTTCGGTATTTACTGCGAAGCTGTTTCTTGGCTTCTTTGGACACCTCAGAAGAAGACAACACACGTTGATACGGTGTTTGTGCCTCGTCGTATTTTTTTCTCACTTTGCTGCCGATTCTGGTTTTCTCCAGCAGTTTCATTACCGGTTGGAAGAAGTTGCTGTAGAGCCGTAAATATCGGTAGAGTTCATTCAGGATTTCCAGTTCCTGCATAGTATCATGCCGCATATATCCTACCGCTCTTCTGACAACAGAGTAGTTTTTTTGCTCTATGAAGCAGTTGTCGTTTTTCCTTGAACTGCGAGCCCGAGTGAAGCTTATTTTTTCTTCTTTGCAGTAGCGGTAAAGGTGATCGTTGATGAATTCGCCACCATTGTCGGAGTCAATGCCCAAAAGGGCAAAAGGCAGGCGAGCGCGTATATCGGTGAGAGCTTCAAATACCCACCGTTGAGCTTTATTTTTAACGGCCTGGGCCTCTTGTCCATCCGGTAGCAATATCCGTCACATTCAGCGTCTGCGCAAAGTCCCCACTGGGATCGCCGCCATCGTGCCCTACAAGGTCCATCTCAACAAAGCCGGGCTTTTTCTCATCCCATTGAGCAAAGGTCCGGATAGGGATCTGGTGTTTGAGCAAGGTTCCTGGCTTGGTATGGGATCGTCCCTTGAGCATATGCTTCTTTCTTTCGGGCTTCAGGAGACGGTCAATCGTAGCTGAACTGATACTCAAGAGTTTCGTGCGTGTTTCTTCATCAAGCTGTATCTCATGGTGCTTTTCCAGGATCGGGATAATGTTCTTGAGCATGGGCGCAAGACGCTTTCCACATATATAGTCCATTATTTGCCAGATTGCGATGAGTGCTGATACAACCAAGTTATCGTAAATACCTTGGCGGGGCTTCCGGCACGTTTTTGTAATGTCGGCTACCAGCACTGTATTCTTGCTAACACGCACTTTGCTGCCGTGCTTTCGGAGCACAGAGGCGGCATAATCACGCTCATATCCCGTCAGTGCGATAAATTCATCAAGAATAATTACCTTCTGCTTTTTGCCAGCCTTCTGATACCTCGGCGCTGTAACTTTTATCGCTGACTTCTTCTCCTTTGCTGTTAGTCCCATACCTTCCTCCTAGAAATTACTCCGGTCAGTATGGGCCTAACAGAAAAAACTATTTCGACGTGATTTTTATATGATGCAACGAATCAGTTTGGACGTGATTTTAGATGATGCAATTCG
>JADFXU010000002.1 GCA_015233365.1 Nitrospirota bacterium | reverse complement strand
CGACGGTATCGGAGCAGATAAGCAGCGACATAGAAGTCATTGCATCGGTGTCGAGGGAGACCAGCGCGGCTTCCACGCAGATAGCGCAGGAATCGGTAAACCTGTCAACAATGTCGGCGGATTTGAAGAATGGGGTAAACCGCTTTAAAATTTGAGGTGTCGGTTACATGGTACGTTTGTGACATACACTTTTGGCAATAAGTCCTTTCGCAATATCTTATTTGCTGTAATACTGGTACTGGGCGTTGCTTTATCCATCATTGTCTCTGTATTGAGTTATTACGCCGACAAGAAAACCCTACAGGCAGAATTCAGTGAAGCAGCGGAAAACCGCTATTCCGCATTGAGGAGAGAGATCGATAGCGATCTATTCGTACTTACGTCGCTTCAGGCCCTGTATTACACATCTGGAAAGGATGTGGGAAGGTCTGATTTTCGGAATTTTACAAACCATATTCTGAAGCAGCATGCAAGTATTCAAGCTCTTGAATGGATACCGTGGTTACAGGATTCCAGGAGGGAGGCATATGAACGGGCGGCTAGAAGAGAAGGCTTCCCTGATTTTCAACTCACGGAACGCATTGCACAGGGGAAGATGAAGAGGGCGGAGAAGCGAAAGGAATATTTCCCTGCCTATTTTGTCGAGCCCTATAAGGGCAACGAGATAGCCCTTGGCTTTGACCTTGCTTCCAATCACGAACGGCTGGAGGCTTTGGAAATAGCCCGTAAGACAGGCGAGATACGTGCCACTGGAAGAATAACCCCTGTCCAGGAGACCAAAAGTCAATTCGGGTTTATCGTCTTTGCGCCGATCTACAGGAAAGAGGCGTTGATAAATTCCGACCGGGCACGATGGGACAATCTTAAAGGCTTCGCTCTGGGCGTATTTAGAATCAGTGACATTGCCGAAAAAGCAACGCATTATTTAAAACCCGAAGGTGTCGATTTTTTTATCTATGATTCATCGGCGCCTGAAAAAGAACGGTTCCTTTATGCACATCCATCACGTACTCGTAAAACTCCCTTACTGAACCAGGATCAGCCAGAAACGGACCTCATTAATATAAAGACGATCGAGGTAGCCGGGCGGAAATGGATGGCAGTCTATGCGGCTACCCCGGACTTCATCGCGGCAAGGAGCAGCCGGCGCCCCTGGGGCTTCCTCCTGGCAGGGTTAGCTTTTACAGGACTTGTTGGGGGTTTCTTTTTTATTGTCAGTCATGCCGAACATCTTCTAACAGAATCAAAGCAGCGACTCATTGACATCATAGATTTTTTCCCTGATCCCACATTCGTTGTCGACAATGACAAGAAGGTCATCGTCTGGAACATCGCCATAGAGGCGATGACCGGGGTCTGCAAGGCGGAGATAATTGGACAGGGCGATTATGCCTACACAGTTCCCTTTTACGGGAAAAGGACAAAGCAACTGCTTGACCTTCTGGATGAGCGCGATGCAGATATTGCAGCCAAGTACAAAGATATCAGGGAAAAAGGGAATGTCCTTTATGCCGAGGTGTTCTGCCCCGCCCTGTATGGAGGCAAGGGCGCTTATGTCTGGGCGACGGCGGCGCCACTTTTTGATGAAAAGGGAATCCGTGTAGGCGGCATCGAAACAATCCGCGACATAACAGACCAAGTGAAGGCGAAAGAGGCTCTCCGGAAGGCATACACCGAGGTGGAGATGAAGGTGCAGGAACGCACCGCAGAATTAAACGCAGCCAATACGGCATTAACAGCCGAGATCATCGAGCGCAAACAGGCAGATGAGGCCCTTCAAGAAAGCGAAAGAAAATACCGGACACTTATAGAAACGACCGATACCGGTTTTGTAATCCTTGATAAGAATGGATTAGTATTGGATGCGAATGCCGAGTATGTCCGTCTGGCAGGTCATCAGAGGCTGGAAGATATACTCGGCAGGTCGGTAATGGAATGGACTGCCGGTCATGACTGTGCGCGCAATGCGGCGGAAGTGAAAAAGTGCTTTGAGGAGGGTTCTGTAAGGAACCTCAATATTGACTATATCGACAAAGACGGCAAAATAACCCCGATCGAAATCAATGCAACAGTTGTCGGTAGGGGAAAAGACTTGTTAGTCGTTACACTGTGCCGTGACATCACGGAACGCAAGAAGGCGGTAGAGCTGATGAAGCAGTCTCTGAAAGAAAAAGAGGCGCTTCTGAGGGAAATCCATCACCGGGTAAAGAACAACATGGCGGTCGTGTCAAGCCTCCTTTCTTTACAGTCGGAAACAATAGAGAATGCTACTGTGAGGTCCCTCTTTCGAGAAAGTCAGCAGAGGGTCAAGTCTATGGCCCTTGTTCATGAAAAGCTCTACCAGACAAAGGACCTGTCATCCATTAATTTTGAAGAATACATCAAATCAATAATTTCAGAGATAATCGGCCTGTACCGGATAGATACGGGTACAATCACTATGGAAATCAACATTGAGGACATCGAGCTCGATCTGGAAGCAGCAGTACCGTGCGGCCTTATAATCAACGAACTCCTCACAAATGCCCTGAAGTACGCTTTTCCTGACAACAGGAGCGGGGTATTAAGCGTGCATTTTACAAAGGCTGAGGACACCTACACACTGTCAATCAAAGACAACGGTGTGGGCTTGCCGGGAGGTCTTGATTATAAAGAGGCAAGGACCCTGGGCCTTCAGCTTGTCAATGTTTTAACACGACAGCTCAGGGGGACCTTCCAGATCAAATCTGATGAAGGAACGGAGGCAATCGTTACGTTTAAGGCAAAGAGCAGATAACGATGGAAAAGAAAAACATACTGTATAGTTGAAGACGAAGGAGTGCTCGCCTTACAGTTAAAGCACGACCTTGAGCACATTGGACACAGTGTTGCCGGAATATATGCCTCAGGGGAGGAAGCGCTTGGAGGCATAGAAACAGCCCGACCTGATCTGGTGCTGATGGACATAAAGCTTCAGGGAGAGATGGACGGGATAGAGACGGCTGACCGCATAAACAGGCAGTATGACATCCCGGTAATATATATGACGGCACACTCAGAGGAGAGCACAATTGAGAGGGCGAAGATGACAGGGCCCTATGGATATTTGCTGAAGCCGGTCAACGTCAAAGAACTCCAGATAGCCGTGGAAGTGTCCTTGTATAAATCCAAATCAGACAAGGAAAAGGCACAGCTGACTCAGGAACTTCGGAGCGCCCTTGAAAAAAACCGTGAAGCCGAAGAAGCGCTTAGAAAAACTAACGAGGATCTGGAGTATCGGGTTGTTGAGCGGACCAAAGAGCTTGACACCGTTAACAAAGAGCTTAAAGCCAAGATCATGGAAATCATACGGAATGAGGAAGAGCGCAAATTGGCGGAACAGGAGGCCGAAAACATGAGGCAGGCCATAGCCCATATGTCACGGGTCAGCACACTCAGCGAGTTGGCGACCTCGCTGGCCCATGAATTGAACCAGCCGTTAACGGCTATTATGACAAACTCCAGTGCGGCCCTTCGCATGCTGAGCGGCAAATTCGATCCTGAAGAAATACGCGAAATCCTGGAGGACATTATTGCCGATGACAAGCGCGCCGCAAAGATGATACGCCGAATTCGCGAACCTCTGAAAAAAGACACTTTGGAACCGCGATCTCTTGCAGTAAACGATTTGGTAAGGGATATCCATCGCTTGGTGCGAAACGACGCCCTTCTGGCCCGTGTCTCGATTGAACTGAAGCTGGCAGACGCTTTACCGGCTATTCGCGGCGACCGGATCCAACTGCAGCAGGTCCTCCTTAATCTGGTGATAAACGCACTCGATGCTGTTAAAGGATCAGCTTCGGACCTCCGGCGGATCCAGATAAACACCACCTCAGGCAGAGATGGTTCCGTTGCCGTGGAAGTAAGCGATTCGGGTCCAGGCATTCCCGAAACCAGTCTGTGCAGGATATTCGAACCTTTTTACACGACAAAGACTAAAGGATTGGGGCTTGGGCTGTCCATATGCAAGACGATCATCGAAACACATCGGGGGAGTATCCTGGCGGAAAACCGGCCCGAAGGCGGGGCCAGGTTTGTCATCGTTCTTCCGGCGGAGAATCCATGAGTGAAGCTCACCCTATCGTATTCGTAGTGGACGACGACCTATCGGTACTAAAGAGTCTTCGTCGTCTGTTGGATATCTGCGGGTTTCGGGTCGGGACATTCAGCTCGGCCCAGGAATTCCTCGGGAACTACCAGTACAATGTGCCCAGCTGCCTGGTCCTCGATATTTGCTTGCCCGGGCTGAACGGTCTCGAACTGCAGCGCACATTGGATGAACAGGGTCATCCGCTACCCATCATCTTCATCACCGGGCATGGAGACATTCCTATGAGCGTTCAGGCCATGAAGGCAGGTGCAGTGGATTTTCTGCCAAAGCCGTTCACCGATCAAGCCCTCCTGGACGCCATCAAACGAGCTTTGGACAAGAGCCGCAGTGACAATGCCGTGAGATCCGAGCTTGCCGATATCAGGAAAAGGCTTGCAACATTGACACCGCGTGAAACCGAGGTCCTCAAACACGTTGTAGCCGGCAAGCTGAATAAACAGATAGCAGCCGATCTCGGCATCGCCGAAAAAACTGTGAAGGTACATCGCGGACGCGTCATGCAGAAACTGCATGCCGGGTCAGTCGCCGAACTGGTGCGCATAGCTGAAAAGGCGCGGAAAATTTCGACATAAGACTAAAGTCCAATTGTCATTCTGTCCGCCGGCAATTCATAATTATCCATGATGGAAGCGCAATGCAGATATATCGCCGTTATTGATGACGATGCGTCTGTGGGAAGATCACTATGCCGCCTCCTCCGTTCCTCCGGCCTGAAAGCCGTCTCCTTTACCACTGGAGGGGAGTTTATCCGGTTCGCAATGCATCAAACGTTTGATTGTCTGATCCTTGATATCCATATGCCCGGGCTCGATGGTTTTCAGGTCCAGGACAGGTTGGAATCGATGGGAATCAAGGTCCCTATTGTGTTCATTACCGCATTGGGCGATCCCGATATTCAGGTTAAAGCAATAGCCAAAGGAGCAGCAGGCTATCTCCAAAAGCCCTTCACCGATAAGGCTTTGCTGGATAGGATCACAGATGCGATAAAGAACAGTGGAAGGAAATGTTCCAGACCTGGCAGGGAGAAGATGATGAAATCATAACCATTTAAATTTTATTTACCGACAAAACCGAACCCTTTGCGAAGAGGGGACGGAAAGTGGCGGGTCTTTGCAAAAAGATGGCCGAACTGCCGGAAAAATATGCAGGCGGTCCGGCCTTTTATTTTGATGATTATCGAATGATAAAGAACAAATATTAATGTACCATTCAGGAGGTGGGAAAGGGAATGCTTAAGAACTTAAAAATCGGAAAGAGGTTGGGACTGGGCTTTGGCGTAGTGTTATTTTTGACAGTAGCAATCCTGATACTCGGGCTATACAAAATGGGACAGATTGACGACAAACTGAACCGTATTGTCAACATCAACAATGTAAAGATGGAGAACGCCAACGCGGCGGCAAGGGCTTTTTTGAGCATTACCAATAATCTGAGGATGACTGACAATGAAGCGATGAAAGTGGCTCAGAAAGATAAAATAGAGGCCGACAGAAAAATATACGGAGACGCGCTGGCTAAACTTAAGGAGCTGGAAAACACACAACAAGGCATTCAGCTGATCAAAAACGTAGAGGACGCCGTTGTTCCTGCAAAGGCTGCCAATAAGAAGTTCATGGAATTATACATAGCCAATAAAACCGCTGAAGCCGGCGCGGTACTTATGAACGAATCGCTTCCGCTTACGCAAAAGATTTCGGAGGAATTCGACAAAGTAATCAAATACGAGCAGCAGCGGAATAAAACAAGATATGAGGAGGCGGAACAGGCTTATGGCAATGCGAAATTACTGATGATCATCTTCGGTATGGCAGCGCTGGCAATAGGCATAACAATCTCAATAGTTACGGCCCGTCTGATAACCGTACCGCTGAAAAAGAGCGTTGCCATGGCCGACAAGATAGCCAACGGCGATTTGTCCTGTGAAAATCTGGATATACATTCAAAGGATGAAGTGGGTATTCTGGCCGATGCGTTGAATAAAATGAAAAAGTCGCTGGGGGATGTGATAGGAAAGATCTCGGACACCGCCGCCCATGTTGCCTCATCATCAGTAGAGCTTTCAGCTACGGTGACCCAGATGACCAAGAGAGTGGACGAGCAGGCAGGGAAAGCCAACCAGGTAGCAACGGCCTCCACAGAAATGTCACAGACGGTTTTAGACATAGCAAAGAACAGTTCCGATATAGCGTCTTCATCACAGGGTACGTTAAAGACAGCGGAAAACGGGGCAGCGGTAGTGAACAAAACAGTTGAAGAAGTGCAGGAGATAGCGGAGACCGTGGAGAATCTGGCAAAAATGATGAGTTCGCTGGGAGACCGATCAAAGCAGATAGGCGAGATACTGAGCGTGATACAGGACATAGCGGACCAGACAAACCTTCTTGCCCTGAACGCCGCGATAGAGGCTGCGCGTGCGGGAGAGCAGGGTAGAGGGTTTGCGGTAGTGGCTGATGAAGTAAGGAAGCTGGCGGAGAAGACG
Source organism: Nitrospirota bacterium (assembly GCA_015233365.1). Taxonomy (GTDB): domain Bacteria; phylum Nitrospirota; class Thermodesulfovibrionia; order Thermodesulfovibrionales; family Dissulfurispiraceae; genus JADFXI01. Next base: position 127,205 of record JADFXU010000002.1, on the reverse strand, counting down.
GGAAAGTCGACATCGGAAATAGGAGACATGATAAAGGCGATACAGGAGGAGACGGAGAAAGCGGTTTTATCGATGGGGGAAGGGACCAAAAAGGTGGAAAGCGGCGTGAGGCTTGCGACGCAGGCGGGCGTTGCCCTGAATGATATAGTGAGCAGTGTCAACGGCCTGCAGACCATGGTGCAGCAGATAGCATCCGCAACAGAGGAGATGTCGACGGTATCGGAGCAGATAAGCAGCGACATAGAAGTCATTGCATCGGTGTCGAGGGAGACCAGCGCGGCTTCCACGCAGATAGCGCAGGAATCGGTAAACCTGTCAACAATGTCGGCGGATTTGAAGAATGGGGTAAACCGCTTTAAAATTTGAGGTGTCGGTTACATGGTACGTTTGTGACATACACTTTTGGCAATAAGTCCTTTCGCAATATCTTATTTGCTGTAATACTGGTACTGGGCGTTGCTTTATCCATCATTGTCTCTGTATTGAGTTATTACGCCGACAAGAAAACCCTACAGGCAGAATTCAGTGAAGCAGCGGAAAACCGCTATTCCGCATTGAGGAGAGAGATCGATAGCGATCTATTCGTACTTACGTCGCTTCAGGCCCTGTATTACACATCTGGAAAGGATGTGGGAAGGTCTGATTTTCGGAATTTTACAAACCATATTCTGAAGCAGCATGCAAGTATTCAAGCTCTTGAATGGATACCGTGGTTACAGGATTCCAGGAGGGAGGCATATGAACGGGCGGCTAGAAGAGAAGGCTTCCCTGATTTTCAACTCACGGAACGCATTGCACAGGGGAAGATGAAGAGGGCGGAGAAGCGAAAGGAATATTTCCCTGCCTATTTTGTCGAGCCCTATAAGGGCAACGAGATAGCCCTTGGCTTTGACCTTGCTTCCAATCACGAACGGCTGGAGGCTTTGGAAATAGCCCGTAAGACAGGCGAGATACGTGCCACTGGAAGAATAACCCCTGTCCAGGAGACCAAAAGTCAATTCGGGTTTATCGTCTTTGCGCCGATCTACAGGAAAGAGGCGTTGATAAATTCCGACCGGGCACGATGGGACAATCTTAAAGGCTTCGCTCTGGGCGTATTTAGAATCAGTGACATTGCCGAAAAAGCAACGCATTATTTAAAACCCGAAGGTGTCGATTTTTTTATCTATGATTCATCGGCGCCTGAAAAAGAACGGTTCCTTTATGCACATCCATCACGTACTCGTAAAACTCCCTTACTGAACCAGGATCAGCCAGAAACGGACCTCATTAATATAAAGACGATCGAGGTAGCCGGGCGGAAATGGATGGCAGTCTATGCGGCTACCCCGGACTTCATCGCGGCAAGGAGCAGCCGGCGCCCCTGGGGCTTCCTCCTGGCAGGGTTAGCTTTTACAGGACTTGTTGGGGGTTTCTTTTTTATTGTCAGTCATGCCGAACATCTTCTAACAGAATCAAAGCAGCGACTCATTGACATCATAGATTTTTTCCCTGATCCCACATTCGTTGTCGACAATGACAAGAAGGTCATCGTCTGGAACATCGCCATAGAGGCGATGACCGGGGTCTGCAAGGCGGAGATAATTGGACAGGGCGATTATGCCTACACAGTTCCCTTTTACGGGAAAAGGACAAAGCAACTGCTTGACCTTCTGGATGAGCGCGATGCAGATATTGCAGCCAAGTACAAAGATATCAGGGAAAAAGGGAATGTCCTTTATGCCGAGGTGTTCTGCCCCGCCCTGTATGGAGGCAAGGGCGCTTATGTCTGGGCGACGGCGGCGCCACTTTTTGATGAAAAGGGAATCCGTGTAGGCGGCATCGAAACAATCCGCGACATAACAGACCAAGTGAAGGCGAAAGAGGCTCTCCGGAAGGCATACACCGAGGTGGAGATGAAGGTGCAGGAACGCACCGCAGAATTAAACGCAGCCAATACGGCATTAACAGCCGAGATCATCGAGCGCAAACAGGCAGATGAGGCCCTTCAAGAAAGCGAAAGAAAATACCGGACACTTATAGAAACGACCGATACCGGTTTTGTAATCCTTGATAAGAATGGATTAGTATTGGATGCGAATGCCGAGTATGTCCGTCTGGCAGGTCATCAGAGGCTGGAAGATATACTCGGCAGGTCGGTAATGGAATGGACTGCCGGTCATGACTGTGCGCGCAATGCGGCGGAAGTGAAAAAGTGCTTTGAGGAGGGTTCTGTAAGGAACCTCAATATTGACTATATCGACAAAGACGGCAAAATAACCCCGATCGAAATCAATGCAACAGTTGTCGGTAGGGGAAAAGACTTGTTAGTCGTTACACTGTGCCGTGACATCACGGAACGCAAGAAGGCGGTAGAGCTGATGAAGCAGTCTCTGAAAGAAAAAGAGGCGCTTCTGAGGGAAATCCATCACCGGGTAAAGAACAACATGGCGGTCGTGTCAAGCCTCCTTTCTTTACAGTCGGAAACAATAGAGAATGCTACTGTGAGGTCCCTCTTTCGAGAAAGTCAGCAGAGGGTCAAGTCTATGGCCCTTGTTCATGAAAAGCTCTACCAGACAAAGGACCTGTCATCCATTAATTTTGAAGAATACATCAAATCAATAATTTCAGAGATAATCGGCCTGTACCGGATAGATACGGGTACAATCACTATGGAAATCAACATTGAGGACATCGAGCTCGATCTGGAAGCAGCAGTACCGTGCGGCCTTATAATCAACGAACTCCTCACAAATGCCCTGAAGTACGCTTTTCCTGACAACAGGAGCGGGGTATTAAGCGTGCATTTTACAAAGGCTGAGGACACCTACACACTGTCAATCAAAGACAACGGTGTGGGCTTGCCGGGAGGTCTTGATTATAAAGAGGCAAGGACCCTGGGCCTTCAGCTTGTCAATGTTTTAACACGACAGCTCAGGGGGACCTTCCAGATCAAATCTGATGAAGGAACGGAGGCAATCGTTACGTTTAAGGCAAAGAGCAGATAACGATGGAAAAGAAAAACATACTGTATAGTTGAAGACGAAGGAGTGCTCGCCTTACAGTTAAAGCACGACCTTGAGCACATTGGACACAGTGTTGCCGGAATATATGCCTCAGGGGAGGAAGCGCTTGGAGGCATAGAGACAGTCCGACCTGATCTGGTGCTGATGGACATAAAGCTTCAGGGAGAGATGGACGGGATAGAGACGGCTGACCGCATAAACAAGCAGTATGACATCCCGGTAATATATATGACGGCACACTCAGAGGAGAGCACAATTGAGAGGGCGAAGCTGACAGAGCCCTATGGATATTTGCTGAAGCCGGTCAACGTCAAAGAACTCCAGATAGCCGTGGAAGTGTCCTTGTATAAATCCAAATCAGACAAGGAAAAGGCACAGCTGACACAGGAACTTCGGAACGCCCTTGAAAAGGTCAAACTGTTGAGCGGAATGCTGCCGATATGCGCCTCCTGCAAAAAGATACGAAATGACAAAGGGTATTGGGAGCAGGTCGAGGTTTATATCAGCGAACATTCCGAGGCCCTGTTCAGCCATGCAATCTGTCCCGAATGCGGGAAAAAACTGTATCCTGAATATTATGACAAAATATGGGGGAAAAAAGACAAATGAGAGATAAATAGTATGGGACCGTTATGAAATTAAAAGCCAAATTCACACTAATCGTCTCGATCTTTGTTATTACTATGCTCGCACTGACTGCGTTCCTCGCCTTTTCACACTACAAAAAATCCATCAGAGAAACTATCGCTCAGCAGCAATTCCGCATGATCTCCATTCTTGCAGATGAAATTGACAGTAAACTTTTGACCGCTCAGCAACATCTTATCGCGGTTGCAAAAACTGCTCCTCCGGACATAATGCAACATACTGAAAAAGCACAGGCATTTCTTGACAACAGGCCGAGTTTGCACACAATGTTCGACAATCATCTTTTTTTATTTACGCCCTCGGGCAAAATATTCGTTGAATCACCATACACTCCCGGCAGAAGGGGATTTGACCTTTCTTTCCGCGAGTACATAATAAATACCCTTAAAACAAAAAAGCCCTGTATCTCTGATCCGTATGTGTCCTCGCAGCCGCATAAACATCCGGTCATCATGCTCACAGTGCCGCTTTTTGACGGCAGAGGCAAAATAAAAGGCATATTGACCGGCAGCATCGACCTTATGAGAGATAACTTCCTGGGGAGCATAAGCACTGTAAAAATAGGGAAGACGGGTTATTTTTACCTGACTGCCGCGGACAGAAACATGATTATGCATCCTGACAGGAAAAAGATACTGACAAAACAAGCTCCCGGCTTGAACAGGCTTTATGATAAGGCCATAGAGGGATTTGAGGGCACCGGCGATACGATAACGTCCTACGGGATAGAAATGGTTTCTTCCTCTAAGCGGATGAAGGCAAAAAACTGGATACTGCTTGCAAACGATCCGTCAGTTGAAGCATACCGTCCCATCCGGGTAGCGGAACAGTATTTTTTAGCGGCCACTATTACAGGAATCATTGCGGTATTTTTTATTATTTCTCTCATCATAAGATATTTGACAAAACCTCTTGAACTCTTCACCCGCCACGTTGAGGATCTCCCGCAAAAAACAGGGGGCGACAGATTCCTGGACATAAAGGCAAAAGATGAGATCGGGACGCTTTCCCTGGCATTTAACAAGATGGTGACCGAGATTGACAAGAGGTCGGAACTGGAACGGAGTGAGGAGCTATACAGAACCGTAATACAGTTTGCGACGGATTTTGTTTTTTGGAGGGCCCCTGATAACAAAATAATCTACGTTTCTGAAAACTGCGAAAAGTTCTGCGGCTATAGGGAAGAAGAGTTCTATGCATCGCCTGAGCTTCTGGAAAGGATGATACATCCTGATGACCGGACCATATGGGCGGAACATACCCATGACATAAGTAATAAAGGCATTTGCGAAGATTTGGAACTCCGCATCGTGACCAAAAGCGGTCAGGTCCGCTGGATCGCCCACAGTTGCCTGCCGGTCTATGATAGAGAAGGAAATTACAGGGGCCGGCGCGCCAGCCACCGGGATATTACGGGGCGCAAGCAGGTTGAGGAAGCGCTAAAGAAAGCGCATGACGAATTGGAGCACCGGGTAGAGGAACGTACGGCCGCATTGAACGCAGCCAATACTGCATTAACAGCCGAGATCACCGAGCGCAAGAAGGGCGAACAGGAGATAGAGCAGTCTCTGAAAGAAAAAGAGGCGCTTCTGAGGGAAATCCATCACCGGGTAAAGAACAACATGGCGGTCGTGTCAAGCCTCCTTTATCTACAGTCAAAAAAGATGGAAAACGCCACTGTCAGGTCCCTCTTTGAAGAAAGCCAGCAGAGGGTCAGGTCCATGGCCCTTGTTCATGAAAAGCTCTACCAGACAAAGGACTTGTCATCCGTTAATTTTGAAGACTACATCAAATCAATAATTTCAGAGATAATCAGCCTGTACCGGATAGATACCGGCGCAATCACTATGGAAATCAACGTTGAGGACATTGAACTCGATCTGGAAGCAGCAGTACCGTGCGGCCTGATAATCAACGAACTCCTCACAAATGCCCTGAAATACGCTTTTCCCGACAACAGGAGCGGGGTATTAAGCGTGCATTTTACAAAGGCTGAGGACACCTACACGCTGTCAATCAAAGACAACGGTGCGGGCCTGCCTGAGGGTTTTGATTATAAAGAGACAAGCACCCTGGGCCTCCGGCTTGTCACAGTTTTAACAGGACAGCTCAGGGGCACCTTCCAGATTAAATCTGATGAAGGAACGGAAGCAATCGTCACTTTTAAGACAAAGAGAGACTAACTGTGGAAAAGAAAAACATACTGATGGCGCAAACAGCGGGGAACGCCTGCAAAATAAATATTGACAATGACGGAAGCGATATTATTAAATTAACTGCACTATCAAATAAAACGCTTTTGCACAGTGGAGCCAATGTCGGCGGTAAGTTTCAGGCAATTATCCATCAAATGGAAGGTCCTCGCGGCAATCATTGTTATCATGCTGATAACCGGCGCTGTATACACCATTTTTGCGGGCATAAAGATCAACGATATCTCTATCGAACAGAGCAAGCGCGATCTTAGCGTATTATCTGAAACCGTATTCGATGTTATGACCGGTTTCATGAACAGAAACACAATAGGAAAGAACAAAGCGGGATTTCTCGATGATATGAACAAGATACTCCCCGTACGAATGATATGGGGGGAAGTCCTTGACCAGCAGTACGGGAAAAAAGCTCCGGAACTCTATCCAAAGGATGAAACCGAAAAAGAGGCATTCATAACAAAAAAAGCGGTTTTCAGGATCGAATCCATTAACGGGGAACCTTACCTCCGGGGCGTGTTCCCTTTCATCAATGTCGCCGATCATAGGGGCATAAACTGTGTCGGTTGCCACAGTGTCGGGACAAAAGAAGGGGATGTCCTCGGGGCTGTGAGCATTGCAAGCTCGATAAAAGCCACAAAAGCAAGCATAGCCAATACCAGGATAATGATTGCGGTCATAACCATCGTGCTCTCTCTTGTCACCGTAGCCCTGATCTTTTTTGTCATAAGCAAGTATGTCGCAAAACCGCTCGCGGGTGTGGGGACATTCGTAGAACATGCGGCGCACAAGGATCTCAGCCGGAGACTGAATATACTCTATAATGATGACATCGGCTCGCTTTCCGGATCCATTATAACTATGGTCGGTGAACTGGCAAAAGTGCTCAAAGCAGTGGCGGATACCTCGTCCGATCTTTCAGGAAACGCCGCGACGCTGAAAAATGCAATAGACGAAACACTCGATGGGATCGGCAAACAAGAGCGGCAGGCAGCTCAGATCGCTACCGCATCTGCTGAAATGACGCAGACAGTAACGGAAATAGCAAGAAACAGCTCGAAAGCGGCTGAATCTTCCCGTGAAGCCATGAATGTCGCACAAAAAGGCAAAGAGGTGGTGGAGCAGTCCGTTGAGAAAATAAACCTTGCCGGGGCCTCCACACAGCAACTGGCGTCAATGATCGACCGCTTAAATTCAAGTGTCATAGAGATCGGTGAATTCGCTTCCGTTATCAAGGATATCGCAGACCAGACCAATCTCCTGGCGCTCAACGCAGCCATTGAGGCCGCGAGGGCCGGTGAGCAGGGCAGAGGATTCGCCGTTGTGGCGGATGAGGTGAGAAAGCTGGCTGAAAGGACAATGAAAGCAACCACTGAGATTTCAGGCAGGATACACTCAGTCCAAACCGAATCCGAACAGACCTCCCTCTCTATGGAGAATTCATTGAATCGTGTGGGAGAAAGCATCAAGATCATGGAGACGGCCAAGGCATCGCTCGACCGAATTGTGGATTCCATGCAGCGTGCTACTGACGAGGTTTCTCAAATTGCGACTTCCGTTGAAGAACAGTCGGCAACATCTGAAGAGATTGCGACTAATATTGGCGATATTTCTCTTATCGCCCAAAAAACCACCGAATCCACTGAACGCCTCAGGTCGTTATTCGAAACCCTGAACAGCACATCACAGGGACTCAGGACTATGGTAGGCGAGTTTAAATTTTTGGGCAAAGGGAAAAAATAGGCTCAGACGGAAGTCACAATGCCGTTGCTCATTTTCAGATGCCGGCCTGTTTGCTTTGCGAGATCGGTGCTATGAGTCACGATAATGAAGACCGTGCCTTTTTCCTCGTTTATTTTTCTGAAGAAACGTATCATTTCCACCTCGGTCTCTTCGTCGAGATCTCCGGTAGGTTCATCGGCAAGAACAATAGCGGGATTAGTCACAAAGGCCCTTGCAATAGCAACTCTCCTTTGCTGGCCGCCGGAAAGCTGGGAGGGATAAGACTGCATTTTATCACTCAGGCCGACAACATCGCAGAGATGCCTTGCATAGCCGGCAGTGTCTTCTCCATGCACGCCGAACGTTGCCGGGAGCATAATATTTTCGAACACTGTGAGTGTGGGGACAAGACTCGCAAACTGGTAGATAAAACTGATAGTTTTATTCCTGAAATCCGAAAGGTCATCATCGTTCATAGACCAGATATTGTTTCCATTGATAACAACAGTGCCTGAATCAGGTTTCGTCAATCCCCCGATCAGGCTCAGCAGCGTCGTTTTGCCGCTGCCGGAATGCCCTATAATCGAGACAATCTCCCCTCTTTCCACCGTAAAGCTTGCCTTTCCCACAGCCACGACCTTTTTACCTGCAATGGTATACGTCTTGGTAATATCCGTGATTTCTATCATTATTTTGTTCCAGCCGCCTTTGAGGAACTGCCCTCGATCTCTTTCCTGAGATCTTCGGCTGCTCCCGTGGCAATATTCTTCAAGGCCTGGTATTGCTGCAGCGCCGCCTTCCTGTCTTTCACTCTCAGATAAGTAATTCCAAGATTATATCGCGCCGTAACATAGCTCGGACGCAACTGTATGGCCTTTTTGAGTGCAGATATCTCCTCGCTGTTCTTTCCCAGTTTACCGTACGCTATGCCGAGGTTATTGTATGCCACAGCATACCCGGGCATATGATGGACCGCTTTTTTCAGCATCTCAACTGCTTCGCCCGGTTGCCCGAGCCTGTCATATAACGTCCCTATTTTTAAATATACATACCCCTGCTCAGGTTTCAGCCCGGACACTTTCTTGTAGGCGTCAATCGCTTCGGTATACTGGCCGTTACGCTCATATAAATCTGCGAGACGGAACCAGGCGTCAGAGTCTTCGGGCCGTTCTTCCACTTTTTTCTTCGCCTCGAAAAGAATTGTGTCGACCGCGTAAGGATTATATGCCTCCCCCCTTTTCTCAGCCGGGGATTCTTCTTTTTTGCAGGAACAGGACAATGCCGTTCCCAGGACAAGAACGATTAAAAAAATGGACAAAAATTCAGCTTTCAACAGTTTGCCTCCTACCCGGTAACATTGGGATAATCAAATACGGTGCCGTCTTCGATCTGTCCCTTGTGTATCCTGATCTTGAGTTCCCAATGACCGCTCATCGTCAGAGGAATAACGGCCCGGTACAAACCTTTTCCTTTTTCAGTCACCGTAGGCGGCCATCTGCTCCCGTGGCCATGTTCCGGCATAAATGGTGTGATCTCGATTTTTGCACCTTCCACATCCATATTTTTTTCATCTGTGATATGAATCTCCACTTCATTTCTGCCTTCCTTGAGGAGTTGCCCTTTTGAGCCCAGTCCTACATGGAATAATCCCTTCTCAGTGGTTTTCATGACATTTCCCGCACAACCAGATGAAAGGACAAGGCACGCAACCACAAACCAATAAAAAACAATACTCCCGCCAATCACTTTATTTTTCATTTCGCCAGTCCGAAGGCGGCATTGAAATCATGCGGAACCCCCCATTTCTTTGCCTCAGAGGCGCTGCTGAAGGCAGCTCTTTACCTTTTCCAGTTATATTCATGTCATTCTCCTTTACGTATAGCCTCATATGGTTCCATCCTGCCTGCTGAAATCGCAGGCAGCAGGGACCCCAGGAGACCGATCAGCATGGAAAACAGCAGGGTACCCAATACCAGTTCCGTCAGCACTTCCGGAGAGGGCAGGAGATACGGCAATTTGAGACTATGCAGTATAAGAGGCTTGAAAGTCAGAAGGATTGCAGCGCCGCCGATCAACCCGCAAACGCCGCCCATTGTGGATATAATGACAGCCTCTGTAATTATAAGCCTGAAAACATGCCTCTTCTTCGCTCCCATTGCTCTCAACAGACCTATTTCACGCTGACGCTCGTTTACTATCATATAAAATGCAAACCCCATCATAAGAAGCGCCAGCACCCAGACAATAGCGCTTATAATAAGTATTCCGCTAATAAGGCCGCTCAGTTGCTTCCTGACAGTGTTCATTACCTCATCAGAGGCAATGGCCTTGACACCGTCAATGTCGTGATCTATCCTGATCGCCACCCTGTCCGGAGTATAGTCACTTTGCACCTTGGCGAGCACTGCCGATATCTTGTCCCTGTCTATGCTTATAGGCTGCACCGCTCTGGTCTTTGAATTTGCAGCCATTGCATAGGCGGCGTCCATTGTCATGAATACCGTCCGGTCAAAAAATTTCATGCCCGTTGGTTCGAGAGTCCCTGCAACGGTGAAGGGGGTGCCGAAAAAGGGGATAGTATCACCGGCTATCACAGGTACGCTCCTGCCGGCTATAACCTCATTGCCGGTCAAAGGTTTTTTAATATTTTTTTCAAGCCATGGAGAAATCGTAAAGTCGGTAGCCGGATCGAATGCGACCAGGAAAACATCAACGTTGTAACAGCAGACAAAAGAGGCTGGTTTAATAAACAGTTGAGGTGTCGCCTCCTTCACGCCTTCAACCTGCCTCACTTTCTCAAGCACTGACTTGTCCATATAAAAACTGGCCGGTTCACCCGCAAGCAGCGCCGAACGGGCCTCAGCTAAATTCTTCTCAGGGACGACAAGAACGTCCGCGCCGAGCCGGTACGTACCGATCTTAAGCGCATTCTGCATGCTGGATATGAAAAGCGTTGCAGCGAATATGGTCCCAGTGACCACTGTGACAGCCAGGAGGAGCAGCGTGGTCCTGATGATTTTTCTGCTTAGATTCTTGACCGCAATCGATACTAAAGTGAGTCCCGTCTTCATAAAGGTTCGTCGCCGCCTCACATGCGTTCTAACAAAAGAGGGGCATAATATTATGCCCCTCTTCTTCAGTAATTGTCCAATCGTTGCTGAAAGTTATTTGCCGGGGTTCCAGTCGATCTCCACTCCGCAAAGAAGCGGCGAGCCCTTGTCCACTTTGACCTCTATTCCCAGGGCCTTGTGACAGGAGGCGCATGCCGACACCCTGCGCACAATATTGCCATTTCTCAAATCCATCACATCCAGCGTGCTGTCATCAGCATATGTCCTGGAGCTGATGAACGCATATTTGCCGTCTGCGGTAAATGCAAAGTCGTGGGGCCTGATATTGTCAGGCAGGATGATTCTCTTTATTATCTTGTCGGTTTTTGTATTGATGATAATGACCTGGCTCTTGTGCGTTCCCGGCTTCAGGCCCGGATCATACTCATTGGGTGCGCTCACCCACAGATATTTCCCGTCAGGTGTCATGCGCGCCTGGTGAATAAAGGTCATCTCAGGACTCTTAATCTCTTTTATCTTCTTCTTTGTCTTCCAGTTGTATACATAAACTATGCCGGTCGGCATGTCGGTTATGTATGCCTTTTTAGCGTTCTTCGTCCACTGAATCCCGCATACTGCCTTGCCTACCGGCATTTTGTCAGCTGTCTTCAGCTTTTGAGCATCCCAGACATACACATTGCCGTCTGCCATGTCTTCAAAATAGATTTTGCCGTCAGGCCCGACTATAGCGCCGCAAAACTTCTCTCCCACTTTGAAAGGTCCTTCTTTTTTCCCTGTGGTCAAATTGATCTTATACACATCACCGGACAATGTGCCTGCAATCATTACTTTCTGGCCCTTCTCACCGATAAGCGCCTGACCGTGCGTACCGCCCGATTTCTTGACCTCCTCAAAGCTCATCCCGGCAATCTTCCCTTCCATCTCCGAGCCGGCCTCGGTAAGGACGATCCTGTCTTTTTCGATGTCCATCGGCGACTTCATTGTCCGCATGTCGATGATCGCTATATGCCCGCCATGCCCCGCGATATACGCAATACCATTGAAAGTCACATTCTTTTCAGGAGTGATAACTTTGACATCGATGGTAGCCCCGGGTATGGTATAACAGGATTCGCCTGTCATATCAGTAGCCGCAATGCTGTTTTTAGGAGCACTGACGAATACTGTAAGCCCTGCTGCAATAATCAGCCCTATTGCTAAAAAAGCGAGTTTCTGCCTCATGCTTCCTCCATTCTTATGAATTTTTATTTTTTTCTGCTCTGCTGCGGCCTTAAGCACTTCCCTGCCGTATTTCACCTCCTTCCGTTTTCCGGCAATATTGACACTGCAATTCATAGTTTCCTATATCAATTGTATACTTTGCTTTTTAATTCTTTCCAGCAATAAAGTCGTTAACAGTAAGAATGTCGTATACCGGATAACCTAAAGCCTCGATGTTTTGCCTGCCGTTCTGTTCGCACCGGTCAACAAGCACGATAACCGCATCAATAATCAGGCCATATTCTTTGGCAACATTTACAGCCTTTATTGTAGAACCGCCGGTGGTTACCACATCATCTATAATTATAACATGGTCACCAGCCTTAACATTGCCTTCGATCGGCAGCCTTAAGCCATGCTCCTTCGGCTCTTTGCGGATAACAAATGCCTGAATAGGCTCCTTACAGTAATATGAGTGCATGGCAACCGCATACGCTATCGGGTCGGCTCCCATTGTGAGCCCGCCTATGGCATTAGGGGCCAGCCCGAGTTCCTTGATTTTTTCGAATACCAGTTTCCCCACCAGGTACATGCCATCCGGGGACTGCGTAGTTTTTTTCATGTTGAAATAAAAACTGCTTACGGCACCGGAAGTGAGCTTGAATACAGGCTCGCTGCTGTACTGAAAAGATCGCTCCTTAATAATATTAATAAGAGTATCTTTCTCGTGCATAGTTTAAAAATGTAACAAAACAGTCATATAAAAATCAAACTATTGCCTATAGTACTGTACGCAGCCTGAATAAAGGGTCGGGAAAACCGTCCTTTTTCTTAATCAGCAGCCACTCTTTTTCTTTGCCCTTCATTTTGGTCATCACGAAAATGCCTTTAGGTTTCTTCCCTTCGAGTCGCACCTCAAGTTTGCCGTCGCTGACAGCGCCGCTTATCAAGGTGTAAGGGCCCTCGTCCCATATGGCAACCGCCCCTGCCCCGTAAAGTCCCTCCGCTATCGTGCCTTCAAAAGAGCCATATTCGAGCGGATGGTCCTCGACCATTACAGCAAGCCGTTTATCAGCCGGGTTCAGCGATGGCCCTTTGGGCACTGCCCACGATTTGAGCACGCCGTCCATCTCAAGCCTGAAATCGAAATGGAGGTGACGCGCATGGTGTTCATGAACAACAAAAACAGGCATATATCAAAGCATAACGTATCACAAAAGAGAACTCAACCTCTAACCCTACTGTCCATAAGCTGTCGAGCAGTCAGAACATAGTACTGACTGCTCTGGGATGTATTTCGAAAGTTGCAACTTTTTTTGTTATTTTGCTTAAATATTTAATGCCGAGACCGGACGAGACAACATTTTCGCTGTTGGCTGTATTAAAAGAAATCAACGATAGGGAATTCAGGAAGAGGCTTCAGGGGTTCCCGGAAAAATTGCATTATTATGTGGTATTGGCCGCCGGCATAATAGGCGCGGAGAATTCAAAGAGGATTTCGGAAACGCCGGCAGGTGTTGCCGAACAGAGCGATGCGTTTATCGAGGACTTGCTGAAAGTAACGCCTGTTGACGACGAAAAGGCATTCAGGGAATTGCTCGAAGTCTATATTATAAAAACTCTGGAAAGCGAGCTCAGGTTTTGCTGCGTGAACTGCAGGAATTTTGAGCAATGCCTTGACGCGGAAAATCTTTCTGTAGGGCAGGTCTTTAAAAAACGCGTATACGGGGATGAAACCGCGGAAACCAGGAAGGAAATCACTCTCCAGGTTGAAAGGGCGCTCCGGAATACCCCGTATACGGATTCTGATGATGCCCATCTCTTATGTGACAAGTTCATACACCAGTACACGGCCTCAGATACAGGCGAGGTCTTCGGGCGGTACGCGTCAATTGCCTCGGGGCTCAGCGAGAAATTCGGCATCGACTACAAGGCATTCCAGCAGCAAATGATTGAGATCAACATTTCCTTTTTCAAGAAGTCGCAAGCGAAAGAACACTAAGTGCAGTTGCGGGAATTCTTCTTCCTTCGTATAAGGTCTTGCTGCCTGACTCCATACGGAACATTAATGGTGATAATATCTTCATTTCTTGCAGATACAATAGCAATGCCGGCATCATCGAACATCACTTCAACAGTGAAGCAGGCGCCCTCAAGGCCCGGAGCAAGGTATTCAATAGTATCGCCTTTATCAAGCCTGTTCCTGAGCGCTATTCTTGCAGACCCCCCGTTCACATCCATTACCACACCAACCAGTTCATGACTCATGCGGTAGCTTTCACCGTCAAAATTATAATCGGTGTCGGGCTGTTTCCCGAAAAACATGCCGGTGGTATATCCCCTGCTGCTGAACATCGAGAGTTCGTCAACCCAACTTTTTAAAACACTGTAATCCGCGCTGTCTCTGATCGAATCGATTGCCTCCCTGTAGACTTTAACCACGCCGGCAACATAATTAATGCCCTTCATCCTGCCTTCTATTTTGAAGCTGTCAACACCCGCGTCCACAAGGAGATTAAGATACGGCAGCATGCACAGGTCTTTTGAACTCATCAGATAAGTGCCCCTGCTGTCCTCAAAAACAGGAAAGTATTCTCCGGGGCGCTTCTCCTCCAACAAGGCGTAGTTCCATCTGCAGGAATTCGTGCATTCGCCTGTATTGGCCCCCCGGGAAGCCAGGAAACTGCTGATATAGCACCGCCCTGAATAGGATATGCAAATAGACCCATGCACGAAGACTTCAAGCTCCACGGAAACACCCTTCCGGATCTCTTCTATCTCCGGCAGGGACAGTTCCCTGGAAAGAACAAGCCGCTTTGCCCCACAGTCCTCCCAGAAACGCGCTGCGGCAACATTAGTAATGTTTGCCTGGGTGCTGATGTGAATGGGAATGGCGGGAGCTGTTTTTTTCAACTGGGCAAAAACTCCAGGATCGGATAAGATAACAGCATCCGGACTGATATCGCTGAGTTGTTCGATGTGTTCTCTTATCGCGGGCAGGTCATTGTTGTGGGGGAATATATTGACGGTCACATATACGCGAACTCCCTTCCCGCGTGCATATTCAACTGCGTTGAGCAAGTCCCCGCTCCCGAAATTGCCGGCCCTGCCTCTCAGGCTGAACATGGAAGAGCCAAGATATACCGCATCAGCCCCGTAATGGATAGCTGTCTTCATTTTCTCGAAATCCCCCGCAGGGGCGAGCAATTCAGGCCTTTTCAAAACTATATCCTCTCCCTGCATTTTTCGATGGCATTTCTTGCCAGCTGGTCACAACGTTCGTTCTCGCAATGGCCGTTATGCCCCCTGATCCACTCCCACTTTATTTCATGGGGCTCGCATGCTTTAAGCAGTCTCTCCCAGAGATCTCTATTCAGCACATCCTTTTTTTGAGAGTTTTTCCAGTTGTTCCTTAACCATCCCTTGACCCACTCGGTCATGCCCTTTACTACATAGTTCGAGTCGGATATAACCCTGACCCTGCACGGCTTTTTTAGGGCTTCAAGGGCAGCAATAACGCCAAGCAGTTCCATCCTGTTGTTCGTCGTCATCTTCTCGCAGCCGGACAACTCCCTTTCTTTTTCTCCTGATCGCAGGATAGCGCCATATCCCCCGACACCGGGATTGCCGCTGCAGGCCCCGTCAGCAAAAATTTCAACAAAAGGACGATCATCAGTTTTCATACAATAGTATTATAACTTAATGGATAACATCATAATTCTGTCTTATTTATTATGAAGTACAGTAAGAGAGCGTGAAAATCGGTTTGCGGTGTACATATAGAATTTGCGGGTTCAAAATGGCGGAGCTTTAAACTGGCACACCGACTACATCACACTTTCAAGAAGCGAAAAGTTCAGAGGTGTACTACTTATACTCAGCATTTTAGGATTCATGCAACTGTATGCAGAATACGACTGGAAGTGCGCACCCCTCTATTTTGAAGTTCTTCTAATAACCAACACGAAAGTGACATAACGTAGAAAAAAACCTTCGTGTGTACTCTTTCTGTTCTTCCCGAACAACATCCCGATGTTCTTTAGAAAACAAGTTTATTTCATTTCATCTCTCCAGGAATATTTATTTATGAATGTTTCATGAGACAGATTGATCAATGACATGAATATTATGAGTTTGACTGATTGAATTTATCTATTTAATATATCGGAATTGTCGATACTTGCCTATCGTGAGGAGAAACGAACTTGATAACACGGACATCCGAAAAGCTGATCACAATCAAAATAAATAACGCCACTCTGTCTTGCGAGAGCGGAAAGACGATCCTCGATGTGTGCAGAAACGTGCACATAAAAATTCCGACGTTATGCTATGACAAGCGCCTTGAACCGTATGGCGGCTGCAGGCTCTGCCTTGTCGAAGTGAAGGGGTACTACAAACCTCTTTCTTCCTGCACAACTCCTGTTGAAGACGGCATGGAGGTCATAACCGAAAGCGAAAAACTCACTGCGTTGAGAAAGACAAATCTCGCGTTGATCCTCTCCAACCACCCCTTTGACTGCCCGCATTGCGAAAAGACAAGCGACTGCCGGCTTCAGGACATCGTATATGAATATGGGGCCGACTGCAGGGGTCTCTCCGGGATAAATACAGAGCTAAATTCAAGTGATTTGAGGGGCGAAAAGTGGAATCTCCCTGTGAGGGAGGATAACCCCTTTATAACCTATGAACCGAACAAATGTATATTGTGCGGCCGGTGCACAAGGATATGTAATGACGTTGTAATGGCCGGAACAATAGATATCACCGGAAAAGGTTTTGATTCGCTCCCCGACACCGCGTTCCGTAAGCCCCGTTCGCTCGACAATTGTGAGTTCTGCGGACAATGTGTCTCCGCGTGCCCGACAGCTGCGTTGACTAACAGGTGTGAGAGGGGCAAGGGGCGCCCTTATCAGATGCAACAAGTGAAGACCACCTGTACATACTGCGGGACTGGATGCAATTTCTATTTGACCGTGAAGAACAACAGAGTTGTCAAGGTGATATCGGACTATGCAGCCCCTGTGAACAGGGGCAACCTCTGCATAAAGGGAAGATACGGCTACGAGTTCATCCATCACCCGGACCGACTCACGTCGCCACTTATCCGCGAAAGCTCCGGCTTCCGGGCAGCGTCATGGGATGAAGCATTTGACCTGGTTGCAACCCGCTTCAAAGAACTTAAGGCAAAATATGGGCCGGAGGCCTTGGGCGGTTTCTCCTCCTCCCGCTGTACTAATGAAGAAAATTATTTGGTGTCTAAGGTAGTCAGGGCTGTTTTTGGCACCAACAATGTGGATAACTGTGCCCGGGTCTGTCATGCCCCTACCGTTGCCGGCCTGGCAACCTCTCTGGGAGCAGGAGCGGCAAGTAATTCTTTCAACCAGATAGGCGACTCCGATGTGCTTTTTATTTTTGGGTCAAACACGACCGAAGGACATCCGATCGTCTCGCTGAATGTAAAAAAAGCGATTCGCCGGGGGGCGCGTATTATTGTAGCTGACCCCCGGAAGATCGAACTTGTGAGCAAGGCCAACGTATGGCTGAACCTCAGACCCGGCTCAAATATAGCCCTTTTGAACGGGATGATCCATATTATTTTGAAGGAGGGATTGCATAACGGGGAATTCATCGAGAAAAGGACGGAAGGTTTTGCGGACCTTCAGGAAGCAGTAAGGAAATACACCCCTGAAAACGTCGAAAAAATCACAGGGGTTTCCCCTGACCGGCTTACTCAAGCTGCCCGCATTTACGCAGGCGCTAAAGCCGCCACGATAGTCTATGGACTTGGAGTAACTGAACATCTGACCGGCACTGAAAATGCCATGGCAATAGCCAATCTGGCTCTTGTCTGCGGACATATAGGCCGCCCTTCCACGGGAATTATGGCCCTGAGAGGACAAAATAATGTTCAGGGGGCTTCCGATATGGGACCTCTTCCGGCAACATTCCCGGGATATCAATCTGTCACAAATCCCCGGATTCTCGATAAGTTTGAAAAAGCGTGGGGCGCAAAACTTTCATCCAACCCTGGACTCAAGTCAGTTGAAATGCTTGATGAAGCTAAAAAAGGCACGTTCAAAGGGCTGTATATTCTGGGCGAAGACCCGGCACATACGGATCCGGACCTTCACCATGTGCGGGAAGCGCTCCGTTCACTTGAGTTTCTGGTCGTTCAGGATATTTTTCCAACAGAGACAACACAGTTTGCTCATGTGATACTGCCGGGAGCTTCCTTTGCTGAAAAAGATGGCACTTTTACGAATGGAGAACGAAGAGTACAAAGAATCAGAAAGGCAATAGAGCCCCTTTCAGGCATGGCCGAATGGCAGGCACTCTGTGAAATAGCAACAAGAATGGGATATCCGATGAAATACAGCAATCCTTCAGAGATAATGGATGAAATTGCAAGCCTGGTGTCCATTTATGGCGGCATCAGTTACAAAAGGATTGAAAAGGAGGGCATTCAGTGGCCGTGTCCGACCAAGGAGCATCCCGGAACAACTACCTTATATCAAGAGACATTTTCAAGGGCGAACGGACGTGCGTGTTTTATTGCTCTCGAACATATAGGTTCGGGTGAAGTCCCGAGTGAACAATATCCCTTTGTTCTGATTACAGGCCGGAGACGCGAACACTACAACAACGGCTCAATGACAAGGCATGTGAGCGGCATAATGGAATTGTGCCCGGAGGAATTGCTTGAAATAAACCCTGATGACGCCGACAGGCTGGGAATAAAAACAGGGGAAACAGTAACGGTTTCTTCGCGCCGCGGTTCGATAACAGTCAAAACCAGGCTGACGGACCGTTCACAAAAAGGGAACGTTTTTCTCTCATTTCATTACCAGGACACCCTTACTAATATTGTTACATCGGAACACAGGTGCCGCATATCCGGCACACCTGAATACAAATCGTGTGCTGTCAGGATCGACAAGCTGTGATGTAACATCGCTGCTCTGAAAATACTCAGCACAGGGCGGACAGATACCAAATTTCGCCCCATTTTATGCGCTGAAAAATTTTGATGGTCCCTGTGTGACTTTCCATTCGGCTTCGTGTAGAACCCTTACACAGTCCATCACGGTCATTCCCCGCTTTCCTTCTGTCTCCTGCTCTGTATCGCGGGGATTGGAGCCGGCCTCGGCCCACAACAGGTTGGCCCCTGCCGCTGCGCCTATGACATTAGGCTCGTGAGTGCAGTTGCCGGGGATAGCATAATTAAGCGCCAATCTGACGACGGCAAGGATATGAGCCATCCTTGCTTCGCTTACTACCCCGTACTCCGCCATTTTGGTATTAGGGATGGGAATGCGTCTTGCCGATCCGCTGTATACGGGTTTCGCATCACGGGTTATGATTGTTTTCTCCACCAGTTCCTCGACGCTATGTTCATTTCCAACCGGCTCCACACAGGTCCCCAGGATCAAGCCGGCTTGTCTAGCATTTTCTAATGTTTCCAGTCTTGTTTCCACCCGAATGGTGGTATCTCTGCCTTCGCCTAACCGGACCGCATGATAAATGCCTGAGAACCCTGTGTCTTTGAGTTGTCCAGCCTGATCTTTTGAAAAATCCCCGACATTTGCAACCAGTATCGTTTCCGGATGGAGTTTTTTTCGAATGTCCCCGGAAATATCTATGAACTTCTCGAAAGGATAATCCGCCGTGCTCATAACGTAAATGGCATTAGCTCCGTCAGTTTCAAATTGTTTCGCTTTTTTAATGGCTTCCTGGCGCGAAATCTCGCGAGTTTCACTAAAGACCTTATTCCTGACTGCAAAAGAACAGAAGGCGCAGTTCTTGGGGCACGGGGCTACATTTAATCCGACCTGTGCATGAACTTCTGCTGTCCCCCTGCTCGCTGTTTCACTTTTCTTTCTTGAAGCTGCAATTATCATTGATGATTCTTCAGAAAAGAGAGGAACCGAAAACAATGAAGCAATCTCTTCTTTAACAAGTGTTGCGCCATTTAATGATTTCCTGATGATCTCCTTTATCATGCCTTGCCGCCTTCGGATCTTGATGCCGGCATTGGACGCTACCGCCTGACTTTTGTCATGACAAGGTTAGCGAACAATATCAAGCCCCTTACCGAGCAATAGATCTCGTTCCGCGGTCCTTAATCGACGAGCACACAGGCGTCCGCCATATCCGTTATTATCGGTATTACTTGGGATTCTCGACCGGATAATCCCCCTCTTCCCATGCCTTGATGCCCCCCGGATAGCGATACACATTCTTGTATCCCAGCTTCACCGCCCACATTGCGGCATTATGGCTTCTCGTACACTGAGTAAAGCCGCAGTAGAAAACTATAAGCCGGCCTTTGCTTTGACCGAGCAGCTTCAGAAAGTCGCTCTTTGTCTTTTCGTCCATAGTTTTCATCTCGGGCACCGGGAAGACGAAATTGAGTGCGCCGGGAATATGGACCTTTCTGTAGCTGTCTTCGTAAGGCATGGTATCTACAATGAGCATGTCTTTTCTTTGATCTATCCAGCTTTTAAGCTCATTGGCTGCTACCACTTTGTATCCGCCCCGCTCGACTTCGCGATAGAAATTTACAGCGATTTTTTCGTTGTCCAGGTCTTTGGTGCCGAACGCCAGTCCTGTACCGGCAACCACTAACACCAGGATTACTGCCGCCGCTGAAATAATAACTTTTTGCCCCAACATTTTTTAACTTCCTCCTTTAAATAATCTTAATTTCCCCCGCAGAGAGGAGTGTTGCGAATACAATGTCCGCACCCTTCCGGATACAGATAAGAACAGCACTGCTGCAACCATGAAGAGATCGCGGTAAAGCGCCTGCCTGAGATTGCCCCGATTTGCGATTTCTACTTGAGAGAAACAGCCGCAATCGACATCCAGATCGTTCAGGATGCCGTATCCCAGGACAGCGATGAACAATATGAGCAGCGACGAGATGGCAATCAGACTGCCCGGAATATCAAATATTAATCCTAAACCGGCAATAGTTTCGAAAACAGGGAGTGCGACGGCTGCAACCGGCAGCAGCTCGTCCGGAACCATATCATATTGCTCGATCTTATGAGCAAATGCTTTGATGTCGAGAAGCTTCACGATTCCGGCGTAAATGAATACCGTCCCGATAACTACCCTTATCGCCAGGCATAGCCATGCAAAAAAATCAATCTTTTTCAGAGTTTCCGTGATCGATATCCGGTACGGCCTTATTTCAAAGTCTTCTTTATCACGGAGACGACTGAAGCCGCGTCTTTCGACAGCGGCGCGCCCTTGCGGGTGATAACATAAAAATCCCTCGTCATCCCGCGCATAGGAATATCCAGTACGTTGACCCTTTTTAATTCTACGGCCTCTTTTGCAGCAAACTCAGACACCACTGAAATGCCGGCGTCGCCTTCGACTGCCTGAATAATTCCGGACGTGTCACTTATCTCGGCAACAACACTGAGGTCGTCCATAGAGAGGCCGGCGTCTTTAAAGGCTTTTTCATATGCGGCCTTGGTCCCTGACCCGGGCTCTCTATCCAGAAAGTCTTGGCCTTTCAGGTCATTAACAGCCACTCCTTTCTTACCGCTAAGAGGATGTCCCTGCGGCGCTATGAAAACAAGGCGGTCGTCCTTCACCACTGCAACAAAATCCACGTCCGGAGAATCATATTTCACTCCGATGATGCCTGCTTCGATTTCGCCCTTTTTGACTCTATCAAACACCTTCATGCTGTCCGATATTTCCACTTTAAGTTCGATATCGGGCAACTGGCTGATGATGCGGGACAGCAGCCGGGGCACAATGTATTCTCCGGGGATCGTGCTTGCTCCAAGTGTAAATGTCCTTTTCATAATCTACCCCTCCTTTTTTTCATAAGGTTGCTTATAACTCTTTAACGTAATCTTAACTAACTTATATCAATGTTACAAATAGATATTTCCTATACTTAAGACACATTTTATAGGACGGAAGTATTGGACATGACGTCCAAAGTAAGATATAAAGGAAACATGTGTTGATCCTTCTGCTCTTAGCCGTAGTGATGGAGAGAATACAGCCGGTTGAAGTAATCTATTTGATAAGGGGATTGACTAAGCCGTAGAATCACGACAAAGGAAATATGACTTTCTTCCGGAAAAAAACTCTTACAGGCCTCTCTCGCACATGTGGCTGAGCGGCCAAGATCGGTCCGTCGGATCTGGCGGACGCACTAAGGGCGATTAGTCCTTCACAAGACCCCAATCTGCTTGTCGGCTTCAACACAGCTGATGATGCTGCAGTATACCGCCTGTCGGACGATATTGCTGTCGTAAGCACTGTTGATTTTATCACCCCTCCTGTGGACGACCCATACTGGTTCGGACAGATTGCGGCAGCAAATTCCCTCTCCGACATCTATGCCATGGGAGGTAAACCGCTCACTGCACTTAGCCTGGTCATGTTTCCCTCAAAGATACTCGATAACGGACTCCTGCGCGAAATTCTCCGCGGGGGCAATGACAAGGTCATGGAAGCCGGTGCTTCAATGGCCGGCGGGCATTCCGTCGATGACAACGAGCCCAAGTACGGCCTTGCCGTCACTGGCATAGTCAGACCTGACAGAATACTGACTAATTGTGGCGCCCGCGACGGAGACGCCCTGATTCTCACAAAACCTTTAGGGACCGGTGTCCTGTTTAATGCATGCCGAGCGAGAAAGCTTCCATTCCCGGAGCTTGAACTTATTTTACCCCAGGTTGCTGCACTCAATGGAAAATCTTTGGAAGTTGCATTACATTTTGATGTTCATGCGTGCACCGACATAACCGGCTTCGGTATCGTTGGACACTCGTGGGAGATGGCAGCGGGGAGCGGAATGGAGATAACCCTCTCTTATAGAGACCTCCCGTTCTATCCACATGCTATCGATATGTACCGTAAAGGTCAAACCACGGGTAGCAACAAAGCAAACAGGAGACTTTCCGAAGGACACTTGGAGATGACAACCACGATATCCGGGGATGAGGAGGAATTGCTCTTTGACCCTCAGACATCAGGAGGTCTGCTCCTATCGGTTGCGGAAAACCAGTCCGGAGACCTCATCAATGCCTTAAGAGATGCCGGCATCCGGAGCGCTGTCAAGATCGGTGAAGTAGTAGAAACTTCAAATCCTCGCATAAGGATTATCTAGAACGGCTGAGAAATGACCTTCGCAGAAGCCTCGTCGATCGAACTCAGGGCCGACAGGCAAATCCCATTTATATGCTATATAGAAGCCGATGAACCCAGCGGTGGCGCCGCTAAAGTTCTCTACTTTTATAATCGGTTAAAGCGCAAGCATCTTGAAGCCGCGGACTTCTAATAATGGACACAGCAAATCGTTTTTGACACTTTCTTACCGAACTCCACAGTCAATGCATTTTGCAACTATACAAAAGTTCTTGGTGCAACATCTTCCTTTCTCGTTCTGACCATCGGTGCGTGTTACAGTAGAAGAAGGTGTTTCCATTCACCCATAGCCTAACAGCGCACATTTATAGAAGAACTTAACATCCAGGTGAGTTGTATTACGAGCGTACTCTGCATATAATTGAAGAGGGGATACCGTATCAATCTCTGATTTCCATGCTCATTCACAAATTCAACGAAGGGAAAATTACCTTCAGTAAAAAGAGACCTGTCTGACATATCTCTGCACGTGGACGTGGTGAAGCGACCGCCACGTCAGTGAGACTTGCGGGGCTTGGACTTACGGGTGCGCACAAACATGAACAAAAATGATTTTGCATGAGAGCATTAATCCTTGCCCGAACAGAAAGGTAAGTGCTATATTCCCTGAAATATATCCATTCACGGAGGTGAGAGAAATGCACGCTGCACGAAAGTTTTTTTCTGTATCGCTCCTCCTTTTCCTTCTCATCGGGGGCAGCGTTTCTGACTCATTCGGGGGGGAATACGAGGGGGTCAAAGTAACGCCCCTGATCAAAACCACTACGTCCACAGACGGACAGAAGCTTTCCTATCCCAAATTGGATAATCCCGAGGTCACGGCACTGATCGTCGAGATTCCGCCCGGAGGTGAGACCGGCTGGCATCTTCATCCTGTGGCGGTCTATGCTTATGTGCTCTCAGGCTCTCTGACCATCGAAATGGAAAACGGCAAGCGCTACAGCTTCAAAGAAGGAGACGCGATCATTGAGGTAGTCAACACTCCCCACAACGGCATAAACACAGGTCAGGTTCCTGTAAAGCTTGTGGTTTTCTATACAGGAGAACTGGAAAAGCCGACAACGGTGAAGGTGAAGAGAAAGTATCAATGAGATGATTGCTATGAAGGAGACTTACTGGCCGGTTTTGTCGCTGCTGTCTTTGGGGATGATAAAATAGAAATTGTTGCCGTACTGGGTGGCCTCGTAGCCGACCTCCCCTCCGTGTATCTCAACGGCATTTTTTACAAAGGCGAGTCCGTGGCCGGTCCCGGGCCTGGTGACCGAGTTGGTACCACGGTATCCCTCTTCAAATATCTTTTCCCGTTCACTGGGATCGATGTGCTGACCGGTGCTGAATACGTTATATTTCACCGCGTCTTTGCCGGGTCCGAAATAATCCTTTATGATCTCCCGGCCATAGGCTATATATTTTTTTTTATCGCCGCCTGCTGTCACAACCTCCTGCGTATATTTAAGGGCGTTGGAAAACAGGTTGGAATATACCTGGGCAACCAGCCCCACATCCACCACACTGATAATTTCCTCATCAGGAATACCGCCGAATTTATCGTCGATAGCAATCCCCATTTCCCGGAACTGCTCGGCAAAGCGTTCGATCTGCGGCTGTACAACGTCTTTCCTGATGTTGCAGGGCGTTATCCGCAAAGTAAGCTTTCCCTGATCGAAATGGCTCCTGCGCAGGAGCGTCTCGAGAAACAGACTCATATTGCGGTAATGCTTTTCAATATTTTCCAGTTCTTCGGTCAGCCCGTGATTAACGTCCATAAGTTCCGCCAGAGTAAAATCCAGATGCGCCCTGTCGCAAGCCTTATCGACGTCCATTTCTTCAAGCATTTGCTGTATTTCGATGTTCTTCTTGATCTTGCCCTTAAGCCGCCTCAGAAAAAGTTTATATACCATATTCGGAACTATGACATTGTGCTCGATATCTGCCACAAGAGATTTGATGAATTTCAGATGCTCTATGTTTTTCTCGACAATAAAACGGTTGTGAAAATTAAATCCGATCCTGTTGGCATATTTCTGAAAAAAAAGTTCGAGGTGAGGGTCAATGCTCAAATCAGGATAAATTTCGAGCAGACCCAACACATTGTCCGTAGTTTTAAAAGGGAGCTGGTCAATAAGGAAGTTTTTCCCGTGTATAGTAAGCACCAGGCTGGCGCTCTCGGTATGATATGGCAGCTCATCAGGTCGGATAAAAGGGGGAGGAGCACTATTCAAAGGCGGTCCGTCGTCTTCTGTTTTGGCTACCAGCGCCAACTCGACCGTTTTCGGATCTATAACATAGAGTCTGGCTTCCAGCCCGAAGAATGCACGAGGAATGGCTGTGCAGAGGGAATAGAAGTCCTCTATGCCGTCGAATTCCTGGGCCAGATCAAAAAATGCCGACAGCGCAATGATTTCCGTCTGGGAAAAATCGTAGTATCGGAAATCGTTCTTCTTGCTCTCGACACGTTCCTGAACGCGGCTCAACGTTCCCATGCGCATTATTATAGCATTACTACAAACTGGTAGCCAGTAGTCAGCAGCAAGTAGTAAGGGAAAAACGTGGGTTCCCGCCTGCGCGGGAATGACGGCAGTTGTTACTTACTTTTTCTGCCTTTCCCCTGACTACTTACTACTTGCTACTTTCTTATGGGTGTGGCTTCTTCGATGATCATTATTGGAATGTCATCTTTAATAGGATAAGTGAGCATGCAGTGCATGCATGAAAGGCCATCTCCTTTTTCGGTCAGTGTCAGGTCGCCTTTGCATTGCGGACAGGCCAGTATATCTGCAAGATCTTTGTTTGTAAGCATATCTTAGTCCCCTCCTATAACCCTGGACAATCTATTCAGGATCTTTTGTTTTCCAATAATCTCCACGACCTCGAAAATGCCGGGGCTTGCTGTAGTGCCGGTTATCGCCACGCGTGCGGGCTGGGCAACGGCACCGAGTTTCACCTGATGCCTTTCCGCGAGGGAGACAAATGCTTTTTCAATTTCCGCCCCATTGAAATCAGAAATACCGGAAAGCAGTTCACGCATCTCCGAAAGATAAAGTATATGTTCAGGTTTAAGGAATTTGTCACGGGCCTTCGGCTCTATTTGGACATCGTCGAGGATGTAGTAGCGCAATGAATGGGCGAGTTCGACCAGCGTGCGGGACCTTTCTTTCAGTGAAGCAACGGCTTTTGACAGCCATTGTTTATCAGGCTGCAGGGCATCGGAAATCACTCCGTCCCTGAACAGAAACGGGACCACTTCCTCCGCAAGGGTTTCGGAGGCCGACTTGTTCACATATTGGCTGTTAAGCCACAGCAGTTTTTCAGGGTTGAAGACAGCGGCTGATTTGCCTACGCTCTCAAGAGAGAAGAACCTGATCAGTTCTTCCCTGGTAAATACTTCCTGGTCCCCGTAAGCCCATCCGAGCCGCACAAGATAATTTATCAGGGCGTCCGGAAAATAACCCATATCTTTATACGCCACAACCGATGTGGCCCCATGTCGTTTGCTCAACCTGGTCTTGTCCGCGCCAAGGATCATCGGCAAATGAGCGAATTCCGGAGCCTCCCACCCGAATGCCTTATATATGTGTATCTGCTTGGGTGTATTGTTCACATGGTCATCTCCCCTGATGACATGAGTTATTTTCATATCTATATCGTCGACAACCACCACAAAATTATAGGTCGGGGTCCCGTCAGAACGCATAATCACCATATCTTCCAGAACAGTGTTCTCAAATTCTATTGGACCTTTTATAAGGTCGTTTAGTGTTGTCCGCCCCTCCTGGGGCATCATGAACCGCACAGCCGGGGTCCTTCCGGGAACAGGTCCGTCGAGGCAGCGGCATCTGTTATCGTACTTGGGCGTCCTGCCCTGGGCAAGGGCGTCCTTCCTCCTCTGCTCCAGTTCTTCAGGCGTGCAATAACAATAATAAGCCTTGCCCTCTTTCAGCAGCCTGTCGACATAGCCGCGGTATATATCGAACCGTGTCGTTTGACGATATGGTCCCTCATCCCAGTCCAGTTTCAGCCACTCCATCCCTTTTAAGATGGCATCTATGTATTCATCTGTGGAGCGGCCCGTGTCGGTGTCCTCGATCCTCAGGATGAATGTGCCGTTGTTATGCCTGGCAAACAACCAATTAAAGAGAGCGGTCCTGGCGCCGCCGATGTGCAGGTGCCCTGTGGGACTAGGCGCAAATCTCACTCTTACGGGATTATTCAATCCAGCCTCC
Source organism: Nitrospirota bacterium (assembly GCA_015233365.1). GTDB lineage: Bacteria > Nitrospirota > Thermodesulfovibrionia > Thermodesulfovibrionales > Dissulfurispiraceae > JADFXI01. The sequence goes on along the minus strand of JADFXU010000002.1, from coordinate 99,942 downwards.
GGGAAATGAATTCAAATTTAATAATACTTTATGTGAAACAGATGATTCAAGGTGATAACGACATGATATATTAATGACAAATAACTTTTTATCCTGTAAAATTTTATGAGTTGTTTATTTCTTCACAGGTTTTACCGGAGGAAGTGTCTCATGTCCCATTATGACGAATTGATTGATAAGTTGTCGGACCTCCGTGGAATCATCCCCGAGTACTGGGACATCTTCGGCAACATGCGTAAAGCTTCCACGGACACAAAAAAGTCCATCCTAAGGGCGATGAAGATAGATGTGGATTCAACTGAAAGCCTCTCGGCAGCGCTTGCCGTGGAGCAGCGAAAGCCGTGGAGCAGCTTTATTGAACCGGTGAAAGTACTGTCGGTCAATGCCCAGCCTTTTGTTATTGCTGCCTATATTCCCGTGAGCGAAGGGGAAGAGCACAGGCTGACTTTCTCGTGCGCCATCGAAAACGAGCGCGGTCAGCGGGAAGAGTCGATATTTGCGGGAAACAGCCTTCCTGTCAAAGATCAACAGTGGATTGACGGCAAAAAGCATATAAAGGTGGAACTTGTCGATAGTGGATCCAGAGATATCGGTTATTACTCCGCAACAGTCACTTGCAGGCATCCCGCGCAGATTTTCCCCGGTGGAAGATCTGTGCTTGAAAAGAACTGCCGGATTATTATCACCCCGGACACCTGTTATATGCCCCCGGAGCTTGAATACGGCAGGACCTGGGGACTCTCGCTCAATCTCTATTCACTGCGGTCGTCAAGGAACTGGGGGATCGGTGATTTAACGGACCTTAAAAATATTCTGAAATTTGTCGCTGAACTGAAAGGCGGTTTTGCAGGTATAAACCCGCTGCACGCCATTCCCGACACACAGCCTTACGGTGTGAGCCCGTATTCGCCGATCAGCAGGTTTTATAAAAATTTCATTTATCTCGATATCGGTGCTGTCCCCGAAGTAAAGGCATCCGGGACTGCCCAGGAAATGATAAATTCGGAAGCGTTCAGGCAAGAGTCGGGCGATGTGATAAAAAGGGATGTGATCGAATATGAGAAGATCGCCTTTTTAAAAAAGAACGTACTCAGGCATGCATTTGATTTTTTCTATAGGGTTGATTACGAAACAAACACGCCGAGGGGTTGCGCCTTCAGAAAATACGTCGCGGAAGAGGGAGCGCCCCTTGAATTGTATTCGCTGTATTCGGTCTTATGGGAGCATATGAATAATGCGCACGGGACTTTCAGATGGCAGGATTGGCCGGAGGAGTTTCGCAGTCCGTATAACGAGGCTGTCCAGGAGTTCAGGGCATTAAATGAAAAAGAATTGCTTTTTCATGAGTACGTTCAGTGGCTTATAGAAGAGCAGCATAGAGAAGCGGCGGAACTGGTTTTGAATTTGCGAATGCCTGTAGGAATCTATCATGATCTCGCTATCGGCTCAATAGGCAGTGGAAGCGACGCGTGGAAATATCAGGGACTTATCGCCGGTGAAATAGATGTAGGCGCCCCACCCGATGATTTTAACCTTAACGGACAAAACTGGAGTTTCCCACCCATAATTCCCGGGGAACTCAAAAAGAACGGCTACGATTTTTTCATCCAGGTCATAAGAAAAAATATGAAGCACAACGGCGCATTGCGAATTGACCATGCACTCGGACTTTTCCGGCTTTTCTGGATACCTGCGGGCATGCCTGCTGAAAAGGGCGCCTATGTGACGTGTCCCCATGAAGACCTTCTGAGAATCATTGCACTTGAGAGTGTGCGGAACAGGACGATGGTAATAGGGGAGGACCTCGGCACTGTGGGAGAAAATGTTCGCGAGACACTGCAAAAATTCCGTATGCTTTCCTGCCGGCTTTTTTATTTTGAAAGAAATTATCCCGACCCTTCTTTCCTGGCTCCTGACCGCTATCCCGCCCTGGCCTTCTGCGCCGTAACGACCCACGATTTACCCACAATTTACGGCTACTGGTCAGGCAGGGACATACAGCTGAAAAAACAGTTGAACATGTTGCATGATAGCGAACTGATACAGCAGCTCTTCAAAGACAGAGATCGCGACAGGGCACTTATTCTGAGTGCCCTTAAATCATGCGGCCTCGTTCCCGGAGATTTTGAAATTCCACCTGTCATGACGCCGGAACTGTGCCTCGCAATCTATGAATACCTGGCGCGAACGCCCTGCAAACTGGCGGGTGTAAGTCTCGATGATGTACTCGGTACGCAGGACCAGCAGAATATGCCGGGGATTACAGGACAATACCCCAACTGGATGCAGAAAACTCCCCTGAGTCTGGAACAAATAGTGATTGACAGGCGGTTTTACGCGCTATCCGAAATGTTTCGCAAAAGCAATAGGTAAAAGGTCGAAGGTTCCATAATTATTCTCAACTCTTAATTTTAATCTTATTGTCACACTATTTTAACAATCATTATATTATACTTCGTCATAAAAGACTTAAGAAGGCGTTCAGGGAGCAATATTTTGCGCTCTGACTCTGTTTTTATCCAGGTTGAACAGCGTTTTCCGACTTCCAGGAGAGTTGACTCATGGCAATACGACTGAAGTGGCAGGTTGATACCAACGAAAAGAGTTTCTATGTTGCAAACGATGCCAATAAGGCATGCAGGGAGACGATCCTCAATGTGCTCGATGGTGATGCCCTTGCGATCCATTTCCAGACCATTTTTTCCGCGACAGAGGGGAAAATATTCGGATATGAGGCATTAACAAGGGTCAAGGGAGAGCATCCCTTCTCCGATGTCGACGAGTTGTTCCAGAAGGCGGCGCTGACAGGTACTATTGCGATACTGGATGTCCGCTGCCGGGAAAATGCCATTAAGCAGGCATCCGTTTTGGGATTAGGCCATACAAACGCAAACTTATTTATAAATGTGTGCCCTGAGACAATGATGGACAGGGCCTTCAGGGCGAATATAACCGATGAGATAGCGGAGAAATGGAGCATACCCAAAGACCGGATAATTCTTGAAATTACCGAGGAAAGCGTAATTTACAACTATGACCTTTTCAAGAAATCCATTGAGTATTATCGGGGCATGGGGTACAAAATCGCTATTGATGACTTTGGCTCCGGACACGGAGGGTTGAAAATGCTCTCTATCATCGAGCCGGATTACGTCAAAATAGACCGCCATTTCATATCCAACATAGACAAGGCGATAGTAAAATCCAATCTTGTGGATTCTATAGCTACAGCTTGCCACAGGATGGGTATAAAAGTAATTGCCGAAGGGATTGAGAAGCAGGAAGAACTCGAGGTCGTTTTGAACCTGGGGATCGAACTGCTTCAGGGATTTTTCCTCCACAAACCGTCTCCCACGCTCAACCCTGATCATGCATACATACCGGCTTTGCAAAACCGGAAAAGTAATAATTTCCTGGGCAGAAATGAACAAAGTTTCATCGGCGAAATCGCCACTTACATAGAACCGATAAACCCCTCATCATCGGCCATGACCGCATTCAACCGGTTCATCAAAGATGTGGAAATCCGGGGGCTGCCGGTGGTGGAAAATGAACAGGTGCTCGGGATGCTGCACAGGAACTGGTTTCTGGAGAACCAGATACTTGGAAAATGCGGCTACGGGTTTGCGCTTAATTCTTATAAAACGGTGTTGAAGCTTATCGACCGCCACTTCATGCTGGTCGAGTCAAATACGACACTGGAAGAAGCGGCGCAGAGAATCAGTACAAGGAAAAAAGAATTCCTTTACGATGATATATGCGTTACCAAAAACGGCAAATATTTCGGCACCGTCGCCATCAGCGCCCTTCTCGATGCGATGACCGAAAAGAGTCTTATGCTTGCGAAAGGGGCAAACCCTCTCACGGGGCTCCCCGGAAATGAATTCATACAGAGGGACATAGAGAAAAAATTGTCTCAGAACATGCATTTTGATGTTTGTTATGTAGATATCAACAACTTTAAACCATATAATGATCATTACGGGTTTGAAAAGGGAGATATTGTAATCAAGAAACTTGCCGATATTCTGAATAAAACTATTCGTTCATTTGATTCGGGGAGTTTTAATTTCGTCGGCCATATCGGAGGAGACGATTATATTGTCATTACAAGGCCGCAGATTTCGATCCCTGCCTGCGAAAAAGTTATTACGGAATTTGAAGCACAGTTGCCGGTATTCCACGGAGATGAAGACTTCAAAAGAGGAAGTTATATTTCCAACAACCGCAAGGGGCTGGAAGAAAACTTCAGCCTTCTTTCCCTTTCAATAGGCATAGTAAGCACAGAAGTTCAAAATATCGGGTCCTATGCCCAGTTGGCCTCTATAGCGACAGAGGTCAAGAAGGCCGCAAAAATGAAGTCCGGTTCCTTCATCGAACGCGACAGACGCAAGATGGGATGAATAAGGGATTTCTCTGGGGCGTTGCCACTTCAGCCTTTCAGCTTGAAGGCTCTCCGCATGCAGACTGGGCATCATGGGACACAATTCTTACTGAAAGACCCAACGTCACCAGTCATTACACGCTTTATAAAGAAGATCTGAATCTGCTCAAAGACCTCGGCGTCAACTCCTACCGTTTTTCCGTGGAATGGAGCAGGATACAGCCGAGGGAAAACGTCTGGGACGACGCATCATTGGCCCATTACCAGGAGATTGTCGATATCCTTCTGCAGAACAATATCGAACCGATGGTCACAATCCATCACTTTACCCATCCCCTGTGGTTTATCAAAAAGTATCCCTGGCATGAGGACTCCTCAATCGAAAAGTTCATGAGATTTGCCGAGAAAGTCGTGGCAACCCTCAAGGGAGTCCGCTACTGGATAACATTCAACGAGCCCTATGTCCTCCTGCTGGGCGGTTATCTCGAAGGCTGCATGCCTCCAGGTATCCGCGATTCCTCTCTCGCAGTAAGGGCGCTGCAAAACATCCTTGTCTGTCACGGAAAGGCATATGACATGATTCATGCTCATGCCGCGAATTACGGCATCACCCCCATGGTCAGCGTGGCGCACAATATGGCCGCACTCGCCCCATGGAAACGTTACAGCCCGTTAGACAGGCTTCTCGCCAAAATCGTCAAGTATTTCTACAACCATTCGCTGCTCGACGCGTTCCTGACCGGCTATCTGAGAGTAAAATTCCCCTTTAAGAACGAAATCAGGATTCAGGTCCCGATACAAAACAAACTGGATTTCTTCGGCGTCAACTATTACACACGGGTGCATATACGGTTTAATCCGTTCAAAAAAATGTGTCTCGAACTTAGGCACATGGACATAGACGGATATGGACTGACCGATATGGGATGGGAGGTACACCCGCGCGGGCTCGAGAAAGTCCTCCGCTATGCGTCGAAACTCAAGGTACCGCTCATTATAACTGAAAACGGCATAGCGACCCATGACGGCCAGACAAAAATAAAATATATGAGCAGGCATGTCGAAGCTGTTGAGAAAAGCATCAGGGACGGTATCGATGTAAGGGGCTATTTCTACTGGACACTCATCGACAACTACGAATGGCTGCAGGGCCTGGATGCCAGGTTCGGCCTGTACCGGGTGGATTTCGATACCATGGAACGGAAGCCCACAAATGCCGCGGCATATTACGCATATATCATCAAAAGCCGGTCATAAAAGCGTAAAGGTACAGTCTTTAAATTACCCATTACGCATTACTGTCTTCAGGCGATCGTAACATAATCTTAATAAACGCTTCATAATCATGTAACCGAAGAAACATTAATATATCGTTAATGCTTCTTTGCGATTTCCATATCCATACCACATACTCCGACGGTTCGGTGGAGTTAAAACGGACAGTCGATCTTTTCGGGCAGGCCGGTTTCGATGTAATTGCAATTACGGACCATGTGGTGAACGGCGATAATTCAATAGGCAAATTTGCCCATCGCTTTAACCTTTCTGTGAGGGAAGACAATTTCCAGGAATATATGGAACACGTCAAATTTGAAGCAGCAAGGGCATGGGACAAATACGGGATGCTTGTGATCCCCGGAGTCGAAATCAGCAAGAACCACGTGTCTTCCGACAAATCCGCCCATATTCTGCTCATCGACATAAAGGATTTCGTTTCCGCCTCCTGGAACTATGAAAAGATCTTCCTCGAGGCAAAGGAACAGGAAGCGCTGATAGTGGCCTGCCATCCTCATTATATGTCGGACATGAGCAGGGACACTCTTTTCCTCTGGAACAACAGGGAGAAATATGCCAAATACATCGATGCCTGGGAAGTGGCTAACAGAGATGATATTTTCAATGTGATAAGTCTTAAGAAATATCCCTATCTTGCCAATAGCGATTTCCACAAGGCGCGTCACCTGTATTCATGGAAGACGCTGCTTAATTGCGAGAAAGATACGGCAGCCGTCAAACAATGCATTAAGCACAATAAAGGGGTGGCTATCACCCTTTTCAGGAACTAAGTGCTTCAGTTCATAAATACGGTGTCGCACCGAGAGCGTCGCTGCGCAGCGCCGGCGAGGCGCAGGACTGAGGCTTACTGTGGAGTACGGCGAAGGAGTGCAACGACGCCGGAGATGATGCATCGGCGTTCGAATGCAACCGTATTTATAAATTGAAGCACTGAGGAGGGGGAGCATGATCATATTTTTATTTTTTGCATTTATTACTTTTTTGGGTCTTGTGGCTTACGGCTTTCAAATATGGGCAGTACGCTCATGTCTTTCCACTCCCTGTAGCTGCGGGGAAGGGCAGCGGGAAACCCCTGCCCTTCCCCGACTTTTTCCTCCCGTTTCCATACTCAAACCTCTCAAGGGCCTGGATGATAATCTGTTTGACAACCTTATGAGCTTTTGCACCCAGGACTATCCTGAATACGAGATCATATTCTCTCTCCAGAACCACAATGACCCTGCCTACAAGATTGCAAGAAAAATTGAAGAGAAATGCCCTCACAGAGACATCACTATTATTGTCAGGGAAACCGGCGCGGGCCTTAATCCCAAGGTCAATAACCTTCTTCCCGCTTATAAGGCGTCAAAGCATGAACTTGTCCTTATCAGCGACAGCAATGTCATGGTCGATGCAAACTATCTGAAAGAGATAACAAGCCATCTGGTCAATCCCGAGACAGGCCATGAAGTGGGCCTGGTGAGCAATATTATAAAAGGCGTCGGCGGCCGCTCGCTGGGGGCTATCTTTGAAAACCTGCACCTTAACTCTTTTATCATGGGAAGCGTGTGCTTCCTCGACAAATTCTTGAAAATGCCCTGTGTGGTTGGAAAATCGATGCTGATGAAAAAGAAGGATCTGGAGGCGATCGGCGGGCTCAGATCTGTGAAGGACATTCTTGCCGAAGATTACGTCATCGGTCAAAGAATGCAAGAAAGCGGCAAGAAAGTTGTGCTGTCCAAATACATGGTGCAGAACGTGAACGAATACTGGGGGATGAAGAGGTTCCTTAACCGGCATACGAGATGGGGCAAGCTCAGGTGGAAGATGGGCGGCGGTAAATATATTTTTGAGTTAATAGGTAATCCCGTATTCATGTCGACGATGCCTATAATATTCTGGCAATGCTCAAAATTGACCGTAACCTTTGCCATTCTCACCTCTTTGGTCAAGATCGCAGGAGACTTTTATCTGGGCAGAAAGGCCGGGACCGAACTGGAGAACCCTTTTCTTTATTTGCTTTCCCCTATAAAGGACCTCGTTATCGGGCTCATATGGTCTGTGCCGATTGTCAGCCATACTGTCGTGTGGAGGGGCAACCGGTACATCATCGGCAAAGATTCGATGCTTTTCCCCTGTCCTGAAAATGGCTTCTGGTCCCTGCGGTACAGAATTATCGATGCCATAAAAGGACGGTTCGCATAATGCGTGTCGGGAAAAAAGGCAAGACCCTCTTCCTCGGAAATATCAAGATCGGATATCGTCTCCTGGCGCTCGTTGTTTTTATGCTTTTTTTGTTGACCTCAATTGGAGCACTCGGGATCATGGGCATGAAAAGGACTGTTGCCGCTACTGACAGCGTATACAAAAAAAATGTGGTGCCGTTGAAAGAGCTGAAGACAATCGCGGACATGTACGCGATAAACATAGTGAAATCCGTGCAGCGCATCAGGGACAATACCCTTTCGTGGGACCAGGGACGCAAGAGCGTAGACGAGGCGTTGCTGGTAACCGCCGAAAAATGGAGGGCCTATGCCGCTCTGGAGCATACCGCGCAGGAAAAGGTGTTGATAGCGCAGACCCAGCCGCTGTTTGAGATTGCAAACAATCCTTTGAACAAATTAAAAGATGCCTTAACCAAAAAGGACAGGCAGGAACTGAGCAACTTTTTTATAGATGAACTGAATCCGACTATCGAGCCGATAGAGCAAAAGATCGGCGAACTGATTGCTCTTCATATGGAAGAAGCCAAACAGACCTATACTCAGTCGGAATCGATGTTCAAAACAGTGACTACGATAGCGATGGTAAGTATCATAGCCGGCTTCGTGCTGGCGATAGCTTTCGGTTATATGATAGTCCAGGGCGTCATAAGACCGCTGACCGAACTTACCGGGAGCGTCGGGCAGATATCCAACGGTGATCTTACTGTATCCATCGATTATGACAGCGTGGATGAAATAGGGCTTCTTGGCCGTGATATTAATAAAATGATACAGTCTTTTAACGGTATGATAGGCAGAATGCTTGTGTCCGAGAATAAAGTAATAGCTTCCGTAGTGAAGCTGAAATCGGAGGCCGAAAAAACAGCCGGGGGCGCAAAGACCCAGTCACTGCAGGCTGCTCACATAGCTACCTCCGCCGGTGAGATGAGCCAAACCATCAATACCATAGCATCAAATGCCCTGGCCGCTTCAAATGCTTCTTCCGAGACGATGGAGACTGCTGAGAAAGGCAAGAGGGTGGCGGACGGGGCGGTTGAAACGGTAAACAGGGTGTATTCGTCAACTGTCGAGCTTGCATCAATGATAGAGAAGCTCAACAACAGGGTCGGGGAAATCGGAAACATTATTACCGTTATAAATGATATAGCGGACCAAACCAACCTGCTGGCGCTGAATGCGGCAATCGAAGCAGCCCGCGCCGGTGAACAAGGCAGGGGATTCGCTGTTGTGGCCGATGAAGTGCGCAGGCTCGCCGAGCGGACGATCGGCGCAACTGCGGAGATTTCCGGAAAAATCAGAGCCGTTCAATCTGAATCCCTGCAAACAACGGAATCAATGAGGGATGCTTCAGACGAAGTAACCAAGGCCAATGAATATATATCACAGGTTGGAGACGCGTTGACTCATATCGTGGAATCCGTGCAAAAGGTGCGCGATCAGATTACCCAGATAGCCGCGTCGGTTGACGAGCAGACAGCAGTATCGGAGGACGTGGTCAGGAGTACGGAGGAGACCTCGGGCATAGCAAAGGAAATGGAAACGATGTCAGTTGAAGTCGCCCAGGAGGTTGAGGTACTTATCGGCATCGCTGAAGAACTCAGGAGTTCTTCGTCGGAATTCAAAACGCAATCAAATGGCAACGGATCCCCCCAAGATTCGGAAATTCTTGGGGTGCGGAGCGGGGGGGCAGTATGAATACATGTATGGTTCATAGCAATACCGTTTATACCGTTGTGGGCGATGAGCATAATTGTCCATATTGCAATAACGAGGCCGGCATCTGTGCAGCCTCTCTGTCACGATTGGTAATCGACGCAAATAGAAGAACAGGCCACTGTGACAGCGAAAATTACGATAATTGCCCGATTTTTCTGGCCCGTACCCTGCGAAAAAGATAATGTTACAGCTTTGTAACATTATCTTAATATTCATGTAACAAAGAAACTGTATTCTATATTTGATGTGGAGGATATTATGAATACCAGGAATTTCAGGAACCTTGGAATATGCCCGTACCTTAAGGGGACCTCGCAAGGTGCGAATTGCGGTGCATCGAACAGGCTTGTCAAGGAGTTGCCTGATATCGACATACGAGTATGTATGAGCCGGCATCATGAAGCATGTTCGATTTATTTCTGCTCACTGCAAACTGTTTGGGACGGCAGTACGTTTGAGCCTTCCAAGTGCGCTGAAATGTAACACAATAGTAACAAAGCTGTCATATCAGTGTAATAATGATTTGATTTAATACATATATGACAGCACACGCGGCATCAGAGGGCTTTATAATAAAATGTCCGCGTTGCAATCTGGATGCCGTATATAAGTATGGGAAGACATGGCAGGGAAAGCAAAGGTTTCTGTGCCTTATATGCGGGAGGCAATTTTCGGCAGGTATCGTGCGGTCCGCAGTCAAAGACAGGCCTGTCTGCCCAGTGTGTGGAAGAGTCATGCATTTATATAAAAGAGAAGAAAAGGTATGGCGGTTCAGGTGTTCGGGATATCCCGGCTGCAAAACATTCACAAAGACTGATGTGAGGGAAGGAGAACATGAGCTATTACATTCATGATGTGCCTGGAAGACTCAGAATAAAAAGCCCGGCAATTAAAAAGAACAAGAACGTTGCCGACGAACTCAAAAAGATTTTGAGTACTATGCACGGCATTGCCACAGTTGATATTAACCTTACAACCGGCAGCCTTTTGGTGAATTATAATCCCAGAATGGCCAGTAAAAAAGACATTATAAGCATCCTGCAGCGGAAAGGTTATTTCGATACAACAAAGGCTGCAAACAACGATCAGTATATACAGCGCACGGCAAAAAAGGCCGGCCATATCGTTGGCAATGCTGTACTGGGGGCTTTTGTCCAGCAGGCGCTGGAAGGATCTGCCCTGTCGTTTTTAGCTATTTTATTATAAGCCGCAACTGACTGACGAACATCCTCTCAGGGCGCATTACCAAGAGTATACTCTTCACAAAAATTTCCGTTATATCCATCTCTGACTTTCTCGAAAACTTTTGAAGCAAGTACTTTTCTGTCTTCCGTAAAATTATGCACGGACTGGCTGAAATGCACATGAGCATCGATCCTCCTGATGCCCAGAAGGTTCCAAAAATGAGAAAGGAACTCCATGTCCGAATGCCAGGCTACAGTATCGATCGTGCCGGGCGTGACCGGCATTCCTTCTATATGAGAGTAAATGATGCTCACAGGCAGAATAGGGACCCCGCTGTCTATAGGTGCCTTGAAAAAGGTGCTTTTAAAATCCCTCATGGCGAGTCCGTTATTGGTGGTACCCTCCGGAAAAACCACTACACTGATGCCGCTGCGCAGGCGCTCGTTTATGGTCTCCAGTACCCTGACCGACGCTATTTTCGACTCCCGGTTGACAAAAATTGTCCCGGCAAGCCTTACCATTCTGCCGAGGAACAGCCAGGAAGCCACATCATTTTTTGAAACAAAGACGGATTGGACCATGCTTCCGATAACGAGTATATCTATATAGCTGCAATGATTGCTGACAATGAAAAAGACATCATCAAGCCTGTATGAGCCGGTGCGGACAATATGAATGCCGAGAATGCGGCAACCGGCCTGCGCCCACCATTGCATGCCGCGTGTCTGAAGACGCAATTTCCGGTACGGAGCAAGGGGTAAAAACTTAATCAGGGTCCCGCAGATAATAATAAAAAGACTGAGCAGGATAAGCAGAAGTAATCTAAGGACCCTTATGAAGCCCGACATAATGTCTCGTCAGTCTCCTGAAAAAAACGCCTCTTGTAACGGGAGATCAACTTTCCGGTTTCCAGAAGCAGAAAGAGATCGGTTGTGCCGAATATGTCGTCATAAGCCGGCTCTCCGCAAATAAGCGCTCCGAGCCGCAGATATCCCTTAATAAGAGGCGGGAGTTTGTCGAAAACGGTTTTCCTGTCCACAATACGCGACAAGAGGACGCTTTGCAGTTTCTTCATGGGGTGCACATTAAATTCAGCGCCGGCCCGGTGGAACATATTCATGTAAGAGTATACCATGCTTACTTCAACAGGGTCATCCGTGTGCAGGCTTCCACACCCGAATAAATGGCGCACGTCGTTTATTTCGGTATAGCGCGCAATGCCGGCCCAAAGCAGATTTATGACACCCGCGTTACGGTAATTTTTGTGGACACAGGACCGGCCCAGTTCGAGTTTTTCGCTACTGAGACTCCTGATCGCAGTCATCTCGAATTCACCTTCCGAATAGTAGCCGATATTGTTTTCAGCAACGGACCCGAGCAGCAGGCGGTAGGTGCCGACGATCTTGTTGCACCGCGTGTCGATAACAACAAGGTGATCGCAATAGTCGTCATAACTGTCCCTGTCCATGCCGGTCAGATAAGAGCTGTCGAGGCCCTCATTTAATTCTCTGTTGAATACCTCAAACCGAAGTCTGAGTGCATTTTCCAGTTCTTCAAAGTATTCAACCAGTTTAACAATAAAATGACCGCTGCGCATGCTCAGAACTGTGTATTGGGCATTTACCATTCTTGCCCCTCCCGTGAAACTGCAAATTTGTATAGTTTACAGGGAAAAGGGTTAAAGTAATTTTACAGGAATATTAATTTTGAGTTACAGAAATGCGCGTTATAGCGTTTATCGCGTTATGGCGTTATTGCTTAAAAGCAACACTCGGTTTTTTGTTGATAACGCTGTAACGCCTATTATGCCCTGAGAAGGTGTGCTTTATCAGTGAGTTCCCACGGAAGCCCCAGATCCATCCTGCCAACGTGCCCATAAGAGGCAAGTTTCCTGTAGAATCCTCCCTTGATGACTGACGGAAGACGCCTCAACTGGAACTGCTTTATGATTCCCGCAATCCTGAAATCAAAATTCTTTTCAACCAGGTCGGCAATAATATTATCGGGAACTCTGCCGGTCCCGAAAGTCTCCACCTGAATGCTCACGGGACGTGAAAGACCTATGGAATAACTGAGTTGTATTTCACACTCGTCCGCAAGGCCGGCCGCAACCACATTCTTCGCCGCGTAACGCGCGGCATAAGCCCCGACCCGGTCGATTCTCATCGGGTCCTTGCCGCTGAGAGCCGCGCCGCTATGGCGGGAGTATTCCCCATAAGTATCAATTGCGTTTTTCCTGCCGGTAAGTCCTGAGTGAATTGACGGGCCCCCAATAATAAAGGGACCGTCAGGATTCACAAATATCCTGGTGTCCTTATCAGGCTTGACTTCTTCATCCTTGAAAACACTATCAATTACAGCTTCCCTTATATCCCCTGTTAATTGTCTGAGATCCGGGCCATTGCCCTTTTTCTGGCTTGCTATGACCGTCAAACTGTGGATTCTGTGAGGCCTGCGGTTTCTGAATTCCACACCTACCTGAGTTTTTCCGTCCTGGGAAAGATACGGAAGCACTTTCTGAAGTCTGGCCGAAGTCAGCCGCCTGGCGAGTTTATGCGCAAGCCAAATGGGAAGAGGCATGAAAGCAGCGGTATGATTGCAGGCGAAACCAAAGATCGTGACCTGATTTTTTACGGGGATGCCTTCTATTTCACTCTCGGTCATCTCCGTTTCATCAAAACAGCAGTCCGGGTCGCGGGAGGCCTCTCTAAGACTCGTCAAAATGCTGCATGTTTTGCCGTTGAATTCATGAGTTTCATAGCCGATCTGGGATATTACCTGGCGCGCTATATAGGGGAAGTCCACGTAAGCATCCGAGGCGAACCTCGCTGCAATAAAGAGGATGGAGGTCGAGACAGCGCATTCTGCAACAACCCGGGAATAAATGTCCTGCTGGAGAAAGTGGTCTACGATCGCGTCGCTTATCTGGTCACACAGCTTGTCAGGGTGCCCCTCGGTTACCGATTCAGACGTAAACATGAAATCCCTTTTCATCTTCCTTCACCTCGCATAGTTTTCTTCGTCGCCTCGTTCACAACCAGAGGGAGCACCGCACTTGAACCGATCACCAGGGCATCCGTAAGATTTATCGCCGTCGTGCCGAGGAGACCTCTGAGAGCGGGCACAGCTATCGTAAGGGCTTGCAGAGCGAACGAACCTCCAAGCGCCCCATCGAGATACCTGTTTGCAGGCAAGCGCTCCTTATCGAACATGCTCAATTTTTCAGAACGGCAGCTTATCGCATGCAAGAGCTGACTTGTCGTAAGACTCATAAAAGCAATAGTTCCGGCCTGCGGTCCGCGACCGTATCTCATAATACCATACCCATAGGCGCCAAGCGCGGTTGAACTCATCATTGCCGATTCAAAGGCTATCCTCTTGAAATCACTCCTCCTGATAATAGGCTCGTCAGGGTTGCGCGGCGGCCTGCTGAGCACATCCGGTTCAGGAGGTTCGAGGGCCAAAGCCAGTCCGGGGAATATATCCGATATAAGATTGATCCAGAGCAATTGCATCGCGTTGAGCGGCTGGCCGAGGCCTACGGCTATACTCGTAAACATTACCATAATTTCACTGAGATTGGTCGCCAGGAGAAAGTGCACTGATTTTCGAATATTGTTGTAAATGGTGCGGCCCTGGCTAACAGCTATGACCATGGTCTCAAGGTTATCGTCTTCGATGACAATGTCGGCCACCTCACGCGCAACATCAGTGCCCGTGTGGCCCATAGCAATACCTATATCGGCAGCCTTGAGCGCGGGACTGTCATTAATGCCGTCGCCGGTCATTGCAACAACTTTCCCTGAACTTTGCAGGGCCTGCACAATCTGAAGCTTATTAGCGGGACTTACACGCGAAAATACATGGACACGTTCGGCAAGCGCTTTCATGACACCGGGTTCAATGTCGGCAAGGTGCGTCGAATCGAGTATTTCGAGCTGTCCGCCGTTGCTTAGGTCCAGTTCGTTTCCGATGGCATAGGCAGTAGGCGTCTGGTCTCCTGTTATCATAACTGTTTCTATACCCGCCGAGTGGAAGACTCCGATCAGCTCTTTGACGCCTTTCCTTGTGGGGTCAGCCATACCTACAAGACCGAGCCAGATAAAACCGTTGCTGATGTCATCGGCATCGTTCCCGTTTTCGACATAGTGATAAGCAACACCGAGGACACGTAGTGCTTCACCTGCCATGCGTTCATTCTCCGTCTCTATTGCGAGCCTGTCATCATCCGACATCGAAAGCTTTTCGCTGTCCCTTACATACCAGTCGCACATCGCCAGCACCTCTGTGGGACTGCCTTTCAGGGCGATGATCTTACCCTCGTTTCCAAAGTCGTGCCGGGTGGCCATAAAATTGCGGTTCTCAGAGCGGTAGCTTATTTTGAGGAGCGGGTATATTTTCCTTAGCTGAATTATGTCAACGCCGGCACAGATTGCCATGTGTATCAAGGCATTCTCGGTGGGCGTACCGTTCAGTACATATTTTTCTTCTCCGTTCTCATAGCAACCGCTCCCCGCCGACGGCCCGCCGGCATGTTCCCTGACGCTGATCTCAGATTCATTGCAGAGCACCGATATATGCAGAAGCCTGAGGAACTCATCCGAGGAATAAGGGTTAACAGCCTCCCTGTTGACCATAAATTTGCCGTCCGCCACTTTTACTCTCTTCATGCCTGTGTGAATAGCGACAACCGACATCCTGTTCAGCGTTATAGTGCCCGTTTTATCCATGCATATGGTCTGCACCGAGCCGAGTGTTTCGACTGCATTGAGATGACGTATAAGGACTTTGTGCTTTCTCATATTCCTGATACCGAGAGAGAGGGTGGTCGTTGCAACAGTCGGGAGGCCTTCAGGGACGGCAGCTACAGCTAGAGAGATCGAGCTTTTAAGCATCTGTAGAAAACCATAGCCCCTGAGCAGCCCTATGATAAAAACAAGACCGCAGACCGCCCCGCTGATGAGGACAAGCTGCGTACCCATTCGTCTGAGCTGCCGCTCCATCGGAGTGTCCGGAGACTCCGCTGACCCGACAAGTTCCTGTATCTTTCCTATTTCCGTAAACCTTCCCGTGGCAACTACCGCTGCAAGGCCCTGGCCCCCGGTAACCAATGTGCCCATGTAAGCCATATTGATCCTGTCTGCAAGCGGCACATTGCTTTCAACTATACTGGTTGTAGTCTTCACAACCGGCAGGCTCTCGCCGGTAAGAGCGGACTCATCGACACTCAGATAGTTTGTTGCAATCAATCTGCTGTCAGCCGCAATATAGCTGCCCGGCCTGAACACCAGGATATCGCCTATGACCACATCCTCGGCAGGAATATACTTCTGGATACCGTCTCTCAGGACAAGCGATGACGGCCTGACAAGACTCTTGAGCGAGTGAATAGTTCTTTCAGCCTGGCTCTCTGTAACATAGCCGATGACCGCATTGATCACCACTACCCCGGCAATAACCACTGCATCCGCTACACCCCCGGTCACTACCGAGAGACCGGCCGCAACGCCAAGCAGGGCATTCGGAATTGAGTTAAACTGATCAACGAGAATGCTGAACCCTGAACGCGGGACCGATTCAGGAAGGATATTGGGACCGAATTTCTTGAGCCTTCCCTGCACGCTTTCGTTCGAAAGGCCGGTATCAGGCCGGACATCCAAACGTTCAAGGACAGCGGATGTTTCAACTGTGTGCCATGTCTCGACCTTCTGGTCTTCAGCGCGCTCAACGAGTTTTCTTAATTTTCTCCTGCTTTTTATGTCCCTGGACAGGACTGTCTTTTTCTTGTCGCCTACATAGGCAGGAACCGCCCTAACCGGATGTACGTCAGGAATCTGCTGCTGCGGAACTGTATTTGCGGCCTGCCTGACACTGGTGCCTTCATACTCGTGCAGGATATTTCTAATAATTTGCACAACAGAATCAGCGGTATTGATTCCGTTGAAATAAACAAGGACGCTTCCAGTTAATATATTAACGGAGACAAGGTTGATCCCGTCCGTGCCTGAAAGACCCGATTCAAGGCGATTTTTCAGAGATTCCGAGCGGTAAAGTCTGTCTACCTTGTATCGGGCCCTTCCCGGCACCGCCGTATGTACTGCATGAATCACTATCCTTATTCTTCCCTTTTCGTTTTGTGCTTTGTCGTGATTTCAGGCGCATCTGATGCCGATGTGCAGGGCAGCGCAGAACCCGCAATTTCTTTCACTCCGGTGACAACGCCGACCAACATGTCCTTCACAGCACGAACAGCCGTATTGCCGATCGAGCCTGCAGCATCGATTGCTCCGCCGACGGCTGCAGTGGCAGCATCTTCCACATTTCCGCCAATTTCTTTGGTAGCCTCAATTACGCCATCGACAGCCCTTCTTGCAACGAGTGCCACGTCAGCGCCGACTTCAGCAGCCCCCTTGACCGCACCTTTAACAGTAGACCCCGCAACGCTCAGGACATCGCCTCCAACATCGCTGACGCCCATCACAACGCCCTTGGCAACGCTTTTTGTGCTCAAAATCAGACCCGTGCCAACCTCTTCCGTGGCCTGGATCGCGCCTTTTACCACGTCTTTCGTTACTACAACTCCATCGGTAGCCACCGATGCGGTTGCCTTAAGCGCATTGGAAACCGTGTTTCTCACAAGACTCACTATTTCAGCCTCGATTTCATTGATTCCTTTCAGACTGCTTATAATCCCTTCCTTCACTTTTGTGCCGGCTGCTCCAATATTATAGGATGTCTCCTCCGGAACCTCTTTCATCTCGCCTTTTGCCATGACAATCCCTCCTTCCAAATTATTCTTAAGGTTAAACCCCACTACAGAGAACACATAGAAAGGTTTTAAATATCATAAGGTTATGATAAAATCTCCTCCAGTCTATGAGCCCTCATACCATTAATCTTTAAATGCCGTCCTTTTTAGAGAACACAGGGCTTCTGGCTTAAAGCCCCTACTGTTGGCTGTGCACACTGTGGTTTCATGTTTTACTTGACTGCCGCTATTCGCTTTCCTGCCTAGAGGCACCTACTTCTGGTCAGCGGCAGCATCAGGCAGCGACTTCAGAAATACGTTTAACGCATACCAAAAAGCTGTGTACCATGCAGGTGCTGCAAAGTTACCCCTGCTTATTTCGTATATGCCGAACCCCAGAAGAGTAACAAAGGCAGCCCCGGGCACATCCAGATCATTCCCGGTAAATTTTTTTACTTGTTTATCAAAATCATTGAAAGATTTCATAATGCTGCCGGACAAGGCCGTTGTCCGGGACCTCGAAATTCCGAGCCTGAACAGTGAATGTTCCTCGGCAAATGTTGAGATAGTCTTCAAGTCGGCAGCATGTATGAATAGCACACTGCCTGTAACAGCGTTTGCTTCGATTTGCGCAATTCCCTGAAAATCCGCAAAATGGTCCCGCAAGGCATAAAAGTACGCGACATTCCCTTTCATGGATGGCACTTTTATCCTGGTTCTTCCCGAAGTAGTGTGGCTTAAGACAGCTTCAGGTATCATCAGTCGCCTGTTTTATCCTCCGGGCCGATGCCGGCTGTATTGTTATGTGATTCTGTCATTTCAGCCTTAACTTCCGCAACGATATCTTCCATCATTTCCCCTACTTCCGCAAAAGCCTCTTTACCCTTTTCATATACAATCAGGCTGCCCTTTATGGCAGCTTTTGCGAAAGGCTTTACTACGCCGGCGATCGCTGGGATCACCTGTGGGGCAAAAATGGCTGTGCCGATGCCTATAGCCAAGCCTGTCAGAATGTTGCCTTTTAGTCCATTGTCAAAAAGTGCCATAGTATCCTCCTGCTCTATCATTGACAACCATTAAGCAAATTATATGATAAAATGAGTCCTTAGTAAATGATACCAAACCTTTCATTACTTACCTACATTACTTGCCTATATTTACTTGATATTCAATATTAGATTCTGCACGCTTGTCATTGTCATTAAGAAATCACAGCCTTGGTCTAGCTGACAGAATGGCCGGTACCCTGTATCCGGCATATTGAAATGTCACAAAGTTGTAACAGTAAGTTCATCATTATGTAAGATTAGTTATGATTTACTTAATAGAATAAGGAGTGGAAAAAATGATCGAATACAAGGTGGTGCACCATGTTCCGGGACGTATAAGGCTCCATGTGCCGATAATCAGGAAGCTTTCTGTCTCAACGCTCAGAAAATTATCGACTCTGCCGGTGCCTGAAGGCGTAAAGGACATAAGCGCGAATCCCATTACAGGGAGTCTCGTCATTACCTATGATCCTCAGCACGTGGATATTATGAAATACGTGAAAGCGATGGTAACAAACGAAGAAGTTCTAACCACTATCGGCACTGGGTGACATTAAATGGTAAACGGCACGGCAAGAAGGGAAACCGGATTTGCAAAAGTCCAACCCGGCGCCCTGAAATGCCCGTATCTTACCAGATGGCTTATTTATACCTGCCAGGCAGGAGAGGACCCTTATGTGCCGAGTTTGTTTCAGCTTGAAGAGTATTGTAAAAGCAAGCAGCACAAAAAATGTCCCTTCGTTTAAAAGAGTAATGCGTAACGGGTAAAAAACGAATCGCTTTGACGTACTGCGTATTTTAGTGTTGCATTTGTTAACAAAATCAATGCCAGGAGGTGATTGTAATAATTTCTTAACGTCTGTGTAACATTACTGTAACAAATAAATCTTATCCTAGAAAGACGAGATATTGCCAACACAAGGAGGAAGCATGAAAGCAGCATTAAGCATGATTTTAGCAGTGGCTTTTATTCTAACGTTTAGCATGGCCCATGCAGAGGACACTCTAAATGGCGCAGGCGCATCATTCCCGGCCCCGGTATACCAGGCCTGGGCTTATGACTATAATAAGGCAACAGGAATCAAGCTCAACTATCAATCCATCGGCTCAGGCGGCGGAGTAAGGCAGATTACCAGCAGGGTCGTTGACTTCGGAGCATCCGATGACCCTACTACGCCTGCACAGCTTAAAAAAGACAACCTGCTTCAGTTCCCTGCCGTGATGGGCGGCGTTGTTACAGTGGTAAACATTGCCGGTGTCAGGCCGGGCCAAATGAAACTTGACTCCGAGGCAGTTTGCAAGGTTTATCTTGGAGAGATCAAATTCTGGGACGATGCCAAAATAAAGGGTATGAATCCAGGGGTCAGTCTGCCCCACCAGGAAATAACGACTGTCCACAGGTCTGACGGGTCCGGCACTAACGCCATCTTCACCAATTATCTGAGCGATACCTGTGTGGAATTTAAAACCAAGGTTGGAGAAGGCAAGTCGGTTGCATGGCCTGTCGGCATAGGGGGCAAGGGCAATGAAGGAGTAGCGAATTACGTGAAACAGACCCCGAATTCCATAGGATATGTGGAGTTTGCCTATGCAAAACTGAACAATCTTACCTATACACAGCTCAAAAACAAAGCAGGCAATTTTGTAGAGCCCACCTTTGAGTCCTTTGAAGATGCAGCTGCAACCGGGGATTTCGATGCAAAAAAAGACTTCTATGCATGGATCAACAACACTTCCGGCAAACATGCGTGGCCGATCGCAGGGGCGACATTTATCCTTCTCGCAAGAGACAAAAAGGAAAGCAACATAAAAACAGTCAAATTCTATGAATGGGCGTTCAAAAACGGCGACGCCAAGGCCAAAGAACTGCTTTACGTGGCGCTTCCCAAGGCCTTGAAGGACAAGATCAGGGCTTACTGGAAGCAGCACGGCCTGCAGTAAAAGCTGATTGGATTAAAAGGGTCAGGCGTGTATTATATCAGCCTGACCCTTTTAATAGTTTTGAATGTTGAATGTTGGATTGCGGAGTTTAACCATGGAAAATAATACTTCCTTAATTCAATATTCAACATTTTACTTACATATTCTTCAAAAGGAGCAAACCTGTTGCCTATTATCAGCAAGAAGAACTCTGTTGACAGCATCTTCTCGCTTATTACCGGTGTTGCGTCATCCGTTGTAGTTGTTCTGATTATAGGCATTTTAGTTGTACTCCTGCGTGAGTCCTCACTCGCTATAAGTCGTTTCGGCGTCATCCATTTCCTGCTGTCCACTGACTGGAACCCTGTAAAAGAATCCTTCGGGGCCGCTTCCACCATATTCGGCACTTTTGTCACTACATCGCTCGCCTTGTTAATTGCAATTCCGCTTGCTTTGGGAATTGCAATTTTCGTGACTGAAATAGCCCCCGATTTCATGAAAGGCCCGATCGGCATCGCCATCGAGCTTCTTGCAGCAATACCCAGCATCATTTATGGAATGTGGGGGCTTTTCACACTTGCCCCAATCATGTCGAAGTATATAGAACCTGCGCTCCAGAAAACCGTGGGCGCATTGCCCCTGATTGGGATATTGTTCAGCGGCACTCCAATGGGCATAGATATCCTTACAGCGAGTGTCATCCTTAGCATCATGATTATACCGTTCACTGCAAGCATTTCGCGGGATTCGTTCAATTTGACGCCTTCAGTGGTAAAGGAATCCGCGTATGCAATCGGCGCCACAAAATGGGAAGTAGTGAAAAATGTTGTGCTGCCTTATTCAAAACTCGGCGTTTATGGAGGAGTCGCGCTCTCTCTCGGGAGGGCGCTCGGCGAGACTATGGCGGTAGCTTTCGTCCTTGGGAACAACCACCAGATTACTACGTCGCTCTTCGATGCCGCTGCAACCATTACAGTAACGCTTGCGAATGAATTTACCGAGGCCGACAAAGACCTCTATTTATCGTCGCTTTTTTATCTGGCCCTCGTCCTTTTCATAATCAGCTTTATAGTCCTTGCAATAGCCAAGTTCTTCCTGCTCAAGGCTGAGAGGAGATATTCCCGATGAATGTCGAACAGAAAAGAAAGGCAGAGAGCATTCTGGCTCTCGCTTTGAGCACTCTTGCCGCCTTTTCCGGGCTCTTCTGGCTCGTCTTTATTCTCGGCGACGTACTTGTGCATGGTATCGGCGCCCTCACTCCTGCCCTGTTCCTTAATGACCCGACCCCGCCCGGCGTTGTGGGAGGCGGTCTTCGCAATGCCTTCGTCGGGCAACTTATGATAACCGCTTTCGCGACTCTGATAGGAGTTCCCATAGGTATTTTGGGAGGCACGTTCCTCGCCGAATACGCCAGGGGGACCAGGACAGCGCGGGCCATAAGCGTTCTTTCTGACATTATGGTCAGCGTCCCTTCCATAGTAGTCGGCACTTTTATTTACGCAATAATGGTCAAGACAGTAGGGCATTTCAACGGCTGGGCAGGGGCTGTGGCCCTGGCGGTAATCATGATCCCCGTTGTCCTGAGGACAACTGAAGACATGCTTTCTCTTGTGCCGTGGACACTGAGGGAGGCGGCCTTTGCCCTCGGCGCTCCGTACTACAGGGTAATTATAGAGGTCGTCTACAGAGGCGCTGCAACCGGCATTTTCACCGGCGTACTGCTTTCCATTGCGAGAGTTGCCGGAGAGACGGCCCCGCTGCTTTTCACCTCGTTTAACAATTCGTTCTTTTCCACGGACATGCGGGGACCTGTCGCATCGTTAACTGCTACAATATTCCAGTACGCCATGGGTCCTTATGAAGAATGGCATATGCAGGCGTGGGGCGCGGCGTTTATAATAACGGTGTTCATTCTCCTTATTACGATAGCTGGCCGGCTCATTATTAAATGGAGGTATAAATAGTGTCCGATCAAGTGGAAATAGAAGCAAAAGACCTGAGTTTTTATTACGCAGGTACTATCCATTCATTAAAACAGGTCAACCTGTCCGCACATAAAATGGCGGTGACTGCCTTAATCGGCCCTTCAGGCTGCGGGAAAACCACACTGCTCAGATGTTTCAACCGTATGCATGACCTGTATCCCAAGAATAGATACGAGGGCCAGATAATCTTCGAGGGGAAAGACGTTCTTTCAAGTGATGTAGATGTCATCAAACTGAGAAGCAAGATAGGGATGGTGTTTCAGAAACCTACCCCCTTTCCTATGACTATCTTCGATAATATCGCTTACGGGCTTAAATTGAAAGGCATCACCAACCGTTCCGAACTCTCTGAAAAGGTCGAAAAAGCCCTTAAAAATGCCGCCCTGTGGGACGAAGCGAAAGACAAACTTAATGTCAGTGCCTATGACCTGTCCGGCGGACAGCAGCAGCGGCTTGTTATTGCTAGGGCGCTGGCAGTTGAACCGCACGTGCTTCTTTTCGATGAGCCGACTTCAGCACTCGATCCCATATCAACCAGTAAAATAGAAGAACTCATAGTCCAGTTAAAGAATAATGTTACAATAATAATCGTAACTCACAATATGCAGCAGGCAGCCCGGATATCGGACTGGACCGGATTTATGATGCTTGGAGAGCTGATTGAATTTGACAGGACCGACAAAATGTTTACTGCTCCGTCTGAAAAGCTGACAGAAGATTATATTACAGGGAGGTTTGGATAATGTCCATTTTCGATGAGGAATTGCTGAGGCTTAAAGAAAAGGTCCTTGTCATGGGGTCCATGGTCGAGAATGCAATCAAGGATTCGGTAAGAGCGCTCGTCGACAGGGATAACGATCTTGCCAGGAGTATTATCGAAAAAGACCATCAGATAAATATGTTCGATATTCAGATAGACGAGGAGTGCATCCGGCTGATAGCACTTATGCAGCCCAAGGCAAGTGATCTGAGATTTATTACAACGGCAATGAAGATCACCACGGACCTGGAAAGGATGGGCGATCTGGCAGTCAACATTGCCCACAGAGCCCTTGAACTGAATGAAGAACCCTTGCTCAAACCTTATATCGATATCCCGAGAATGAGAGAAATTGCCCAGGGCATGACAAGAGACGCGCTCGATGCCTTTGTGAAAGGCGACAAGAAATTGGCAATGGATGTCATTATGAGAGACGATGAAATTGACGACCTTAGGAATGAAATCCAAAAAGAACTGATTTACTTTATGATACAGGACCCCTCAACAGTGACAAGGGCCATGAAAATAAGTTTTATCGCCAAGAATCTTGAGCGTATTGCCGACCATGCCACCAATATTGCCGAAATGGCGATTTACCTTGCGGCGGGTAAAATGATACGGCATATGCCACACCCTGAAGAGGGGAGCAAAGAATAGCTGAGAGCTGAGAGCCAAGAGCTAAAAATTAATAAAAGCCTTAAAGCTCTTGGCTCTCAGCTCTCGGCTATTCTTTCCCTTACGGCATGGTGATCGCTATGTCATAGGTGCCGACTCCGACTCTGTCGGCAATGCCTTTTTGCCATAGGATCTCCATAACCTTTACCCGGGCGCTTTTGGGCACCATAAGAATGAGCTTTGTGCCAGGCTGCGCCAGATCTTTCCACTTCCCGGCTTTTTCCGGCGTTATGCTGCTTTCGGTTTCGACTTCAACGACTGCGAGGACCAGGCCATGATTTGAGAGGGTCAAATCAGGGTCCCCGGCGGCATTGACTTTTATTTCACTGTATTCCCTCCTGAACCTGCGTTTCAAATGGTCGATAATCAAGCCGTGTATAAGATGTTCGTTGTCCATTTCAGTCTTTTCCTTTTGCAGTATCGTTTTGTTTTTGTTTTTTTATAAAATCAACTTTAATAACATTCCCTGCGGATTCAGAAGAGTCCTTGGTGTCGGTTGCGCTCTTTGTCGGGATTTCCTGCATTTTAGCGGACGGAGATGACACAGTCAATTGTGCGCCGAGTTCGGAAGAATAGATGGCGGTTATTTCATCCACCGGGATGAAACACTTCTGAGGGGATGTGCCAAAGACCAGCGTGGCGGTAATCCCGTATTCATCCCACTGGAAATGCATCCTGGAGTTAAAAACAAGGATAATACCGTTTTCTATTTCATCAGCGGTGAAGCCCCTGTTTCCAAGAATCACATGTTCGGAATACCTGACGAGCACAAATACCCTGCCTGCCAGATGCAGCAAGTCGTAAAAAACATGTTTTTTTAAATCATTCACATGGGCCGCTGCCTCAATGTCCACGGCTCCCCCCCAAAGGATCTACTCACTAACTATACATATTAACCGATCAGAGTATATCATAAAATATGAGAATTCCTCCTTTCAATGATGCTCATATGCATTTCATGCTTGAGGGAAAGCCATTGACCCCTGATAGCCTGCCTGCCGTAAGAGATGCATATGTCGGATGCGGCATTTTATCTGTAAGCGATATGGGGCACAGGAGCCGTATAGGGCTGCAGGCAAAGGCGCTTTTCCACTCTGACCCTGATGCCGGCATAAAGATCAAATCAGCCGGATATGCAATTTATAAGAAGGGGACCTATGGGTCATTCCTCGGCAAGGGGGTTTCGGGCAGTTCAGAGATCAGGGAAGCAGTGGATGAAATCGCGGACGCGGGCGCCGATTTTCTTAAAGTGATTAATTCCGGCATTGTTTCTGTAAAGGGACCGGGGCTGGTGACTGAAGGAGGATTCTCACCCGAGGAATTAAACTTGCTTGATGAAGCTGCCCGGTCGAGAAATCTCCATATGGTCTGTCATGCCAATTCCGATACGGCTGTGCAGAACGCGCTCGCTGCCGGAGCGGTTTCAATCGAGCACGGTTACTTCATCTCGCATGATACATTGCACAGAATGGCGGAAGAACGAGTCGAATGGATACCGACATTATTTGCCCTCCTCACCATTGCCGGATTATTTCCGGCTGCCGAACAGGCCCGTATAGAAAAGATCGTTCAAGGGCATCTTTCGTCAGTCAGTTATGCCGCCTCGATCGGGGTACGTTTGCGTGTAGGCACCGACAGCGGGTCAAAAGGGGTGGCTCACGGAAGGGCTTTTTTTGATGAAATGCAATTATTCGGAAAAGCTGGGTTATCGCTGCAGCAGATTATCTCCGCCGCATGCATGGATGCGAGCGAGATTGCGAAGGGCAACTTCATAGAAGTGGACCAGGACTTTATTGCTTCCAGGACACTCCGGTCCGTCTTTATCGGTGGGAGGCAGCTATCCGGAGATAAAGGATAATGGCGCCAACCACTACCATGGACATGCACAATACCTGTCCCATAGTAAATATACCGAGAACATAACCGAGCTGCACATCGGGTTCCCTGAAAAACTCCACAAAAAACCTGAACGCACCGTACAATATGACGAAGAGTGATGTCAGCACGCCTGTCTCGTAATTCTTCCTCCTCAAAGTCCAGAGCACGGTGAACAGTACTACGCCTTCCAGAAAGAACTCGTATAGTTGTGAAGGATGACGCGGCAGAGGCCCGCCTGAGGGGAAAACCATTGCCCACGGCACATCGGCAACCCTGCCGTACAACTCTCCGTTTATGAAGTTGCCAAGCCTTCCGAGACCGAGCCCAATGGGAGCGGTAACACTTACAAGGTCCGCGGTATGCCAGAAATCGGTCCTGAATTTTCTGGAAAACAGGTATCCCATGGCAATGCTCCCGATAAGTCCGCCGTGGAAAGACATTCCGCCGTGCCACACGGCAAACATTTCGAGAGGATGCTCAAGATAAAACGAAAGATTATAGAATATGACGTAACCCAATCTCGCGCCCAGCAAAAGACCGAGCACTATATAGGAATAGAGTGAATCTATATCTGCCGGTTTAAAACTGCGGACGCCCTCTTCCTCTCTGTCCCGCCTTACGCGTTTGCGCGTTTCAGAGCCGGCTTTCACCTGGTGCCGGACAAGAAGATATGACGATGCAAATCCGATCAGGTACATCATCCCGTACCACCTGACCGCAAACGGCCCTACTCTTATAATTTCAGGGCTGATATCCGGATAAGGAACCACAGCGCCTCCTCAAAGTTGCAATGTCGTATATTATAACTTGCGAAAACAAAAAAAGACGGTTTCGTAAAAAGTCCATAGGCAAGGCGTGCAAATCCTGAGGAATGCGGCGTACTTTTGTGTACGCCGCAGAGGGGTCCCCGGCAAGTCGCAGACTTACTGGGGTGGAACGCAGTATATGGACTTTTTACAAGACCGTCAGGCTTTCAAATTTACATATTTGGCACTATAAATCCCATCTATCTTTTGCAGTTCCCTGAGTATATGGCCGGTTACAGGGTCATCCACGTTCAGAATCATTATGGATTCCCCTCCTGCCTGCCCCCGTACTTTTCTCCCCACCTGCATCATGGATATATTAATGTTTTCTTTGCTCAATAGTGTTGCAACCTTGGCAACCATGCCCGGTTTATCTTTGTGGGGCAGTACCAGCATATGCCCGGCAGGCTCAATGCTCGTGAGATATCCGTTAATACCAAGAATCCTCGGAACGTCCATGCCTAAAACAGTCCCCACCGTCACGTTTGTTTCCTTATCGGTAGTCAGAACCACTCTTAATAACCCGGTGTAACATTCGGCATCTGTTGATGCCGATTTCTTAAAGTGTATTCCACTTTTCTGAGCTAACCTGGGGGCATTGACATAGTTGACTCCCTCGATGCTGCACTCCAGGACGCCTTTGGTGACAGCTACTATCAACGGAGAAATGTCCAGTTCGGCAAGTTCGCCGCACGCAACTATTTCCACTTCCTCTGTTACGCCGGCTGTAACTTGCCTGACGAGAGATCCCAGGTTTTCGGCGAGTGCCATATAGTGTCTGACAGGCTCAAGAACTTCCGGCTTCAGGGAAGGAATATTGACAGCGCTTCTTGCGGGCAGCCCCCGGGAAATATCCCGGATCTGCTCGGCAACATCGACAGCAACATTGATTTGAGCTTCTTCAGTGCTCGCCCCCAGGTGTGGAGTCAGCACAACTTTACCTCCCAGCTCCAGTAATGGAGAAGCTTCGACCGGTTCTTTATCAAACACATCTATGGCAGCCATCTCAACACGGCCGCTACGTATCGCTTCCGCCAGGTCGCTTTCGTTAACGATTCCGCCGCGTGCGCAGTTGATTATTCTTACGCCCCTTTTCGTTTTAGCTATTGTATCCTTATTAATCAAATTAAGCGTATCTTTGTTTTTGGGGACATGCAGGGTAATAAAATCAGATGATTCCCATATATCATCAAGTGACGAGGCATAAGAAGCTCCGGTCTTTTCCACGATCTCTTTGCCGACAAATGGATCAAACACCAGAACTTTCATGCCCATTGCCCTGGCAACAGAAGTCACCCTGCTCCCGATTTTCCCGAAACCGATCACGCCCAATGTCTTATTGAAAATTTCTTTGCCTGTAAGACTTGACCTTTCCCATTTGCCTGTTTTGATTGAAGCGTCGGCAGCGGGAATATGCCTCGCCATGGCCAGCATCATGGCTATTGTATGTTCAGCGGCTGCCACGGTATTGCCTTCCGGAGAATTAATTACAATTATTCCTTTGTCTGTGGCAGCATCAGTATCAACGTTATCAACACCGACTCCGGCCCTGCCGATAACCTTCAGTCTGTCTGCAGATGCAATTATATCTTTGGTAATTTTTGAAGAACTTCTGATCATTAAAGCATCATAATCCTTAATAACGGCCTTAAGCTCCTCAGCATCGAGAACCGGTTTATAATCGACTTCACAGGTTTCCTGAAGGATTTTCACAGCGATCTCATTAATCTTATCGGTCACCAGCACTTTATATCCCATATTATTCCGCCTCCACCTGAAATGCCCTTTGTCCTCAGGCACGTTCCGATATACTAAATTATTATTATTACAGCCAGGTTAAAATGAGATTAACGTTTGGTTAAATCGGCATCATTCCACCAGCCCCCGCCCAGGGCCACAAAGAGGGCAACAGTGTCCTGAAGGCGCTGGGCCAATGCCTGGAGATAGCCGATCTTCGCCTGGGAATACTGGGCGTCGGCAACGAGCATTTGCAAATAGCCGGCTGTACCTGACTGAAAATTTGCCTGCAGCAGTCGCACCGTTTCCTCAGCAGTGCTCAGCGCCTCCAACTGTGACTTCAGGGCATCCGCGTCATTTTGGAGCGCCCGCAGTGTATCTGCGACCTGTGCAAGGGCGCTGAGGACAGTCTGACGATAGTTGGCGAGAGATTGATTATAGGCTTCAATCGCCGCCTTCCGCTTGAACCACAAAGTCCCGCCGTGGAAAATCGGAGCAGTGACATCTGCGCCCAGATTCCAGATGCTGCTCGTACTCCTTACAAGATTGCCGAGTGAATTGTTACTCCATCCGTAAGCGCCGCTCAAAGTGAAGCTCGGGAACATCGCTGCAGTAGCCACCCCGATATTGGCGCTTGCACTATGCAGTTGTGCTTCAACAGCAAGAATATCGGGCCGCTGGCGTACAAGTTCCGAGGGCAGGGACAGCGGAAGGCTGCAGGGAAGAGTGATGTCAGCCAAATCAATTTGCGGCGGGCTCCATTCAGCAGGTGCACGACCTGCAAGGGTGGCAAGCAAGTGATCAGCCTGGCTGAGTTTTTGCCGGAGCGGCGGCAGTGTTGCTTCAGCGGCAGCAAGCTGGCTGCGAAGGCTGAGCGCGTTTGAGTAAGGAACAGTTCCCGCTTGCACCTGACTTTCGGCGATTCCGACCTGTTCCTTCTCGATACTTATAATTTGATCGGTAGCCTTGATCTGTTCACGATACGCAGCCTGAGCAATGAGGGTGTTGACAATATTGCCGGACAAAGCAAGATAAGTGCCCAGAAAAGCATATCGCTGAAAGTCCACCTGGGCCTGGAGGCCCTCCACTGCGCGGCGTTCGCCGCCAAACACATCGAGCGCGTAACTGACACTCGCCTGAAGTGTGTAGAGATTAAAGATGCTGCTGACAGGCCCTTCCCCGAAGCGGGCGAGAGAGGACTTCTGGCGGGTTGCATCAAAACCGGCGTCAACCTGGGGAAAGAACACGCCGTAACCGGCCCTGAGGTTATCCTGGCTCTGGCGCAAACTGGCCTGCGCCGCCTGAATGGTTGGATTGTTGGCAATGGCTTCCTTTATCACAGCGTCTATCCTGGAGGAGTTAAAAAGGCGCCACCAGTCTGCGGCAATTTTGGCGCCCTCTTGAAAGTACTGGGCCTGACCGTCTGCAGGAATCGTCGCGGAGGGCTCAACCCCAGTGGTGTAATGTTTAACCTGCGGCGGTTCGGGACGGACAAAGTCCGGCCCCACGGCACAACCCATTAAAAACAGGGAACAGGCTAAAGGCAATAGGCAACGGGCAAAAACAAAAGGCAAAAGACGCCAAAAAAAAGTTGGGGCCTTTAGCCTATTGCCTATTGCCTGGTCTTTCATTTCTCTCCAATATAAACATCCACAAGTTGCCCTGGATAAAGGTCAATATTCCCGGGCTTGGCGAACCTGAATATTACCGGCAATACCCTCACATCCACCCTTTCAGTCCTCTGATTGGATAATTCGATTTTAGGCGATACATAAGGCTGCACCCGCACATATTCCAGTGGAATATTGATATTAGTGCCCCGTATGAACATTTGCGCGTGCATTTGTGATGCCGGGGGCAGTCTGTGAACAAGGATCTCATCAATATAACATCTGACGCCAATGAAGTTTTGCGGTCCTCCCATGACAATGACCGGATCAGCACCCTGCGTGTATGTGTCATATGCGCCTTGCGGGGAAATGTAGCTGCCAACCGCAGCATTTATGGCCAGAACCACTCCATCTCCCGGAGCTTTTATAACGTACTTGTCCAGCAGAGCACTTGAAGCCATGTACGCTTTTATCAGCGCCTTGTACTGGTTTTCCTGGTTTCTTACGTCATAAATCCAGGCACCTGCCCTCGTAAGTTCGTATTGCTTCCGGGCGACTTCGAGATTTGCTTTTGCCGTCTTGACCGCATTCTCCGCATTGTCCAGGTCGTTTTTACTCACTGACTTCGGATTCAGTTCATAAGATTTCGTTAACTTGTCCAACTGGTCCTGCGAGGTCTTGAGGCCGGCATCGGCCAATTCGACCTGCGCTTTTGCAATTTCGAGGTTTTCTTTTCTCGGTTGGGCCTTAAGCTCTTCCAGGAGGGCACGGGCAGCTTCGGCCTGCGACTTCAGCTGCTCGGCTGTTGCCCTTTGCACGGAATCGTCCATAATCAGCAGCTGGGTCCCCCGATGTACGTTCTCCCCTTCGGCAACCGGGATTTTTAGTACAGTTCCCGGCACTTCAGGGTATATGTTGATATTAGCTCCATGCGTCTGGTAGCTTTCAATGATGCCGTTGGCATAGACGCCCTTTGCATAAGGATTGGAGGCCGGACTGAACACCGGGGGCAAAGGCTTTTTTTCAATGCCGTATATATATGCGCTTATCAGAGCGATTAAAATACCTATAATTGAAAGAGAAAATAATATCTTATTCCTCACATACCCCCCCTTTTGTGATTCCTGTTATCCTGCCGTCAGCCATTTTCATTATCCTGTCGGCGTATTCGAATATCCTGCTGTCATGCGTCACAATTATAATGCACCTTTTCTCGTTCAAGATCTCTTTTTTTACAAATTCCACAATTCTTCTTCCTGTTTCCCCATCCAGGGATGCGGTAGGCTCGTCGAAAATCAGGATATCGGGGCTGCTCGCTATTGCCCTTGCTATTGCCACCCGTTGCTGCTCCCCTCCGCTCAATTTGACCGGAGGGAGCTGCGCCCGGTCCTTGATCCCCACTATTTCCAGATACTTCATGGCAATGTCCAGGGACTCATTCCAGTCGACCTTTTTCAAAATCAGGGGAATCGCCGCGTTTTCCACCGTAGTCAGTTTTGGGAACAGGTGGTAATCCTGAAAAACGAACCCCACCTTATTCAATCTGAAATCAGCGATCTGGTCGCCGGTCAAACTCCAGATATCTTCATCATCTACAATTACAGTGCCCGAATTCGGTCTGAGAATACCCGATATAATACTTAACAATGTGGTTTTGCCGCTCCCCGATGGGCCTTCTATATACAGCATTTCACCAAAGCAGGCCTCGAAGCTGACGTCTCTCACGGCGTAAGTTTTGGCTTCGCCCTCTCCAAACCATTTGACCAGTTTGTTCGCCTTTACTGCAAGATTGGCCATTTTAACCTCTGAAAATATCGAAAGGCTCTATTCTGATTACTTTCCTTACTCCAATATAACTCGAAATCGCGGCTATAATCAGTACCATCACAAAAGCAAATCCCAGGTTTGTAAAAGTTATCATGGCTGCATAGCTCGGAAGCCTGAGTTTGGCCAGCGTTATTATGACCGCCGCCAGTCCGATTCCCATCCCATAACCTGTGAGGGCCGTAAATGTCGCCTGGAATAATATCATATATATTAGTTCAGAGCCCTTGGCGCCTATTGCCTTCAACGCACCGAATTTTTCAAGGTTCTCCAGTATGAAAGTATAGAAGGTCTGCCCTGAGATTGACAATCCTACAATAAAACTTATTATTGTCATTAAGAGCACGTTCATGCCCAGCCCTGTCTGGTATTTATAATAAGTCGAAATTTTCCGGATGAATTCATCCTTTGTGAGAGCTTCATAGCCGAGCGATCTTATCTGCTGTTTGATGTAGGGTACGGCCGTTATGCTCTTGGGTTCTACAATAATATATGAAATGGTGAACCTCATTGAAGGAATATACTGAATGGCCCTGTTGTATGTGGTATACAGAGTGGGAGTTCCAAACAGGGAACCAACGCTGACCTGTGCTATGCCGACAATAACACCCTTATGGTCGTTTATTTCGAATTCGGTGCCGAGCTGCGGTTTTCCAAGTTTCGGGTATTCCGAATCCCTGACCACAATAAATGAATTTTCGGCATAGATGTCCTCGATGTTCCCCTGAAGGAGATCGGGCCTTCCAAACAGGGTTGCATCATCCAGCCCTATGACTGTTACTGCCTGATATACACCGTTCTGGAGCTTTGCAAGGCCCGCTCCGGAATACAAAGGCACTGCATATTTGACTCCGTTAATGCTCCGTACCGCGTCTAACACATAATCCGGCATCGGGATACTGTTGGCAGGCGTATTTACCGCAGGGTCCATTACCCACACCTTGGCTCCTATGTTTACGACTGTGGCAGACGCCCTGTGCAAAATACCGGCGAACATCGATGTCATCATAACCATTAAGAAAACCGCAAAGGTTATCCCGACGAGCAGTGCGGCGAATTTGCCTTTGTCATTTACCAATAGTTTATAAGCTATTTTAAGGATCCCTTTCATTGCTCATCTCCCCGTTTCAATAAGTCACCTGTGTCTTGTAAGTGAGCCGGGTTTCCCCGTCTTTGGGCACCGGTACAATGAATTCAACGGTATTGGCATCGATTTTTTGGGGCGGGTGCGATGAAGTTAGAATTATCCAGTCTCCGGGGATAGGTTCGACGACTTTAACGGAAATGTCCGCAGCCCCGTGGTTCCTCAACGTTATTTCAAAAACGGTTTCATACGTGAAGCGCGAAATTTTGTTCCATTCCATCTGTTTTCTGTCGGCTGAGATATCAAACGCCTCCCCGGTTTTTATCCTCAGCTTTTCATCTTTGGGAGTATGGACAATAGTGTTCTCTCCGATAAGTTGGGAATTGCCTTCTTTATCGTTTTTGAAGACCCTTACCACTCCCCCTGGCAGGGGAATGCCGGGCCCGTTCTTCTCAGTATTGACCATATCGAAATATATCCCGACTTTTTGAGGAAGAGGTTTGTCGTATTTATTTGTGAAATAAGCGCTTTCACCTTTAAGCACCAACTCTTTATTTAAAAGGATATGGCGGGCATTCAGGAAGGCGATCTGTTTTATCTCGTTATCATTTATTTGAATGGGCGCCTCCAGAGTGTAAAGATGATACTCCGAAAAGCTCTCTCCTTTGACCGGAGTCTCCGGTGCAGCGGCAGCCATCATGGGCATAATCTTCCCTGGGCCGTGATCCCTCACCCTGCTGATATCCCCAGCCACAAGTTTGACGCGGGCATTATTAAAGGCAATGCCGCTCTGATTATTAATTGTCACCCACCCGCTGAGGTCTGCCTGATTGCCGGCTTCGTTGAGGTCCAGGGTATAATCAGCCTTCCAGTCGATCCCCTCGGTTATATAAGCGGCCTCGATCCTCTGCTCCGGAGCCGAGCTTTTTACCCGCCAAAAGAGAGAAGGTTTCGAAGCTACATTTTCAGGCAGCTTGGGAAAAATTATCCTCCCGGGGTAATTAAATGTGATCTCATCTCCTATTTTAAAAACGGGACCGTTATGGTTTGAGAGCAAAAGCGCAGTCACGACCTCTTCCGTGTCGGTATAAGGTTTCTTGGAAACGAGCTTCACTTCTTTGCCTACGAATTTATCGAGCAATTTTTCGGGGCTTATGAGGTCATATTGATAACGCTGCTCAAGGACCTGCAAGCTGTCCGGCCTTGTGAGGGAGTTGACGCGCACACTGGATGGAATGATTTTGGGTGCCACATCAGCGAATAGTATTTCCCGGATGCCGGTCCCCAAAGGAATATCCCGCCGGTCTTTTACAAGTCCTATCCCGGAGTTATAGATTGTCAGATAGACCTCCTTCTGCTGTTCCTGAGTCGATTGGACCATCCCGCCCAAACAGGCATCATTAAAAATACCCGGCAATGCGAAAAAAACAAATATGATGAAAGCAATGCCCTTAATCCGCATAGAAACCTCCATGAAGAATTTTCATATTCATCGACGTTCTCGGTGCGATACCGTATTTATGAATTGAAGTACTAAGATCATGCTGATTTTATAATATGATAACATGTTAGCATGTTGTGGAAAAAAATAATGGAGTGTCTCTGCGATTTTTCGGAGACGCCGTTATTACGAGGGAAAATATCCCTGAGCAATCTGACAGCGAGTTTCCCGGGTTTACTCCTGATAACAACCTTGTGCGTGATTATTTCGGGGCCTGGAGACTTCAGGACATAGCGGGAAAAATACAAAAATACAGGCTTGACAAAAAAAGTTACCAACATTTAGTTAACAAAATGTTGGTAACTTTTTAATATAAAAGCATCTTATTCCGCAACGCTGTGTAATTTGACTTTTATGAGAATTCTGATAGCATTGAGTTAAGCAGCAAGTATCCTGAAAAATAGCAAGCTCTTGATTATGTTCCGAAAGTGGAATAGAATTTTTTGTAACTTTACAACGCGACTTTTAAAGGAGGGGCACTATGTCTTATGCGGCAACAGACTACGGAAAGCTTATCGGCATGGAAGGCTTCAGCGAGACATTGCTGAAAAACCACTTCACTCTTTACCAGGGTTATGTCACAAACACGAACAAACTGCTTGATTCTCTTGCAGCTATTATGAAAGAGGACAAGGGAGGCACGCCCGAGTTTGCTGAAATGAAAAGAAGGCTTGGATGGGAATTCAACGGCATGAGACTTCATGAATACTACTTTGACAATCTCGGCGGCAAGGCGGGCATACAGAAAGACGGCAAGCTGGCGGCAAAACTTGCTGAGGATTTCGGAAGCTACGAGGCATGGGAAAAACACTTCAGGGCGACAGGCGCCATGAGAGGCATAGGATGGGTGGCGCTTTATCAGGACACTTCAAACGGTAAGCTCATCAATTTCTGGATAAATGAGCATGATGCCGGACACCCTGCGGGGGGCAACCCGATATTGGTAATGGATGTTTTCGAGCATGCTTACATGACCGACTATGGACTCAAGAGGGCTGATTACATTGAGGCATTCTTCAAGAATATCGACTGGAAGACGGTAGAGGCGCGCCTCAAATAGTATCTGTGTTCATGGAGAAAGAAAGTTTTTCCAGAAAGATAGCGTTCCTGAGGACCGGATGGTGGATAGTCCATTTTATCGGTATATCCGTCGCCTATACACTGGGGCATCTTCTCTGGAGGTAATATGCTGAAACATTTTATGCGGTACAAGCCGGGCTGGTGGATTCTCCACATCCTTGCCATAGGGTTGACTTTTTATCTGGGCCATATGGCAAGATTTACGTTTTAGGATCTCCGCGCAAAGAACTTGCTCATATCCTTAAGGAGCGGCATGAACAAGAAGGTATTGCTGGCAGCTTTGTTTCTCATAGCATTGTCCGGATTAATGCTTCATTGG
Organism: Nitrospirota bacterium; assembly: GCA_015233365.1. Taxonomy (GTDB): domain Bacteria; phylum Nitrospirota; class Thermodesulfovibrionia; order Thermodesulfovibrionales; family Dissulfurispiraceae; genus JADFXI01. Next base: position 64,181 of record JADFXU010000002.1, on the reverse strand, counting down.
CGTATTCACAATTTCATGGTGCCGGACAAGCTGCACCCCGGGGTCTTCCTATTCGACCGCACGCGTTTTCTCTCTTTTATATTCCCGCTCACTGATGTTGTAGTTGTTACACTGCTCTTCATGTCCAGGAAGACCGCTGTTTATGGTTATCTTCTTAACGGTTTGATAGTCATTTACGGGACAGTATTCATGGCCCATTTCAGCATTGCTGAAATGATAGCGAAATCCCTGCCCCCCGGCTCGATGCTGATAAAATCCACGCTCCCCGATATAATGATATCGTGGGTGGATTTTTTGATCGGCAAAGCGCTTTACGATCTGCACCTCAAAGGGTGATGCAATGCCGCATGCGGGATTAATGAACGCTGATGAACTCGGTCCTGAAGCAGCTGCGCTGCAACAGGCAAAACTGCACATACGGGGTGGAAAGCGAAGGCTCAGACAGGGAAAGATCGCGGCAGGCATTGTGACGCTTTACGATGCCCTGGGCAGCGCAATGCAGTGGTACCTGCTCTTGCCCGGTCATCGGGCATTGCTCAACATTTCTGCTGATGACAACCTTAACGACGATAAAACCATTTTTGATGTGCTGTCCCGGTCCGGCGTGCTTGACAGGACATTCGATTATGAAGCTTTTGACCGGGTAGTGGATCAGGCTCTGCATGAAAGCCTGTCCGATTACGATTATTCAGCCATGCTTGAAGGGATCGAATCTGTCATGAGACAGCTCGGGGTCATGCCCTTTGACGAGAGTGAGCTTCCCCCTGAAGACCCGGCGACATTTTAGACTTGCAAGCTGCGATGCAAGGAGGACATAATGATTTTTACTCAGGACTTAGATGGGTTGTTGAGAAATCTCGGCAGGGAATTCTTCATTTCCGATATTTTTTATGTGCCAAGTATAATTTCTTGGGCGAAAAAGAAGAACCTCACGCTGAGTGAACCTGCACAGCCCATGAAACTGATCACAGAGAATGACCGGCTAATTATGATGATGCAGGCGGAGATAAGCGATGAACTGCTCGACGGCATCATCAACGGACTAAGCGTCCGGTGGGCAGTCAGAGATGTTGCTGCGGATGTGGACAAACGGCTCAACAGCATTGAGAAACGTATAGCCTGGTATTTTCTTAAGGAATACGCGCGGACAAAAGAAAACCTGGCCGGGGACGAATTGCTTGAAGATCAATGGGCAATGACCGAGATCGAGAAACTCGGGTTTTTCAGAAAATGAACAGACTCGCTGGAGAGAGGTCTCCCTATCTGACACATGCCGCTGACCAGAAAATAGATTGGTATCCCTGGTCCGACGAAGCATTCGAAAAAGCGCGCCGAGAGAACAAATCGGTTTTCCTCAGTTCCGGAGCCATATGGTGCCACTGGTGTCATGTAATGGCAAAAGAATGTTTTTTCGATGACGAAATTACCGCGCTTCTCAACGAGAATTTTGTAAGCATTAAACTCGACAGGGATGAACGGCCGGATATCGACAGACGCTATCAGCGGGCGGTGACAGCAATTGGAGCCGGAGGCGGCTGGCCCCTGAGCGTCTTCCTGACCCCTGACAAAAAGCCGTTCTTCGGAGGCACCTATTTCCCGCCTGAAGACAGCCTCGGAAGACCGGGCTTTAAGAAGGTGCTAAGGGAAATCATCAAAATGTATCAGTCCAACAGGCAGGAAGTCGAAAGTTTTACCGAACGGCTCATGGATTTTATCAGGCTGAAACCCGCTGGCCGGGGAGAAATAAATAGAGCGCTGCTTGACGCCGCGCAGAGCACTATATTGTCGCAGTTTGACCCTCTAAACGGAGGTTTCGGCACTGCCCCGAAATTTCCCATGCCCGGCGCGATCTCATTCCTGCTTTACAGGTATTTTTTTACAGGCAATAAGCCGTGCGGCCACGCTGCGATAAAAACACTCGAGGCCATGGCCAAAGGCGGGTCACATGATCAGCTCAAGGGGGGGTTCCACCGCTACTCTGTTGATGAAGGATGGACCGTTCCTCACTTCGAGAAAATGGCCGACGATAATGCATGGCTTCTGCGAAATTATGTCGATGCCTGGTCCATTTTCGGCAACGAATATTTCAAAGAAGTCGCAATGGGAATTATCAGCTTTACCAGGGATGTCCTTTCAGGTCCGGAGGGAGGGTTTTATGCAAGCCAGGATGCCGACGTCACCCCGGATGATGAGGGAGGGTATTTTACCTGGACCGAAGATGATTTCAGGAGAGTGCTGAATGATGAGGAATTTCAGGTGCTCTCCCTGCACCTGCTGCACGAACGGGGGAGCATGCACCACGACAGGTCGAAGCGGGTCCTGTTTATTGCCGCTGAAAGCGGCGACATCGCCCGTAAACTCAAAATAGATGCGGGTCGGGTTGACGATGTTATCAGGGAGGGGAAAAGAAAACTGCTTCAGGCACGCCAGACCAGGGAAGAGCCCTTCATCGATGCAACGGTTTACACCTCTTTGAACGGCATGATGGTAACATCATATTTTAAGGCGTACCGGGCATTTAAGGAAATTGCCGTCAAAGATTTTGCACTTAAGAGTCTGAAAAGAGTGCTGGAAATCCGCTGGCCGGGCAAAGAACTGCTCCATTCCGACGAAATAAGCGCGCTGTCGGACGATTACATATATCTGATCGAGGCCCTTGTCGCAGCTTATGAAGTCAGCGGCATGGGAGAATATCTTCAAAAGGCCGATCAGCTTATGGAGCAATGCATAGATAGATTCTGGGACAAGGACGGGGGCGGCTTTTTCGATGCTGATACGGCAGTGCTCGACCTCGCGCTGAAAGGTGTTGAAGACATTCCGCATCCATCGGCTAATGCCGCAGCGATCGCGCTGCTGATTAAATTGTTTTACGCAACCGACAACTCACTCTACAAGCGGTATGCGGAGATTTCGCTTGAGACTTTCTCGGCAAATGTAAGCGAGTTAGGCGTCCATGCCGGACATTATTTCTGCTCGCTGGATGCGTATTTTAACATGATGCGGCTGACAGTGGAAGCTCTTCCGGAGAGCAGGCTCGCCGATGCGGCTGCCTCTCTATTCGTCCCATATGCAAGCATTGTTTACTCCAAAGACCGCAACCGCATCATCCCGTGTATGGGCGGTTCATGTTATGAGCCGTTGGAGAATGAAGAACAATTAAAGGAATTTATCCGCTCTATCCGCAGGTAGTGTAGTGCGGCCATGAGCTATGAGCTTAATATGGCAAGCGCATAAATGGCATAAATTACTCCCCCGAAAAGCATGGCACCGGGTGAGACTTTCTTTCCAAATTGAATGCTCACAATGACAATCAGAGAAGAGACCAGCGCCAGGACAGCAGACAGAAGAGCCAGTCCCGAAATACGCCAGTCGGTAAAAAACAGCCCGACCGAGACTGTAAAAGTCGATTGAAACACCATTGCGCCCGTGATGTTTCCGAGGGCAAGAGTGTCCCTGCCTTTCAGCGTCCATGTTATGCTATTGAATTTTTCGGGCAATTCAGTGGCAATGGGTGCGACAAGCAGAGCAAACAACAGAGGGCTCATTCCCCACGAGAGTGAAAGCCTTTCAAGACCCCCTACAAATATATGGGCGCCGCCCACCATAGTAACAAGCGAGGCGGTTACCTGAAAGCAAATGAGTAACAATGACGTGTTTTTGTATGGTTCAGGCCTCGCTGATCCGAGTTCCATGCCGGCAAACCGCCTGAAGTCCGTATACAGCTTCTCAAAATGCAGCTGTTCGGCATGGAGGATATCAGCGCTTTCCGCCTTAAATGCAGAGTACACATACAGCACATAACCGGAGACAAGAAAACCTCCAACCAGTAGATGACTGTGGGGTACAAGGAAGGGAACGAAAATGGCTGCGCCATACATGACAATGAAAAAGACGAGGTCCCGTTTAGTGGAACCGGGCTCAACATGGAGGACGAATTTCCTTTTGTTCCGGAGCCTGCAGATCAGCACTGTCAGTCCTACAGCAAAAAAAGCAAGTGTCGAAAGCATGAAAGGTGCGCCGAGTATGGCTCCTACGCCGATCTTCCTTGCCGTATCGCCGCCATGCAGCAGAATGGCTACAAGTGGAAGTATGGTCTCGGGCAAGGCAGTGCCGATCGCCGCGAATATGCTTCCGACAACAGCCTGGGACAACGAGAGCCGTCTGCCGAACGATTCGATGCCATTAGTGAAAAATTCGGCGCTGAGCAGTATCATGAGGAGGCTGAAGATGAGAAACAAAACAGGTTGTATCATTTAACGTACAAGCATCACAGGGCAAGGTGAAGATTTGACCAGTGCTTCCGCGACGCTTCCGAGCAGAACACCCTTTGTGGAAGAAACGCCCTGCGCCCCGATGACAACCAGCTCTGCATTTTTCTCCACTGCAAGCTCATTGATCGCTTTATAAGGGACCCCTGTCCGGACAATGCGCTCTGCCCCGTCACATATGTCTGACAGAGAACATATCGATTTCTCCGCCTCCTGATATGAGTGATTCCTATATCCTTGTTTTTCCTCTTCGCTCAAATTACTCAGCCTGTCAAAACTTTTTTCCAGTTTAATGCTTGAGAGTATATGTGTGACTGTAAGGGTGGACGAATTTTTTCGCGATAAAAAGAGCGCGAATTCAAAAGCCTTTCGTGAGTGATCGGAAAAATCAACGGCGCACAAAATATTTTTTATCGCGACTGAACCCAATACGGAGCTGTCAGCTTTCTGTCCCCGGACAACCAGCATGGGAATGGCCAGCGATTTCATCAGCCGCTCCGAACTGCTGGTCCTTATCAGGTGAGATTTGTGAGCAAGTACAAGGGCCGCAACTGTAAGTTCGAGTATTGTTTTGCTGAAAGTTTCTACAAGCCTTCCGAACGCGATCCTTCCTCTTGCGGTTGCACCGTATGGCTTCAGAAGATCGGCCCATTTCTTCAACTCCGCCCCGATTGCCTCTTCTTCCTGATCAATATAGGGCAGAAGGTAGGCAGGAGGAGTAAGGGCATAATCCATTGCATTGAGCATGGTGATGTCACCGTCGCCATCATCGAGAGCCTGAGACAACCATAAAGCATACGACAAAACTTTTTCTGTATCAGCCCCGAAATCGACTGCGGCGAGTATTGTTTTTTTATGGTCCATGTATTTTAGTGCTTCTATTCATAAATGCGGTGTCGCACCGAGAGCGTCGATGCGCCGCGCCGGCGAGGCGCGCGACTGAGGCGTACAGTTCTACCCCAAAGAGTTTATCAACTCTTCGGGGTTCCCGAAAGTCGAAGACTTTTGGGGCAGAGCGGCGCTCGAATGCAACCTCATTTGTGAATAGAGGCACTTTAGTATAGCATATAGCGTTTGCCGGCCTTTTTTAGCGTGACCGGCAGCTTTATTGAACGTCATAGGCAAATAATGGTTCTTTTTGTTGTGTAAACAGGACTATTTTGGTACTCTTTAATCAGGAGCTGCTTAAAGATACATTTAACCAGGGCCCGCACGGCCTGATGTAAAGGAGGGTACCATGAATAAGATAGTTACCATAGCGATAGCAATTTTTTTCGTGTTGTCAATCATAGGTGCAGTTATTGCCGGAGAAGAGACGGGCAACTATTGGGGAGAGGTCAAGGCCATTGACAGCCAGGCAAAAACGTTGGCAGTCAAACCGTTTCACCCATCCATAGCACCAGTACCCGGCGACCTCGGCGGATACATTTTCAGCACCGGGGAATCGACAATCGTGATGAAATGCGATGGATTCAAGAGTCTCAGCGACCTCAGGGCAGGCGACATGGTGAACGTGACGTACAACGAAAAGAATGATGTCTACATAGCTACGGATATCAACGACAAGTCCTGTTCATGACTGCAGAGGCTTGTTGTCTGTCAAACGGTAAAGAGGTGGAAGGAATAATAATCCCCCCACCTCTTTCTTATTAATAAACCCTCGTTAAAACCGGCAATATGTCGCCGGGTTTGCCCTGCTAATTATTATTTAACTGCATCTTTCAATGTTTTTCCGGCACTGAATTTCGGGATTTTAGCTGCCGGTATCTTAATATCGGCTCCTGTCCTCGGATTGCGGCCTTTTCTGGCTTTTCTTTTTACAACTGAGAACGTTCCGAAACCTACCAGTGTAACTTTTTGCCCTTTTTTCAGAGCAAATTTAACTGCATCGATAGTCGCATCCAGTGCCCTTCCCGCATCGGCCTTTGAAATACCTGTACCCGATGCTATCTTCTCGATAAGGTCTGCCTTCGTCATAATTATTACCCCCCTTTTCTCTCGATATATTAATTAATTAGTACAGTTCAAGTCGGTATACACAATAACAGGAAGGTGTCTATTTGTCAAGGGAAAAATACCAGGAAACCGTAATACGTGATGCATAACCCTTCCACTCATAACGCACACCCGTCAGGAGTTACAGTTTAATGGGCCTCAGCCCAGTTTTTCCCCTGCCCTATCTCTACTTTCAGGGGGATCGAAAGATTAAGGGCGGATTCCATTTCAACCCTGATTGACTCCACTGTTTCATCTATCTCGTTTTCAGGCACTTCAAAAAGAAGTTCATCGTGAATCTGCAGGAGCATCCTTGCTGAAAGGGCCCTCTTCTTCAGTGCCTTTGAAACCCTCACCATAGCTATCTTAATAAGATCAGCGGCAGTGCCCTGGATCGGGGTATTGACGGCAAGCCTCTCTGCCTGCTGTCTGATCACCGCATTAGCGCTGGTAATTTCAGGCAACGGCCTTCTTCTGCCGACAAGAGTGGCAACATAGCCATGCTGCTGCGCTGCCTGTATCATGCGTTCAATATAGCGTTTTACGCCGGTATGCCTGTTGAAATAGTTTTCTATATACACTGCCGCCTCCCTGGACGTTATGGAGAGCGCTTCGGACAACCCGTAGGAACTCATTCCATAGGCAATCCCGAAATTTACAACTTTGGCCATCCTCCTCATATCGGGCGTGACAGCTTCGAACGGCACTCCGAATATTTCCGAGGCTGTCCTGGCATGAACATCAATGTTGTTTTTAAAAGCCTCAATAAGGCTTTCGTCTTCACTCATGTGTGCAAGAATGCGTAACTCAATCTGGGAGTAGTCTGCTGAAACAAGCAAATGACCCTCAGCTGCAATAAAAATCTCCCTGATTTTCATTCCCCATTCACCGCGTATCGGGATATTCTGGAGGTTGGGGTCACTGCTGCTTAACCGCCCTGTCGCGGTTACCGTCTGGTTGAAAGAAGTATGGATGCGGCCTGTCCTTGCATTGATAAGTTCGGGCAGCGTGTCCGTATACGTTGTTTTAAGTTTAAAGAGTGTCCTGTAGTTAAGAATTTCCCCTGGGAGTTCATGGCTTTTTGCAAGTTCCTCGAGGACATCCACGCTTGTGGAATATCCAGTTTTAGTTTTTTTCAGCGGTTTCATCCCGAGGTCATCAAAAAGCACCTTGCAAAGCTGGCGCGGCGAGTTTATGTTAAAGGTGCTGCCTGCGAGCGCATATATCCTTGACTGCAATGCCTCCAGGTCACGTTCGAGTTCCCCTGACAACTGTTCCGCGCGTTCCCCATCGATTTTAATTCCGGTCTCTTCCATATCCGTCAGGATATAGATAAGCGGCATCTCGATTTCAAAGTACAGGCGTTCGAGCCCCGCGTTCTCCAGATTGCCGAAAAGAACATCTTTCAGTTCCATTGCCAGTTCGGCATCTTCGGCAGAATACCGCGTAGCCTCGTCAATGGGAACTTCTGCGAATGATCGCCTTTTGCCGAGGACTTCGGCAAAAGGGCGTTTCTTGTGTTTCAGGTATTCACTTGCCGAATTTTCGAGACTGTGATCGGGTTTGACGGGGTTCAACAGGTAAGACGCCACCATAGTATCGTAAAGCGTACCCTGCACGCGGACTCCTTCCTGTCTTAGTATCAGCATGTCATATTTGAGATTGTGTCCTGTCTTCGCAACGGCAGGGTCCACGAGTACCGGCTTTAAAACAGCCAGGGCATCCTGAACATTATACGATGCGGCGTGGCCCGCGACCGGCTGATCTTCCGGGCAATGGATGCCCGAATGTCTGATGGGCACGTAATACGCCTTCCCTTTTTCCCTGCACAGGGCAATCCCTACAATAATATCGCTCATAGGTTTTCTGCCTGTGGCCTCTATGTCGAATGACAATTCGGGGATAATGCCTGAAGCGCAAGAGGTCTGCTCCGACTCATTGATGTCATCCCCAAAGAGCGCATATTGAATCTGCCCAGGGGAATCTTTCGCCCCGAGAAACTCCTGAAGATGTTTAATACTGACAATCGTGATATATTCTCCACGCGGGGCATAATCTCCTGAGGGGATGAGCTTTACAAGGCTGCTGAATTCGAGTTCCGTAAACAGGCGAAGAAGTGCACCCCAGTCCGGCTCTTTGATCCTGAGTTCCGGCAGATTTGCCTCAACCGGCACATTCCCGTCGACAGTCACAAGCGCTTTGCTCAACCTGATCTGTTCGATGTTTTCGATTACCATTTTTCTCAGACGCTTGTTTTCTATTCTTTCAGGATAGCTCAACAGTTTGTCCAGCCCCCCGGCCTCCAGAAGCAGACTTTTAGCGGTCTTTTCCCCGATGCCCTTAACACCCGGTATATTGTCGACGGCATCACCGGTGAGCGCCATGATTTCGACGATGTTTTCAGGGGGCATTCCAAAGCGCTCCCTGATGTATTCATCATCAATAACAACTTCTTTCATGGGGTCGTAAATTCTAATAGACGTATTGATTGCCTGCATCATATCTTTGTCGCCGGTCACTATAAATACACCGGCCTGCTGTAAGGCGGCCTTCCTTGCGAGTGTGCAGATCACATCGTCCGCCTCATACCCGGGCATCTCGAAAACCGGGATGTTAAAGGCATTTATTATCTCCTTGATCCGGGGGATCTGAACAACCAGGTCACCCGGAGTTTCAGGCCTCTGAGCTTTATAGTGTTCATAGAGTCTGTGCCGTTCAGTCGGCAGCGGTGAATCAAAAACTATTGCAAGGGCATCAGGTTTTTTCTCACGGACGATCTTCAGCATCATTGTCGTGAATCCGTAGACAGCGTTTGTGGGAATCCCTTTTGAGTTGGAAAGCCTTTTTATCGCATGGTAGGCCCTGTAGAAATAGGAGTTTCCATCGATAAGGTAAAGAACCATTTTTGATTATATCACAAGATAGCCAAGAGCTAAGAGTCCAGAGCTAAGAGTTCACAGGCTCCTTAATTTTGAGCTCTCGGCTATTAGCTCTTGGCTATTAGCTGTACACTTTGCGCAAAGCAGCCGGATATGGTAATATATTCATGGTGATATTACATTAGAGTTCCCCAGAGATATAACCTTAGGGCTTACCGGCTGGTTGGCCTGTCAGTGTTTTTAAAATAATATATTGTTATTAGGGACTGCTTGTGCATTCGTTTGCAGACCCTGGGAAAGTGAATGGCAAATAAATATATTGTAGGTGTCGATCTAGGCGGTACGAACATAAGGGCCGCCCTCTTCGATTTGGACGGGAAGGTCGTTTCGAAATCAAAGGCGTCTACCGGTAAAGACCCCTTGCAAGTCCTGTTCAAATTGCTGGAATCAGTATACGCTCCGAATGCCGCGGATGTTGCCGGCATAGGCATTGCGGCAGCGGGTCTGGTAGACAGGTCAAACGGGATTGTCATCAAATCTCCTAACATTCCGAAACTGGACGGTGTTAACCTGAAGTCTGAAATAGGCAAACACTATAAGGCACGAATTGTTGTTGAAAACGATGCCAATGCAGCTGCATATGGTGAAAAAATTTCAGGTGCGGGGAAGAATATCAGAAACTTTGTCATGTTGACCCTGGGCACAGGCATAGGCGGTGGGATAGTTTTTCATGATAAGCTCCTTCCGGTAGCCGCTGAAATAGGCCACATGAGCATAAACGCGGGAGGCCGGCAATGCCCCTGCGGCAATGTAGGATGCCTCGAACTGTATGCCTCTGCAACCGCTATTATAGGCAACACAGTCGCCGAGCTTGAAAAGGGCGGAAGCAGCATTCTGAGGGATTTCAATAACGGCAATTTTTATAAAATCAAGGCCAAAGACATTTATAATGCCGCGCTTGAAGGAGATCCCCTGGCAAGAAATGTTTTGCGCGAGGCAGGCAAAGGGCTCGGCATCGGCATTGCCGGTATAATCAACATCATGAGCCCCGAGGCAATAATCCTTACTGGAGGGCTCATAGGGGCATGGAACATTTATGTTGAAACCGCAATAAAAGAGGCATCCAGGAGGGCACTGAAGGAGCTTTATGATAACGTACAGATTATTGCTTCCACCCTGGGGGATGATGCCGGACTCGTCGGTGCTGCACATCTCATTCTTGACCGCAATTCGTGATGCAAAAAAACATCCGCAATTTTACGATAATTGCCCATATTGACCACGGAAAGTCCACCCTTGCCGACAGATTGCTTGAGTATACGGGAGCCTTGAGCTCCAGAGAGATGACGGAGCAGGTGCTCGACTCCATGGATCTGGAGCGGGAGCGCGGCATTACGATCAAGGCCCATGCGGTGAGGCTCGGCTATAAAGCCGATGACGGTAATGAGTATGTGCTTAATCTGATCGATACCCCGGGCCACGTCGATTTTTCTTATGAAGTATCCAGGAGCCTCGCCTCATGCGAGGGCAGCGTGCTCGTTGTCGATGCCACCCAGGGCGTTGAGGCGCAAACTCTTGCCAATACTTATCTCGCCATTGAACATAATCATGAAATCATTCCCGTAATCAACAAAATAGACCTGCCCGGGGCCGAACCGCAAAAAGTGAAGGAGCAGATAGAGGAGGCAATCGGAATAGATTGCTCCGAAGCGATCCTTGCAAGCGCTAAAGAAGGGATCGGAACAAAGGAGATACTCGATGCCATTGTCAGGAAGGTGCCGCCCCCCAAGGGTACCGGCGAAGCTCCTCTTAAGGCCCTTATCTTCGATTCATGGTTTGATAATTATCAGGGTGTAATCGTCCTTATCAGGGTCTTCGACGGAACGGTGCGGCCCGGCATGAAAATGAGACTTATGGCTGCAGGAAAAGAACACGAAATCACCAAGGTGGGCGTCTTCACTCCTAAAATGGAAGAGGTGCCCCAGCTTTCGGCAGGGGAAGTGGGATATCTTATTGCAGGCATCAAGACAGTCGGTGACACGAAGATAGGGGACACAATTACGGACGCCGCCCGCCCCGCTGAAAGCCAGCTTCCGGGATACAAGGAAATAAAGCCGATGGTCTTTTCGGGTCTTTATCCGGTCGAAAACATCCAGTATGAGGAGTTGAAGAACGCGCTTGAAAAGCTGCGCCTGAACGACTCCTCCTTCAGCTTCGAGCCGGAGACCTCCTCCGCGCTCGGTTTCGGCTTCCGGTGCGGCTTTCTGGGACTCCTCCACATGGAGATAATAAAAGAGCGCCTCGAAAGAGAATTCCAGCTCTCGCTGATCACTACCGCCCCCACGGTCATTTATCGTGTCACAGGCACAAAGGGCGAAGAATTTTTTATTGATAACCCGAGCAGCCTTCCGGACCGGTTTGAAAAAATAGAGGAGCCGTATGTTAAAGTATCGGTTTTTGTGCCTCAGGAATACATAGGGCAGATACTCGAGCTTTGCCAGGAAAAACGCGGCGCCCAGACGGAATTCACTTTTATCAGCAAAGACCGCATAATGGTGGGTTACGAGATTCCACTCAATGAAATCCTCTGGGATTTTTACGACCGGCTCAAATCGGTTTCGCGCGGTTACGCGTCCATGGATTACGAATTTATAGGCTACAGGCCGTCCAAGCTGGTTAAGCTGGATGTGCTGCTGAACGGGGAACCTGTAGACGCACTCTCCTTGATTGTGCACAGCGATACGTCTTATTATAAGGGCAGGCAGCTTGTGGAAAAGCTGAGACAGGTCATACCGAGGCAAATGTTCGAAATCGCCATACAGGCTTCCATCGGCGGCAAGATAATAGCGCGGGAAAGTGTCAAGGCAATGAGAAAAAATGTTCTCGCAAAGTGTTACGGGGGCGATATTACGAGAAAAAGGAAGCTGCTTGAGAAACAGAAAGAGGGCAAAAAGAAAATGAAGCAGATCGGAAAGGTGGAAATCCCCCAGGAAGCCTTCCTGACTGTTCTCAAGGTAAAGGAATAAATCCTGACGTACTTGCAAAAAGACGTCAACAAGATTAAAAATAAACGGTTTCGTAAAAAGTTCATAGGCAAGGCGCGCAAATCCTGAGGAATGAGGCGTACTTGTTCGTACACCGCAGTGACGAAGGATGCAGCGCAACGCAGCATATGGACTTTTTACGAGACCGTCAATCCTTGGAAGGAGAAGAGCTTGGGAAACAAACAGAATAAGGCTTTGGAATATATAAAAGCCATCGGCACGGCACTCATACTTGCGCTCGTTATAAGGACTTATATTGTACAGGCATTTAAAATACCATCGGGATCCATGATCCCGACTCTGCTCATAGGCGATCATATTCTCGTCAACAAGTTTATATATGGAACACAGGTCCCTTTTTCCGATAAAAAGGTCCTGGTTATTACACACCCGAAAAGAGGCGATATTGTCGTTTTCAGATATCCGGAAGATTTGAGCAAAGACTTCATTAAAAGGGTTGTCGGCGTCGGAGGGGACATAGTCGAGGAAAAAGACAAAGTCGTCTTTGTAAACGGCCAGCGTATGAATGAACCATACACGCAGCATACCGATAGTTCGATAAACAGTATAGAGCCGAGGGACAATTTCGGCCCCTATCTTGTGCCTTCAGACAAGATTTTCGTCATGGGCGACAACAGGGACCAGAGCTACGACAGCAGGTATTGGGGTTATGTTGATCTGAAGCTGATAAAAGGCAAGGCAATGATAATCTACTGGTCGTGGGACAGCACAACGACGTCTCCCCGCATCAGCCGGATGGGAAGAATAGTAAAATAATGTTTACCGGAATCATTGTTGAATTAGGTGAGATTGCATCTGTCGAAAAAGGGACCGCGAGTTCCCGCCTCTCGGTAGCTGCAGGCGATATTGTTCGCGATGCTGCCATCGGCGACAGTATTGCTGTCAACGGTATATGCCTGACCGTGACTGCGGCAGACAAAAACATTCTTTTCTTCGATGTCTCCTATGAGACCTTAAAGAGCACTAACCTTGAAAGCCTTAAAAAAGGCGACCGCGTGAACCTGGAACCCTCATTGACGCCGAACTCCAAAATGGGCGGGCACTTCGTTACCGGTCATATCGAAGGCGCCGGCAAAATACGGTCAAAGACCGTCTCTGGAAACGCGGTCAGGATTGAAATCGAAGCGCCTGCCGGCATCTTGAAGTATCTGGTCGAAAAAGGCTCTGTTGCCGTAGACGGCATAAGCCTCACTGTAGTTGATGTGTTTAAAGATGCCTTCAGCATAGTGATCATACCCCATACAGCCAAGTCCACAACACTGGGGTTTAAGGGGGCGGGCAGTACTGTCAACCTGGAACCCGACATCCTTGCCAAATATGTAGCGAAATTTGTCCGTCCGGACAGCAGTACTTCGCTGCTCTCAGCCCTGAAACAGTCGGGGTTCATGTGAATAGCTGATAGCCGAGAGCTAAGAGCTTAGAATTAAAAAGCCTTTGAGCTCCTAGTTCCGGACTCTCAACTCTTAGCTATTTTTATATGGAAATCACGTCCCGGTCTTTCAACAATTTGATATTCTTCATCCCGAGATTTTCGATCTCAGCCCGGATGACCCTGAGGTGCTGGGGCTTTATATGGGTTATATAAATCCTGTCCGGCATCTGCTTTATCTTCCGGATTTCCTCTTTGAGCAGCCTTGAAGTGAGATGACCTGTTAGCGCCGCCATTTCGCTCATTCTGTTCGGAAAGGAGACTTCGATAATCAGGCAATCAAGCTTCCTGTCCCCTATTTTTTTCCATGTAGAGCCGGTAGGACCTGTATCACCGGTATAAAAGAACCGTTTATTTTTTCTGTCTTCCACGAGATATCCCACGGCAGGGACCGAATGATTTACCCTGTAAGCGGTAATATGATATCCATTTACTTTTAATGGCGCTCCCTCTGTTACAGTGAGATACCGCAAAACGGCATTTTCATAATCGGGTATCATGGTAAAATCGGGCCACAGTGAATCGTTGAGCAGATTCTTTTTGATCGTGCTTATGACAGACCGGATGCTGATGATATTCACGTTCTGCTTTCTCTTCGCCACAATGATGTTATCGGCCAGAAAAGAGATATCTCTGATGTGATCGAGGTGCGCATGCGTAATGAAGATATCCTTGATCTTTGATTGTGCATGGCCGTCCAGCACAGTTGTCAGGCTCCCTGCATCGAAGAGTATTTTACCGTCCAACAGGAAGCCGGCGGGATTATGTCCAGGGAACTGCGCGCCTGAACAACCGAGAACAGTTATTTTCATAATTGCAGATTATAGCATAAATCGGTAATTATGAATGAGGACTATTGGAAAGGCTGTTTATGTTTCTGTTATACTTTAGGCTGTTTCGCTTGTCGGCTTACGAGCTTCCAGGCGTTAATGCATTCTACGGAGGTTTTTCAGTGGATAAGGCCAAAATCAATACGATCGAAGAAGCCCTTGATGATATTGCAAAAGGCAGAATGGTAATCCTCGTGGATGACGAGGACAGGGAAAACGAAGGCGACCTTTGCATGGCTGCTGAAAAGGTCACCGCCGAAGCAATTAATTTTATGGCAAAATACGGCAGGGGACTCATCTGCCTGTCGCTGACCCCGCAGAAAGTCGATGAACTTAAGCTTCCGATGATGACAGATGACAATACTTCGACCTTCGGCACGGCGTTTACGGTATCCATAGAGGCCAAGAAAGGCGTTACTACGGGGATCTCGGCTCATGACCGGGCACATACTATCCTCACTGCGATAGACCCAAAGGCCAAGCCGGAAGACATTGCAAGGCCGGGTCATATCTTTCCGCTAAGAGCCAAGCGCGGTGGTGTTCTGCAAAGGGCCGGACAAACTGAAGGTTCGGTTGACCTCTCAAGGCTGGCCGGACTTAACCCGTCAGGAGTTATCTGTGAGATCATGAACGACGACGGCAGCATGGCGCGGATGCCTCAGCTCCAGGAATTCGCGAAACAGCACAGATTAAAGCTGATCACTGTCAAAGACCTCATCCGTTACCGCATGCGCACCGAACGTTTCGTGAGGAGAATCGCTACTGTGCAGATGCCTACCAAGCACGGCGGGGATTTTACCGCCATCGCCTATTCCAATGACGTTGACCCCAATATTCATGTGGCGCTGGTCAAGGGAGATATAAAACCCGATGACAGAGTGCTGGTCAGAGTGCATTCCGAGTGCCTTACCGGAGATGTGTTCGGATCAAAGCGTTGCGACTGCGGCGAACAGCTGCGCAAAGCGATGGAAATCATAAAAACAGAGGGCAAGGGAGTTGTCCTTTACATGCGACAGGAAGGCAGGGGCATAGGGCTTGCGAACAAGCTTATGGCGTATGAGCTTCAGGACAAGGGCCTTGATACAGTGGAAGCCAACCTCAAGCTGGGGTTCAAGGCCGACCTGAGAGACTATGGCGTCGGCGCCCAGATACTGGTAGACCTCGGTATAAGGAAGATGCGGCTGATTACGAACAACCCCAAGAAGATTGTGGGTCTGGAAGGTTACGGGCTCAAGGTCGTTGAACGCGTGCCTGCGGAAGTCGCGCCGCACGATAAGAATATCATCTACCTCCAGACCAAAAAGAGAAAAATGGGACACATACTGGAAAATGTTTAGCGCGCCTGGGAGGATTCGAACCTCTGGCCCTCAGCTCCGGAGGCTGATGCTCTATCCGCTGAGCTACAGGCGCATATAAGTATTTCCTTCATTCTAACACGAGACTGCGGCAAATTTGTAACAAACTGAGACATTACCGATGATTCACGGTAGAAATAGTTGACGCCCAAGCTTGCGGACGAAGAGCGAGCGCCGCGAACGCGGACTCCGGTGAAGCGAGTTGTCAGGCAGGTTAGCCCGCAAAGAAATTCGTTTCCAGTACAACCTGCGAAAGCCGGTCAATGAATTGATTGCTGTATGGGCCTGTCTTCCTGAACAGGAAGAATATTGAGAACGCGCAAGAAGGAAACATCCTCGCCAATTGCCGCGCAAGAAATCCGGGAAATGGATAGAACTGGGAGCCATAAAAGCCCTGCAGAGAGGCGAAATCGCTTGCTATCTCCCTGTAAAAAAGAAGCGTATCATTCCTGGAAAAAACTCTCAGATGTGCTGAAATCATCTTGGCGCTTGTCGGATGGACCCCAAGGAGGCCCAATATCCTGTTGTGCAACGAGAGAACATTTGGAACGCCGAGATAAAGGTGCCCTCCGACTCTAAGAACCCTGAATATCTCATGGTTTATCCAGTAGATTTCCTTCGTGTGCTCAAAAACTTGATTTGCAATTACAAGATCTGCGGATTCATCATTAAACGGAAGACGCTCAGTTTCAATGTTAATGGAAACAGGCTCGATGCCCATTTGCATCAGCTTGTCTTTGTTCCAGTCTCCGTAGTCGATTCCAAAACACCTGGCGGCCGGGTGCGACTTCATGACTATTTGCAAATCATCCCCGGCGCCGCAGCCCAAGTCCACGCAAAGAGAGACATCGAGTTTCTGCACTACGTTCCGGAGCACATGTCTGCCGTACGTCTCAGCGTGGTCAACAACAGTCAGTCTGCTGCCGGTTCCAGGGGTGACTCTCCGAAACATCAATATTCCCTCCTAAATATAGACAGGAACTTTAGTGTCAGCAGGATAGAACAAATGGGCGCGGCGAGGGGATTGTATATACTCTTGGATCATATTCGCCTATTTAATCACCACAGGAATGTTGAATTGGCTGCAACTCTCAAGTTTACCTTTGTAAAACCGCGCAATACCCAGAAAGTACCTTCCACTCAGTTCTGAAACATCAATGACTGCCTTATAACCGGGATCCGGCATTTGCGGCTGCTTAAAATTTTCATTCACGTCTTTACGGGTTACAGACCTGGCTTTGACGTAAAGTTTTCCTCTGCCGTTTGTCAGGGTCACGAAGACAACGTCAGGGATAATAGCGTCCTTACCCGAGATTGTCGCCCAGCCCTCGACTAACAGGATGCCTGAAGAGGCTGTCAGGCCATCCGGTAGTGGTTTCGAGCCGTTCACGGAGTCTAAAAAGCCCTCGCAAATCACTGGTCCGGATTCCGGTAAGCCGCCGGGTGCGCCGTAAACGGGCTTGTCGCATGTTTCTCCTTCTCCCATCGTCTCTTTGGAAATTGGGATACTAATAAGGCCTGCCATAAATTGTGGGTACTTAAAGCTCCATATTCGCTCCTGGTGGTAATTAATATTGTTCGGTACATCATTCCAATCATGGGTGGCGCTGCATAATGCACCACGTCCATGCATAAATATACTGAATAACACCAGTATCACACCCACAGTCAGCAAAATTTTTTCTTTAATCTGCCGATGAAAGTCTTCTTGCATATGAGATAACATGGCATCAACAGCTATTGCCGACAAAAGTATGAGCCATGGGACCATATCGGTCATATATCTTGGACCATAACAACTCCCGGCATACCAAGTGGGAAATTCTGATATAGTGATCAAATGCACAAGAAAAACGGCAACGCCACACCACATTAATGCTTTAAACTGAATTCTCCGATAATAGCTTCCCAATAAAAATCCCACAAACAGCAAAGAAGGGGTATAAACGAGTAAGCCACGCGCGGGGCTGATCATAGTTCCGGCCAGCCCTTTCCAAAAATATTGAAAAAAAGTTGCTGGACCAAAAAGATTACCCGGCGCGAAATAGTCAGGCAGCAATTTGCCAAAGTAATGCCATGAATATCCCGCAAAAAGAGAAGCCCATATGAGTCCGGTAATAACAAAAGGAATAAAAATCGAACGGGAATAAATTAGAACAAGCAAGGCAATCCCTACTATACTGATGCTATTGGTTGGTCGTGTAAAATACATCCAGGAAAGCAGAGTGGCAAGCAGAATTGGATTTGGTGATTTCTTGTTGATAAAGGCTTTAAAGAGAAGAAAAAGAACAAATCCTAAAAGAAAAATGCTCCAGGTGTGCATCCACATTGCCCTGGATGCAGTGCTGAAAACCGACGTACCAAAACCACCACTTATTGCGATAGCCAGACTCCAATAAGTCGGTAAAAGCAACCTTGCAGTCATAAAAAAAATGCATGTCAGTCCTGCCATCAGCAGAGCAGCTAAGGTACGCTCAAGCTTTTCCTCACTACCGGCATTGTAAGTCCCATCATTATTTACCGCCGATATCCCAAATGGATGCATAGCTGCAACAAAAGGGATAGAAAGGACGGATGATCCGGGCGGGTAATAGTAATATGTGTGACCATTAATCTCTTGAATATGATAAGGTAATTTACCCCATTTTGGATCGCATACATTACCGGCACCTGTAAAAATATAGTGGTCCAATCTAAAGCTTCCATGTTCCATTATGCCCTGGCTTAATGCCATAGAGTAATGTGAGTCCGTGACATACGTAACTGGAGCAATTATGTAGATAAGGAAAGCAGTAACAAAAATAATTCCGATCAGAAGGCTTCGCCGGTACGAGTCTTTAATAGACATTTTATAATTCCCAGTCAACTTTGTTCAGTCGCATAGAATATCATGTCACGGCAAAGATTTGTCAATTCCGGCAGATAAACTCAAAAATGACTGGAAATAAAAGGCTTGCTGTCGACGGCTCGTCAATGGCATATTTTAGGGCTTTCAAGTGGCTGTTTTAAAAAGTGAAATGGGTTGGGCGAGGGGACTCGAAGCTGTCGCAAGAATGAGCACTGACACGGGTTTGCGGGCAAGAATCGCGTCTATACCGCGTCTATAACTTGTCCTGAACACTATTTGTGTTTACAGTACCTGTAAACGCAACTCCTGACTATTGGCACCGCATATTACAGTAAGTACTATTGTTCGATTAAGGCGACCATATAACGTTTGTTTTTGCTTGTACTCAGGACAGGCTGAACGACATTCCAGATATTTATGCTGTTTTTTCACTGTAGCGCCTGTCATGAATCCACGTGCGTATACCGGTGATGGAAAAATGTTATCATCAAATAGAGGTACAGCTGCAGGAGGTGTTTTATGGACATCGAATACACAGTTCAAATTTGGAAAGAAGGCACCCAGTTTATAGCTCATGCAATGCCGTTGGATGTTATGAGTTCAGGCAAGACGCCGGAAGATGCGCGAAAGGCTTTAGACGAGGCGGTACACCTCTTCCTTGCAACTGCATCGGATATAGGAACAGTCAATGATGTACTGGAGGAAAGCGGGTACGAGCTTCTGGATGGAAAATGGGTTTGTCCTATGTGGATTGCCATAGAACGACATTCAACTGCTGTGACTGTCTGAACAATGTCCCGAATAACACCTGTCCCATGGAAGAAACTTGAGAAAGTCTTTCTCGCTGCAGGCTTTCGTTTTGCGAGACAGGAAGGGAGCCATCGGTCTTATGTTAAAGAAGGAATTCCACGACCTGTCGTTATTCCTGCATACGATGAAGTGCCGACATCAATCATCAAAAACAATTTGAGAACAGCCGGTATATCAAGAGACCACTATTTTGAATTGCTGGCTAAAGTCTAATCCCTATGTGGACCGCGCATCCATCGCAAATCAGGTGTTCATAAGGCTTAAGAATGAGGGTTGATTTTAAAGGGGTACTGCTGAGAGGGACAGGGAAGGATGAAGTGGAGAGGGGCATGGTGCTTGCGAAGCCCGGGAGCATCACGCCGCACACGAAGTTCAAGGCGGAGGCGTATATATTGACGAAGGAAGAAGGGGGCAGGCACACGCCGTTTTTCAACGGGTATCGTCCGCAGTTCTATTTCAGGACAACGGACGTGACCGGGGTGGCGCAGTTGCCTGAGGGGATAGAGATGGTAATGCCTGGGGACAATGTTACGATATCGGTGGAACTGATACAGCCAATAGCGATGGAGAAGGAATTGCGGTTCGCCATTCGCGAGGGCGGCAGGACCGTAGGGGCCGGCGTCGTTACGGAAATACTGGAGTAGCCATGCGAGATATAATTTTGTTTCAGTGCACCGAGTGCAAAAATAAAAATTACTCAAATATGAAAAACAAGAAGAACACTACTGAGAAACTCCAGCTCAAGAAGTATTGCAGGCATTGCAGAAAACACAGCCTGCACAAGGAGACAAAAGCGTAGGCCAGTAGCTCTAACGGCAGAGCATCGGACTCCAAATCCGAGGGCTGGGGGTTCAAATCCCTCCTGGCCTGCCATAAAAAGCAGGGGCAAATGGAGACGGAATGTTTGACAAGATCAAGAACTTTTTCAGGGAAGTAAGGACAGAGGCAAAAAAGGTCACTTATCCATCGAAGGATGAGCTTATTGGCTCTACCTGGGTTGTTATTACTACAGTGTTTATTGTTTCGGTGTTTCTGGGGATTGTCGACGTCAGTCTGTCAAAAATTGTAAGTTTGATCGTAAAATAAGAGGGACAATGGGCAAAAGCTGGTACGTTGTACATACATATTCAGGCTATGAGGAAAAGGTAAAGATCTCCATAGAAGAAAAGATCAAGTTGAAAGGACTTGAGGAAAGAATTACCAGAATACTGATTCCCTCGGAGAAAATCGTGGAACTTAAAGGGAAGAAAAAACGGGAGAGCGACAGAAAGTTTTATCCCGGTTACATCCTCATAGAAATGGAGTTGGATGACGACACCTGGCACCTGGTTAAGAATGCCCCGCGTGTGACAGGGTTTGTAGGTGGGGCAAGGCCGGTCCCGCTTCCTGAAGAAGAGGTCGAGGTCATACTCCAGCAGATCGAAAAAGGACCTGCGCCGATGGTGAAGAGCCAGTATGAAAAGGGCGAAAACGTCCGTATTATTGACGGCCCTTTCAGCAACTTTGTCGGCTATGTGGATGAAGTTGATATGGACCACGGAAGGCTGCGTGTCATGGTAAGCATATTCGGGAGGCAGACACCAGTGGAACTGGCCTTCTCGCAGGTCGAAAAAGCATAAAAACAGGCTATGGGCAATAGGCAATAGGCGATGGGTAAAAAAAGAGAAAAAATGTTTTTTGTTTTTACCTATGGCCTATCGCCTATAGCCTATCACCTGTCTTAATTTTGGAGGTCATAGATGGCTAAGAAAGACGTAGTAGCACAGGTTAAGCTTGTGATACCTGCTGGAAAGGCGAACCCGGCACCCCCTGTCGGACCTGCGCTGGGGCCGCACGGAATCAATATTATGGAATTCTGTAAACAGTTCAATGCTCAGACCCAGAGCATGGGCGATACACTGATCCCGGCAGTATTAAGCATTTACAATGACAGGTCTTTTACATTCGTGCTTAAAACACCGCCGGCATCCGAACTGATCAAGAAGGCTTCAGGCATTGTGAAGGGCTCGGGCGTTCCAAACAAGGACAAGGTCGGCGCCTTGACTAATGCCCAGGTGAAAGAGATAGCTAAGACAAAATTGCCAGACCTTAATACCACATCGCTTGAGTCTGCAATGAGTACGATCAAGGGCACTGCCAGAAGCATGGGTGTGGAAATAAAGGATTGAGGAGGGCCAGGTAAATGGGCAAGAAGCTGGACAATGCAGCGCAAAAGGTTGATACTCTTAAACAATATACCGTCGAGGAAGCGATAGGGTTGGTCAAGGAGAATAAAGTCACAAAGTTCGACGAATCAGTTGATATCGCAATAAACCTTGGAGTCGACGCAAAAAAGTCCGACCAGATGGTAAGGGGAACTGTTGTGCTTCCCTACGGAACAGGGAAACCTGTGCGTGTGCTGGTCTTTGCGAAAGGCGAGAAGGAAAAAGAGGCGAGGGATGCCGGCGCTGATTTCGTCGGTGCCGAGGACATGGTCGAGAAAATCCAGAAAGGATGGCTCGATTTTGACAAGGCCGTGGCAACGCCGGATTTAATGGGAATGGTCGGCAAACTTGGCAAATTGCTCGGACCGAGGGGGCTGATGCCCAATCCAAAGCTGGGTACGGTAACGTTTGATATCGGCAAGGCAGTCAAAGAGATTAAAGCAGGCAAAGTGGAATATAAAGTGGAAAAAGCGGGCATTGTGCATGTGACCGTAGGAAAGGTTTCGTTCGACAGGGAAAAGCTCCTTGAAAATACGATGGCTGTCCTGAAATCCGTGGTCAAGGCCAAGCCCTCTGCTTCAAAAGGGAAGTATATTAAGAAAATCACCATGTCATCCACCATGGGGCTTGGGATCAAAGTCGATTTAACAGGGCTGAAAGTAGGATAAACAGGCTTTGCCTGTATAATTATTCATGAGTCAGAGACAGTAGGTAGTACGGCTTAGCTGATATCTCTTTTCACATTATCTGATGGGGGGCTTCAAACTTCAGGAGCAGCAAGCTGTGTACTTTAATTGGCGGCGCAACAGTCCAGCCTACCGAGACAGTAGCAGAGGATATTACAGCAGAAAGAAATGTTGAATGTTGAATTTTTAATGTTAAATTATGGAACTTTACATTAATTCAACATTCAGCATTCAACATTCAACATTTCTTTTTTGCTTTTAACTGCCAACTGAAAGCTGGTCTCTGGGAAAGGAGGAATCTTCTGATTACCAAGAAAAAGAAAACCCAACAAATTGCGGAACTGACTGAAAGGTTTTCACGTTCCAAAGCTGTTGTCTTCACTGAGTACAAGGGACTGACAGTGGCCGAGATCGCGGAACTGCGCAAGACCCTGAAGGAAGCCGGCGCAGAGTATAAGATTGCCAAAAATACTCTTATAAACATAGCCGTGCAGGGGACACCCGTTGAAGCTGCAAAAGAGTTTTTTGTCGGCCCGACCGGGGTTGCCTTCGGTTTTGACGACCCGGTGGCTGCCGCAAAAAAAGTGCTCGATTATTCGGAGAAGAACGACAAACTCAAGGTCAAGAGCGGCATTGTGGAAGGAAAGCTCTTCTCATTCGATGACCTTAAATCTCTTTCCAAGCTGCCGCCGAGAAATGTTCTTCTCGGCATGTTGGCTGGGACATTCCAGGCGCCGTTGTCGAAACTGGCAGGCTCACTTCATGCCACGGTAGCACAATTTGCGTACGCATTAGATGCTGTAAAAAATAAAAAAAGTGATTAGTGCCGGGGTCAGTGTCGGTAAAGGAATCCCTGACTGACACTGATACCGGTCACCGACACTATATAAAGGAGGACGTTTTAGATGGCAGCCACAAAGGACGATGTATTCAGCTTTATTGATAATATGACTATTCTTGAGATGTCGCAGTTCATCAAGGAATTTGAGGAGCGCTACGGGGTTACCGCAGCGGCTCCGGTTGCAGTTGCTGCAGCTCCGGGGGCCGCAGCCGCGCCCGCCGCTGCCGAGGAAAAATCAAGCTTTGATGTTATGTTGATGGCGGTAGGCGACAAGAAAATTCAGGTTATCAAAGTCGTGAGAGAACTCACCAGCCTCGGGCTTAAAGAAGCCAAGGATCTGGTGGACAGCTCGCCTAAGCCCGTAAAAACAGGCGTCTCAAAGGAAGAAGCGGAGTCAATTAAGGCCAAACTCGAGGCAGAAGGGGCTAAAGTAGAAATCAAATAATAACCGTGACGGGTAATGCGTAATGCGCGATGAGTAAAAAGGAAAGATTCCTTTGACTCGTTGCGCGTTACCAGTTACTCATCACTCATGACGCATTACGCATCACAAAAAAAAGGAGAGATATGGCCAATCTTCTGAGAGAGAGAGTAGATTTTGGAAAAGTTCCTTTGGTTCTGGAAGTCCCTTACCTTGTAGAATTCCAGAAAAGGTCATTCGAAAGGTTCCTGCAGAAGGATGTTGCACAGGAACAGCTGACAGATGAAGGTCTGTATTCGGCTTTCAACAGCGTTTTCCCCATAACCGATTATAACGATACGGCATCTATTGAGTTTATTTCGTATACTCTTAGCGAATCAAAGCTGACGCCTCGCGAGTGCATCCTTAAAGGCCTTACTTATGCGGCTCCCCTGAGGATCAAGGTTAGACTTAATATCTGGGAGAAGGACGAACGCGGAAACAAGCGCCTGAAGGAATCCCGGGAGCAGGAAGTCTACATAGGCGACATGCCCGTAATGACCGAAACCGGAAGCTTTATCATAAACGGCACCGAGCGGGTAATTGTAAGCCAGTTACATCGTTCCCCCGGCGTTTATTTTGCCCCGGACAAGGGCAAGACGCATGCGAGCGGACGGCTTTTATATACAGCGCGTGCAATTCCGGCGAGGGGTTCCTGGCTGGATTTCGAGTTCGATTCCAAGGACATACTTTACGTAAGGATCGACCGGCGGAGGAAATTACCCGCGACAATTGTGCTGAAGGCCCTCGGTTATTCCAACGAAGACCTCCTGCGGACATTCTATCCGGTGGAAGAGATAATTATAAAGGGCAAGGACGATTACACACGGGTGGTCAGCGAAGTGCTTGCCGGAGTGCGGGCGAAACAGAATATCATTGCATCCAAAACCGGTGAAGTAATCGTCAAGGAAGCCAGCAAGATCACAAAGGCTGCACTCAAGAAAATGGAAGCTTCCGGGATAAGAGAAATCCCATTATCGGGCAGCGACATAATCGGCAGGGTCACGCTCACCGATATCGTCGATCCCTCAACGGGCGAGATCATTCTCGACGGGAACAAGGAAATTACCGAAGAGGTCTTCTATAAGGTACTTTCCCTCAAGATAAGCAAGCTTCTTCTGCTCTTTATAGACAATGTGAACTACCTGCCTTCGTTCAGAGAAACGCTTCTGACGGACAAAGTGGCTAAGCAGGAAGAGGCACTGAAAGAGATCTATCGCAAACTGAGGCCCGGAGAGCCCGCTACCGAGGACGCAGCCCGCGAACTCTTCAACGGACTGTTTTTCGACCCCAAGAGGTATGACCTTTCTCCTGTAGGCAGGCTGAAGGTCAATGAGAAACTCGGCCTCGATGTGCCTCTGACCATGAGAGTCCTTACTGACAAGGACATTGTCGAAATCGTGCGTTACCTGCTCAATCTCAGAACAGGCAGGGGAGAAGTCGACGATATCGACCATTTAGGCAACAGGAGGATACGCGGAATCGGGGAACTCCTGGAAAACCATTTCAGGATAGGTCTTGTGCGCATGGAGCGTGCGATCAAGGAAAAAATGACATTGACAGAACTGGAAAGCGCAATGCCCCATGACCTGATTAACGCTAAACCCGTAATGGCCGCCGTGAAGGAGTTTTTCGGTTCGAGCCAGTTAAGCCAGTTTATGGACCAGACCAATCCCCTGTCGGAAATAACGCACAAGAGAAGGTTGTCTGCTCTGGGCCCCGGAGGACTGACGCGGGAAAGGGCCGGCTTTGAAGTGAGAGACGTTCATCCTACACACTACGGCAGGATATGCCCGATCGAGACGCCTGAAGGACCTAACATAGGACTTATTACATCTCTCGCATCGTACGCCAAGATAAACGACTTCGGATTCATAGAGGCGCCTTACAGAAGGGTCGAACAGGGACGTGTGACAAAGGAAATCGTGTACCTGTCCGCCATACAGGGTGAAAGTAACATTATTGCTGAAGCAACATCCCGGGTCGACAAGAAAGGGCACCTGGTGGGAGAGGCGGTATCGGCGAGGGCGGGCGGTGATTTTAGAATCGTCACACCCGAAGAAGTCCAGTACATGGATGTTTCGCCCAAGCAAATTGTAAGCGTATCTGCGGCACTGATCCCGTTCCTCGAGAATGACGACGCAAACAGGGCACTTATGGGTTCCAATATGCAGCGCCAGGCCGTCCCTGTTTTGAGACCGGATGCGCCGATTGTAGGCACGGGCATGGAACACGCTGCCGCGAAAGATTCGGGGTGGCTTGTGCTTGCAAAACGGGCCGGCATCGTCGAAAGCGTCGATTCCGGCAGGGTAGTGGTGAGGGGCTCGGGAGAGGGAGGCGTTGACATTCACAATCTTGTCAAATTCCACCGCTCCAACCAGGGCACCTGCATGAACCAGAAACCGATTGTCAACGTTGGGGACATAGTGGAGCCCGGCAGCGTGCTGGCTGACGGACCCTCAACCGATCTCGGCGAACTTGCACTGGGTAAGAATGTGACCATTGCCTTTATGCCCTGGGGCGGTTACAACTTTGAGGATGCGATGCTGCTCAATGAGAGACTGGTAAAAGATGATGTGTTTACTTCAATACACATTGAAGAGTTCGAGGCTGAGGCCCGTGACACGAAGCTGGGCCCCGAAGACATCACCAGGGACATCCCGAATGTTGGAGAAGAGGCGCTGAAAGATCTGGACGAAAGCGGCATAATCAGAATCGGCGCAGAGGTAAAGCCCGGCGATATCCTTGTCGGCAAGGTAACGCCTAAAGGCGAAACAATGCTGACCCCCGAGGAAAAACTGCTGCGCGCCATATTCGGCGAAAAAGCCGAGGAGGTCAAGGAAAGCTGCCTTTATGTGCCTCCGGGGATAGAAGGCGTTATCGTCGACGTGAGGGTCCTTTCCAGAAAAGGAGTTGAAAAGGACAAGCGTACAAAGAGCATAGAAGAGGATGACATAAATAAACTGCAGCGTGACCTTGAGGAGGAGATCAAGATCCTCAGGGAGGAGCGTGCTGTAAAAATAAGAAAATTGTTGGTCGAGCAGAAACTTGCCGAGGATTTCGCTGATCCGAAAAGTAAAGAACAAATAGGACAGAAAGGCAAGAAGCTGACAGAGGCGCAGGTGGGCAGGATCAAAGATGATCATCTGCTCAGAGTGAAAATAGATAGTGCCGATGTCAGGACACAGATAGAAACACTGTATAATGCGACTACCCAGTACATCAAACAACTTGAAGCACGCTACCAGGAGCGCATAGAAAGGATCAAGAAAGGAGACGAGTTGTCTCCGGGCGTAAACAAAGTGGTCAAAGTTTTCATAGCTATGAAGCGGAAAATACAGGTGGGAGATAAAATGGCCGGGCGCCATGGAAACAAGGGTGTTGTATCAATGGTGCTCCCTGAAGAGGATATGCCGTATCTCCCGGACGGCACTCCCGTTGATTTGGTTCTGAACCCCCTGGGCGTGCCTTCGCGTATGAACGTTGGACAGATACTCGAAATTCATCTCGGCTGGGCCGCAAAAACTCTCGGCCTGCATGTGTCTACGCCTGTTTTCGAAGGCGCAAAAGAGAGCGAGATCAAGGACCTGTTGAAAAAAGCGGGCCGCCCTACGACAGGACAGATAATGCTTCACGACGGTAGAACAGGTGAGCCCTTCCAGCGGCCGGTAACAGTTGGATGCATGTACATTCTGAAGCTGCACCATCTTGTCGCCGATAAGATACACGCCAGGTCCATCGGACCGTACTCTCTCGTAACGCAGCAGCCGTTGGGCGGAAAGGCCCAGTTCGGCGGCCAGAGACTTGGTGAAATGGAAGTTTGGGCGTTGGAGGCCTACGGCGCAGCTCATACGCTCCAGGAATTCCTGACTGTGAAGAGCGACGACATCAGCGGAAGGTCGCGCATGTACGAGGCGATCGTGAAAGGCGATCCAATACTGGAACCCGGAATACCTGAGTCTTTCCACGTATTAATAAAAGAGCTCCAGAGTCTAGGACTCGATGTTGAACTCCTGGAGAAAAAGAAAAAGAGGGAGGAATTAGGTTGATAGAAGATATTTATGCCCTTTTTCAAAAACCGAAGAACCCTAAAGACTTCGACGCGATAAGGATAAAACTTGCGTCACCCGAGAAGATCAGGGAATGGTCCTATGGGGAAGTCAAGAAACCTGAAACGATAAATTACCGCACCTTCAAGCCCGAACGCGACGGGCTTTTCTGCGCCAAGATATTCGGTCCTGTAAAAGATTGGGAATGTCTCTGCGGCAAATACAAACGGATGAAGCATCGCGGCGTTATTTGCGATAAATGCGGGGTCGAAGTCATACAGTCAAAGGTAAGAAGGGAGCGCATGGGGCACATCGAACTGGCAACCCCCGTTGCCCATGTGTGGCTGCTTAGAGGCGTGCCGAGCAGGATCGGGACGCTCCTCGATATGACCATACGGCAGCTTGAGAAGGTGCTTTATTTTGAAGAGTATATAGTAATTGACGCCGGAGACACCCCGTTAAAAGAAAAAGACCTGCTCTCAGAGGACGAGCACAAAAAGAAGCTGGCCGAATTCGGCAGCAGGTTCAAGGCAGGCATGGGGGCTGATGCAATCCGCGAACTTTTGAGGAAAGTTGACCTTAAAACGCTTGCGGCGGAGTTGAAGGAAAAGATCGACTCTGTCTCGTCCCTCGGAGTTAAGAGAAAGCTTTCAAAAAGGATAAAGACGGTGGAATCTTTCCTGAGATCAGAGAACAAGCCTGACTGGATGATTCTTGATATCGTTCCGGTACTGCCCCCTGATCTGAGACCTCTTGTTCCTCTCGACGGCGGCCGTTTCGCCACTTCGGACCTGAACGACCTCTACCGTAGAGTCATCAACAGGAACAACAGGCTAAAACGGCTCATGGAACTGAAAGCCCCGAGCGTCATTATCAAGAACGAAAAAAGAATGCTCCAGGAGGCCGTGGATGCGCTTTTTGATAACAGCAAGCGCGCCAAGGTATTAAAGGCGGGAGGCAAACGCGCCCTGAAATCGCTGAGCGACATGATCAAGGGCAAGCAGGGCCGTTTCAGACAGAACCTGCTCGGCAAGAGGGTCGATTATTCGGGCCGTTCGGTCATTGTGGTCGGTCCTGAACTAAAGATGAACCAATGCGGGCTTCCGAAGCGAATGGCTCTTGAGCTTTTCAAACCCTTCGTGTTCAATAAACTTGAAGAAAAAGGTTATGCTACAACCATAAAGCAGGCAAAAAGGCTTGTCGAGAATGAACGTCCCGAGGTGTGGGACGCCCTCGAAGACGTGATCAGCGAGCACCCGGTGCTCCTGAACCGGGCGCCTACACTGCACCGCCTCGGCATACAGGCTTTTGATCCTGTGCTGGTCGAAGGGAAGGCAATCAAGCTGCACCCTCTCGTCTGCACGGCATTCAATGCCGACTTTGACGGCGACCAGATGGCTGTGCATGTCCCGCTGTCCGTTGAAGCACAAATAGAGGCGCGAATCCTGATGCTTTCGGTAAACAACCTGCTTTCGCCTGCCAATGGAAAGCCTGTTGTAGTCCCGACACAGGACATGGTCCTGGGCCTCTATTATCTGACAAAAAAGAGGAAGGGCGCCCGCGGTGAAGGAAAGACCTTTGCCGATACCGAGGATGTCCTCATTACCTATGACTCCGGCGTTATCGACGAGCATGCGGCCGTCAAGGTCAGGATGAACGGCGGCGTTGTCGAAACAACAGTGGGAAGGATCATATTCGGCGAGATACTGCCCAAGAACATTCCATTCGAAGCGATTAACAGGGAACTGACAAAGAAAGAACTTGGAAAGTTGATCGAGTATATTCACAAGGTATCGGGGAAACGTGAGACAGTCGTATTCCTGAACGAACTGGAACGCCTGGGATTCAAATATGCGACAAATTCCGGCATTTCGATCTGCATTGATGATATGCATGTCCCAACCAAAAAGGCGGAGCTTATCAGAGATGCGGAACAGGAAGTTATGGAAGTCCAG
Source organism: Nitrospirota bacterium (assembly GCA_015233365.1). Taxonomy (GTDB): domain Bacteria; phylum Nitrospirota; class Thermodesulfovibrionia; order Thermodesulfovibrionales; family Dissulfurispiraceae; genus JADFXI01. The sequence continues at coordinate 34,507 of JADFXU010000002.1, read as the reverse complement.
CGGCAGTATGCCGATGGTCTGATTACTCAGGGTGAACGGTATAACAAAGTCATCGACATCTGGGCGAATGTCACCGAGAAGATCGCCGATGAAATGATGAAAGAACTGGGCGCCGAAGAAGGCAAGCCATTGTCCGAAGAGGAGATAAAAGAGAGCCGGTCTTTCAACAGCATCTTTATGATGGCTGATTCAGGGGCGAGGGGCAGCGCGGCCCAGATACGTCAGCTTGCCGGGATGAGAGGCCTGATGGCAAAGCCGTCCGGTGAGATCATCGAGACCCCTATTACCGCCAACTTCAGGGAGGGCCTTACGCCGCTGCAGTATTTTATCTCGACTCACGGCGCACGTAAAGGTCTTGCTGATACCGCTTTGAAAACCGCTAATGCGGGATACCTCACCAGGAGGCTCGTCGATGTCGCCCAGGACGTCATCCTCATCGAGGAAGATTGCGGCACAAGAGAAGGTATTACAGTGATCCCGCTTATTGAGGGAGGGGAGATCATCCAGTCGCTCGAAGAGCGCATATTCGGCAGGACCCTTGCGGAGACGCTCAAAGACCCCGTGAACAATGAGATCATTGCGAACAGAAACGCGGAAATCGATGACGAGCTTGCGAAAAAGATTGTGGAGACCGGCATCGACCGGGTGAAGATACGTTCAGTTCTAACCTGTCATTCAAAAATCGGAGTATGCGGGAAGTGCTACGGAAGAGACCTTGCCAGAGGCGGTAAGATCGAGATCGGAGAGGCGATAGGCATCATCGCGGCGCAATCCATCGGCGAGCCCGGCACGCAGCTCACCATGCGGACGTTCCATATAGGTGGAGCTGCAACTAAAGTCATCGAACAGGCGACGCTGGCTCCGAAGAATTCAGGGTTTGTAAAGTTCATAGATGTGAGCGCTGTTAAGACCAAAGAAGGTGTACGGATCGTTCTCAACCGCAACGCCGTGCTCGCTATCGTCGATAAGACCGGACGCGAAAAAGAAAAATACAACCTTGTTTACGGCGCGAGAATATTTGTGGAAAACGGCCAGAAGGTGGAGTCTAACCAGCGGCTGGTCGAATGGGACCCATATTCCACGCCTATCCTGACGGAAATAGGAGGGAGGATTGCGCTTGGCGACATTGTCGAAGGCGTGACCTTCAAAGAAGAGGTAGACGAAACCACCGGTCTCGCTCATAAGGTCGTTATTGATTATCCGGCCCATATGAGACCCAGAATTTCTATTAAGGATGACCATGGCAAAACCGTAAAGAGTCCCGGCACCAACAACCCTGCCCGGTATCAGCTGCCGGCTGGAGCGCACATTCTTGTTGACAAGGGGGACCTCATTGCTCCCGGCGATATTCTTGCCAAGATCCCGAGGGAAACCACAAAGACAAAAGACATCACCGGCGGTCTGCCGAGAGTTGCCGAGCTTTTCGAGGCCCGGAAGCCCAAGGAACAGACGATTGTCAGTGAAATCGACGGTATTGTAGAGTTCAGGGGAGCACATAAAGGCATGCGGGTCGTTCTGGTGAAAGGCGGCAGTGAATCAAGGGAATACCTGATTCCCAAGGGCAAGCACGTTACTGTCCACGAAGGGGACTGGGTCAAGGCCGGAGAGCCGCTGATGGATGGAGCAGTAAATCCGCACAGCATACTCGACATACTCGGCCCTAAGGAACTGCAGGGCTATCTTGTTGACGAAGTTCAGAAGGTGTACCGTCTTCAGGGCGTCTCTATCAATGATAAACATATTGAAGTTATCGTCCGCCAGATGATGAGAAAAATACGTATTGAGGAGCCCGGTGACACGATATTCCTGATAGGCGATGAGGTCGACAGAATGGTATTCGCCGAAGAGAATGAGCGCGTCAGAGGAGACGGGGGAAGACCTGCCCAGGGCAGGCCGCTGCTCCTCGGCATCACGAAAGCCTCTCTTTCGACAGAAAGCTGGGTATCTGCCGCATCGTTCCAGGAGACCACAAGGGTCCTGACAGAGGCAGCGCTGAGCGGGCTGGTGGACGAACTGAGAGGACTGAAGGAAAACGTCATTATGGGCAGGGTCATTCCGGCAGGTTCCGGAATGCAGGTCTACAGGGACACCTTCATCAAAGGCGATTTCTATTCCATGCAGCTTGAACACGAAGAAGCAGAAATAGCGGAGTAACAAGTAGAAATGTTGAATGTTGAATGCTAAATGTTGAATTAAGGGAAAAAACTTCCATAATTTAACATCCAAAATTCAACATTCAACATCCTGCTTGATTTGCTTGTATGGATTCTCCCCGTTTTATCTGCGATGCAATGCTGGGAAGTCTGGCCAGATGGCTCAGGCTCCGCGGCTTCGATACATTATATTCCAGGACAATCAGCGACAGCGAACTCATCAATATCGCCCGCCGGGAGGACAGGATAGTCCTGACCCGCGATACCGGAATTCCGGAACGCAAAGGGCCGCAGAGAACAGTTCTCATACACTCCAATGATACCTTCGGGCAGTTGAAAGAGGTACTGTCAGCCCTTGACAAGGTGGAGACCGGAGGGGGGTCGCCGCGATGTACCCTGTGCAACGGCAAGCTTGCCCCGGCGGATAGAGACGCTGTTGCGCGCAGCGTCCCCGAATATGTCTTTATGAACGCTACGTCTTTTTTTACCTGCGTGGAATGCGGCAAGGTCTACTGGAACGGCTCACATAAAAAATCGATAGATTCGCAGTTGCAAAAGATATTGGGAGAGAACGTCACTCGAGAGCCGTAATTGATCCCAGCCACTGTCTGACTCCATATTCGCCATATAAAAAAGGCGGGCCTTACGGCCCGCCTTTTTCTTTTTCACGCATTATGCATTACGCATAACACATTACTGAATTTAGAAGTTGAGCTGGATTCCTTCTCTTGCTACCCAAACATTATCAACTTTGGTCTGGCCGTACGTCGAACCAGCAACAGTGTAATAATTCTTCCAGAAGCTTCCTGCCCAAAGGTAGCCGCCTTCAACAAATACTTGCAGGCCCTTGTCAATCTTGTAGGTGAGCTTTCCATCAACTTCAGTACCGATGCTGGTGCTGCCAGACACTCCACCGGGGATAGCATCATTCTTAACTAAACCGGTCGAAGCGGTATAGATTCTGGTCAAGTTGCCTGTATTGGCCCCATTATCACCGGTAAGTGCATTAGCTGCACGGAGGTAGTAGACGCCAAGATCGGCGTTCAGGTCCTTCATTACATCGGCATTTGCGCCGAGATGCAGATACCAGGTATTCTGAAGACCGCCGTAAGCTGTGCCGGCCGCATTCGTGGTACGGTACTCATATACATAGGTGTAGTGCTGTTCCGGTCCCACGGTGGTGACAAAAGTATTGAAGTTGTTTTTATTGTTGCCGCTGTCACCACTGCCATATGCATAATCGAGGGAGAGCTTTACAGGGTTCAGTTTGTAATTGATACCTGCCTGGATTGCCTTACCTTTGAAATCCATATTGCCTGTGCCGCCTACTAAATTCAAGGCGCCGCTAGGCTGCCCGGACATATCCTCGGAACCTGTCTGTATTTCACCATCGACATATATGCCTAAGCCGGCAATTTCAGTATTGCCCCTCAACCCGAAGTTCCACAGGTGGACGCTGGGGATAGAAGAGGTGCTGAGGCCGGAAGGGGTAACAGGCCCTGCCAACAAGGTGCTGACTGTAGCCGTATCTCCGAGATTCTGACCGTCAAGATAGGTCACGTCAAAGCCAATGCTGGTTTTCTTGTCAGGCTTGTAAGTTGCTGCAAACACGTAAGCGTTGACATCGCTGCTCAGGTTAAGGCTTTGCCCGTTGAGCCTGATGGCAAGAGCGTCGAGTTCAAGTTCTTTGATAGGGTTCACAAAAACCAAAGCGGCATCGTCGCCATAATAGGTATGGTTGAAAAATAAACCGTTGCCGAGTATAAGCGACATATGACCGACTTTAAATCCTGAATTGACTCCCAAAAGGCCGGTACCCTGATGCAGTATCCATGCCTCGCGAATGCCCATAAATCCTTTAGGTTCGTCGCCCAAAGAGGTGCCAAGTTTTCCGCCAAACGAGCCTCTTGCAAAAGAAGCATTATAAGGCTGAGTGGTTGAAGCCTTGCCCGTTGCGCCTGCGCCCCAGTAATTCAGATCGCCGCCCGCAGTATCACTGGAATCCTCGTTGGTGGATTCAAGCATAACGAATCCTTCGGTGTTCGGGGACATTTTGGCATCGAAGCCGAGTCTTACCCTGCTGTCCATACGCTGAAACATGGGAACTTCCTTGTTAAAATAGACTGCTCTGGTATCGTATCTTTCCCTGATTTCACCGCTTAAGGTGATTGATGTGGTGCCTGCAGCTACTGCAGGCGTTGAGTCTTCTGAAGGAATGTCGGTGTGCAAAGCGAATGCACTGGCGGCAAACCCGAAGACGAGCAGCATGCCCAAGAGTATTGATAAGATTTTTTTCACTTCCTAACCTCCAAGGTTAGTTCAGTTTATCCGCCAAAGGCGGATTTACTTCCTGATACTCCGTGTTCGCTACCTGGTTATATTATATCACCTCCCTTTTGCTATGGATTTTGTTTCCGTTAACGGAAACAAGCCTTATAAATAATATATTGTGAGAATCTAAAAACAGCCATAGTATACATATGTAATATAAAATAATCAAGCTTAACTGTGTTTCAAAGAGCGCAACTAGCCACTAAGTGGAAAAGCAACATCTGTGCCAGATATAACTACCTGAAATTACAGAACAAAAAATCGGATATCTGTCTGATACTGTGTCTATTCCGCCACATTATGTGAATTGACGATACATTATACCTATTGAACATGGTTGATTTAGGAATTGCCTTTAGCCATTTGCCCTTTTTATAATAGGCAGTTATGAAAAAGAAGAACAAAGAAACTTATAACCCGGTGAAGAACCCCTTCTCCAATCCCGGGAGACTCACTAATATTAAATATTATATTGCGGCTGCTGTTGCACTCATAACATTCGTCGTTTATTTCTCCTGCCTTCATAGTGAATTCGTGATGTGGGATGACGACTGCTATATATACAAGAACCCGCATATACATACGCTTAACTTATCTTTTTTCAGGTGGGCGTCTTCGGCTTTCTATTGCGCCAACTGGCACCCTCTGACATGGTTTTCCCACGCCCTGGATTATGCCGTCTGGGGGTTGAATCCTCTGGGGCACCACCTGACCAACAATATTCTGCACGCCGCCAACACCTTTATCGTGGTAATTGTGGTTGCCAAACTCCTGGAGGCATGGCAACATTCACGGCAACAGAACCCTCCCCTGCAAAAAGCCAGGAACTCAAAAACAACTGATAGCTCCTCTCTGGAGGGGAGTTATCTTGTCGCTGCTGCAGTGACAGGTTTATTGTTCGGTCTTCACCCTCTTCATGTGGAGTCGGTGGCATGGGTTTCCGAGAGAAAGGACCTCTTGTGCGCAATGTTTTTCCTGCTCAGCATACTGGCTTATACAAAATATGTGAGCGTTGCCAAAGAGGGAGATTATCCCGGGGCATTCCTGAACAGGCATTACCTGCTCGTAGCAGGCCTGAGCGCCCTTGCCCTTTTAAGCAAGCCCATGGCAGTCACCCTGCCGGGAGTTTTCCTTATTTTGGACTGCTGTCCCTTTAACAGAATCCGGTCCATGAAAACATTCCTGTCCGCACTCCTTGAGAAACTCCCGCTTATTGCCTTGAGTATTATTTCGTCGGTACTTACTGTTCTGGCGCAAAAGGCAGGGGGTGCATTACAAACTTTTGAAATAATACCATTGTCCCCACGGATGCTTGTGGCTGCCGAATCTCTCCTGTCATACCTTTGGAAAATGGTATTGCCTGTGAATCTGATACCGTATTATCCATATCCCAGGAACATATCGCTGTTCTCTGCAGAGTATTTTTTATCGGTCATTCTTGTGTCCGGCATTACGGCAGCGTGCATAGTCATGATGAAGAAACAAAGGTTATGGTTGGCTGTTTGGGGTTATTATGTCCTCACCCTGCTCCCTGTGCTCGGCATCGTTCAGGTGGGGGGCCAGGCAATGGCGGACAGGTATACTTATCTGCCCAGTCTCGGCCCGTTCATTGTGGCTGGGCTACTTGCTGCATGGCTCTGGAAAAAGTCCTATCTCCGGAAGGGTGCAGGGGCGGGTTTGGTTATTGCTGCAGCAATCCTGATCGCTGGTCCTCTGTCATTTTTAACCTATAAACAGATTGCCGTATGGAAAAACAGCTTGAACCTTTGGAGTTATATTGCCGGGAAGGAACCTGAAGATGCCCCCTTGGCACATTACAATCTCGGCATTGTCTATCGCCATCTCAACATGCCTGACAAGGCCATCGAACAATACCTGACTGCCATCAGGCTGCGGCCTGGTTACGCTGAGGCGCATAATAATCTTGGGTTCGTCTATAAGTCCCTTAACATGCCTGACAAGGCCGAAGAGGAATTTCTGACCGCTGTCAGCCTGAAGCCTGATAACATTGAAGCGCATACCAATCTCGGCGTCTTATATCAAGCCCGCAATATGCCTGACAAGGCTGAGAAAGAATTCCTGACCGTTATTAGACTGAAACCCGATAATGCCGGGGCGCATTTTAATCTCGGCGTCTTCTATAACTCCGGCAATATGCCTGACAAGGCCGAAGAGGAATTTCTGGCCGCAGTCAGGTTGCAACCTGATTTCGCTGAGGCGCATTTCTATCTTGGATATGTCTACTATAAAATGGGACAGATGGAAAGGGCGCGAAGTGAATTGGCTCGAGGGTTGGAAATAAGGCCGGACAATCAACAGGCCCGGCAATTGTTGGAAGAAATAACAAAGAGGCTGCGGGTTAATGACTAAAGACAAAAGGTTAAAGCCGAAGGACGAAGTACAAAATTCCCCGCACACAAAATCATTACTGAGTGTTAGATATTTGGTTGCCACAGCCGTTTTTCTGCTGACATTCGTCGTTTATTTCTCCTGCCTTCATAGTGAATTCGTGATGTGGGATGACGACTGCTATATATACAAGAACCCGCATATACATACGCTTAACTTATCTTTTTTCAGGTGGGCGTCTTCGGCTTTCTATTGCGCCAACTGGCACCCTCTGACATGGTTTTCCCACGCCCTGGATTATGCCGTCTGGGGGTTGAATCCTCTGGGGCACCACCTGACCAACAATATTCTGCACGCCGCCAACACCTTTATCGTGGTAATTGTGGTTGCCAAACTCCTGGAGGCATGGCAACATTCACGGCAACAGAACCCTCCCCTGCAAAAAGCCAGGAACTCAAAAACAACTGATAGCTCCTCTCTGGAGGGGAGTTATCTTGTCGCTGCTGCAGTGACAGGTTTATTGTTCGGTCTTCACCCTCTTCATGTGGAGTCGGTGGCATGGGTTTCCGAGAGAAAGGACCTCTTGTGCGCAATGTTTTTCCTGCTCAGCATACTGGCTTATACAAAATATGTGAGCGTTGCCAAAGAGGGAGATTATCCCGGGGCATTCCTGAACAGGCATTACCTGCTCGTAGCAGGCCTGAGCGCCCTTGCCCTTTTAAGCAAGCCCATGGCAGTCACCCTGCCGGGAGTTTTCCTTATTTTGGACTGCTGTCCCTTTAACAGAATCCGGTCCATGAAAACATTCCTGTCCGCACTCCTTGAGAAACTCCCGCTTATTGCCTTGAGTATTATTTCGTCGGTACTTACTGTTCTGGCGCAAAAGGCAGGGGGTGCATTACAAACTTTTGAAATAATACCATTGTCCCCACGGATGCTTGTGGCTGCCGAATCTCTCCTGTCATACCTTTGGAAAATGGTATTGCCTGTGAATCTGATACCGTATTATCCATATCCCAGGAACATATCGCTGTTCTCTGCAGAGTATTTTTTATCGGTCATTCTTGTGTCCGGCATTACGGCAGCGTGCATAGTCATGATGAAGAAACAAAGGTTATGGTTGGCTGTTTGGGGTTATTATGTCCTCACCCTGCTCCCTGTGCTCGGCATCGTTCAGGTGGGGGGCCAGGCAATGGCGGACAGGTATACTTATCTGCCCAGTCTCGGCCCGTTCATTGTGGCTGGGCTACTTGCTGCATGGCTCTGGAAAAAGTCCTATCTCCGGAAGGGTGCAGGGGCGGGTTTGGTTATTGCTGCAGCAATCCTGATCGCTGGTCCTCTGTCATTTTTAACCTATAAACAGATTGCCGTATGGAAAAACAGCTTCACTTTATGGACTTATGTTATCGCTAAGGAACCTGAAAATCCTCTGGCCCATAACAATCTCGGCGTCTTCTATAACTCCAGCAATATGCCTGAGAAGGCCGAAGAGGAATTTCTGATTTCCATTAGACTGAAGCCGGATGATATTGATACGCATTACAATCTTGGCGGCACCTATCAGGCCCTCTATATGCCGGAGAAAGCAGCAGATGAATTTAAAACCGTTATCAGGCTGAAACCTGATTTCGCCGGGGCTCATTTCAACCTCGGACTGGATTATTACAGGATGGGGCAAATGGAAAAAGCTTATGGGGAATTGAAGAAAGGATTAGAAATAGAACCGGATGATCAAAAAGCCCGGCAATTATTAAAAACCGTCGAGCGTCGAGCGTCAGAGGTCAGGCGCTGAAGGAAGACTTGAAGTATGGGTGAGAAAAGAAAGAAAAGGAAATCTAAAGAAAAGCCTCTTGAGCCGATTAACGCTCCGGAAAAAAGAGGCTTGGGGGAGTATGCCGAAAAGGTTATCCTGAAGAATAGCAGCCCGGAAAGAAAGGCCCGCATATTATTGTTAGTTGTACTTACCTTTTTATGTCTTCTGCCATTCGTGGGCAAACCCTTTCACATCGATGACCCCCTGTTCATCTGGACCGCGAAAAATATACAGGCTAATCCGCTTGATCCTTATGGGTTCAACGTCAACTGGTACGGGATCGAAGAGCGGATGGCGGATGTCAACAAAAACCCTCCGATTGTCTCGTATTATATAGCTGCCGTCGCCTCTATTTTGGGATGGAACGAGACCGCGCTTCACATCGCCTTCTTGATCCCGGCTATAGCCGTTATCACAGGCACTTTTCTGATTGCAGAGAAATTCTGCATGCATCCGTTATTGGCAGGCCTTGCCGCATTGCTGACACCTGTCTTTCTGGTTTCGAGCACAACAGTTATGTCCGATATAATGATGCTGGCCTTCTGGGTTTTTGCCGTTTATTTCTGGGTTTCGGGCGTAGATAATAATAAATTCCCCCTGCTTTTGGTTTCCGCCATACTTATCCCAATTTGCGCCCTGACGAAGTATTTTGGCATGGCCCTTATTCCATTGCTGTTATTCTACTCGGTTTTTAAGCGCCGCAGTGTCGGACGTTGGGCATTGTTCATGCTGCTGTCTGTTGCCGTCCTCGCCTGGTACCAATGGGAGACGCATTCGCTCTATGGCCATGGATTGCTTATGGACGCAGCTTCATATGCTATCGATGCGCCGTCGAATTTTGGGAGATGGTCCTTGCCAAAGTTGTTAGTCGGTCTGTCTTTCACAGGCGGTTGCATTATCGTAGTTCTTCTCTTTACAAATCTGATCTGGTCCTGGAAAGAAGTTTCTGCCGGGGCGGCACTCACGGTTATCATGGCTGTAGTTGTAGCCTCTGCCGGATCAATTGGGACATACCGGCTTCCCGCGGACGCAGCTGCCCGCTGGATTGCCGCATTAGAGTTTGGCCTATTCATCAGCAGCGGTATCAGTTTGCTGGCAATCTCCATACTGGACTTCAAGGACCGAAAAGACGCCGGTTCAAGCCTGTTGCTCCTCTGGGTCATGGGGACTTTTGTATTTGCCGCCTTTGTCAACTGGACCACAGCCGCAAGATCAATTCTCCCTATGGTTCCGGCAGCAGGCATACTGATAGGACGCAGGATGGAACAACGAAGAAGCCTTCGGAAACCTGTTTGTCTGAGGCAAGTACTTATTCCTCTGATAGGGGCGGCGGTTGTATCGCTGGCAGTGACCTGGGCTGACTATAAATTTGCCGACAGTGCCCGGGCAGCCGCCGCCGATACCAGGGACAAATACATCAGCAAAGGGCACAATACCTGGTTTACAGGGCATTGGGGATTTCAGTATTACATGCAGGAGTTCGGCGCAAAGCCTTTTGATGTTCGACTGTGGCCAGCTCCGGGTGATATCTTTGCTGTTCCCCGTAACAGTTCAAACAACTTCCTGCCGCATGAGGAATACGTCAGGTTGATTGAAATAATCGAAGTGCCCCAAAGTGCCGTTGTAACAACAGCGAACAGTAAACTCGGAGCCGGCTTCTATTCGGATGTGTTTGGGCCGCTTCCGTTTGCTGTCGGGAAGGTGCCTTCAGACCAATATCGCATATTCGAAGTCATTCGCTGACCAAGGCGAAGGACTGAGGGCCAAGGACTGAGCAAGAAAGTTTTCAACTTCTTAACTCAGTCCTTGGCCCTCAGTCCTTCGCCTTTCGCCCATCAGGTCTGTTATTATCTTCTTGAAACAGGCGGAGCTTCGGATATTGTCGTACGTATCGGATGTCTTGATATAACCCCAGTTGTTGTACCCCTTTTCAATTGCCTTGTTCAGCCACTTGCATGCAGCGGCGGCATTGTTTTTGGCGGCATAGAATTCAGCCACACTGTTCAAGGCGTATATGTTGTTCGGGTTGATCTCAATCGATTTTCTCAGGTCCTTCCAGGCTTCGTCATATTTCTGCATTAACATATACACAAAACCCCTGTTGTTCCAGGCCATACTGTTTGCCGGATTTATCGCAATCGCTCTGTCATAATCACCGATGGCTTGCCCGTAATCTCCTGCCTTTTGATAAGTGTTGCCCCGGTTGATGTAGCAAAGGTCGAAGGAAGGGTTCAGTTCAATGGCTTTGCTGTAATCGGCGATGGCAAGATCATAGTCGCCCCGCTGCTGGTAAGCATTGCCCCGATTGTTGTAAGCCCTGTAATCTTTCGGGTTCGACTCAATGATCTTACTGTAATTGGCGATTGCAAGGTCGCTTTTTTCTTTTCTGCTCACAAACACCCCTGTCCGTATTGAGAGTGAAAGGAAGGCCAAGAGCTAAGGTCAAAAGAGCCTTTTGCCTTCCGTGTTTATTTTAGCAGAAAAATTAGAAACCGTGTGTTTGGCCGGCTTTTATTGAATGGTAGGCGATGTAGGGATTGAACCTACGACCTCTTCCGTGTGAAGGAAGCGCTCTCCCACTGAGCTAATCGCCCTTGGTACGCTCATAAATTAACACTTCCTACAGGCAATAGGCAATAGATTATCGCCTTTAATTATTTATCTACTGCGCCTGCTGTTTCAATGAACTCATGACCCGTTGCAATTCCTGCTTCCTTTGATCGGGAAGGTCCATAAATTTTACAGCGATTTTCACGTTCTCGGAATCGATAAACGATTCCGCCGCCTGCAACCTGATTACGAATCCCTCGATGCCCCCCAACTTCTCGGAAATCTCAAGTTTTATGTCCACCATCACTTTTTCAAAGATCGCCGGGAGAGGGGACTTTCTGCCGACCGTACTGAATATCCCGCCCATGCTGACATCAATAATTTTTCCCCTGATAGCCTGGTCTCCGAAATGCAGATTGACGCTGCCATTCACCTCGAAACGCTGGAATTCCCTTCTGTCAAAGTGATCAATAACCGCCGTGATCTTTTGCGCCAGGCTTTCTGCGCTGAAGGGCTTTACAACATAAGAGTTCACACCGCCCTGAATTGCCTGCATTACGCTCTCTTTATCGTTTCGCGATGTTACCATGATGAAAGGCGTGCTGTTGATCGTAGGATGGCTTCTCACCCATTCGAGAATTTTGTCGCCGTTGATGTCCGGCATTTCCCAGTCGCAGAGAACAAGGTCGTACTCCGTATGGTCCAGTTTCGCCTGGGCCTCCCTGCCGTTTACAGCCTCATCCACAAGAATACTGGGAAAACTCTTTTCGAGTCCATACTTCACAAACTTGCGCATGGAAGCGGTATCATCTGCGATAAGCACTTTTAATTTCTTCATCACATCCGAATTATAGAGAAAATACTTCAAAAAAATAAAGTGGAGAGCCCGGAGTCCAGGCTCCCGGCTATAATTGTGGTATCATTAAACTTACATGAAGACACTTGATATCTCTTACATTAAGGAAACATGCCGTTACCTTTCGACGTATATCCATAAAACGCCGCTGATATATTCCACTTCATTCAGTGAGATGTTCGGCGCGGAAGTATACCTGAAGGCCGAAAACCTTCAAAAAACCGGCTCTTTTAAAGTCCGGGGGGCTTTCAGCAAGCTGTCCCGCCTTAAACCTGAGGCCAGGGTCATTGCTGCCTCGATGGGCAATCATGCACAGGGGGTCGCATTCGCGGCAAGCAGTCTCGGCATAAAGGCAACTATTGTTATGCCTTTGCAGGCTTCGCTGGTCAAACAGGAAGCGACAAAGGGGTATGGCGCCGACGTTATTTTACATGGTGAATCCTTTACCGACGCCCTCAATTATGCGCTCTCACAGGAACAGTATACGTTCGTTCACGCTTTTGACGATGACGCTGTGATAGCCGGCCAGGGCACTATAGGCATCGAGGTGCTCCATGACCTGCAAGACGCCGATGCAGTAGTTGTTCCTGTAGGGGGCGGCGGTCTCGTTGCGGGCATAGCCCTCGCAATAAAGTCGCTGTCGCCCGGCACTGAAATAATAGGTGTCCAGGCCGTCTCGGCGCCTTCCGCATACGAGTCATTTCATTCCGGGAAACTCATCGAAGTCCCGGTCCAGCCCACACTGGCCGACGGCATCTCAGTGGGAAAAGCCGGGGCCAGAACTTTTGAAATCATGCGCAAATATGTCGATGACATGATCAAGGTGACGGAGGAATCTATTGCCCGGGCAGTCCTCCTCTGCCTGGAACGCAAGAAGCTGGTCGTTGAAGGCGCCGGTGCCGTCCCGCTCGCTGCCCTGATCGAGCACGGCGATCGTTTCAAAGGCAAAAAAACAGTCCTTATCATAAGCGGGGGGAATATCGATTTCACCGTTATCGACAGGATAATTCACAAAAGCCTCCTGTCGAGCGGCAGAATAGCCGTACTGAAAGTTATTCTCGAAGATGCGCCGGGCAGGCTTCATCGGCTTACAGGGATTATCGCCCGTCACGGCGGCAACATACTCAACGTCGTGCATGACAGGCTTGTCCAGGACATCCCCGTCGGCAAAACACTCGTCATCCTCACACTGGAGGCAAGGGGTTTCGATCACGTCAGGGAGATGACCGCGGCAATCAGCGGGGAAGGTTTCCAAATAGCTAAGAGTTAAGAGCCAAAAAGTTTTTGAGTTTGTCTTTAAGCTCCCGGCTCTTAGCTATCGGCTATTGGCTCATTATTGACAAGATTTTGCATCTGTGTTAAATAAAGAGCATGTGGGAATACACTAAAAAAGTCAAAGATTTCTTTCTCCATCCAAAAAACGCGGGTGAGATAGAAAACCCCGACGCAGTGGGAGAAGTGGGCAGTTTAATTTGCGGCGACGCCCTCAAGCTTACCCTTAAAATCGACAAGGATACCGGCAGGATTGTAGATGCAAAATTCCAGACCTTCGGCTGTGCTTCTGCAATAGCCAGTTCGTCGGCCCTTACCGAACTGGTCAAAGGAAAGACGCCCGACGAAGCGCTTAAGCTCACAAACAAGGACATAGCGGATTTTTTGGGCGGCCTGCCCGAAGAAAAGATGCACTGCTCTGTAATGGGGAAAGAGGCTCTTGAGGCTGCCATCGCCAATTACAGGGGCTTTGTCCCTGTTCCTGAAGCGGGACAGCGGCTCGTCTGCAAGTGTTTTGATGTAACTGAAGAGAAGCTTAGAAAGGTGATAAAGGAGAACCGCCTTACCACACTTGAAGATGTAACGAATTATACAAAAGCGGGGGGCGGGTGCGGCACCTGTATCCCGGATATCGAAGCTATCCTCAGGGACATCTGGGCGCTGAAGCCCGTTCCCTTGAGACCAGCAGAACCCAGGAAGCTGACCAACCTGCAGAAGATCGCGCTTGTTCAGGATGTGATCGAAACGGAAATCAGGCCGCGGCTGCAGGCCGACAATGGAGACATAGAACTCATCGATGTCGACGGAGCAAAGGTGATCGTTGCCCTGCGCGCAATGTGCACAGGATGCCCGATGGGCGTGGTCACCATAAAAGGGATAGAGGAAAAATTAAGGGAACTCGTGAGCAGTGATATTACAGTGGAGGCCGAAAAAGAAGGATGACCACGATTTATCTCGACAATAATGCAACAACCGCTGTTGCGCCTGAAGTACTGGAAGCTATGCTTCCATACATGAGTACGCTTTATGGCAATGCATCGAGCATGCACACTTTCGGCGGGCAGCTCGGACCCGTGTTGAGAGCGGCGCATGAAAAAGTCGCTGCCCTAATAGGGGCCGAACCCGGGGAAATTGTCTTCACCAGCTGCGGCACCGAAAGCGACAATACGGCAATAATGAGCGCCCTTGAAATAAATCCTCATAAAAAACATATCATAACCGCAAGGGTGGAACATCCGGCGGTATATAATTTCTGCAAGCACCTTGCACGCAAGGGTTACCGCATCACATTTCTTCCGGTCGACAACATGGGCAGGCTTTCTATGGACGCCTTCTACAAGGCGCTCGACGACGACACTGCCATAGTGTCCATAATGTATGCCAATAATGAGACCGGAGTCATCTTCCCGGTAGAGGATATCGGGACAGCTCTCAGGGAGCGGGGGATTCTTTTTCATACCGACGCTGTCCAGGCAGCAGGCAAGATCCGCATCGACGTAAAGACTCTCCCTGTCGATATGATGTCACTTTCAGGTCACAAACTGCACGCGCCAAAAGGTATCGGCGTTCTCTATATACGAAAAGGCACCCGTTTTTGTCCCTATATTATCGGAGGCCATCAGGAGCACGGCAGGAGGGCCGGTACAGAAAATGTCGCTTCCATTGTCGGTCTTGCCAGGGCCTGCGAGCTTGCGATGGAAAACCTAGAAACAGAGAGCAGGCACGTGAGCAGATTGAGGGACAAACTTGAGAACTCACTTCTCGCAAAGTGCCCTGATGCCAGGGTCAACGGCGATGTCAAACAGCGCCTGCCGAATACCACCAATATCAGTTTTGAATATGTCGAGGGAGAAGCTATTCTGCTCAGGCTCGATGAGTACGGCATATGCGCTTCATCAGGGTCCGCATGCACGTCGGGATCGCTCGAACCCAGTCATGTGCTGATTGCAATGGGCGTGCCGTTCACGGCGCTGCACGGGTCAATAAGGTTTTCGCTCAGCCGTTACAGCACCGAACCTGAAATCGAAAAAGTGATCGAGGTGCTCCCCCCGATTATAAAAGAACTGCGAATGCTTTCACCTTACGGGAGGGAAAAACTGAGCGGACAACTTTGCAAACCCTAAAGGCAAGAACTGACTACTTGCTGCCGGCTACTATCCTTTTGAACACGTCATCATAAAAAGCCGCGTCCGTGTTCCACTCCATTTGGAGACTGCAGACAGTGTCCGGAATTTTCAGTGTTTTGAGTTTGACCATGTCTTTTTCAGTTGTCAGGAAGAGATCGCAATTGAGCGACCTGCCCAGCCTGTCGAGATAATCGACGTCCGCGGATGTATAAAAATGATGATCCCTGTATATCTTGAATCCGGCGAGCTGGACCGAAAGGGACGAAAGCGTCTGTTCGAATGATTCCGGATGCGCTATACCGCAAAAAGCCAATACTCTTTTGTCTCTTAACGCTTCCAATGAAAATTCAGCGGCCGTCCTGCTCCTGGCCCCCGTAACATTGTATTCGGAAAAATAGACCGGCTTCCCATGCCATATGCCCCTGAGCTCGACGGCAAGCTGTTCATTACGCTGCCTCGTGATGACAAGGATATCGGCCCGCCTCAGCTCTTTTATCGGCTCCCTCAATGACCCCAGAGGCAGCATCCTCCTGTTGCCGAACGGATTAAGTCCGTCGACAAGGACAATATCGATATCACGGTAAAGACCCCAGTGCTGGAACCCGTCATCAAGAATAAATATCAAAGGGGCGGAGGCATTGAATGAAAAAGATTGAAGCACGAAAATGCCCCCTTCGTATCTGTTAGGGGATTTTATGACAGGCACGCCCTTCAACGTTTCCGCCATAAGCACAGGCTCGTCACCGGCATCTTTAACGTCTTGAATTATGCTGCGCGGATCGCCGAGGTAATTCCTGACAGGCAGTCTCCTGCCGGAGACAACACAGGGCCCTTTCGCCTTTCCCTTGTATCCTCTTGTCAGGATTACAGGAGTGAACCCCCTCCTTATGGATTCTTCGGCAACCGCTATTGTGGCCGGGGTCTTTCCTGTTCCGCCGACTGTGATATTGCCGATGCTGATTACCGGATATGGAAGCCTTCTCTGAAGCCTGAAGCTGCGCTTCTTTTTTAAAACATAGCCCGTATAGTAGAGAAGTTCCAGCGGTGTCATAAAATTAAGGTTAAAGGTAAAAGGTTAAGGGTCAAAGGTAATACAAAGAAGGACGAAGACAAAAAACCCATTCTTATTTCCTGTTTTTGATTCACCGTTGACCTTTGACCTTTCACCTTTTATCTGGTAGTTAATATTTTCTCTATGATTTCCATTGCCCTGTCGGTAGCACCGGAGTTTTTTTCATATAGGTCTTTTGCAATACCGCCCATGCGATGCATTTCTTCAGGTGAATCAAGCAAGCCTTTCAAAACACCGTAAAGCAGCCGGGCCTCCGCCATAACGGCTCCTTTTGAGGAATAAAACTCTTCCATGAAGGGGAAATTTTCCATATGGGGCCCGCAGACGACAGCTTTTCTCCAGAATGCGGGTTCCAGGGGATTTTGCCCGCCGTGTTCAATGAAACTGCCTCCCATGACTGCAATATCAGCGGCCCCGTAAACAGCAGATAACTCTCCGATGACATCGAGGAGAACAACAAGGCCTGATGCGGTCTTTTCCGTATCTCCATTACGGAATGGGATATCCGATCTCTTTATATATTTCAGTCCGCTCTTTTTGAGGAGTTCCTCCACCGTCCTGAAACGCTCCGGATGTCTCGGCGCAATTATAAGATTAAGGCCGGGAAAGTCGGATTTCAACCGCATATAGGCATCGAGAATCAAGTCCTCTTCGGTTTCGTGCGTGCTGCCTGCAATGATGATGGGGCCGGACAGGGTTTCAGTCCATGCCGGCACCGAGGAAGAAGGCCGGGTATCGAATTTGAAACTGCCGAGTACTTTTATCCGTTCAGGCTCCGCGCCAAGGCTCCTGAAACGTTCCGCATATATGTCATCCTGCACGCAGAGAAAAGTGAAGTTGCGGAGAACATGTTTGATAAAGAAAACCATTTTCTTATATCCCTTATGTGAACGTTCCGATAGTCTGCCGTTCATAAGAACTACGGGAACATTATTCTCCTTCAGTATCCGGATAATATTGGGCCACAACTCCGTTTCCATTATTATAAAAACCGCCGGTCTTACTTTACAAAGAGCATTTCTAACGGCAAAAGGAAAGTCGAAAGGCACATAAATAATTTCAGCATAAGCCCCGGCGCGCTCCCTCGCAACCTTCTGGCCCGTGTCAGTCACCGTTGAAATAATAACATCGAGTGACGGATGCCTCTCTTTTATTTTTTTTAAAAGGGGGACCGATGCAATGACCTCGCCGACCGAAACCGCATGTATCCATACGGGCGCGCAGCAGAACCGCGCAGCCTCATAAATGCCGAAACGCTCCACCAGCCATCGCTTGCGCAATTCCACCGGCCGCTTTAAATATTCAAAAGGCAGAAGAAAGGCCAATGCCGCAGTATAAAGAGCGCTGTATAACCCGTTGAACATTATAGTCCGCTCCCCCGACTAGCTTGCCAGCTCGCCGGCTTGCAGATTTTCAACCATTTCAGCAACGCTCAGCGATGCATTCCGGTTCAGAAAGAGTGATCGCACCTTTCCCATTTGTGAAATCATGGCATTCCTGTATTCGTGATCGCCGGATATACGGAAAAGCTCCTCCGTTACATTTTTTTTATTTGCCTGGCCCTGCAGCAGTTCCCTGATTCTGAGTCCCGAATCACCCTGAACAGATTTATCGAGCAGAATATTCACGAGGGAGACATGATTCACTTTTACAACAAGCCGGCCCACGAAATAAGTGAACGGGGAAAGTTTATAGAGTACTACCATGGGCACTCCCAAAAGGGCCGCCTGCAGAGTGGCTGTGCCGGAGGCAATGACAGCGTAGTCCGCTGAAAGAAGCGCCTTGATGGACTGGGTCGTCGTAACCGGAGAAAGATGCGCGAATTTCCCCAACTCCTTATGCATGATTGCCAGGGCATCGCTGCCAAGGTTAGACGCAACCGGAAGCACAAACTGATATTCAGGGGAGCGCTCTTTGAGAGCGGCAGCAGCACCGGCCATTACAGGCAGGAGTTTTTGCACCTCGTGAGGCCTGCTGCCCGGCATCAGCACTACAACCGGCCTGTCAGGTTGGAGACCAAGCTCTGTTTTGATTGAGAGAAGGGAATTATCAGTATTGCGTGTCACTTCCGCTATTTCGTCCATTATGGGGTGGCCGACAAACTTGCAGTGAACACCCGCTCTGCTGTACAGATCATTCTCGAAAGGCAGTATAAGGGCCATTGCATCGACCAGTTTCGCTATAGTGGCAACCCTCTTCGTTCTCCAGGCCCAAACCTGGGGACTCACATAATAGAACACCTTTATACCATGTTTTTTAGCTTCCCGCGCAACAGGGATGTTGAAATCCGGATAATCTATCAGAACGACAACCTGGGGAGCAAAGGAAGTAAAAAAGGCAACTATTTTTTTGAACGTCTGTCTGATTTTCCCGAATGTCCTGACGGCCTCGATGAGGCCGAAAGAACTGGCTATCTCCGATATGAGTTCCACGCCCGCCGACTTCATTCTGTCTCCGCCGACACCGGCAATGCGAAGCTCCGGGTTGCGTGACCTGAGTACTCCGGAAAGGAGAGCGCCGTATAGTTCTCCGGAACTCTCACCGGCGATAATCATCACTCTTTCAAGCATGCCCGGATCGCGTCTGCCACGCAGTGTATGTCCGCAGCCTCAAGCTCCGGATACATCGGCAGCGAGAGCACTTCCTTTGACACCCGCTCCGCCATGGGGAAACTTCCTTCACGGTGACCCAGATATTCCATGGCCTTCTGCAAATGCAGAGGAATGGGATAATAGACAACCGACGGGATTCCCTGTTCCTTCAGCTTCTGCTGAATATGATCTCTCCTGGGACTCCTGATCGTATACTGGTGGTAGACATGAACTGCGCCAGGCAGTTCCACGGGGCAGACAACGCTGTCCGCGAGCAGCCGGTTATACATATGCGCGTTCTCGCGTCTCCTGCCGTTGTATTCATCGATCTTCCTGAATTTGACCTGAAGGATCCCGGCCTGTATTTCATCAAGCCTGCTGTTGTAGCCTATACATTCATGCCGGTACCCCCCTCTGGAACCGTGGTTCCTCAACATCTTAATTGCATCGGCAATGTCCTGGTTATTAAGGACAACCATCCCACCGTCGCCACAGGCGCCCAGATTTTTACTCGGGTAGAAACTGAAACATCCGGCATCGCCGAAGCTCCCGGTTTTCTTCCCGTGCAACGATGCTCCGAAAGACTGCGCGCAATCTTCCACTACCTTCAGGCTATTCGCCGCCGCGATATCCATGATCTTTTCCATATCCGCAGGATGGCCGAAGATATGTACCGGAAGTATTGCCTTTGTATGTTTTGTTATTTTTTTCTCCAGCAGCAGGGGGTCAACATTGTATGTATCAGGATCGATATCGACGAAAACCGGCTTGGCCCCGGTATATAAAATGGCCTCAACAGTGGCAAAAAAGGTGAAGGGACTCGTTATGACCTCGTCTCCTGTCCCGATGCCGAGAGACTTAATTGCCAGGTGAAGGGCATCGGTCCCCGAAGCGACGCCGATAGCCTCCCTTACGCCATGATAGTCCCTGATTCCCGTCTCGAGATCCGAAACTCTTTTGCCGAGAACGTACTGCGAGCTTTCCAGTATTTCATTGACGACATGTAGTATCTCATCTTTAATTTCCGCGTATTGTTTCTTTAAGTCGATCATAGGTTTCATCACTTTTGCCACCCCTGTTTAATCTTTGCCCCTGCCTGAAGAGCAACCCTTAATGCATTACGTCCCTTTATGGCGCATACAGCCGGCCTGTTTCTGCTGCCGACGCATTTCACAAAGTCCTTCAGTTCCTCCTTAAGCGGCTCCTTTCTGTCAACCTGAATCGCATGGCTGACAATCCTGTCTCCGTGCCTGAAGAATTTTGTTATTTCCATCCGCTGGTAATCCATGACCAGATATGAATCTTCCTGGTAAATGGTGAGCTTTCTCGATTTATCGGATGCCACCCTGCTTGCGGCAAGCAATGCACTGGCGCCATCGGCAAACTCCAGCCACACCTTTGCAACATCGATAGTATCGGTCAATACTTTTGCGCCCGCCGCTTTAATATCACTCAAGGGGTTTCCGTCCATTATGGAAAGCACGACATCAATGTCATGGATCATAAGGTCAAGAGTGATGTCTACGTCAATCCCCCTGCCCTGAAATGGGGACAGCCGCTCCGCCTCAATAAATCCGGGCGAATTGAGCAAAGGGTATAAGGCCGGCACAACCGGATTAAACTGCTCCAGATGGCCCACCTGGATAAGGGTGCCTGCCGCTTCCGAAGCCGTAATAAGCCGGTCCGCTTCCTCTGTTGTGGCAGTAATGGGTTTTTCAATCAGTATATCCTTGCCCGCCCGGATACAATCCATAGCTATGTCATAGTGGAAAGTCGTCGGGGTGACTACGCTCACTGCGTCCACTTCGTCAAGAAGTTCACGGTAATCAGTAAACGCTTCACAGCCGTATTTTTTTGCAATCTCGCCGGCACGCACTTTGTCCGTATCAGCTACAGCAACCATCCTGACATCATCAAGTTCGGCATAAATGCGGGCATGGTGCTGCCCGAGATACCCGACGCCTATAACACCGACATTCAACATAGCCATCTCCTAATTATTAAAAACATGGCTAAAGGCCAAACTAAAATAAAAACTGACACTCGTAAACAAGTCGTCATTCCCTCGCAGTCTGTCAGCCTTTTGCCTCTTTTATCCTTTTCAAAATGCTGTTCTTTGTCTTCTCCAGTCCTTCTTTTCTTAATTTTTTGATTATCCCGGGTCCGGAGATCTGTTTTATGATTCGTTTTCTCGTCTGCTCGTCGGCAATACCTCTTAATACATTTTTTCGTTGTCTGCCCAGAAAATCGACAAAGATACCGAACTCCTTATCATACAGCAGTTCCAACTCCTTTCTGATACTTTTTGCCAACGCAGGGCTCGCACCCGACGTTGACACGGCAAATGCCAGCGGTCCTCTTTTCACGACTGACGGCACAATAAAGTTGGCCAGCTCAGGCGCATCAACTACATTCAAAAGGCACGGGGCCTCAAGGGAAACTTCACGGTTCACCTCTTCGTCGGACGTGGCGGCAATAACGAGAAAGGCCTCTCCAAGGTCACCTTTTCTGTAGTTTCTTTTTATATGCCTTATCCGTCTTCTTCCGCTATATTCAGCAAGCACCACGGTTACAAAAGGACTTATAACCGTAACGTTTGCACCGCAACGAAGCAGAGACAAGACTTTTCTTTCAGCTATTTTTCCACCGCCGATAACAACACAATTTTTGCCTCTAAGGTCCATAAAGGCGGGATAGTAATGATAATTCACGGTACTGCTAACCTTGAGCGCCCTTTTTGGCTTCTTTGACAAACTGACTTGACGGATATTGATCTATAAGTGTTTGAAAAAACTCCCTGGCCTTGTCTGTCATCTTAAGAGCTTTATATGATTTTCCGAGGAGCAGCAATGTCCGATCGTTGCCTTTATAATCCGGGAACTGCTTGAGCAGGGCCTCAAGCCTGACTATCGCAGCTTGATATGATTCCTTTTTGTAGTAGAATTCTCCAACATAAAATTCGCCTTCAGCAATAATGTCCCTGCATTTCTCCGCCCTGAGTGTTATGATCTCCCGATAAGGATTTCGCGGATACAGCTCTTTCAGACGGTCTAATTCCTTCAGCGCACTCCGCGCAGCGCCAAGCCCCCGGTCGACTCCTTCGATCTGCTGGAAGTAAGCCATTGCAATCTGGTACTGAACATATGACGCCTTCGGATTGTCCGGATACAGTTCAAGAAATTTTTTATATTCCTCTATGCCATGCTCGAAATCACCGTCTTTAATATAGGAGTCGGCAATCCTCAATTGTGCAATGGGAGCATACTTCTTCGTAGTGTCCCTGTTCTTTACCTCGAGAAGCACCTTCCGTGCATCATCGTAATTCCTTTCATCAACGAGATTGCCGGCCTTGGCAAGAAACTTCTCGGCATCAAAATCTTCATCCTTCTTGACCTGCTTCCCGCCGCATCCGCCAAGCACCGCAAAAAATACGGCTAAAAGCACAAAACCTGCCAACATCCTGATTTTTTTCATTGTTAATATTAAAACATAAAAAACCGGCAAAAGGCAAAAGACTAAAGGCAAAGACAACGACAGATTTTTTATTTTACCAGCAGTTGTTTTTTCTTTTTTTGACCTTTAGCCCTCAGCCTTTAGCCGGTTTTGGCCTTTTTGCCATTTGCCTTTTGCCTTTTCCATATTTTAAACTGTTTCATATCCAATGCTCGATGAAAGAAGCATTTCTTATCGCAATCCAGTTAAAATTCGGAGGATTAATTCAATGCTCCAAAAAGCAGGAATTGCTGCGCTTGCCTCACTCTTATCTTTGCTTTTTTTTGCGCAGCCCGGTTTTACGCAGAAAAATGCCCTGGAAAACGACGCAGAGACCGCTCTTAAGCAACTGAAGGAGGAGACCCTCTCTTATTTCGCCCGCGTGGCAGGGACAATTACTTCTGTTGAAGGCAACTCGGTAAAAATCGAGCCCGGACCTCAAGTATCTTTAAAAAAAGGCATGCGGCTCACTGCGTCTAAAGAAGGAGCAGAGTTTTATCATCCGGTTACTAAAGAACCTCTCGGCAATATTGATCTCCCTATCGGAACCGTTGAAGTCACCTCGGTTGCTCAAAATGGTGCAACCGGTGTTGTTATTAAAGGCAACCCGGAAAATTTTGCCGGAGCCAGGCTCAAGATTCCGGCCACTAAAATAAAAGTGCTGTTTTACCAGGGCGATATCGACTGGTTTTTGGGCGACGCTTACTACCAGGTGCTCAGGGATACGAACCGTTTTGAACTCATCGATACAGGCATCGAGACAAATGATGTTTCCAGGGTTCTCGCGGACGCGAAGGCCAAGGGAGCTGCCGCGGCAATAATCTTGCATTCCGAGACTTCAGCCGAAATTGTGGACCTCAAACAGGACCTTTTTTGGGTGGGCGATGAAAAACCTTTTTCGCAAAAAATGGTTTCGGCTGACAAGCTCAGCGTTAAAGAACTGAGATTCAAGGCAGGCCTTTTTATACCAACAGAGGGAGAAGTATTGCTGACTTTTCATCTGCCTTTTAAAGCGGACCGCCTTGCGGCAGGTGACCTGGAAGGCAACGGCAACCCGGAGATACTGCTCGCTTATGGCAACAAAATAAGAATTTACCGCCCCGGTGTCAATCTTAAGGCAACGGAAGTGTTCACCATTCCGGGCGGTGAGATTATCTGGATGGATGCTATCGATCTAAACAAAGACGGCCGGGATGAGATACTTATTACCGCCATGCAGGGCGACGATGTCGTCTCCTATATCTATGAATTCCAGGATTCGAGATTCACCCAGTTGTTGAAGATCGAAGACCGCTTCTTAAGAAAACTCGGGAATCAGGCGATTGCACAGGCATTCAGCCGGAGAGAAGGCTATGACGGGCCTGTATACTTTTTTACCTTTGCCGATAACAAGTTCAGAAAAGGAGATA
Organism: Nitrospirota bacterium; assembly: GCA_015233365.1. Classification (GTDB taxonomy): domain Bacteria; phylum Nitrospirota; class Thermodesulfovibrionia; order Thermodesulfovibrionales; family Dissulfurispiraceae; genus JADFXI01. The sequence continues at coordinate 10,493 of JADFXU010000002.1, read as the reverse complement.
TCCTGAAACTGCCGGCCGGCGTAAATATTTATGATTTCCAGCCCTTCATCTCGCCCGAAGGAGGACAATCTATTGCTGCGTGGGACGAGAGAGGCTTTCTGAATGTTTATAATGATAAAGGAATCCGTTTGTGGATGAGCAAAGAGGACTTCGGCGGCTTACAGATAACGTTCAGTAAGGAATCCGGATTGTTTGCAAGCCGCGGGACCTGGTCGGTAAAAGACAGGCTGATAGTATCCAACAATGAACTGCTTGCGCCTAAACGCAAACCTCTCCTGGGTTCGATTAGTGCGATAAAAGTGCTCGGACTCGGATATGGGTCTACGTCGATAAAAGGCTTGTGGTGGAACGGAGCCGCCATTGAGGAAAGAGACTTTATCAAGAATGCGGGAGGGAATTTGCTCGATTTTGATCTGATAGGCGACCGGATGGTCATTCTGGCAAAAGGGTCTCTCACCGCCAGGGCTCTGAACATATTGAAAGGGGAAGACCCTTTCTTTTCCTCCAATCTGTATATATATTCGCTGAAGGGGAGATGAAAATATTAAATGTTGGATGTTTAATTTTGAATGTTGAATTAAGGAAAGAATAATAATCTTTGAACTCCGCAATTGAACATTCAGCATTCAACATCCGACATTCTTAGGACTTACATGGAAGAACGAAATATACCTAAGCATATAGGCATCATCATGGACGGCAACGGCAGATGGGCGGAGATGAGAGGGTTGCCGCGGTCCGAAGGCCACAAGCGCGGCGTGGAAAGGGTGCATGAGATAGTCGAAGCAGCCAGAGAAGTACAGGTGGAGGTGCTTTCTATCTATGCATTTTCCATAGAGAACTGGATGCGGCCCGAGCAGGAGGTTGCGGTAATTATGACGCTCCTCGAATCGACTCTCCAAAAAGAGTTCGAAAACTTCATGAGGGAAGGCATCCGGTTCAGGATTGTCGGGAACAGGGAGAAACTCCCTGAAAATATCAGGACCGTTATAGAATTCGCTGAAAATGAGACCAGGCACAACAGCAATCTTATTTTGCAGTGCGCACTCAGCTACGGCGGACGAGATGAAATAATAAGGGCCTTGAAAAAAGCGATCGCAATGGGTGCCGGCCCTGACGACATCACCGAAAACTACATTGCCGGGCTCCTTGATACTGCCGGGATTCCCGACCCTGACCTGATCATAAGGACCAGTGGTGAAATGCGGCTGAGCAACTTTCTGCTCTGGCAGTCGGCGTATGCTGAATTCTATTTCACGAATACGTTGTGGCCGGACTTCACAAGAGAAGAACTGCTCGATGCAATTCACGAATACCGTACAAGAAGCAGGCGCTTCGGCAAAGTCGAAAAGGCGCCCGACAAGTGGGGTGTTTAGCGACATGCACCTGAAAAGACTCGTTGTTGCAATGATCGCTCTGCCTCTGTTTTACTTCTATATTTCAAAACTTTCGGCCCCCTGCTTTCTTTTTCTCCTGGTCGTTGTCAGCGTCATAGCGCAGGCCGAATTCTATTCGATGTATAAAACCGACAGGTTACTCTCTTTAATAGGAATTTTCAGCGGCATTTGCATGCTCTGTGTTCCCTTTTTAGTAGTGCGCTTCCCCGGCCTCCGGTCCGCGGCCATGGGCTTGCAGACTTTTTCGCTAATACTCTCATTCATGCTGATCGCACTGGCAAGGCTGTTCATGAAAAAAGATCCGGTTGCAGCCTTAAGAGACATTGCGCCGGCTGTGGTGGGCGTCTTCTATATTCCCAATCTGCTGATAGCACAGTGGTATTTGCGAATGGAGGGATATGAATTGATCCTTTTTTTATACGGCTGCGTTTATGCCGCCGACAGCATGGCTTATTACGTCGGCAAAAGCATAGGAAAGAGAAAGCTCTATGCGGCAGTCAGCCCTAACAAGACCGTTGCCGGGGCAGTGGGTTCGGTTACCGGAGGCATAATTGCGTCGCTCATTCTCGGTTCTCTGCTGCTGAAACATAACGGGTTCCCCGAGCTTATTATATTCGGCGGAGCCATCGGTGCAGTGACAATTGCCGGAGACCTTGTAGAATCCATGTTCAAGCGTGATGCGAACATTAAAGATTCGGGGTCTTTCATTCCGGGTCACGGCGGAATTCTTGATAAAATAGACGGGGCGCTCTTCGCTGGACCTGTCTTATACCTGGTGACACTTTTTCTATGAAAAGAATAGTAATCCTCGGTTCCACGGGTTCAATAGGAAAAAGCACGCTCGATGTGGTCGCAAGGTTTCCCGACCGCTTCAAAGTCGTCGGCCTGACTGCCGGCAGGAATACCGGACTGCTCACGGAACAGATACGGCAGTTCCATCCGGAAATAGTTGCCGTATCCGATGAAAAAAGCTATCGGGCCCTTCGCGATTCCCCGGCGCTGCGCGCAACTTCCGCTACTGTCCCTGAAATACGCTTCGGCGTTGACGGCATCTGCAGTACGGCCTCAATGCCCGGGGCGGATATTGTGATATCGGCCATTGTGGGTGCAGCAGGACTCCTGCCCACGTTTGCTGCGATAAAGGCAGTCAAGACAGTGGGGATAGCAAACAAGGAAACCCTGGTGATGGCTGGAGCCCTTGCACTTTCTGAGGCCCGGCTCCACGGCACGACACTGTTGCCGGTTGACAGCGAGCACAGCGCTATTTTCCAGTGCATGCACGGTTACGAAAAAGCCTCTGTGGAAAAAATAATCCTTACCGCATCAGGCGGGCCATTCATCGGCAAAACAGCGGAAGAACTTGAAACAGTCTCGCCGGGCAGCGCACTCAAACACCCGAACTGGAGTATGGGGCAGAAAATATCCATAGATTCGGCCACACTGATGAACAAAGGACTTGAAGTGATCGAAGCCTATTACCTTTTCGGTCTGCCCATCGGGAAAATAGATGTACTGGTCCACCCCCAGAGTATCATTCATTCCATCATAGAGTTTACGGACGGCAGCTATATGGCGCAGCTTTCTCAGCCTGATATGAAAGGGCCTATTGCCTATGCCCTGTCTTATCCTGCAAGGCTCTGCTCTGTCCTGAAACCCCTCTCATGGGAAACTCTGCCGGGACTTACCTTTCAAAGGCCGGATACTGCCACGTTCCCTTGCCTGTCTTTTGCTTATGAGGCACTGAAGAAGGGGGGCACTTTGCCGGCTGTCCTCAACGCGTCCAATGAGATCGCAGTCAGGGCCTTCCTGGACGGCATTATTGGTTTCAATAAAATACCTGTTATAATAGAAAAAGTAATGGCATCCCATTTAATGCAGCCTGCCGGTGACATAGCCGCAATCCTTGAAGCTGATAACTGGGCAAGGGAAGAAGCTATAAGAATGTTGAATTTTAAATGTTGAATGTTGAATTAAGGAAAACTAATAACTTTTTTTACCACAATTCAACATTTAAAATTCAACATTCAACATTTTAGTTAGAGAGGGAATTAGTTGAGTATCATATCTGCCATTTTATTGTTCGGCTTTCTAATCTTTATCCATGAAATGGGACATTTTCTGTTTGCAAAAATCAGCGGGATAAAGGTCCTCAAGTTCTCGCTGGGTTTTGGGCCCAGGGTCATCGGTAAACAGCTCGGGGAGACCGAATACGTGATCTCGTCCGTGCCTCTCGGAGGCTATGTGAAAATGCTCGGACAAGAGGACATCGGTGATGTTAAAGATGATGCGGATGCTTTCGAGAAGGAGCGCTCATTCCGCTACCAGCCTGCATATAAGAGAGTGTTGGTTATCCTGGCAGGTCCCCTGTTCAATCTGCTGACCGCCCTCATTATTTTCTTTTTTGTTTATCTTGCAGGAGTGCCCACCCTGCTCCCCACAATTGGAGAGGTCATGCCGGACACCCCGGCAGCTAAAGCCATGCTGCAAAAAGGGGACAGAATTGCGGCTATTAACGGCTCCCCTGTTAAACAATGGGCCGAGATGACCGATATAATTCACGGCAGCCCGGGCAAACCTCTGGTGCTGACGGTACAAAGGAATACCCTGGTCCTTACCGTATCAATAACTCCTGACAGGAAAAAAATGAAAGACCTCTTCGGAGAAGAGCGGGAGCTGGGCCTCATAGGCGTGAAACCGTCGGGAGACACGTTTATAATCAAAGAAAACCTGACAGGCGCTGCCGGGAGCGCATTGCTGAAAACATGGGAAATCTCATCTTTAACCGTAGTCGGAATAATAAAACTCATACAGAGGATCATTCCCGCTGAAACTATCGGCGGCCCGATTCTGATATTCCAACTGGCCGAAAAACAGGCGACAGCCGGCGCCCTGAGCTATTTCATTTTTGCCGCTATTATAAGCATTAATCTCGGCATATTGAATCTGCTGCCCATCCCGGTCCTTGACGGCGGGCATATCTTCTTCCTGGGCCTCGAAGCCATACGAAAGAAACCTTTGAGCGAAAAGACCGTTCTGATTGCTCAGCGTATCGGCCTCTCCCTTCTGGTCATGCTGATGATCTTTGCGATGTACAACGACATCTTCAGAATTCTCAGCGGCAAACCGTTGCCGTGAAAAATAGAAAGGCTTGCAGGGTTGAACATGTCCAAAATACTTTCGCGGGATGAACTCAGGAAAGTCGTTACAAAGCTCAAATCCGAAGGGAAGAAAACAGTCTTCACCAACGGTTGTTTTGACCTGCTGCACGTTGGACACGTCCGCTACTTGAAAGAGGCCCGGAAACTTGGAGATATTCTGATCATCGGCCTGAATTCCGATGTTTCTGTCAGCAGTTTGAAACCTCAAAGGCCTATTAATGAAGAAGCACATAGAGCAGAGGTCCTCGCATCTCTCGAAGCCGTCGATTATGTGACACTCTTCTCTGAAAATACCCCGCACGAACTTATAAAATCGATCAGACCGGATGTGCTGGTGAAGGGCGGCGACTGGAATAAAGAGGACATCGTGGGCTCTGATATTGTTTCTGAAGTGCACAGCCTGCCATACGTTGCAGGGGTGTCGACCACGGGGATCATTGAAAAGATACTGAACAGTAAAGAAAGTAAGCACTAAGCAGTAGGCGCTAAAAAGCAAGAAATAGCCGATTAGGAGGACGTATGGTGAAGAATGAAATTAATACTATTCTGAAAATTAATAAGCTGTTTCCCCGCCTTTTACTGCTTACTGCTTACTGCTTACTGCTTACTTTCGGTATTGCCTTTGCGGATGCTCAAAAAAGCGATGGCACACCAATCAAACTTAATAGTTATGAAGCGTTAAGCAAGCTTCTCGACGGTAATAAGCGCTTTGCTTCGGGGCGTCACGTGCAGTCAAAGAATCTCAAACAACATCCGTGGGCAATAGTGGTTGCCTGCTCGGATTCAATGGTGGCCCCTGAAATCATTTTCGATCAGGGCCCTGGCAGCATATTCGCAATACGGACAGCGGGTAACGTTCTTGATCCCATCTCAGTGGGCAGCATCGAATACGCAGCCAAACGACTCCACACCCCGCTTCTCATTATCCTGGGACATGATAAATGCGATGTAGTTAAGGCTGCGGTCGAAACAAAAGAGATAAGCCAGGATAATATTATGGCGCTGGTCAGAAAAATTGTACCGGCTGTTAAAAAAGCTGCTGCAATGGGCGGCAGTAAAGAGGACATCCTCCATAATGCTATCAGGGAAAACATCCTGATTCAGAGAAAATACCTGCTCAGGAAAAGCCCTGTTGTAAATAACCTGGTCGGTGCAGGGGCAATCCAAATTGTTACCGGCATATACAACGACGAGAGCGGAGAAGTCGAAATCATTAAACAGTGAACAGTGATGAAACATATATTTTTTACCGGCTTTCTTTTCGTCTTTTTATGTCTCTCTCTTCCGTCGTTATCGTATGCTACGCCCGAATTTGCGCAGAAAACGGGACTTGCGTGTACTGAATGCCATGTTAACCCGGCAGGGGGAAGACCTCTCACTGAAAAGGGCAGGAAGTATTTAGAGGAACTTCAGGCGAAGCAACATTACAGGCCGATTACCCGGGCGCAGAGAATTGTGCGGTTGTTCATCGGCTATTTCCACATAATGGCGGCTATAATCTGGTTCGGAGCCATCATTTATGTCCACCTGCTTCTGAAACCGGCATATGCCGTAAAGGGGCTTCCCCGCGGGGAAATGCGGCTCGGCTGGATATCTATGATTGTTGTTCTCATAACGGGCATTCTGCTTACTATCGCCAGAATGCCTTCGTTGCAATCTTTTTATACAACGCGGTTCGGCCTTCTCCTCAGTATCAAAATAGCGCTGTTTGCCGTTATGTTCCTGAGTGCGCTCATAGTGACCATTTTCATAGGCCCCAGGTTGCGCACGCAGCGGAAAGCGGCTGTCAAAAGTGCGTCCGGCACTTATACGCCGGATGAACTGGCCGCGTTTGACGGGAAAGAGGGAAGGCCGGCCTATGTCGCTTATAAAGGTGTGGTTTACGATTTGACACAGAGCAGGCTTTGGAAGGGCGGTTCTCATTTGAGAAAACATAATGCGGGGCAGGACATGACCGATCTGCTGAAAACAGCGCCCCATGGTGAAGAAAAGGTGCTTGCAATGCCCGTTGCAGGAAATCTTTTATTGACAGCCAAAAAACTGCCGATGCCGTTTCATCAACGGCTTTTCTACGTTTTTGCATATATGAACCTGGTGCTTACCTTTGTTATCGTATTCATTGTTGCTCTCTGGAGATGGTGGTAAGATAGCATTATGGGGTATGGTGTCGAGCAGGATTTATAAATAATGTGAGTTAGCTCTTGGCATTACACATTAGAGAAGGGGGTATATTATGGAAGTGCTCGATCTTAAGAAGTTGATTAAATTTTATCCTGACAAGATTTCACGCGAGATGGTTTCCGACAAGCCGGAAATGCGTGTCGCACTTATGTGCCTGGACGCAGGGCAGAAGCTCGAACCCCATAAAGCTCCTCTCAGGCTGCTCATGTATTGTGTCGAGGGAAAAGGCACCTTTACCGTCGGTGAGGAGCGCATAGAGGCTGATGAAAAGACATGCATTCTGTGCGACCCCATGGTCTCCCACGGGTTTGAGGCGAATAAGGGAGAAAAACTGGTGGTAATGGCTGTGGTTACTCCGGTGGAATAAAAGCCAAACAAATGTTCGATGTTGGATTTTGAAAGGGGAACAAAAAATATTTTATTCCTTAATTCAACATCCGGCATTCAACATCCAACATTTTTTTTACGTAGCCGGCCCCATGGCACTTTGTGCAGGTGCGGACCATTTTGCCGGGGGTTACCATGACGGAATGGTCCCCGTCCGGCATATGACAAGTCCGGCAGGCAGGAACCCTCTTGCTCCATTTGCCCTCTATCTGCCAGATTATGCCATGCCTGGATGTCGACCATATTTCCCATTGCAATGCATGACAGGCGCGGCAGACATTTGGATTCTGTGCTTCCAGTTTACTGAATAAATGCCTGCTGTGGCAGGCATCACATTGTGCATTTCCGTAACGCATGGATTCCGGGGAATTCATATCGTTCCTGCCGATGTGCTTGCCCGACTTGAACTGGTCAGCCTGTTTCTTGTGGCACCCGGCACAGGTCCCGGGGGTAGGAAGCCTGGCCAGCTTCGAGTCATCCGCTTTTTTGTGCTCTGATCCGTGGCATGCAGAACAATCGACCCCCGCCTTGGCCATTTTGCCTTGAAGGTGTTGCTGCACTATTCCCGGCGTCACCTTACGATGGCATTCGACACAGTCGCTCTTTTGCGCGGCAAAAATAACAGCAGGCGAAAGACAAAACAGCAGGCTAAAGGCCAAGGGCAAAAGGCCAAAGGATAACGACTTAATAATGCAAATATACCTCTGTCTGTGTTTTGATTTCAACCTTTTGCCTTTAGCCCTTAGCCTTTCGCCTGCTTTATAGTATAATTAAATCATATCAGGTATGCCAAATCTGCATCAGAACTTAATACAGCACGCTTCGAAACTCCTTAAGAACTTGACGGAAAGCAGCGAGGGGAGACTTTATAACTGCTCTGTCGCCCATTTTGCGCTATTGCTTTTATGCCATACCGGCCCGTTTGTGGTAATCGAGGGTTCCCCCGAATCCGCCCGTGCACTTTACAACGACCTTCTTTCTTTCATGCGACTGTTTCCCGGCATTGACAGGACAATCAGTCTCTTCCCGCCTGCGTCTGGCCCTGAATCGATTGGAAGGAGAGCATCAGTAGTTCTGGCTGCGAGCACTCAGGGAAACATCGGCATCGTCACTTCTCCGGAGGCTGTCGGGACAGGATTCACCTTTTCAGCGATAAGGGATTCCGTTATTACTCTCAGAAGAGGGGTATCCATAGGGCGGGACACATTGAACGCTATGCTCGTGCGACTCGGGTATAAGAAGTCAAGTGTCGTCGTAGAAAAAGGAGAATACAGCCAAAGAGAATGGCTTTTCGATATTTACCCTGCAACTTGCCAGGCAACCGGGGGTCCCCCAACAGCCACAGACTTTGGGGGGGATGGCGAAGACATGCCGGTAAGGATAGAGTTTTTCGGTGATCAGATAGAAATGATTCGCGCTTTCGATATAGAAACGCAGCGTTCAGTGAGGGAAGTCCAGGGATTGTCGATTCTTCCGGCTAGCGAGGATGATCCGGGCGGCACCATAATCCATGAACTGGCAGCTGTTGAAAATCCTGAGGTATTCCTTATCGAAGGCGCACTTCAACCTGACCAGCTGCCCGCCTTGCCGGCTTGCCGGCTTTATACTGTATCCCACCTGCCCTTTTCCGGAGAAGGAATCGATGCCATGGAACAATCTGTCAAAGGCATGGGGATTTTAACCGAAGAACGCAAAGAACTTAGTGATATACCTTCGGCCATCAAATCGGCCGGTTCCAATATCCTGATGGTGCTCCCCTCGCGGGCCCAGGCTGAACGTCTCAAAGATATCTTGTTCGACGGGGGAGTAATAGCTCCGATTCTCAGTAACAAAGACCTCGAATCTTACGAGGGCGGCGTCAGCATCATAACCGGTACACTTTCATCCGGTGTTCGGATACAAAATGCACTCATCCTGACTGACAGGGAACTTTTCGGCGAACGGCCTGCTTACAGATCCATTAAGCGATCGAAAGCTTCCAGGCTTCTTTTCACGATCGACGATCTCAAGGCAGGTGATCTCGTAGTACATAAGGACCACGGCATAGGAAGGTTCACAGGACTTCAGCGACAAAAGACCGGCAGCTACGAAGAGGACATGATAACCCTGGAGTATGCTCACGGCGACCGGTTATATATTCCTTTTTACAGCATTGATAAACTCCAAAAGTACAGCGCCGGTGAAGGGCACACGCCTGCCATAGAGAGGCTTGGAAGCAAGAAATGGCAAAAAACAAAACGCCGGATCAAAGAAAGAATCCAGGAAATGGCCGACAAACTGGTCAGGCTTTATGCCGAGAGAAAGATTTCCCGTGGCTTCGTTTTCAGTGAAGACACCTCCCTGCACAGGGAGTTTGATGATTTCTTTCCATATGATGAGACGCCCGACCAGATAAAGGCATTTGAGGAGATTCAAAAACACATGCATTCGGAAACCCCAATGGACATGCTGCTTTGCGGCGATGTAGGTTACGGCAAAACCGAGGTTGCGATAAAGGCCGCTTTCAGGGCCCTGTTCGACGGCAAACAGGTAGTTGTCCTTGTGCCTACGACATTGCTGGCCGAACAGCACTACAGGACTTTTAAAATGCGCTTTTCAGGATTTCCGGTGAAAATCGACTACCTGAGCAGGTTTAAAAACAAGGAACAGATACGGCAATCGGTCAAAGCCCTGGCTGATGGTGAAACAGATATTATTATCGGTACGCATATGCTCCTGAACAAGGATATCCGGTTTCCTGACATCGGGCTGCTGATTATTGACGAAGAGCACCGTTTTGGGGTTGCCCAGAAGGAGCGTCTTAAAGAATTAAAGAAGGGTGTCGATATCCTTACGCTCACTGCGACACCCATTCCAAGGACACTGCATATGTCATTGTCAGGCATCAGAGAAATCGCCACTATTGAGACACCGCCTGAAGAAAGACTTGCGGTGAGGAGCATTGTCACTCCCTTTAATGACAAAACAATAAAGGAGGCGGTCGAAAGAGAGCTGAAAAGGGACGGCCAGGTCTTTTTCGTTCACAACAGGGTGCGGGACATAGAAAAAATGGCTGAGTATGTGCGAAGGCTGGTGCCTGAGGCCCGGTTGGCCATAGCACACGGACAAATGCCTGAAGTCCAACTCGAAAAAATAATGCTGCGCTTCCTGAACGGCGACGTAACTACCCTTGTTTGCAGTTCAATTATAGGCTCGGGCCTCGATATCCCCGTTGCCAACACCATTATCATAGACAGGGCGGATACCTTCGGGCTGGCTGATCTTTATCAGCTCAGGGGACGGGTGGGAAGAGGCAATGTCCAGGCCTACGCGTATTTCCTGATACCGGGCGAAGACAGCCTCACAGATGAGGCTAAAAAGCGATTGCAGG